>PKXQ01000082.1:0-11458 GCA_003132405.1 Acidobacteriaceae bacterium | reverse complement strand
GAGTCCATGACCGCGCGTCGTTCCACCTGCGTGATCTCCGCGGGCACACCAATCACAATGCGTGGGTGCACCAACATCTTGCGGTTGTGCGCTTTCTGGATAAAGTAATTCAACATCTTCTCGGTCACTTTGAAATCGGCAATGACCCCCTCTTTCAACGGCCGAATTGCAACGATGTGGCCCGGTGTACGGCCGAGCATTTCCTTGGCCTCTCTTCCCACCGCTTCCACCTCACCGGTGTTCTTGTTCATGGCTACGATGGACGGCTCGTTCACCACGATGCCCTTGCCACGAACATAAACGAGTGTGTTGGCGGTTCCCAGATCGATGGCCAGGTCGCTTGAGAAAAGGCTAAAGAGCGGCCTTAGGTTGCGCACGCGCGACGCGCCGGGATAAAAACCACGAGGTGACATACGGATGCTTCTTTCTAAACTGAGTGATCAAAAACAGGATTATCCACCGAAGTTCCTCAGCCTCAGTCCTCATCGGCCGAATCCAGTCCACCGCAAGAGTGGCCTTCAGTTGGGGGTCAGCTTCTTGTTCCTGCATGATGCTGTTGGTTACATGCGGATGGGGTTCGAACCAGCAGGACAAACGGAAGGATCGCAAAATCGATGGATCACCATCCCAAGCCAAAAACAGCTTACTGCGATTGTATATGTCAATTGTTGCGGGCGGAGTTTTGTCGAAAACTAGCTTTCCCCGGTTACTCGCCAGCTGTCCGTTACTCGGAAGTTATTCTGCCAGTTGGGTGCGCTCGCTCGGCACTTGGCTGCAGTTCTGCGAAGCGGTCCAGAAGTCGCGATCGGGGAGATCGCCTATTGATCTCCTCGAAGCCCGTTTGTGGACCGCATTACGTTCGTTTTCGGACAAGGCAGCCACCGCAGCCTAGCTTTATTCTTTCTAGCTTGTCGAACGGCACAGTACCTGCGCGATGCTTCCATTCCCACGGTTACTGAGAGGCGCCTTCGTAGTTGAAATCGAAAACGTAGATCCCCGAACCAACCTCAGCAAAGACGGCATCGTCGCTTTGCCGCGCTCCCGAAATGCCAAGGCTCAACTGCAGAGGTTTCCCGCTCTCTGTCACCTGTTCCAGCTTGGCTTTGGGCAGGCGTACGGAGGCGGTCGCGTTCGCGGGAACCTGGACGCGCAGCGTCATCTTCCCCTCTTTCAGCTCCCATGACGAAGCGACCTTACCGTACATGCTCTGCACCGACGCTTTCGTCAAGCTCAATCCGCCTCCGGGATGCGGTTGGATCAGAATGTGTTTGTAGCCCGGCTGCTTGGGGTCGATTACAATCCCCGCAATTACACGATACATCCACTCGCCAATCGCCCCGTACGCGTAGTGATTGAACGAATTCATTGATTTGTCCTGGAAAGAGCCGTCCGGCTTAATGCCATCCCAGCGCTCCCAGATGGTGGTGGCATCCCTGGTGATCGGGTAGAGCCAGGAAGGATACTCGGTTCGGTTCAGCAGCATATAAGCTTCGTCGAAATATCCGTAGTCGCTCAGCACTTGGCAGATCAGCGGTGTACCAAGAAAGCCAGTCGTGATGTGCTTGAACGCGCGGACATCCGCGGCCAGCCTTTCGGCCGCTTCCTTGCGCTGCGATTCCGGTAGCAGATCGAAAGCCAAGGCCAGCGAATACGCAGTCTGCGTGTTGGAAGAAAGCCGTCCATTTGGAGTAACGAACTCCGTCTGGAAGGCAGACCGGATGTGATCGAGCAGTCCAGCGTAGAAATCGGCGTCTTCCTTCTTCCCCAGGACTTCAGCCGTCGATCGCAGCAAGTCGGTCGAGCGGGCGAAATACGCGGTCTGAATTAAGTCCTTGTCGGTGGTGGCTCCGGGGTAATCCGCATCGGTTGTGGAGTAAGCGAGCCAATCCCCGAAGCTGTGCCCACCCTTCCAGATGAACTGGTCTCCTGCCTGGCGCCGAATGTATTCCACCCAGGCTTTCATGCTGGGATACTGTTCCTCCAAGATTCGGCGGTCGCCATAGGAGAGATAGAGTGTCCAGGGCAGCACGGTTGCGACATCTGCCCAGCCAGCCGAGGCGGCTGCACCCGTGCGCGTCTTGTGGGAAAGAACATTAGGAATCACATACGGCACTGCACCGTCGTCTTCCTGGTCGAGGGCAACATCCTTCAGCCACTTGGTATAGAAGGCAGCAGAGTCGTGATTGAAACAGGCCGTCGGGGCAAAAACTTGAGCATCCCCAGTCCAACCGAGCCGCTCATCGCGCTGCGGGCAATCCGTAGGAACGTCGACGAAGTTTCCCTTCTGCCCCCAGACGATGTTGTGCTGCAGCTTATTCAGCATGACGTTCGAAGTTTCGAAGGTGCCGGCGGGCTCAATTGCCGAATGAACCACTACACCGGTAAAAGCATCGAGAGGCAACTCTCCGGGCCATCCCTCAACAGCCACATAGCGGAAGCCTTGAAGCGTGAAATGCGGTTCAAAAACCTCGCTACCTTGGCCTTTCGCGGTGTAGCGAATGGTCTGTTTTGCGGAGCGCAGATTCTCAGTGTAGAAATTGCCGTTGCTGTCGAGAACCTCGGCATGCCGCAGAGTGATGGTGGTGCCGGCAGGAGCCGGCAGGCGAAATCGCACCCAGCCAACCATGTTCTGTCCCATGTCGAGCACGGTGTTGCTGTCCGGAGTTTCAATAACTTTGACCGGCTTGACTTCTTCGATCGCCCGCACAGGCGGCCCTACAGCACCCACCAACTTTGCCTTGGGCGAATCGAGCAACGCCACGCCCTTCCAATCCTTGTCATCGTAGGCGGCTTCGCTCCATCCGATGCGCTCCAAGCGGGCGTCGTAGGTCTCGCCGTTGTAAATATCCGACATTAGAATGGGGCCGGTCGTCGCCTTCCAGTTCTCGTCGGTGGCGACAACTTGCTGCTTGCCATCTTTATATGTAATGACCAACTGAGCGAGCAGCGCCAATTTTGTTCCATAGGAATTGCGCGTGTTATCCCATGCCATGTTTCCACGGAACCAGCCGTCGCCGAGCAGGGCCCCCAAGCAATTCTTTCCCGGGTTCAACAGCGCGGTGACGTCATAGGTCTGGTACTGATAACGAAAATCATAAGCGGTCCATCCCGGCGTGAAATATTGATCGCCGACCCGATTGCCATTCAGTTCCAATTCGTACAAACCCATCGCCGAGGCATAAAGGCGTGCGCTTGCGATATTGCCCCTTCCGTCGAATACGCGCCGCAGAATCGGGGCCGGATTAGACTTTGCCGGATCCTCCTGCAAGTTGGGAGTGACCCAGCGAGCTTTCCAGTCGGAAGGCTGGAGCAATCCCATTTCCCAATAAGCCGGTTCGCTCCACGCTGAGTTACGCCCATGATTGTCCGAGACCTGGACCTGCCAGTAATAACGCTGGCCGGTCTGCAAGCTCGGCCCCTGATAGACAACTTGAGTGGAAGCATCCGAGATTTTTTTGCCTGAGTCCCAGGTCAGCTTGTTCTTCGCCAAATTTGCGGTGGAAACCGCCACGCGGATTTGATACGCGGCCTGCACCGTCCCTCGTTCCGCAGACACCAGTTCCCAGCTTAGACGAGGCTGCGCAACGTCCATCCCGATGGGATTGGATTTGTACTCGCAGCGCAAGTTGGCAAGCGTCAAAGGGGTGCCGGCGAAACTCCAGGAAGCAGCAAGAAGGAAGGCGAAGCTAGTACCGTATGCGAAGAAGTTGCTTAAGCGCATGGGAGCCTCTTTCGGCCGAGAAGCCAGCGATTCATGTCGACGACTCTAGGCGGGAAGCGTCTTCTGACCCGTTTGGCTCGCTAGGGTGTTATGCTGTGCGTTCTGCAATGCAAAAGTAAATGTTCTGGAAAAGAAATTCGTGATCTGGTGCTGGAAAGGATTGTACCCTTCGATGAGAAGTGGGGACCCATATGGACGCAAGTACGAGTAAGAAGATATTTGACGCGCTCGAGACGTTCCGAATCGAGCTACCGTCCTGGGGCTTCGCCAATACTGGCACACGATTCGGAAAATTTATCCAACCTGCGGCAGCAACTACAACTGAGGAGAAGTTCAGCGACGCCGGCCAGGTTCATCTTCTCACAGGCGTCTGCCCGACAGTCGCCTTGCACGTCCTGTGGGATTGCCCCGAGGGTGTGCATAGCACAGACGACATCAAGAAATTCTCCGACCGCTACGGGGTTCTGCCCGGCTCGATCAATCCCAATCTCTTCCAAGACCAGGAGTATAAGTACGGTTCCTTCGGCAATCCTGACCCCGCAATTCGCCAGCGGGCGTTGCAACATACGAAGGACAGCATTGAGATTGCCCGGCGCCTGCACAGCCGAGACGTTTCCATGTGGTTTGCGGACGGCTCAAACTACCCGGGAACTGCGAATATTCGGCAACGCAAGCAGTGGTTTACCGAAGCGTTGAAGGAGTCGCATGCTGCGTTGTCTCTGGGGCAGCGACTTCTGATTGAATACAAGCCGTTTGAGCCTGCGTTTTACCACACTGATATCGCGGATTGGGGTATGTCGCTGCTTCTTTCTCGCGCCGCCGGCTCGCAAGCCCGAGTGCTGGTCGATACCGGACATCACTATGCGGCGCAGAACATTGAGCAAATCGTTGCCTGGCTGCTGTCTGAAGAGATGCTGGGAGGCTTTCACTTTAACGATCGTCGTTACGCCGATGATGACTTGACCATCGGTTCCATCGATCCCTATCAGGTCTTCCGGATCTTCCACGAGATTCGCTATTTCGAGTGGGAGACCGGCAAGCGGGCCGATATCGCGTACACGATCGACCAGAGCCACAATCTCAAGGGGAAAATCGAGGCGATGATCCAAACCGTGACCGTCGCGCAGGAACTTTTCTCCAAGGCGGCGCTGGTCGAGGGTCGAGAACTTGCGACCGCACAGAAAAACTGTGACCTGGTGCGGGCCGAGGCCTTGCTGCAGGACGCGTTCGCCACCGACGTCCGCCCAGTGATCCAGGAATGGCGAGAGTCCAAAGGTCTGCCCAAGAATCCCATGGAGGCATTCCGCCGGAGCGGCTACCTCGAGCGCATCACCAAGGACCGTGCGGCCCGCAATTCACGGAACGTCTCCTCCTATGCCTGACAGCATTCATGCGAAGCCGTATCTGGCTTTCGATTTGGGCGCTGAGAGTGGCAGGGCGGTTCTAGCGCGTCTTCAATCAGGAATTCTCACGACGGAAGAAGTGCATCGTTTCGGCAATGAACCGGTGGAGTACGGCGGATCTCTCCACTGGGACGTGCCGCGACTCTGGTTCGAAATACGAAAGGCTCTCTCGCGTCTGGAGACAGTGGAACTGGCAGGCATCGGAGTCGATGCCTGGGGTGTGGACTACGCCCTGCTGGGAGAGCAGGGCGAGTTGCTCCAAAATCCTTACCACTACCGCGATCGGCGGACCGACGGGGTCATGGAGGAAGTCCTCAGGAAAATTGATCGGGAGAAAATCTACCAAGCAACGGGCATCCAGTTCATGCCCATCAACACTTTGTATCAGCTGTTCGCCGCTCGGCGACAAACTCCCAAGCTCCTTGCAGCAGCAAAATATCTGCTCACGATCCCAGATCTATTTCACTACTGGCTTACCGGAAATGCTGTCTGCGAATTTACCGCCGCCACGACTACGCAGATGGTGGACCCGGTGAAGCACGCGTGGGCCACCGGCCTGATGCAAAGCCTGGAACTACCGGTTCATTTGCCGTCACCCATCGTAGAGCCGGGCTCGATCATCGGGACACTCCTCCCAGACATTGCAGGACACTCCTCTCTCGCCGGCACTACGATCATCGCTCCAGCGTGTCACGACACGGGATCGGCGGTGGCTGCAATATCGGCTCGCGATGGTATCGCATTTCTGAGTTCTGGAACCTGGTCGCTGGTAGGCACCGAACTGGATTCCCCCGTGATCACCTCCGATGCGTTGCGCCTGAACTTCACCAACGAAGGTGGCGTGAATGGAACAACGAGACTGTTGAAGAACGTCATGGGCCTGTGGATGCTGCAGGAATGCCGTCGATCATGGCTCGCGGAGGGACTCTCTTACGACTACCGAGAATTGATCGACCTGGCAACCGGCGAGGCAACGTTTCGTCACCTGGTCGATCCCGATGACCAGTCCTTTCTGCGGCCTCCGGATATTCTCACGGCCATCAACCAGTTCTGCACCCGAACTCACCAGCCAGTTCCCCAGAAACCGGGCGCGTACGTACGAGCGGTTCTGGAAAGTCTCGCGTTCAAATATCGCCTGGTACTTCGTAATCTGGAACAAGTGAGTGGGAAGCACATCGCACAAATTCGTATTATCGGCGGCGGATCGAAAAATCGATTACTGAACCAACTGACTGCCGACGCCACCGGAAGGACGGTCGTGGCTGGCCCGGCTGAAGCAACGGCATTGGGAAATGTGGCGATCCAGATTCTTGCGACGGGGGGCGCAACCTCGCTCCGGGAAGTCCGCGACATAGTGGATCGATCTTTCCCGACCGAAGTCTTCGAGCCGCTTGAAACCGGCGAGTGGGAGAGGCACGCGAAAAGATTTGAGCAATATTGCGGGGGTATCTATGCCTGAGATCAAAGAAACTACTCACCTTAGAGATTTATGGAAAGAAGACGAAGCTCAGAGAATGGTGGGCAATCAATTAGCCCTGTTGCGCTACCGCTCGAACCTGCTGGGCGCAGATTTGCGCATCACCAATTTCGGCGGCGGAAACACAAGCTCCAAGCTGGAGCTGCCAGACCCTTTTACCGGGCGACCGGTCAGAGTCCTGGCTGTGAAAGGCAGCGGCGGGGACCTCGGATCCATCACGGAAGACGGATTTGCGCTGCTCTACCTGGATCGTCTGGAGCAACTGAAGCAGCTATATCGCGGCGAACCGTACGAAGATGAAATGGTCCGCTACTATCCGCTTGCAGCATTTGGCGAGAATCGGGTGGCCGCATCCATTGATACTCCTCTGCACGCATTCCTTCCTTTTTCGCACGTGGACCATCTGCACCCTGACTGGGCCATCGCTATCGCAGCAAGCGCAAATGGAAAACGAAAGCTCGATGAATTCAACCAAGAATTTGATCGCAAGATCGTGTGGGTGCCCTGGCAACGTCCCGGATTCGAACTGGGGCTCCTGATTGAACGGACCGTCAAGGATAATCCTGCCGCGGATGGCCTCATTCTTGGCGGCCACGGATTGTTCACCTGGGGAGTGACGCAACGCGATTGCTACTTGAACAGCATTCACACCATCGATCAAATGGGTGAATTCCTTTTGCAGCATCAATCAAAGAAGGGTTTCTTATTCGGAGGAGTTGAGCAAGTCCCCGTCCAGGATCGGAAGAAAATAGTAGCCCAGATCCTGCCGGCACTCCGGGGGGCAGTGTCCTCGAATCGCCGAGTGGTCGCCCATTACGCCGAGGATGAGGATGCTCTGGTTTTTGCCGGGTCGAAGTGGGCGAAGGAACTGAGTTCACTGGGCACAAGTTGTCCGGACCATTTCCTGAGAACCAGGGTCTGTCCCTTATTTCTCCCTTGGAATTCCACCAAAGAGGATGTCGGTGTTCTCAAGGCTCGCATCCAAACCCAGGTTCTCGAGTATCGAGACGCATACAAGAAGTATTACGACACGTGGGCGACGAGCGAGTCACCCAAACTACGGGATTCCAACCCCTCCGTGGTGGTCATTCCGGAATTGGGCCTGGTCGGCTTTGGCAAGAACAAGAAAGAAGCTCGGATCACAACCGAATTCTTCATTAATGCGATTCACGTCATAGCAGGCGCGAACGCGTTGGAGGATGGAGAAGTTTCTGATCCTCTGCCCCAAGCCAGGTACGCCGAGCAGTCGCAGCAGTTCACGCAGCTCCATAACTATGTGGCGCTTCCTGGATCGGAGGCGTTCCGGATCGAGTATTGGGCGCTCGAAGAAGCCAAGCTACAGCGGATGCCGCCTGAAGCAGAATTCAGTCGCAAGATCGCGCTGGTAATCGGCGGAGCCAGCGGAATCGGTCGCGAAGTTGCACTGCTGCTCGCACGGAAGGGCGCCCATGTCGTGGTGGCTGATGTTGACCAGCAGGGTGCAAGCAAAGTTGCCGATGAAGTCGGCGCGATAGCATCTCCCGAGTTTGTCGCGCACACTCGTGTCGACCTCAGTTCAGGTGTATCCCTCTCGGAGGTGGTTAATTTCACGATTTCTCAGTTTGGCGGCATCGATATCATCGTCAACACGGCGGCTATCTATCCCGTGCCCGGCGCTGACGGCGAACTGGCCAGCGCACAATGGGAGCAGACATTCCTTGTTAATGTCACGGGCAACTATCTTCTTGCCCGAGAAGCGGAGTGGGTCTTCAACGACCAGCGTCTGGCCGCTGCCATGGTGCTCACCAGTTCCGCCAACGGGGTAGTACCCAAGCAAGGCAGCGAGGCCTACGATACCAGCAAGGCGGCTCTCAACCACTTGATCCGGGAACTCTCCATCAAGCTAGGTCCGCATGTGCGGGTGAATGGAATTGCGCCCGCGACTGTGGTCGCCGGCTCTACCATGTTTCCTCGCGATCGCGTGATTCAGTCTCTCAAAAAGTACCAGATAGCTTTCGACGACTCAGAGTCGACGGAGGAACTGCGTGCCAAGCTCGCCGATTTTTATGCTCGGCGCACACTGACGAAACTGCCCATTCTTCCCCAGGATTGTGCGGCTGCAATCGTGTGGCTCGCCGGCGACCAGAGTGCGAAGACAACCGGCCATGTCATTCCCGTAGACGGTGGTCTCTCGGAGGCGTTCTTGCGCTAAGGAGCAATTTATGGAACGTATCTGCTTTGTTTTGCAGGTCAAGCCGGAGCGGATTGAGGAATATAAAGAGCGACATCGCAGCGTCTGGCCCGAGATGCAAGCCGCCTTGCGTGAAACTGGATGGGGCAACTACTCGTTGTTCCTGCGAGACGATGGCCTCCTCGTCGGCTATCTGGAGACGGAAAACTTTGAACGTGCACGCGCCGGGATGGCCAAGCGCGAAGTCAACCAACGCTGGCAGCGCGAGATGGGTCACTTTTTCGTGCAGCCCGACGGGGTGTTGCCTGATCGCGCCACGCAGCCGTTGCAAGAAGTTTTTCACCTGTAATTCAGACACGAGGATTCCATGAACCCGGCACTAGGGGTATTTCTCCACTGGCTCGGCGGACTCGCTTCCGCCAGCTTCTACGTGCCTTATCGCGGTGTGAAGAACTGGGCATGGGAAACCTATTGGCTGGCTGGCGGGTTCTTTAGTTGGATCATCGCACCATGGGTCCTCGCGCTGACAATGACCCACGACCTGATTTGCGTGCTTCATGAAGCTCCCACCAGCAGTCTCCTCTGGACATATGCTTTTGGAGTCTTGTGGGGACTCGGCGGGCTGACTTTCGGACTCACCATGCGCTATCTGGGGATGTCACTCGGCATGGCCATGGTCCTCGGATACACCGCCGCCTTCGGAACTCTGATGCCTCCCATCTTCCGAGGAGAATTCTCGACCATCGTCCTTAGGACCCATTCCGGCTTGGTTATTCTTGGCGGCGTTGCCGTCTGTCTTCTCGGTATCGCGTTCGCTGGATCCGCTGGAATATCCAAAGAGCGCGAGATGTCGACCGAGCAAAAGCGTGCCTCAATCAAGGAATTCGACTTGAAGAAGGGATTGCTCGTCGCAACTTTTTCAGGCGTGATGAGCGCCTGCTTCGCTTATGGACTGGCGGCGGGAGATCCCGTCAAGGCCATCACCATTCAACATGGCACTCCTATTCTGTGGCAGGGACTCCCTGTACTTGTGGTGGTGCTCGTCGGCGGCTTCACCACCAACTTTATCTGGTGCCTCATCCTGCATATTCGCAACCGCACTGGTTACCAGTATTTTAGTTCGGAGATTCGCGGCAAAGTTCCGGCCCGCAATGAAGAATATATCCTTGAAGCCGCTACCGATGCTCCTGCGGAGGAGATGGCGGTAGCCGTGGCCATCGCACCAGGTACGGCTGTCCGGGCTCCAATGCTCGCGAACTATCTCTTCGCGGCTCTCGCGGGCACGACCTGGTACATGCAGTTTTTCTTCTACACCATGGGTGAGACCCAGATGGGAAGATACAAGTTCTCCAGTTGGACGTTGCACATGGCCAGCATCATCATCTTCAGCACCCTGTGGGGTATAGCGCTGAGAGAGTGGAAGGGTACTGGGGGTAGGACTAAGCTGCTTGTGGCATTCAGCCTGTTAATTCTGGTGAGCTCAACGGTCATTGTGGGTTACGGCAACTACATCGGCGCGTCTTTACGCTGACTTTGAGCAAGGTTGCCAGTGAGCCGCGGGGAGAATATCTTGGCGTTGGACGAAGCAGAACGATTCCCGGTTTGCGCACAGTTCGATAGATTTGGTACATGGTCGATCCTTCACAAACCGCAAAGCGTGACATCCCGCCACGACATTTCCCCGAAGCCCGTTTCTGGATAGGTTCCGGTTGGCCGACCATCCATCCAGAATCGCGGGATCCGTTGACGGGTTAGTATGTATGCGATGCGTACGTGTACACACCCCATCCGCCCCGTGTACATGTACACACCCCGTTTTGCGCATGTGTGTACACACATGTTCGCCGCTGTTTATGCATGCTTGAACGCTATGGCACCCGTCCCGACCGTGTTAAATCCGGTCCGAGCGATGCGTGCGTGTGGGAATGGGATTGGAGTGGAACGGGGGGTGAATGGGAAGGGGCCGGGGCGCGCGGGGGCGGACGGGATGGAATGTGGGATCGGGGAATGGGAACGGGGGTGGGATGTTGTATTTTGGGATTGGCCCAGCACGAAGTAAAGCCACTACGCAGGCCATCGTGCACAAAAGGAAGGCCGTCCAGAGGTGTAGCCCCCAAAGAGCAAGTCAACATTGAGTGCCCCCTCAGGTCACTCGGTGCTGTAGGGGGTTGCACCAAAAATCGCAATGACCTGCGCGAATCAGGTGGGTATAGAACATCGAAGGGCCTTGGAAGGAAGTTGAATGACAGACCGTATTCGGTTCCTCTGTGCGCTGTGCGGCAAGCCCGTAGATTTGACGATTGACCTTGAGGGCGATGAGACCGGCGAGACCGTGCATCAGGAGTGCTATTTTGACCGGCTCACCGGCGCGGAAACTTCGCATTCGTGTTGCTTGAATGCCGGGCATACGATCTGATGATCCGAACCTTTGCTCGGAGTGCTAATCGTGGAGAACGATGTTGAGAAGTGAACTGTGAACTTGCAGTCCATCCCCGTCATAGTCAACAAAGCCTAATTTTCTGAACCGATTCATGAAAAAACTGACCCGGGAGCGAGTTGTGCCTATCATCTCTGCGAGGGTCTCCTGACTCATCTTGGGGATTACAGTCTCAGGTTTTCCTTCCTTGCCGAAATGAGCCAGCAATAGCAATATCCGTGCCAGTCTTTTCTCACTGGAATTGAAAAGC
>PKXQ01000100.1 GCA_003132405.1 Acidobacteriaceae bacterium | reverse complement strand
TTTAGCCATGATGATTGCCCTCCGATTGTCGCCGCCGTCGTATTCAATTCGCTTCTTGGCGCGCCTTAGTAGGTCTTCGCCTTGAAGGTGAAATTCACATCCTTGGTTTCATTGCCCGTAATAGTAACGTCGGCCGTCTGCGTGCCGTAATCCTCATGCCAAGCAGTGATGGTGTACTTTCCCGGAGGCAGGTTCGGCAACTTGAAATCGCCTCCATCTTTGCTCAGGTCGTAATGCGAGGTCTTCCATACGACGAACCAGCCGTGCATCCAGGGGTGAATGTTGCACTTTACCGGTATGAACTCCGGCTTGTCGTATTTTTCTTTGATCGGCGGAGTTCCAGGCGGCTGCGACTTGTTCCACTCGGTGTTGATCTTTGGTTGCGGGTGAATGTTATGCGACGTCTGGTCGTCGTTAACGATCTCGAAGGTCTGATCGACGCGCATCGGTAAAACGTGCGGAATATACTGGCATCCCTTCTGCGTATAGGTGATGGTCTGTGATGGAACCTGACCATCGTCCGGGGCGCCGGAGGAAACGTAAACCACAACATTGTCCAAGGCATTGTTAGGATCGGTTACAACCGTCTCGGTGGTAATCGGAGTCGGGTGCTGCTTGGCGCAGCTCGGTTCTTTCGACATATCAATCGGTTTCTGGTGGGCTGGCGTGCCTGTGTAGGTCACCTTGCCGCTAACCGTGCCAGCGAACATAAGGGACGCACCCACCAGCAGCATAGAAACGCCTAACACCATCCACTTCGTGCGCATTCGTCACTCCTTCCTGGAGTCTTGTCATTCACTGCCACCGCCGGGGCGGTAATTGCTGGTTCTGATGGCCTTGGATCCAACGCCAACTAAATCCTGACGAGTCCTGCGGCCAACGCGCTTTCACCTCTATTCGGCTTTGGCGATGAACGCGCCAGATCGTACGCCAAGTTCTTAGACGAATGCGGGAATAGTTCCTAAATGAACAAATTGTCATCTTGTGGATATGATGTTGTAATGTTCGGAACGTACCGTTGCAACATGACTCTGAACCTTAAAGTCTCTTAAGGGCCGCTCCTTACTTCACGGTGATGGCATGACCGCTGTTGCGTTCCAACAGCGGACCCTCGCTGTCAGTTTCTCGGTCCCTATCCACAACAGACCTGGGAAACCCAGTGAACAGGTGCTCGATAAAACGGACGCCCAGAGCTTTTCTGTCTCGCCCTTTAGGGTGTAAAGTTCTTGGTGCGAGCGAGACTTTCCTATGCGATTGCTGTTGGTCGAAGATGACGTATCCATTCAGCAGTTCCTGAAACGGGCGCTGGGGGAGGCCGGATACCAGGTGGATGCAGCCAGCACCGCGGAAGCCGCGGAAGGCATGGCCTTGGAAGGGATTCACGATGCCTTCATCATCGATCTTGGGCTTCCCGACATGGATGGATTGGACTTGATTGCGCGTTGCCGCGCTCAAGGTAGTTTGGCACCAGTTTTAATTCTGTCTGCCCGGCGTTCCGTAGACGAACGTGTTCGAGGACTGGAGCAAGGCGGAGACGATTACCTCACAAAACCGTTTGCCCTGCCGGAACTGCTGGCAAGATTAAGAAATCTACTACGCAGGTCGGCGGTTCCACCGACTGAATCGATGCGTCTTCAAGCGGCCGACTTGCACCTTGATTTGGTACGTCGCGAAGCACGACGTGGTGATCACCTGCTGCAACTGACTCCACAGGAGTTTTCTTTGCTGGAATATCTTTGCCGGAACGAGGGTCGAGTTGTGACCCGGACCATGATTCTGGACCATGTCTGGAAGATGAGGATTGACCCCGCAACTAATGTGGTAGATGTTCACATTTATCGTCTGCGCAGCAAAGTGGATCATGACACCCCGCGACCGCTGATTCACACCATTCGTGGCGTTGGCTACGTTCTCAAACATGCCTAGGAATTTGCGCTCTACCGCCGCTTGGCGGATTTCGANNACTCTGGCGTTCGCGCTCGGAACTGCTGTAGCTTTCTCCATAGTTTATTTCCTTGTCGCCCAGGGCATTCGGGAGCGCAGTGACACCTGGCTTACCGGCGAAGCAGAGGTTCTGGCTCAGGTCTCGGCCGACACCCCGAGCGATCGTCTATACAAGAGGGTCGTTCGAGAGGTTGCCGAGCTTGCTACTCAGGAAGTGCCGGATGAGCGCAATGCCCGCGGCGAAAGGCTGAATTCCGTCTTTTTCTTAGCAACAAGTCCCAATAACAGTGAAGGCCCATTGTGGGTAGGCCCAAACTCGAAGGATGCTTTTGTAGCAGCGATTCAGCGGACGAATTTGGTTCCGGGGCCACCGAAGTCTATAACGGTGGAAGGATATCGACAAACGTTTCGCGTAGTTGAGAAGGCGCAAAACGGAAGAACTGTTTATCTCGGACTGTCAGATCATGGGGCCCAACATGTGCTGCACACATTGGCCCGGCGTTTTCTCACACTTTGGTGCGGTATGTTTCTGCTCGGATTCGTAATCTCGTACTGGAGCGCACGCCGTACCCTGCACCGTGTAGAACGAATTACGGAAACCGTCGCGCGAATTGGAACCGAAGACTTAAAGGAACGCTTGCCGGAACCTGTGAATTCAGATGAGATTTCGCGATTGGCTAAGACTTTTAATAACATGTTGGATCGGCTCCAGGCTTCGGTGAATCAGCTTCGCACTGTTACCGGCGGTATCGCTCACGACCTCAAAAGCCCGGTAACTTTGATTCGTGGGACGCTCGAATCCGCATTATGTCATGAAGGCAACGAGAAGTGGCGTGATTCCGTGGGGGAAGCGGTTGAAGACCTGGATAGGCTCTTGCAGTTGCTGAACACCACGCTGGACCTTGCCGAGGCGGAAGCGGGTGCGCTTCACATCGATCGCCGCCCAGTTGACTTCTCCGATGTCGTGCGACAACTGGTCGATATTTACCAACCGGCGATGGCTGAGCATCATCACGAAGTGACAACTGACCTCGAAGAACACGTGGTCGTGGATGCGGACGTGACCCTGCTGAATCGTGTGGTCAGTAATTTGCTTGAGAACGAATTGACTCATTTACCTGCGGGATGCCGAGTGAACATCCGGCTCCGCTCCCAGCAAGGGTCGGCAGAACTAGTGATTGAAGATAATGGTCCGGGATTCTCGCCCGATATCGGCAGCCAGGTTTTCAAACGATTCGTCAAGGGAAAGAATTCTCCCGGCCATGGTCTCGGACTTGCCTTTGTGGACGCGGTTGTCCAGGCGCACGGCGGCGCGGCTACGGCCTCGGACCGTCCAGGAGGCGGCGCCGTCATAATTGTGTCGCTACCAGTCCAGTTGCTCCAAGCGGCATAAGCACCACATTTCTAGCGGGCTTCGAGACTCCCTCAATCAAGAAACCAGCGGTGAGAAGTGCCCGGAGAGAGTTATGCACTCACTTCGCTGGTGACATCCGGTACCGCGACAGGCTCGTACATATCTTTCGCGTCCGGATTCGTTGGTCGCGTCCGGCCGCCAAAGAAAGCTTCTCTTACCAGTTTAAGAATGGTTCGGCGGTTTTGGGCGACAACCTTGAGCCATGCCATTTTCCCCATCATAGGGAAATATATCTCGCGGAAGCATAGGCGCGCGAGGAAGACGTTGATGCGATAACCAAGAGGCTGGTCAGTGAGCGCATCGACCGCTTGAGCCAGTGCTTCCGGGCTGTAGGCTTGCTCCCAACCATATTTCACTTCGGCATGAGCTTCTTCAATGGTCATCTTGAGCGGCGTGTGAGCCATTGCAAACGGGATGAACTCTTGCCAGTGTTTGGGGCGCGTGAGACGGCCCGAGACTTCCAGGCGTTTGTAGAGCGGGGTTGCGGGTAAGGGCGTCAGCAGGCCGAAAATGGGCAGACCCGGAGGCCAGGTTCGGACTTGCGTCAGTGTGCGCTCGGCCACACCGGTAGTGTCGTTGTCCATACCGAAGATAAATGATGTGATCGCATAGACGTTGCGTCGCGCGAGCCTTTCGAGCACAGCAGCATACTCACAGGGTTTGTTGAATCCCTTGTTCACGTCTTTGAGATTGGTCGGGTCAATGGATTCCATGCCGATGAAGATCCACTTGCCCCCGGAAGCGGCAATTAGGTCGACGAGTTCTTCGTCGCGCAACAGGTTAGCGCTGATTTGGGCTACCCAGTGGACCTGGGCTTTGGCAGCGATGATGTCGCGCAGCAATGATTTGGTGCGCTTTACATTGATAGCGAAATTGTCGTCGATGAAGAAGACGACGATCTGGCCCTTCTCTTTGCGAGCGCGAGCTTTCAGCAGGAGCAGTTCATTGACGACACTTTCGTTAGTACGGAAGCGAATGGAATCGCCGAAGAATCCAGTCACAGTGCAAAATTCGCAGCCGTAGGGACAACCTCGTCCGGACTCGACGGGGACGATGCGAAAGGTTCCCCAGCCTTCACCGACTTTTTGAAGCATCGCGGTCGCATACTTAGGGACGAGATTGAACTGATCGAGATCGATTGAATCCCAGGGAATTACAGGGTATTGCTTCAGCGACGGTTTGCGTTCTTTTCCGGTGTCGTCGACAGGGGCGTAGGTCTCCTTAAGCTGGCCGCTAACAGCGTCGTTCACAATCTGCGGCCAGGTTTCATCGGCTTCGCCTAGGGCCACAGCATCGGCGTGGCGTGGTCCGCCATCGCGACCAAGGGCTTCATCGGCTAGTTCGGTGACGTGAGGACCACCCATGACGACCGGAACTCCGGTCGCGCGAATGGCGTCGGCGATGCGATACGCCTTGGCGATCCTTCGAGTCATGGCGCCAATGCCGACCAGTCCAATGCTTTCGTCTCGAACGTACTGTGCGATCTGAAGCTCGTCCATCGGCTGAGCATTGCCGTCGATCAGCAGCACTTCATGGCCGGGAGGAGTCAGGGATTTGAGCAAGAACATCCAGAGGTGCGGCATGAAGTTGCGAGTCACGCCGTTGTCGGGGTTGTAGAGCAGAATTTTCATTGACAGTTCCTTACTTGAATCGTCTAGGATTCACCGCAAGGGGCCGTCACGAGCGATGCCGATCTGTTGATCTTTCTTTTCGTAGAGCCCGCTTCAGAATGTCTCTTGGTACCTTTCTAAAGATGCCTGGGTTCACGGTCTTCAAAGCTGCGGCTCCAACTGCGCTTCTTGCGTTTGTGCCTCTCCAGGATCGCTGGAGCAGCATCCGGACGTGGCCATGGTGCGCAACCTGTCTGGCTCCGCGACATGCAGCAACGCTCGTATTCTTGTCTCCCCAACATCCTGCCGCGAGCAGCCAAGCAGAACGGAACAACCCTGATCCGAGTATCTTTCAAGGACGGACATCACGAAGACAAAACGTTCGAAGTGTTCAAGCCGGAGAATGTTCGCGATTGCGTAATCAGTGTCCTGCGTCCGTCCAAAACTACAACTGACCGCATCACTCGATACGTCTGCGACGGTCGAGCCGTTCTTGCGGGGCGCCACCATGCGAATTGCATTCTGGATAATCGTCCGCCGCGCCCAGAATTGCGCCCAGTCTCGAAACACGTAAGTTCCTTCGACGCAGTCT
>PKXQ01000099.1 GCA_003132405.1 Acidobacteriaceae bacterium | reverse complement strand
TCAACCTCGACGGCTTCGCCCCGGCCAGCCAGTGGGAGGGATTGTCGGCACCACAGGTAGCGAGTGTCACTCGCGCCGCTTCAGAGGAGGCATCCCGATGACCTATTCTTACACACAGATCAGTCAATACCTGAGCTGCCCGCGCCGCTACCGGCACCGCTACCTCGACGGTTGGCAGGAAAAAGACACGCGCGCACCGATGCTCTTTGGGCGAGCCTTCGAACAGGCCATCGCCGCCCTATTTCGTCGCGAAGACCCGTCCGCGGTTCTGTTCGAGCAGTGGGGTCTGTGCAAAGACATGGAACTGACCTACTCCGGGAACGACACCTGGGACCGCATGCTGCAACAGGGCGTCCAGTTGCTGGAGCGCTTCGCTCAGGACAATCGCGTTCGCATTCGACGGCCGCGCTCAAGACAGCAGGTTCAGTTCAATCGGCCTCTCGGTGCTGGCAGGGATTTCATAGCTTACATCGACGCCATTGGTGATATGGACGGAACGCCATGCGTTCTGGAATGGAAGACCACCTCCGCCCGGTATCCGGAAGAGCCAGCCGGCATCTCAGCACTCGATCCGCAACTTGTCTGCTATTCGTGGATGACCGGGATCGACGAAGTCTCCCAGATTGTTTTTGTACGCAAGCGTCTGGTCGAAGTGCAGTATCTGCGCGCCACGATTACCCAGCAACAGCGCGATGAATTCGCCAACCTAGTCGATGACACGGTGCGACGGATCGAGTCCGGGCTGTTCCTGCCGCACAGCGGAATTCGCTTTCCCCAAAATCCGTGTACAACTTGCCCCTTTATCGGACTTTGCCTCAATAAGCAAAACTTGGTCGAAGCTGCTCTCGTGCGCAAGCCAGGAGTGGATCTTGGTCTGTTTGATGAACTTGTTTACTAGGTATCTGCCGATGCCGCCGAAGCTCAATCGCAAGCGAGCTCTTTTTGTTCTCACCAAGATCGACGAGATCCTGGCGTGGGAACGCCAGAAAGAGGCAGAGCGCGACGCCCGCTTTGTCGACCTCGGAAGATATCTGTGCGAAGTACGGGCGGGACAGTACTGGAGGCTGGAGAATTTGAAATCGTTTGACGAGTTCCTGGCGAGGCGGTTTCCGGAATCGAGGAGGAAGGCGTACTACCTGATGTCGATCCACGAGCACCTGCCGCCGCAGGCGCGACGCGAACTCAAAGAGGTGGGATGGACAAAGGGGCTGGAGCTAGCGAAACTCGCGCGCCGGGACGGTCAGCACTTCGATTGTGCAACCTGGTTGCACAAAGCTCGAGAGTTGCCGAAGGAGGACTTCCGGCGGGAGGTGGAGAAAGAACTGACGGGAAGGGAAACGGAGCTGTCAGAGCTGATCTACTTCAAAGTCTACAAGAGCCAGATTCCGGTGATCGAGCAGGCGATCGAGGCGGCAGCCCTAATGCTGGGCACCGACAAATCGCGCGGTTACTGTCTGGAGATGATCTGCGCCGACTTCCTGGCTGGCGCTCACCTGGACAATGGCAACCCGGAGATCCTGCTCAACTCGATCTCACGCTACTACAAGTTCTTGCCCGGCGAACAGCAGCAGGCTTTTCTTGATAACTTGCGTGAGAAGGCGTCCTGAGAATGATTCGCCCCAAACCCGCTCCCTTGCGGCTGGACCCTTTGTCGTACGAAAGTCTGCGCCAGCAGATCCTGCGTCGCGACGCCTGGAGGTGTCAATCGTGTGGAACGATGTCGAACCTGGAGGTGCACCACAGGGAATTCCGCAGCCACTCGGGGGAAGACTCCGAGGAGAACTTGATCACGCTCTGCGCAGCATGCCACGCCAAATTGCACCACCGCTAAGACCATAAACGGGTTGCATGATCGTGTTATCCCCAGCCGGGCCACGATGGAACTCGATTAGGTCGCGGATGTTTCATCGCTGGGCTCCTTGCTGACCGCGTGGCCGCGCGGATGTCCATCGACAATGTGTATTGTGTATCGCGTGTCGCACTACACGCCACCGCGCCAGTAGGAACAATAGTTTCTAGCCGATGAGGTGTGGAGCTATGACACTCAGAAACTCCTTTGAGCTGATGATCTTGGTGCTTTTCCAGAACTTGGGGAAATGGCGTTGGTTGCCAGTCAACAGGTAGTCTGCACGAGCGGCGTCAGCACATTCAAGGAAGATGTTGTCAGCGGGGTCAGAGGTGATTTGGGCTATGCGCGATGGCACGACGACGTGAGCATGATTCTTGATCAATTGCAGCAATTGCTGGCGTAAACTCCTGCGAATCTTGAGTTCAGGACGGGTTAGCACGAGGGCGTATTCCGCCACAATAGCCTCGGAAACATACCAACGAGCAGGCTTGGTCATTGCGAGCAACACTACCGTCCGCTGTTGCTCTTCCGGTTTGAGCGCCGCGGACACGACTACATTTGTGTCGATGACAAGCCGAAGCGGAATCATCGGTTCTTAGATTTGCGCGCGGCTCTGACGATCTGGTCGATTTGCTTGGCACCTAACCGATTCGTCCCCTTTTGCTTGGATTCCCGTCCGATGATTCGAAGGACCTCGGGCTCAGGGACCGCAAGGCGCACATAATCCCTAATGCTGAGAAGCACCGCTCGCGGGCTACCCCGCTTCTCTATGACAAGCGATCTGCCCTCGTCCTCGACACGACGAAGAAGCTTGCCGAAATTGGCCCGCGCGTCTAGGGCAGTGACGACAATCCCATCATTCATAAACTCTCCATTTCGACTGATTAAACTGTACGGTTCGAGTCGAATCGATGTCAACAATACTTTCCGCCAAAGGTCACTAATGGGGCGAATACGAAAGATCGTGTCCCGTCATGTCTGTGAGGAGATTCCAGTGCGCTGCCGTGGGCGAGCGGTGCTGACGCAGCCGCACTCGTTCAGTTTGAGTCATCGAGTCGTGGCAAAAGGTATCTTCGCGCACAAGCTACGCACTCTCCAAGACTTCCAAAGACTGCGGAAGCTCTCTCGCCCGCTCGCTGTCGTTCCTGCCTTCTGCCACTTCACTTGCCGGAGAGATACTGCAAATCCCAATCGGTTCTGACGGTCGTGCAATTTCGCGTTCCGAACCAACCAGTCCCAACCATGTCAACGTAGGTGAGTGCCAACCACGGCAATCCTTTGGCAACCCGCGCGTCGAGGTTTGGCTCGTTCAGCGCCTCAAGCAAGACAGGGTTCCGTCGCTTTCTTAATCGAAGATAGGACCGAGAAGGAAGGTTTCAAAGCTGCTGTCCGGACGGGGGTTAAGTTAGCCGAAGTCGCGCCAGCAGGTACACTTGTCGGCGGACGAAGCTACCGCACAACGTATCGGACGGCACCACGGCAAGCCAGCCATCTTTAAGTTGGACGCGCTTCGGATGCATCGGAAGGGGTTCAAGTTCTTCTTGCCTGACAACGGCGTCTGGCTGATCGATCAACGTGGTGCAGGGCGTTGTCCCACATGTCCACCTGATTACAGTCACGGAGGTGTCGTGACCCGCCATACCTGCCCATGTCGGGAGGTATCGGCCCGGAGACAGATCCAAGTTAATCCGCCGCAGTGGAAACCACTGCGGACACAGGAGCCTTAGAAAGAACCTGAGCTGCGATCCACTCAAAGGTCACGGCCAGCCCCTGCTCCAACCGGATGGAGGGTTCCCAACCCAGTACTTCACGCAAACGAGTATTGTCGCTGTTCCACGACCTGAGGTCCGCTAAGGTTGTGGCGCTTCGTGATCTGTTTGCAGCAATCCTCGCCACCATGTCGACCAAGTGGATCTCACGGAGCTGATTTCCGCACCCGCAACTCAAAACTAATCGAGCAGTGGCGCGTCGAATACAACATGCAGCGACCACATTCGGCGCCGGGCTTCAGGCCGCCGGCGCACGGCGGCGTGCTCCCTAGCGCGTGCTCTGAACCCTGTTTCGCAGCCAAGAGCTGTGATGTAGACTCTCACTCTGCTTAGTACAAAAGATCGGTCAGGTCACCCGCTTCGCCCGCTGAAAGATTCTCCGCCGCTACGGCTTGAAAACCTTGTAGTTGATGTTGTAGTAACCGACAACCGCGCCGTAAGTGGTGGAGACTTGCGTTTGAACGGTGTGCTTTCCGGGCGGGACGCTGGTATTCAGAGACGTCGATGCCTGAAAGTAGCTGTAATCCGCGGGTACCTCGCCGCTCCACCAGCAGGTTCCATTTACAAGCGTACCATCCACATACAAGCAAATCGCTACCTTATTTAAGGTGTAGGGAAAGTCACCGACTTCGACCCAGGCATCGGATTGAATGATGCAATTGCCTGACGTACCCGGACAAGAGACGCTATTGACACCATCGATGGGCTGATAGCCAGCGGGTATATAATCCGCGAGATCTCCGGTGCTGACGTAAGTGGCCTTCAGCGTGTGACTACCAAATGTTAGGAAGTTTTGTCCAGCCTCATTGCTCCCCATCACATTACTACTGGACTGCGCAAACGCCAAGCCGGCCAGAGCTACAAAAGTCAGAACGAGCAACAGCTTTTTCATAGACGTTTTCTCCTGTAAAAAATGTTACAAGCGCCCAATTCGGGATTCTGTTCAAAATTGCACACCCTTTGAAATGACGGATCAAGACTACGGACCAATGCTCCTGGTCACTTTTGGTCAGTTTTTGCTTTGGCGGTCACCTATCATGACCATGTTGGAGGTTTTTATGTCCTGCTCCAGTCATCAGTCTCTATTCGATTCTGACAAAAGAATATGGGAAGCATGGAAGCGTTTGAACGACAAGACAAATAGAAGTGCTTCGCAAACTGACGAAATGCATAGGCTCGCCGGGGCTGGTGGCGATAGTAGTCAAGCGGTCACGGACCATATTGCCGACTGTCCTGAATGTGAAAAAGAAACCGATGTGACAGCCAGCTAGCGGCTACTCTCGATTATTACCACGGATCAGTTTCTGTTTCTGTTCCGCAATCCAACTTTCGATTAGTTCTTTGATCGGGCCTTCAGTGCATTCGTCACGCGAGGTCTCCAACCTCTTGATCTCAGCCCGGATTTTGGCTGCCACTTGACCTCGCATGGCAGTTACTTCTAGCGGTCTGGAGGCGGGTGAGGGCGGCTGCGCCAGGTGCTAGAGAACCACAATGAGCTATCATTAATCATTATTCAAATACCTGCGCGGCACTGGACCGCCAGGAAACGAAAAATGTAAACTTTGCTGCTTACTCAGGTGTTCGAGCCCTTCGGGGAGGTGAGGTGCCCTTTGCAACATGCTCTGATCACAGGAATCACCGGACAGGACGGTTCCTATCTTGCTGAACTGCTTTTATCAAAAGGCTATGAAGTGCACGGAGTCATTCGTCGCGCCAGCACGTTCAACACCGGCCGCATAGACCATATTTATGTGGATCCGCACACTCCCAACGCCCGTCTTTTCTTGCATTACGGCGATCTCTCGACCAGCAGCCGCTTGATCGATCTCATCTACAGCATCCGTCCGGAAGAGGTATACCACTTAGGCGCCCAAAGCCATGTCATGGTTAGCTTTGAAAATCCGGAATACACAGGCGACATCACGGCTTTGGGGACAACCCGACTTCTTGACGCCATCCGCCGGAGTGGCGTGACCACCCGTTTTTACCAAGCCAGTTCCTCGGAGATGTTCGGCGCGGCGCCGCCGCCCCAGAACGAACAAACGCCTTTCCATCCCCGCAGCCCATATGGTGCAGCGAAGGTTTACGCGTATTGGGTGGCCATCAATTACCGCGAGGCGTACGGGATGTTCTGCAGCAATGGAGTGTTATTCAATCACGAAAGCCCACGACGGGGACCGACATTCGTCACCAGAAAAATTACGCGCGCGGTTGCACATATTCTGGCAGGCAAGCAGGACAAACTGTATTTAGGAAATCTGGAGGCGAAACGCGACTGGGGTTACGCTCCAGAATACGTGGAGAGTATGTGGCAAATGCTGCAGAGGGAGCGTCCCGACGACTATGCTGTCGGCACGGGTGAGTCGCACACCATCCGCGAGTTTGTCACTGAAGCCTTTGAATATGCCGGCCTGGACTGGCGAAAACATGTTGCCATTGATGATCGCTACAAGCGGCCTGCCGAAGTCGACTTTTTGCTCGCCGACTCGAAGAAGGCCGAGCGTGAACTAGGGTGGAAACCTAAAATTAGTTTTCGCGAGTTGGTGCGCATCATGGTGGATGGAGACATGGAGTCTCTGGGACTTACGTCCCCTGGTGAAGGCGCACGGCTTTTGCGCGAGAAGTTCGGCGCATGGCATCAGTGGAATAACAGCGTCTCCGATAACCTGAAGGCCGCCACCGGAGCTGCGCTTGGGTAACGAAATTGGTTTTTGGGCAGATAAGACGGTTCTTGTGACCGGAGGCGGTGGGTTTCTGGGGCAGCATGTTCTCGCGAAGCTGAGGGCCGCTGGCTGCGAAAAAGTTATCGCGCCGAGAAAGCGCGAGTACGACTTACGGGAACGGGAACAAATTGTCCGCCTCCTCAAGAGTGCGGAGCCAGATTTAATTATTCACTTGGCGGCAGTCGTGGGCGGTATCGGGGCTAACCGGTTGCATCCCGGTGAGTTCTTTTACGACAACGCCATTATGGGGCTTGAACTCATCGAATATGCGAGACGCCTGAATGTTCGCAAGTTTGTGTGTTTGGGAACAGTTTGTGCTTACCCAAAGTTCGCTCCAGTGCCGTTTCGCGAAGAAGATCTGTGGAATGGTTACCCGGAAGAGACCAACGCACCCTACGGACTGGCAAAGAAGATGTTACTGGTCCAGGGACAGGCGTACCGACAGGAATACGGGTTCAATTGTATTTATCTCTTGCCCGTAAACCTCTATGGCCCCAATGACAACTTCGATCCGCAAACCTCGCATGTAATTCCGGGGCTGATAAGGAAGTTGCTGGAGGCGAGAGCACGTGGCGAACATACGGTCACGTGCTGGGGAACAGGGTCGGCTTCGCGTGAATTCTTGTATGTAGAAGATGCTGCAGAGGCGATTTTGCTTGCCGCGGAACGTTACAATAAGCCGGACCCGGTGAACATCGGATCTGGACACGAGATCACCATCCGGGAATTGGCGGCATTGCTATGTAAATTGACAGGGTTTGAAGGCGAACTCATCTGGGATGCAACGCAGCCTGATGGCCAACCCCGACGTCGTCTCGATGTCACCCGCGCCGAGCGCGAGCTCGGTTTTTTAGCCCAGACTTCGCTAGTAGACGGGCTGCGGCATACTATCGAATGGTACCGGAACTGTGGAACGCCTTTTAAAAGCAGAACCTGATTTCTCCCTGGTGCCACCTGCCGCAGGCGCATGTGTGTAGCGGAATTACGTGAGGACTAGCTCATGCTGCGTTCTCTTTGGCGGCTGCTTTGCCGTCGTCGCGACCACCGTATGCGTATCGCTCGCGAACGAGACCACAAACAACAGAATGCTGAGTTCCATCAGGTCGTCAGGTCGTGAGGGGATCGTCCTGATCATCGCAGTTAAAATGGGATTTGATTTGAAAGGATCGACTATGAAAACAAAACCAATTGCATTTCTAGTTTTGTTATGTGTCCTTTGCAAGATTGCGGATGCCCAGTCAGCAATTACGGGGCAGGAGAAACGAAACGAGAGAAAACCACCACACGCCTGTCTCAGAATAAACCCCACAAATGGTGTAGTCCCAGTACGGTCGAGTGCGACCGCATTCTCTGACTCTCCTCTATATGTAGATGTAAATGGCAACCTTGAAATAGGAGCAAATCCGGTCCCCGATTCCGCAAATGGGGGTCTAACCATGGTTGGAAATCTTGCTGTTAGCAACATCCTTGAAGTACACAACAACTATGCTGTTGGCATTGATTTGTACACACATTCTGATGAGGAATTCAGAGCGCCCTATATAAATCTATTAAAATCAAGAGGAACGCAGACAGCTCCAACGCCAATAATGTTTACTGGGTATGAGCTGGACAGTATAGGTGGGATAAACTTTGGTGGATGGGATGGTTCCAACTACTATGCTGCGGCTGCGATCTATACTCAGACAGATGAAGATTGGAATGATACTCATCACGGCGGTCATATATCGATTTATGGAACTAATCCCGGAGGTCATACACAGCAACTTGCACAGTTTGGTGGTGTAGACCCAAATGGCAATCCTTATGTCGGAAACATTATTTTCCAACGGCCTCTGACGTGGGGGTCTAATTCAGCTGCCAATGTTGGTTTATTTCCGGTAGGAAGTGAAAGAACATTAAAAGTCAGAACGGCAGATGACAGCGCAGACGCAAATCTAACCGCTGGTTCGTTCATTGAAAGCACAAGTCATACTCCGAGTTCTGCTAATGATACATGCACAACCGGGCAGATCGCTTGGGACGCGACCTTCATTTATGTGTGCGTTGCTCCGAACACTTGGAAACGAGCGGCAATCTCAAGCTGGTAATTTCTAATCTCATGACCATGCAGTAAAGCTCATCTCAAGTGCTCCAACTTTCCGTGGAGGACGTGGAAAAATACAAGCACTTTCCGGTCTAATGGATATTCACATGTTTGCTCTCCCACCCTGTTCGATGGCACTGATCATTTGCGGAACAAGCCGATTTTTCGAAAACAACGTCTCCACTTCGACACCGCGCGGCGAATCAAGTACGGCGTTCCTCATTGCGCGTAGGATATTTGCTACGACTCCCTCTACGTCACCGTGGGATGAAACATAGGCACTAGATTGTCCAATGATGTCTGTCACGTGACTCTCGTTGGGCCCGATGTAGAGGAATGGTTTTTTCACGGCGAGCACGTTGTAGATTTTGCATGGGTGGACAATGCCTACATACTGATCCCCCATCACGACGACGTGGAGATCGGCTGCCGACAACGATCCCGATAGCTTCTCTATCGGCTGGTAAGGAAGGCATAGCACATTGCGCAAACCGCGGTTTTGAGCACGCTCCTTCACCTTGCCAAATTCGCTTCCGCCCCCCACAAAACAGAAAGCAACATCCTCGCTCTCAGCCAGCCGCTCAGCTGCTTGGAGTAGGGTCTCTAACGGGTGGCACGGGCTATGGTTCCCTGAGTGCATGACGACGAACTTACTCGAGAGATTGTGAATAGTCCGAAATTCTTCCCTGCCGGCTGGATCGAACCTTACGCGGTCATCGAGCGACCAGGGAGGTACGACCAGAATCTTGTTTGCGTCAACACCTTTAGCCTCGATGCGCTGCTTCATGAACCGATCCAGCGCTATGATGCGATCGGCTCGATGCAAGCTGTACAGCAACATGCGTGACAGCAAACGCGCAAGCAGAGAGTTCGGTTGCAGCCATCCGGCAGCAATGGCTTCATCCGGATTAAGGTCCATTGACCAAAATACCAAGCTGCGAGCTCTTCTCGGCAACGCCAAACTTGCAACAAAAGAGATAAGAGGCGGCGAGGTCATCGCTATCACAACATCGAACTTTGGCAATGACCACACACGCAAGGCGCAGCTTGCGATGAATGTTCCGAAATCGGCGGCGCGCCGCCATCTGGAACTTTTACCGAGCCCAGTTGCGCCTACGCGGACAATTTTGACGCCTTTCCAGGTTTCTTCGTTCGGGAATCGAAGCTTCGGGTCGTCGTAACCTCGGGAATTGCAGACTATCGTGACCTCATGTCCGGCCTGCACCAGGGCTGCCGTCAAGTCACTCGCAAGCTGAGCAGTCGCGACTACGTCCGGATAGAAGGCCTGGTTCAAAAGCAAAATGTTCATTCTTCGTGGGATACTTGCTTCGTGGGATACTTGGTCGCCAATAATTGGATCAGTGCCGCAGTGGTTCCCCAAGAGCAGCACATCCTTACGTCTTTTGAGCAAGGTCCGCAGCCGTAGGCTCGGGTATCATCGACCCGCCCGCATGCGAATAATCGACTCAGCCTCTCTGCAACTCCGCAAATGCTGCCCGATTCTCGCTCAGATGCACATTTTCTTCCTTGTGCAATACGAACCCACCGATCGACAGCACGTCCATCCGCGTTCGCAGGAAGCAGTCGATCGCTTGGGCCGGCGTTTGGACGATGGGCTCATTCTCATTAAAGGACGTGTTGAGCAGCACCGGCACGCCTGTTACTTCCTCAAACTTGTGAATCAGCTTCCAATACAGCGGATTCACGTCGCGCTCCACTGTCTGGAGTCTTCCGGTCCCGTCCCCGTGAGTCACAGCCGGAATCTGCTCGCGTTGCTTTGGCTTGATTTTGTATGCCATCACCATGAATGGCGACGGGTAGTCCGTCTCGAAATACTCGCCCACCCTCTCCAAAAGAATCGACGGACAGAACGGCCGGAACGGCTCGCGATATTTGATGCGGCTGTTAAGAATCTCTTTCATATCCTTGCGGCGCGGGTCCGCAAGAATGCTTCTGTTACCCAGCGCGCGCGGCCCAAACTCCATGCGGCCTTGAAACCAACCCACGATCTTCCCCTGGGCAATCGCCTCAACCGTGCTGCCAATCAGATCCTCCTCCGCGAGCTTGTGGTACTTGCATCCGGCGGCCTCCAGGTCGCGGAGGATCTCACTATCCGAATACTCGGGCCCGTAATACACGTGTCGCATCTCAAAGCGCCGCGGTAGCTTCAACTCTTGATGCTGCACATAGAGCGCCGCACCTATCGCGGTCCCCGCATCGTGCGCCGCGGGCTGTACATACACGTCCCTGAAGTTTGTGCGCTGGAAGATCATGCCGTTGGCCACGCAATTCAACGCCACGCCGCCGGCGAGGCAAACGGCGGCCGCACCCGTTTGCTTCTGGACAAAATTCAACAGGGCGAAGTAATTCTCCTCCAGCACTAGTTGCACGGAGGCTGCCAGGTCCATGTCCCTCTGTCGGATCTCAGAGCGCGGGGCGCGCGGATGGCCGAATTCCTCTACCATTTTGTGCGAAAACACTTCGCCCAGCACCGGCTCTCCGCCGTACCAAGTCATGTCCACGCCTTTACTGTGATGGGTGAAGTAGTCCAGATCCAGCCGGCACTGATCTCTCTTGGTGCGGACCACGCGCCGCACCTGTTCGGCAAATCGGGGCTCTCCATAGGCGGAGAGACCCATCATCTTGTACTCGTCACCGTATTTGGGGAAGCCGAGGAATTGCGTGAACGCGGTATAGAAAATGCCCAGCGAATGCGGGAACGAGACGGAGCCTCGTACCTCAATGTGATTGCCCTTCCCGATTCCCCACATCACGCTGCTGAAATCACCGAAGCCGTCGATGGAGATGACGGCGGCCTCCTCGAAAGGCGACGGGAAAAACGCGCTGGCCAGGTGCGACCGGTGATGCTCGACGAAGTGCATCCGCCGGGACTCCTGTGGCACAATCCCCTCTGCCGCGAGCACCTCGCCGACCTGTGCGATGCGCACACTGTTGACGGCACGGGAAGTGAGGTTCAACCAGCGGTGTGGCCGCAGCGCCGCCCGCACCAGTTTGTCCGTCAGATGAGCCTTGGGATTGCGCGAAATCGCGATATGGTCCGGTTGCGCCCCTTCGAGACATGCCTTTGCCGCAAGCAAGGGCAATCCCGCCCAGTGCTTGATGCGATTCAGCCGCTCCTCCTCGAGCGCCGCCACCAGCTGCCCGTCCCGCAGCACCGCCGCCGACGCATCGCCGTGGAACGCGTTAAGTCCGAGAATCTTCATTTCCGTTTCAATCCCCTGCCGTTTCCAGGACAACCAAGATCGTGCTGCCCGAAATATGGCACCACGTCCCGCGCGAACGAATAGTAGATCCGCGAACCGCTTCGCGAGCAACCCTGACCAGCATCCTCAAGTGACAAGCTCGATCGTTGTCCAAATGGGTAGTTGTTCCCTTCCCTCGAACCGTCAAATCAGTCTATCTAATATTCAAGACCTAAGGCCGATTGAAGACGCTGGATTGTGCGTAATCGTATCGGCGAGTACTGCCTCATATGTCGACAGCATGCGATCCGCGACGCGTTTCCAGCCAAATTCTGCACTGACTAATGATCGGCCTTTGGCGCCCATCGACCGGAGTGTTTCGAGATCTAGAGCTGTTGCCTGGCGCAAACCTTCGGCAATACCATCGACTGTTGGATCGACCCACCAACCGCAGCCGCTCTCCGGCAGAATTGACCAAGGTGCCCCGGTGGTGGTCAGGACTGGCAAGCCGTGGGCAAGTGCTTCGGCGACAACGATCCCAAAGCTTTCCGAATGGGTCGGGAGCACAAACAGCTCCGCGTCGAAAAAGGCAGACCTCTTCATTCCATGTGCGAGAGGGCCCATGAAGGAAACCACTTGCCCCAAGCCAGCGGCGGACACTGCCCTTTCAACTTGTTTCTGGTGGCCAGCTTCATCGGGCCCTGCGATCCGCAAAATCCAACCCTCGGGCCGTGTACGTGCCCAAGCCTCAATTAACATCGGCAGGCCCTTGATCGGGTAGATCCGACCCAAGAAAAGTGCTGTTCTTGGTCCAACTCGAACCGCCCTTTCAGCTCCCGAACCTACACCCGGTGGTCGCTCCTCGGGCACATCTACACCGTTCGGAACGGTCGCTATGGGAACTCCGAGCCCGAGATGTTGCAGGTTTTGGGCCTCCGCCTCACCAGTTGCGATATGGCAACGCGCTTGTTTCAAATCGCGACATTGATACAAACACCAGGCGAGATTCTTCTTAAGGCGCTTATGATTAATCGCCCAAGGTTCCAGCATACCCCGCGTGCTCACTATCCGCGGAATACCGCGTCTTTCTGCCAGCACCGCGAGGCAGTGGTTATGCGGCAGCCAGATACCGTTATCGTGCAGGACATCGGCATTGCCGAAGCTATCCAAGGCCTCGGCTTCAGTACCGGTCAAGCGTCGCACGGACGACTGGGCGGGTAATAGCGGCGTGAATCCTGCTGACTGGTCGGGAGCCCACAGGCCAACCTCTGCCCCGGCTTCTGTCAAAGCCATGGCCAAGCGAGAAACCGAAAATGCCGGGCCGCCGTAACTTGGCATCAAACTGGTTCCAGCAACAAAGACTTTCATAGCGATCGGTCAGCGCTCGAGACGTGCCCAAGCTTGACTGAAGCACCTTCGGGAATGCCGATAAACAGATCGTGACGATGTCATCGCTCTGGCCGCCCCCTTGCTATCGATAATTTCCGTGGTCTGGGTCGTACACTCACCCGCTCTTTCTCGCTTCGACATAGAGGGCCTGGTGCGCTCGGAGATACCGTCTAATAAGTTCCAGCTCAGCTAGCCGACACGATCCTCGTCGGCGTGAAGTGCTTGGCCCTACGCACGTCACGATGCCTGTGGGCGGGACCGCGCGGAGACGGCCGTACTTCCTTCAATCGATCTTCAATTGTGAAGCTTTTGGGGCCGCTTCGTGCGGATGAGAATATCTCTTTCTCGAGCTGGCGCGATGGGCAACCCACTGCTTCCATGCCCACTTCCAACCATATGCCCCCACCAGCGCTGCGGCTGAGCCACTGGTGAGTTCCACAATTGACCCGTTCGGCTGAATCAGAGCCACGCAGGGGAGAAAGAAGAGAAATACGCCGCCCAGATCGCCGCGAGCTTCCGCAACAGCTGCTTTGAGATCGAGCGTGCCAATGACCCACCCAAGCACGAAAAAGCCAATGACGACTCCCGGAATCCCAAAATTAATCTGAAACTCCATCACATTGCCCACACCAAACGACGTTCTAGGAGAAAGGTGAAGGCCGGTCATCTTCGAAACGATCTCCGGACTACCGCCAAATACCGGCTTGTCCGGCCACAAGACGCGCGGAACCAGAGAGAGTAATCCCTGCCGGACCGAATCGCCCACGAGATAGTCCGCCAGGCCGAACTGAATTCTTCGAGCTGCCAGTCCGACGAAATAGTTTTGATTGAGCCTTTGATCGAGTGCGATCAGGTGCATCCGGTCGTTTGGGTCAAACCATTTGAACCCTCGAACCGTATCAGTGACGCTATCGATTCGGGCCTCAAGCGGTGCTCCGCCCCACACCTGTTCACGAATGTCATTGCGGTGCTGAAAGTAATTTACGAAGATACTCAAAGTCAAGAATACAAAGACGGTGATGCCGACGACCACCAGCCGGTAGCTTCGCGCTGAAATGGTGAGCGCGGCACAGACAATAATGATCGCCGCAGATCCATAGCTCAGGAAGCCTCCGAGCAGGAGCATCAGAACAGGGTAGACCATGAGCGCCCCGAGCCAGATCGCTATTCGTTTGAGATCGCGACGCTGGCAAGCCGCTCGCAGGCCCAGCATCACGCCCAGCATCCAAATCGCTCCCCCTTTTTCAACTGCAGCGCTGATACTGGGGATTTGGTAGAGCGGACTGAGGCCGTAGATGAGAGACCACCCTCCGAACAAGCAAAACCACCAAAAGTGATCGCGATCCGCCTCTCGGCGGATTGGCATTATCGCGAACGACGAACGGAAACGGGCCCACCAGACCCCCGCAACAAAACACATCGACCCGATCGCCGTGAAACGCATGCCAAGCTCAATCAGGTCCGAGTAACGAAGGAAGTCGCGACCGACGATATTGGCAAACGCGCCGGGAACATGGATCAACAACAATGAATACAAGTAGGCGATCGGAAGTCCTAGCGAAACCCTGTCCCTTCGGAGAAGCCACAACAGCCAAAAGAATGCCGCGAGGCAAATGAAAATCAAGAATGTCATGGCTGTTGAAAAACCTTGCTAAGAGCGCCCTCGATGGGCAACCACATCACTCAGAGATTGCAACCAGTCACCCGCCTTTCCCCAATTCAGGAGCTTGCCTGGTCTTGAGAACCGATAGCCTGCCTGATCGAGAAGACGAATGGACTCAGCCGCCGGACATGTGGCTCCAACACTTTTATCCCAGTTGAGTTCCAGGAAGATGATTCCGATATGACCGGACCTGATCAGCCGTTCCGCCCCCTCTAAGGCCGAATGCTCGTGCCCTTGAATATCGAGCTTCATGAGATCGATATGGCTAATCGAATGATCTTGGCAAAACTGATCGACACATACTGTTTGTACACGTTCGGTTCCAGAATTACCGAGGTCTCGTGAAATGAAGTTCATCCCTTCGTTCGTCCCCAGTTCTCCGCGGAAACGCTTTAGGGTAGCCTGCCCATTATTGTTGAGGACCGCAGCCTCGTGAACGTGCAGGTGATCGAGCCCATTTAGCTTTGCGGTTGCCCGCAGCCGAGCTGCAATTTCCGGGGTGGGTTCGAAGGCGTGGACGATAGCGTCGGGCTGAATAGCGAGTGCGGCCAAACTGTAGATTCCGGCATTCGCTCCCACATCGAGGATAACCTTGGCACCCTTCGCCGCGGCCTCCCAACATCTGAGGATATCTTCTTCCAAGAAGTATGTACCGAAAAAATAGAACTGCCGCTGCAGCATTTCGCTGAGGTCGCATGACATCTTCAATCCGCCGTGGTTCAAGGCCGCCACACGATGCGTGCTCTGGTCACCGACGGCTGCTCGCCAGAACAAGTTGATCACTCTCAGCTTCCCGCGGCGAATCGGAAAGCGCCGCGCATACAGCATCAAAAGATTCTCGAAAGTTGAGGGCAGCATTGGTCGAAGCTCAGACCCGCGCCAGAGCGCCAAGCGCAGTGCTAAGGCGATGCATATAGGAGTACTTTCCTTCTTTGCAGCGTTTGTAGCCTCCCTCTGCGATCCTTTTCCTGGCAGACTCATTACTGCAATAGAATTTGGTTTTCTCCAGCAATTCCTCGCTAGAAGCAAAGAACTCGGCCTCTTTGCCTTCTTCAAAGAATTCTTGGTGCTCCTGGGTCCGGTCAGCTAGAAGCATGCTGCCGCAGGCGGGGATCTCGAAGCTGCGCGTGGTGTGCTGGTCTGGCCAGGCCTTGCGTAGGAAACCGAGGCCAATCTTGGAGCCCGTAAGCGCCCGCGCGTAATCGTCTTCGTAAACTTCCCCGCCCTGGTAGGCACGGGACAAGAGCTCATCACTATGGAAACGGAAACTATCTCCTCCGGCAAGCTGGCGCAGAATAATATGTTGGCGGAGCGTCCATTTACCATCTCGCAAGAAATCCCAGTATCCGCCCCAGATCTTGACGTCTACACCGGCGGCGGCGACAGCGTGAAGCAGGCGCTCACGTCGCGGTTCCCACCCGCCCAGAAATCCAACGGCGCAGTTCCACCGCGCATCCTTGGACGGCAGCGGACGGTGGACTTCATCGCAATATCCGAGTGGCATATAAACAACTGGTTTGCCGAGCATCTCGTATTGCTTCCTCTCATATGACTTGCAGTAAACAAGCGCATCGAACGCCCCCATGGCTCGATCCATGAGCCGGGTGCGCTTCCACTCGAGCGAGAAATATGGGTCGGGTGTAAAATGAACCAATTTTGCGCCAAGTTTCCGTAGTTCCTCGATCGTTTCAACACGCAGGAACTCCTGCTTGTCTGCCCACACTAGAGCGGGCTTGAATTGACGCGCCGCTGACAGAACTGTGGAGTTGATTTCCTCCACGATGGATCCTCGATGAGTTCGCCGTTGCACCTGACGCTTGATCCATGACGCATGCTTCCACGGCTCCATCGTGCGCACGCCGCGCACAGTGTGACCAAGTCGCTCAAGTGCACGCATCCTCATGAGCGCCGTCTGGCCGGGGCTGATCTGTCCGAGGTAGAGGATCTTCACTGGCGCGTCAGCTCGTCAAGTATTTGGCCTGGCCTTTGCGCACAGTCCCGCTCGCCGAGAAAGACGAAGAAGGTATCGAGATATCCCGCCTGTACGATGTCCAGCTTCGCGTAATTCGGTAAACCAAGAAGGTCTCCAAGCCGCGAAGTGCCTGCCTGCTGTTCTGCCGCGGTTCTCATAAACGTGAGCGATAGATTCAGGAGGGCTGTCCCCCTAGACAGCGATTTTCGCTAGATGCCCGACATTCCGTGGAAAGTAGCGCCCGGACTCACAGCGCAGCCGCAAGCGATTCAGCCTTTTGCTTCTGGTAAAGAAGTCCGCCAGTCGGCCACGAAAAGGATGGCATTGCCCTCTCCCGGCAGGACGACCGCAACTCCGTCCTAGCCTTAAAGATCACCGAGTTGCCACAGTAGTCAAGCCGAATCATGGTCGAGTTACGGCCGATTTCGCCAAGAAAGAGGTTTCAAAGTCGCTGACAACCACGTCGGGTATGCAGGCGTTCGTGAAAATCGTCGATAGTCAGGGGGAGTGACGCAAGTCGTCTGTATGCCATACACCGAGGTACTTCCCCTGGTCGTTTACTTGCGCGTCCGAGAAATCTTGTATTAGGTGAATCGGCCGTGGAAAGTTGAAGGGGCTGAGTTGCATATTCAGGGCTCGCCAATAAGGCGTCACTGTATCAGCATTTTCCTTGTGGTACGGAAAGGTGGTCGTTATGAAGTGTTTCGGAGAGGCTATTTTGATGTTCTGGAGCGCAAATCGAATTTCTCTAAAGCTTAAATGAACCAAGCAGTCACGGCAGAAAATAACGTCAGCAGACGGTAGTCGGTCGCGCAATAGATCAAGATGGAAGAATTCGCCTCGTTCGCCAAAAACTTCCCGGTTATTCTGAATCAGCGAAAGAACAATGTCCGCCCCAATATATTGTTCAACACCAAGGGGCACATCCTTCATCCATTGAAAATCGCCGCAGGGTATGTCCAGAATCGACCGGGCACCCAGTTTCGCCAACAAATTGGGCAGGGCTTTCCGAATGGCCTGAGTAGATTCCAACGATGAGCCTGGTCCGGAGATTGAAATATCTCCGTCCCAATAATTATTTTCGTATATCTTCAAGAATACATGTTCGCGATCGATCGAGCATATCCGCGCATAAATGTCGTAGCGCAGAAACTCGTAGAGAGCCGGATGCTTCTTGAGGGAGCGGAGAAGTCGCTTCATCATCCTAGACCACCCAATGTATGGCACTTCGAGGCAGCATTCCTCAAGATTGTGGAAATGGTCTCGCCATAAGACTCTGAGTTGCAGTTGGTGGACATCCACAGCCGGCCGTTGTGAACGAGTTTATTTCTCCCCTCGCCGTCAAGCTCCAGTGCTTTTCGTAATGCCATCGCCAGCGACTGCGGCGTCTGTTCATCGTAGAGAATGCCGCCATCCGCTGCTGCAACGATCTCGGCAGCACCGCCACTTCCCGCAAAAACGATCGGGAGTGCACCGGCATCCCAGCCCTCAAAGATCACCCGCCCGAGGGGTTCGCTATGGGAGGGGCAAACCAGCACGGAGCAAGTCTGTAACAGGGAAAGGACGTCACCCACAAAGCCGAGCCACCGAATTGAAGAAGCGGCGTTTCCATGCAAAGCTGTTCGTCTTAGCTCTTGAACAAAACTTCGTTCGCCGTCCCCAACGAACAGACACTCCAATCCGCCCTCGAAGTCCTCCAATATGCACAATGCGCCGACGAGAACATCCTGGCCTTTGACTGGCACCAGTCGCCCGACGCAGGCAACCCGGTTGACGATCCTTCCTTGCGGGGGCAAGTTCTGAAGCGCGGGCACCGCAGGAGCGTACGCGTCATAAATTCGATGAAGCTGGATGGAGTCGAGTTGTTGGAACCGTCGGATTTCCGTTTCAACTGCCGAACTAATGGCGATAATACCTCGAAGCCGACGTGGGCCGGGGCTTTGTCTTGCAAGATAGGCCGCATCCTCGAATATGCGGACGTGCGCCACGATCGGCAAATCCAACAGTGTTGCCGCGGGCAAGGCCACTTTATAGCAACCACACTGATTGAGGTAAATGATGTCAGGTCGAAATTCCAGGCAAGCTCTAACCACGCCGGCGGCGGCTTGTAGGCGGTGCCGTTTCGATTTCTCGTGAAGACCGTAAACATAATATGGCAGGGTGCGGATGTGCAGCTTCTCGAGTTCGCTGTTTAGCGGCACTTTCGGCGGACAGCAGACCGCCACGTCCAACATTGGAACGGCACCAAGCAGATCAAGGAGAGCGCGCTCAGACCCCCACAAGTTGCCTGAAGCTTCGATAACTAAAGCGCGCGTCATTGCTGGGTTGAACTGTATATCTCTTCGAGCCGCCGTGCGGAATTCGCGATCGAAAACGGTGAGGATTCCAACGCGCGACGGCAGAGTTCCAGCGGAGGGCGCGGCTTAGTCATTATTTGGAATAGTGCGGCCGCCCAAACCTCGATCGGCTCGTCTAGCGCCAGCGCGGTATACAGCTCGGGGATGACGACACATTCGCGGGGCACGGCAGTGCTGGCCAGAACCGGCAGGCCGGCCGCCTGCGCCTCTACCGCCACCATCCCCAGCCCCTCCTGCCGGGAAGGAAAGAAGAGCACGTCTGCAGCACGCATAAGGCGATCGATATCCTTGCGAACGCCGATAAGACGCAAGTTATCTTTCAATCCCCAACTCTCGATACAGTTTTCAAGGTCCTGCCTCGAATTTTCCTCTGCACCCGCCATCAAGAACCGGACGGAAGGCTGTTTTTCTACTGCGGTCCGCACGACGTTCAGCGCGAACCACGAATTCTTGTGGTTTTGACGGTGTTCGAATTCCATCGCCCGATCCAGTCGCCCAGCGAACAAGACGACTCTGGCTTCCTCCGGCCAGCGAAACTCGCGCAGAACTGACTGGCGATCGGACTCGCGCGGTCTGTTGAACCTTCCGATGTCAAATCCGCAATGGACGACGGACACTTTCGGGCGCCGGACTTGCGCCGGCTGGAATCCGTATCGGCGGAGGATCTCTTCGGAAGTACCGCAAACATGAGTGGCGAGTTGGCGGACAAGGCGCTTTCCAACGATCGTCGTGAGCCTCCGCGAGAAACTCACCGCGTAGTTGGCCTCGATATGAAGCCACGGATTATGTACATGCGTCACCCGCACGGGCGGCAGCGCGCTTGCGCCCATCAGGAAATGCCATCCGCTGGCGTAGTCCTGGTGGTCGTGGATGGCGTGGTACCGCCCCTCCCGCAGCACCTGGCGGAACTGCTTCGCAAATCGCGGAAAGTGGGCGCGTCCGTAGCGCACGTAATGGACTTGAGCGCCCAACCACAGCGCCTCCTCATCGAAGATCCCGGGATTGCCGCTGGTTGCTAAGAAATCAATTCGGCCAGCTTTGCTTTTGGACCAGAGCCGCAGCACCTCCATCAGCCAAGTTTCGGCGCCGCCCATTCCTAGGCTGTCGATGACTTGGAGGACCCTGATAGGACGTTCGTCCTTCATGTATGAAGTGCGAGAAGGCCATCAAGTGCCTGGTCCATGTTCATTGGTGATTCGCGGAGAGCAGCGAGCGCAGCAGCCCTTGATGGCGCGGGATCGCGCAGAAGGTCCATCGCGGCGATCGCCCACGCCTTGGACCCGCCGGAGAGTGGTAGGCGGCGAAAACACGCCGTTGGAAGCAGCGGATCGTCCGGAATTCCATGCGACAGAAGCATTCGCAGACCCGCGAGCTGAGCCTCGACAACAGCCAGCCCGAATCCTTCCACCGGGTGCTCCGGGTGGGGAAGGATGAACCAGTCGCTGCAACTCATAATCTCGGGCATATCGTTTCGCCAGCCGAAGAACCGCACCGAGTTCTCCACGCCGAGTTCCCGCGCGCGGTCTAGTATGTCAGGCCCCTGAGATCCGGCGCCGGCGAAGACCGCGACAGCCCGCGGCTCGATGCAACGCAGATCGGCCAGGACATCCACCGCAAACACTGGATTTTTTTCTGGAACCAGACGCCCTCCGAAAAGAAGGACCAACGCATCCTCGGGGAGTTCCCACTGACGGCGAAAATCGGCGCGATCAGCGGCAACGTTCTCGAACGGCATGGGGTCCAATCCGTAATAGTGCACGAAGTCGCGTTCAGGACGGCGTGCGTGTCCCGCGAGAAACGTGTCGAGCGTATGGTTCGAGATGCCAACGATGCGATCGGCCATGAAGAGACAGACTTGCCGCATCGGTTCGCGATAGAGGCGCTTCTTGAGGCGGCTGGTGGTGAGCACTTCTTCATCCGCATTATGTACATGAACGATCCGCCGACGGATCGGCATGCCTGACGCAGCCAGCAGATAGACTGCGCTGACAATGTCATGGTGGCAGTGCAAGACGTCGTATCCCCCACGCCGCAACTCCATGCGCAGGGCGCGGACAAACTCCGCTTTTCTCACGATCGGAACTGGCGAATGGATCACGCGTGCGCCGAGTGCTCGCGCCTTCTCGTCCATTGCTCCCGGCTGCTTGAGTATGCAATAAAAGGTCCAATCGACTTCTATTTCTCGTTTACGCGCATGCCCTAGCATCCGCACGAGCCAGTTTTCCACCGCGCCGCAGTTGAGATTTTCGACGACGTGGAGGATTCGTCGGGGCGTGTTGTGAATGTTCGAAACTGCCTTCTCCGACCCGAACCCAAGCTAGGAGCTAGCGTTCCAAGAGTACAGTGCCGTACTCCGCCTTATCGCCGATCTCCGTATCCTGATCGAGATAGCGAATGCGACGACCAGCCGCGGTAGCCAGGTCCTTGAGTTCTGCGAACGTGTTACCAAACTCTGGCCACACATAAGGGTGAAGTTCACAGACTACGTCCGCGTTGCTCGCAAGAACTTGTTTCGCACCTTTTAAAATACGGATTTCCGCTCCCTCCGCATCAATCTTCACGCAACGGGGCTCTGGCAGGTTGCACTCCGACAAATAGGAATCGAGAGTGACGAGAGGCACTCGAATTTCTTCGGATATGTGGGCGGCGGAAAACTGCACTGCAGACCGTGCAAGCGAGGATTGCGCATTTCCACCACGACTGAAGAGCGTTGCTTCCCCGATTTTGTCTGAGCATGCACACATTTCAACCTTGGGTCGTCTGATGCTTGGATTGAGACCGAGATTCCTCGCGAGCACTTCACGCGCATACGGATCCGGCTCAAAGGCGATAACATGACCACTTTGACCACACTTCGCTGCCATAAGAATGCTATAGGAGCCGTAGTGCGCACCGATATCTACCGCGGTGTCACCCTCAGTCAGGTGGCTACTGAGCCACGCGACCTGCAAGGCATCGTAGCGAGCGACCCCGTTCTGGGACCGAATATATCGCAGTCTAACGGGACGCGTGCCAGGTAGGTAACGCAACGTCTGCCCGTCGATTCGATAGGGTTCCCCTCGCCGGCCGTAGAGCACTCGTTTCAGCGCAAGAACAAAATCGTGACGCAACTTTGTCATCAGTTCTTCTCCTGAGTTCGACAAATATCAGATCGGCTCAGCTGTTGCAGTGCGCGATCTCGCCCGCGGAAAGCCGCTCTCAATATCCGACCGTGAGGCTTTTTCATCCGCATGATACGTAGGAAATCCGCCGTCCGGCCCAATGCCGTTCGCTGGACAGTTCGAATTCCATGCTCCGAATCCAGCAAGGTTGAAGAATAGTGAATCCCCTCCGCCAGACGAGCGAGGTAGTCTATGGTTAAACGTTCTGGCGAAATTAAGTGCGTGAGTTTGAGGGAGGCGATGAGCCCGACACCAAGGCCGATATCGCACGCACAAGCCGCTAGATCATTGTCGCCGCCGGAGAGCAGCGAGCTGCCGGTACGATCAAATTGAAACGAACGTTTTCCGGATTCGTGCAAATGAAGGTAATGCAGTGCCACCGCCCGCCTGACGCAAAGCCCAGCGCCACACGGCATAGACTCAGGTAGGCGCGGCAGGTTGGACCAGACGTCATTGTCGAATTCTCGGATTACAAGGTTCCCCCAATAACGACGAGTCCATTCTGGAGGAGGTTCCTCAAATTCAGGCCGGCATTGCCCGCTCCAAGAACCGAGGAACGATTTGTCGTCCGCGGTGCGAACTGCGGTTTCGAGGAAATCGGCATCAAGCACGTTGTCGTCATCCACGAAAACCAGCAGCTCTCCGTTAGTCTCGCGGATGCCGCGCAGACGGGCTGGCGTGAGACCGGGCGCTTCCTCTCGAACACTTCGAGCTCGCGGGTGCCAGGAAAGATCGAGGCTGTTCGCGACCGGTTCATCGCTTCGATTATCCACCACCACCAATTCCCACCGGTTGAGCGGGAGTGTCTGACTCCGCAGCCCGTCGAGGCATCGCCGGAAGTAATCCGAACGCGGATTATAGGTACAGATAACGACGGAAAGCATCTTCTGGAGAAATTTAAATGCTAGTGGAAACTCTCTCGTGGCAGGGCAAGCGAGTCGACCATCACCGGCACCTTCCGTCGAGCGCTTCTTTCCGTTTGAACTTGGCCAGATCAGTTGCTCCTTCAATGAATCATTGCGGGAATGCAAGCACTGAAATGTCTGTGCAAGATGACAAGGTTTCGTCCACAGCACACTCGGGCTAACTGCCGATTACTCCGTAACAGGCGGGGGGAAAACAAAAAGAGCATTTGCGCAGACATGCAGTTCCCTCCTCAATTCCATGTAGTCGGGGTAAGTCGCGACGAAACGAAATCCAAACGGTGCGAGAAAATCGCTGATGGGAATGAGGGCGCCACCTGTTGCGCCGGGTCTAGGCGACATGTCGTTGAATTCCGCATAAACGAACCGGATCTTTTCAGTGGACAGCAATTGCCGGGCACCTTGTAGGACAACAAGCTCGCAACCTTCGGTATCTATTTTTAGAACGTCGATCGTCTGAATACGGTGCTGCCTACAGAACTCGTCTAGAGTCTTGCACTGCACGGTGATTTCTCGTGCGGCTACGCCCTTTCGGACAGGATACTGCGCATCCGGGATCAGGCTATTCAATGTAGATGATGAATACTCGAAAAAGGGGGCGCACCCGTTGGCGTTGCTCAAGGCGAGATTGTGAGCGGCAACGCGCGGGTCCCCGCCGAGACGTTGCACCAGCCTGGAAAACGTGACGGGATGAGGCTCAAAGGCAAACACCCGAGCTTTCGGGAATGACGAGAGAGCTGATGTGGACGTTTGTCCCTCATTGGCACCAACATCGAAAAAAGTGCGGATCGGAACGTCCCAGGCCCGGCTCAGCCGGTCGATATCGAGCATGAAATCGATACCGTAGGGCAGAACGGTGCGGTGGTACACCCGGTACCCAGCGGCTTCAAGCACGCCGCGAATGGCGTGTTCCATTACTTGTCTGATCATTTGACCATAATTCCATAGGTGCCAAAATCGAGGGCCAGCCTGCGCACCGTTGATTGGGACGCATGGTGTGGCGCACTGCACTTGCGGTGATTTTTCGTTTCCCGTAGATAGGCTTCCTATGACAGTAGGCCTCACGTTAACCCGGAGCGATTCTTACGATGAAAGTGAGGAAGGGCCATACAGCAGCATTTCACCACCCTGCGACAGGTGCTCTGCGTATGGCAGCCAATTTGCGAGATGCCAACTTGACCCTCACTTTTGCGCCGAGCAGCGAGTGCGAAAAGCTATCTCGGCAACCTGCAAAATACCTTCTGGCATTTCCGGCCGGAAGCCGCTGATAATACAACTTTTCGAAATATGCGAGCAGGTTCGCGCCGATCATGTCCCGCTGACGTACTCTTTTCATGCCAGCCCAATGGACGACAAGGGGCGCCGCTGCGCGCTTTGAGACGCTTTCCACATCCAGCCCCTCCATCGAATGACCGGGCCAGCGCATGATTTGTCGACGTTCGACGCGCAGACCGTCAGTCGCCGCCTTCTGATTGAGCACATAGTTCAGGATGCCTTGATCGCCCGGCATGAAGTGTTCCGGATGGCGTAGCGTGCGCGGCATTGTCCACTCCACCCAGGGGGCGAAGTCATCCCGTGTGAGCACACCTGCGGTTCCGAACCATTGCCCGGAGTTGAACACGAATCGAGGTGGCCGAGCGTTCGGATCGATCTTACGCACCTTCTCCCAGTCGTAATACAGGCGCTTCGTGTCGGCCTCGGACTGCTCTTCATCATCTATAAGGAACGGCGCAGGAAATTCATTCCTTCTGTCCAGAACCTGTCCGGTGAGCACTGTGTCTGAGTCGAGCACGAGAAAGTTTTCGCCGGGCTGACCAAAGAGCGGCTCCAATTTCACGAAGCCCCAGCCGTAATCACCCCTTGGAAGATCTGCCGTCCCTACGTCCCAATGCCGCTGCACCTCGTCCGCGAATCCACGCTGCAGGCGTCCGCCCACAAGGAGCCGAATGGGAATGTCAGGGTAGAAATAGCGGATGCTGGCGACGCAAATACGCGTATAGCGAGAATCAAGTGTCGATGCGCAGATGTAAACGCAGTCAACCAAGTTTTCGAGATTGCTCAACGTACGACCAACTCGGGATTGGTCCTCAAGCGCATCCAGCCTTTCCATTTATGGGCAATTCGACCACCGACACGGCGCCCCGGACTGCCGAGCGCCCGTACCACTAGTAGAGCGGCACCGGAGAGGTGCAATGCGCGGGAGCCAAGCGGCCGTCGGCGGATCTGCTTCCAAGACCGCAATGCCGCTGACAGACTCCCTGCGGCCAACCAGCTCTCTGCGACAAAGAAGTAGAGACTGCACAACGCACGCTGTCTGACCCAGTTCATCCCGGGCCCTTCCCGAACCAGGCGCTCGAATTTTTCTAGAATTTCGATTGCCGCTTCGAGATGGCGAGGCGAACGGCGCTGCTCAATGCTGACTTTAGCGGGCTCAAACTGCCACCGGACATGGTGGTCCACGTCGGGAAATCGCAGGTAACGGAAGCCTGCCGTAACCGCCCGGATGTGGAGGTCGATGTCCTGCCAACTTAGCAGCGACTCATCAAACAAGCCGAGACGTAGCAGCGACGTCCTTCGCCACACCGGACCGGTTATGATCCACGGGCATTCGAAGAACAGGAACCGCAGGAGGTCGTCACCGAGCAGTTCAGGATCGAGCTGCCTGCCAAGGTCCCCCGGCTTGTATTCAAAAACTGCGGTTTGGAACGTGGCGAAATCGAGGTCCGAATTCCGTTGCATGAGTTCGACGCGGCGGACAAGGCAGCTCGGGGCAAGAAGGTCGTCCGAGTCAAGGAATACGATAAACTCGGCGTGGCTTTCTTTGACACCAATGTTGCGGCAGACATTCGCGCCGGATTTTTCGGCGGTTCGCCGGATGTAACGGATGCGTGGATCGGTCGCAGCTCGCCTAGCGACTTCCTCGGCCGTGCCGTCGTCCGACCCATCGTCCACAACGAGGTGCTGCCAGGCATCGAAGCTTTGCCGCTGGACTGATTCCATCGCCTCGCAAAGCAGCTTGAGCCGATTCTTGGTTGGCGTGATTACAGAGATAAGCGGCGTTTGGCTCATGCTTGGTCGACCGCCAGTGCCCAAACGCGTCCTAGTGTCGTCGGGCAAACGTCGGCACCTGTCGGCCAGACTCGATCGCTTTGGACGGATTTTGGATCTATGCGCTTTCGCAAATTAATTCCGTCGATTGCGACGTGGCAAGCGCCCGCTTTATGAGCCGCAGACCGTTACGAACGCCGCTTTTTAGCGACGTTGCCTCGCCGATACCCAAACAAGCGTCGTAGGCCGGCTTCGCCCGCCCAAAGTCATTGACCACTTCGAACCCCTCTTCCGCCAGTAATCGACGCAGACTCCGAGCCGAAAAGTAATTCAGATGTTCCCAGGGATTGATGACTCGCGGCAGGAGGCGGTCCCTAAGAAAGACGGCAATGGAGTGGGCAATAAAGGTCGGGTCGCATTGCGGAACCGTGATCGCCAGGAGCCCGCCGGATGGTGCGTGCTTTTTGATGAACCTCAACACCCCTCGCGGATCTGCTACATGTTCAAGAACCTCCGTACAAACGACCAGGTCGAACGGACCGACATCTGCAACCTTATCCAGACTATCCAAAACTGCGAATCCGCCCTGAGATGCTCGCGCACTTCGCTCTGTGCTCGGCTCATAGCCAAATAGCTTGATATCCCGCCCCCCTAGCATCCGTGTTAACGCTCCATATCCACACCCGAAATCAAGCAAGCGCAAGGGCCGGGCGGAAGAGACAGAATATTTCTCAACGGTCTGCAGAAAAGCTCCCCCAAACTCCAATAACGCACGACGGTATTCGATGGTCTCTGTTATTGTCCTCGAATGATCAATTACATCCTCGTATAATCGGCGAAGAAAGTCGTCGGGCGGGAGCCATCCGGAAAAGACAAATCCGGAAGGGCCCTCGACAATTGGGAATTCATCCTCAGCTGAAATGCCCAGAATCTTGGCAAAGTCAGGACGATACGTGGGATTCGCCGCGGCTACGACGGCGGCTGGAAGGTAAGTCAAAAGGCGCAAGTGCCGCTCACGGCTGATGGGGCAACAGCGGTTGATCGGGAATTTTCTCATGGAAATACCGACTGTCCCTTCACGATAGTCGGTGGCAACGACCACTCACACCTGCGTGAGGAAGCGACTCTTACGCAGTGGAGCTTACGGTTTCTGCGGCATCCACTGGCACAGTTGAGCTCTTCGATGCTCTGTAATACGCAGCAATTTTCTTGACTGCCACCACCAAGTCCCGTGCTTCGGTTGCTCCCAGCGCTTCATGAACGTCGACACGGACGATCGCTTGGTTGATCGCATGTGCATTCGGCAGCTCGAAGTGTTGTGGCCTCGACTGTTGGCGCAAGGACCAAGGCATGCCGCTCGTACCGAAAACTACGGCGTCGCGGTGCCAGGGCTGGTCGGTCGGAATGAACGGGTAGCCCACCTGCACCCCGCCGATCCCCTCGAGTTCGAGCGCGGCGGCGAATTGTTGAGAATTGCAGTTCAGATCCGCCCAATCGACAAAAAGACACAAGAACCAGTAAGCACCCGCGCAGCCCGGGGCATCACCCATGAGCGATACGCCTTTCACATCGTTAAGGCCGCTCGCAACAAGAGCGACGAAGTTCCGCCGTGCCTGGAGAGCGCCGGGAAGCTTCTCAAGCTGCACCCGGCCAATGGCCATGCTGATCTCATCCTGGTTGAAGTTCAGCGAAGCAATAACGTTCGTTGGGTTGCCAAGGGTGCCAAACGGCTTGCCGCGATCGATGACTTGCCGCGCCCGCGCGAAGAGAAGGGTATCCTTAGTGAACACGACGCCGCCCTGAGCCCCGGTGGCGTGGTGTTTCCCGAACATGGTGGAGAAAGCCGATATGGCGCCGAATGTCCCCACCATCCGGCCTTTGTAGAGTGCCCCGTGAGCCTGCGCGCAATCCTCAATCACCGGGATGTTTCGTTCTCCGGCCAGATCCAGAATCGGATCGAGATCTACCGGATGCCCCGTGAGATGTGCGACTAGAATCGCCGCCGTGCGGTCTGTCAGTACATCCCTAATTTGGTCCACCGACGTGTTCAGCGATCCCGGGCGACAGTCTGCGGGAACAGGAATGCAATTTAGCAACGCGACTGGCATCGCTCCGCCAGCATCCGTTATCGCAGAGACGATCACCTCGCTCCCGGGTTCGAGGTCAAGTACCCTCAACGCCACATAGACAGCATTTGTACCTGAGTTCACTGCTGCGGCGTAGCCGCCTCCCAGATAATTGGCAAAGGCTCGGCAATAGGCCTTGGTCTCCGGTCCGCCATAAATCACAGCACCGCCCTTGCGGATCTCCCGATCCAGCAATTGCATGACCGCCCCCTTCTCCCGTTTGTCGAAATGGCGTCGGCGCGGCCAGGGCCATCTCCGGGCACGAGGACCACCATGAACCGCTGGCGGCTTGCGTATCATCGCCCTGATCAGGGCAGGCTCGATGTCTACCAAGTCGAGTAACCGCCGAATGACACGAATCACTTGCTGCTTCATCGTTACAATGTTCATCTTCACTCGATTTGTGGGTCCCTATAAAGAAAGCGTCGGTGCGATTCGCTGGATACTAGCTCTCTTCTTAGAAGCGTAGCTACGCTGTGCAGCATCCAGCAGACCGATGACCTCCAGGGTCTCTTGGTCGTCGGGATCGAAAGCACGTCCTGGTCGGTTCCCGGACACGGACCCGGCTGCCGTTGCACCCCACAGCCGCGGGAACTGGCCCTCAGTCAACACATCGAGAGCGGCCGCGAGCACGCGCGCCGCGAGCGACGGAACCGAAGGACCGAGGTCCACCTCCAACGTCCGCTTGTCGGTCTCAATGCTGACGTGAAAAGCTCCGTCATTTTGGGACCCTATTAGAGAGGATTGCCGTCCGTCTTCATGCCAGACGACAATCGTATCGCGATCACCTTGCTGGGAGACCTCGACCTCGCGCACTCCCTTGCCCATAACCGCGAGCAGCATCTCGGATGCATGAATGCCGTACCAGAAATAACGACCTTGAGTCTCTTGAATTTGCAACCAGTAGCGCACACAGCACGTTTTCACCCGCTCTCCCGCTGCCCGGATCGAATTCAGCGCGTTTACCAGGTCATCTGCGTAACGGAATGCCGAGCTAGCGAAAACGCGCGTGCCCGTTTCTGCGGCAAGCATAAACATGTGCTGCGCGTCGGCGGGCGATACGGCGAATGGTTTGTCCACAAACACCGATCTGCTGCAACCGGTGACGGCACGGAACAATGCCGGGTGAACGCGGCCGTCAGATGCGAGGATGCAGACGAGATCACACGCCTCGGCTACCTCCTCGGGTGCATCCATAATTCGGACGCCATAAATGTCCCTCAGCTCCCTTGTAAAACCGGTCACGCGGGAGATACTGATCGGCATGTCGGGCGAGCCGCCGGGATAAGCTGCGACGACCCTCGCGCCGGGAATGTGAAATGGATCATCGGGGTTGTGCAGAATGCTCGTGAACGCCGAAGCGTGGGAGGTGTCCAGCCCGATAAGGCCGACACGGATCGCGTTGCCGTTTGCGTTCTTCCTTACGGTTTGGATCGACGTCCGCTCCGGTTTCTTCAGCGAGCATTTGCGCGCATCGTAATCTTCCTTAGATATCCCACGATAAACTATGCTTGTCGAATCCAGAGGAAGTCCGATCACCTTACCCGTCAGAGCGGACTCGTAAGCAGCGGCGCACAACTCCAGTGAACCGAGCGCGGCAGCAGGCGGAATCGGGAGTGGATCCCCGCTCTTAATCTTGTCCGCAATTTCTTGATAAAGGCGAGCATGCGGCGTCAAGGCGACCTTGGCTTTGAGACCCAAACGCCTCGCTAGAAAACGGGAACCACGGCTAACAAGTGCTGCGGATCGAGGGCGCGTGTCCGGGAGCGCTCTGTCTAGCTCCTTCATCGCTTTCGGCAGACGACTCGAGTCGTGGGTCGTGAAATTCCACGGCAAGCCGACCGTTCCAGAGCTGCCATATATCGTAAAACCACCGCGAACATGCCCGGAGTTCACAGACGCGACGCACCGAGCCGTGGCTTCGCCGACAAACCGGATTGTTGCCTCCGCATAATCTTCGGATTCGATTCCAGCATAGCGGGTATCCATGGCCGCGCTGACCGACAACGGGCGACCCATCGCCAGCAAAAGGAGATCCAGTTCGTGAATGAGTTGCGTCATGAAAACTCCGCCGCCAGCCACTTTCCATGAGCCCCACCATCCTTGCTTCCCGTGATTGGAGTGCGGAATATAACTGTGCCTCTCAATCAGCGCCGACTGAATCTTCCCAACCCAACCATTGCTACACAGCCATATCAGCCGGCGGAACGACGGGTCGTACCGCAGTTGGTGACTAACTGCTAATCGTCCGGGATTGCGGCCTTCGGCCTCCACAATTCGACCGGCGCTGGCGAGCGAGTGAGCGAGCGGCTTCTCGCAGAAGACATATTTGCCGGCGTCAAGCGCCGCCACCGCTATTGCCTCATGGGCCGACGGCGGCGTTGTGATCGTCACGAGATCCACCTCAGGGTCCGCGATCAATTCCGCGGCGTCTTGGTAACGGCGTGGCACGAGGAATGAAGCACTGAAATCCTGAAGTCTTTCGGGAGCGACGTCGGCTACGGCGATGAGGCTGACGCTACCAGGGAGCATTGAGATCGCCAAGGCATGATCTCTGGCGATCAAGCCTGTTCCAATGATGCCAACGTTGAGCATTAGCTTTTGACCTGCCGGATCACTTCAAAGCTGCTCGCGTGATTCGCGCAAAAAGCTTGGGAATTTTCCGATACTCTCCACAAAGGAGTATGAACGTGGGAGCAATTCGTCACCAAAAAAGAAAGTCGCTCGTTGGCCCCAGCTTGACTCAGCGCGACTCCGGTAGATTGGGCCGGTTCGTCACCACAATCTCGGTCGGAACTGGCCATTCTGCAGTGAGTGATTTTGGTTCGCTTGCTGCTCTCAAAATCGATTCGCGACCGTTCTACGCGCCCGATTCCAACGGAATCTAATGGAGGCCCGTAAGAATCCGCTCAAAGATGTTGGTGTTGGCGGGACTTTCGTGATCGAAGAATAGGGTAGCTGCCTTGCCCCAAATCCGCGAAAACCGTGCTCGACCTGTTGCAGCATGGAACCCTCGAAGTCGAACCGTTTCACGACTGAGCTGGCGAAAATTACTGCTTCCCAAAGAGCCAGCAACTGCGCGCCACTCTTGCGAAGATTCGGCTCGCTCCCTCCCATCAAATAGTAGGCCGTGTCGTTTGACCACGCGATATAAACCGCCGCGTGGATTCTTCCCTGAGAGTCGACACCTGCAAAAATCTTACGTCCTGCATTGGCGCAACAAGCCCTATCTAAACGAAGAATTAGTTCATCGCTCGCCAACGGCTCCCGGCCTTGACGGGTAAACGTCTTGCGATTCAATTCTAAAAACTTCGCCATGTCGAGGCTGTCTATTATTCGGATGCCCAGCCGTGTCGCTCTTTGAATATCGCGTCGATGGTTTGGCCGCATACCATTCCACACAGAAGTTAGATCGGAAATGTCTTCCAGCACATACGTATAGCGTGTAGTTTGGGCGTACCCCCGCCAATAAAAGGGCAACCAATCAGTGAAGTTCTCGTGAAAATTCTGATGAAAGCTGGCAGTATCTCCTAATTGCTCGATCAACTCCGTCGTACGCCTTTGGTTCTTCGATTGTGCTTCGACCGGTCTCGCGCCAGAAGGCGCGAGGAGTATGCCCAATTTTTGAGTCAAAGCCGGCATGCAGACATGCTTGGCTCCGTCGCTCTTGCGATAGACAATCGGCCAAGCAGCTCGGATTCCATCGCCCTCATTGATTTCCAAAATCTCATGCATCCCCGGCGCCACCGCCTCGAGCCACCAACGATGAGCAAAAATGCTCCCTTGGGGAGATCGTTTCACGAACTCTTCGTAGCCGTCGACCGCGAGGCTCACCGGTTACTCCGTAGAACCCGAAAAACGACCTGAAATCAGGAAGAAAACCAAACTAAAGCATCATCAATACAGGCGACATGAAAGCGTTACCGAACTAGACCAGCGCGGCGGGGCTGGAAGCGCAGGTTCACATCGGATGGAAAAACCCATGTCACGGTGGAAGAAGTGTGGAGTCGCTAGCGACGCATTTGCATCCTTCCAAATCGCACCTTCATTTAGATTTGTTCTCCTCTGCTTGATGGATTCCTATCTTGATTATCGTTTCTTTGCGGCGGCGCGCAACTTTCTACGCACCTGAGTCCACCGGAATTCGATGGACTTCCATAGATAGGTCCTCAAAGACGTCGGTCTCGGAGGGACCTTCGTGATCGAAAAATAGGGCACCTGTCTTGCCCCGAATCCGCGGAACACGGGCTCCACCTGCGGCAGCATGGATCCCACAAGATCCAAACGCCTCGCAATCGATCTGGCAAAAACCATCGCTTCCCAAGAAACCAACCTGTAGGCATTGCTGTGCCTAAGCTCTGGGTCGCCTCCTCCCATCAGGGTGTAGGCTTGGTTACCGACCCAAGCTACGTAGACCGCAGCATGTACTCTCCCTTGGAGGTCCACGCCCGCAAGTATCTTGCGCCCTGCATTCTGGAAACAAGCTGTATCTATGCGACGAACAAGCTCGTCGTTACCCAAAGGGCTTCTGTTTTGACGTGCAAATGTCTTGCGGATCACGTCCAAAAACTGGTCTAAATCAAGATCATCCCTGACTTGAATTCCCAATTTTTGAGCCTGTCTAATTTCCGTCCGGGTTTTCTGACGCAGGTTGTTCCATAAAGCATTTAGGTCCGACATGTCCTCAAAAACATAGGTATAACGGGTCGTTTGATTAAATCCTTGCCAACAAAACGGTAGCCAATCGTTGAAGTTCTCGTGAAAATTCTGGTGAAAGCTGGCCGTATCTCCTAATTGCTCAATCAATTCCGTCGTCAGCTTTTGGTTTTTCGATTGTGCTTCGATCGGTCTCGCGCTAGTCGGTGCGAAAAGTATGCCCAATTTTTGAGTCAAAGCCGGCATGCAGACATGCTTGGCTTCATCTCCGTCGTCGAAAACGATCGGCCAAGCAGCTTGGATTTCATCGCCCTGCTTGATTTCCAAAATCTCATGCATCCCCGGCGCCACCGCCTCGAGCCACCAACGATGAGCAAAAATGCTCCCTTGGGGAGATCGTTTCACCAGTTCATCGTAGGTTAACGGGAGTCTCAGCGACGTTCTTGGAGGCTTTGCGTATTTGATGACGGATTCCATATTTTATCGTTTAGCACCACCTATCTTTGGAGATTGCGGCGCGGCTTCGACTGTCACAACGCTCCTCAAGAGCAATTGCGATGACGTGGCACCTGTTCAATCTGCGAGAGTCGAATGACGCGCTTTGGCGGACTAAAGCTCCTTTCGAGTCAGGAGTGCGTGGAAACGGTATTCGTAAAACCAAGAATTGCGAAATTCGACATCAAATCCGCTTTCGTTAGCTATCCTTTCTATATCCGCTTGCGAAAACCAATTTCCGATCCCGTCCCAAAGTAAGTTCCGCTGAAAATGCGCAATGAGGCGCCTCCGCGTAAGCTGGATCCATCTTCGCATTCGCCCAACAAACTGTTGTTGGTTGGGAATCAACTGCCTTTGGTAGTACAAGTCTCTCTGTGCCGAGTTAGGGATCATTGCGGCGCAAACCATTCCGCCCCCGTTTAAAACGCGCTGGCACTCACGGAGGTGTTGTCTAAAGTCTGTAAGAGTCAGATATTGGAGTAGCTGATAAGACAGGATCACATTTGCGCTGCTGATTACCTCGGGGAACTTTTGCGCGGTCCCGGAAAGCAGTTTCACGTTCGTAAGGCTACGACTTTCAATTCGCTGACGTGCCGTCGCTAGCATCGTTTCGGAGAAGTCGACCGCGTACACCTGTTCAAATTCTGGCGCGAGGTACGTCGTCAGCTGACAAGCGCCGCAGCCCACATCAAGCAATGTGCCTCTGAAGGGTAGCATCGCCAGAAGCTCAGAAGCGTATTTCTGAAACCATTGCTCCGTCGAGTACCGGTGCCCGCCATCGGTTTTTCCAATCCAATACTTCTGGCTGAACGACTGGAGCTTCGATCCACGTATTCCCATTAGACTATCTCTAACTGTTGAATGCCGGGTCGCGAGTGGAGCAGACCGACTTCCAGTCTCAGGCTTGGGCGCAATCTGGAGTTGACGCCTCGGTCCTGTCCTTGGAGAATAAATGTAAGTTGGCAGCCGCCTCCAAACAAACGCGGCAACGTTCCTGCGGACTCCACTTCGAAGCAACAACTGCATTCTCACGGCCAATATCATCTGTGCCGAGCGCGGCCGCCTCCTCCAATTTGGATGCAAAGCTCGTAGCATCGCCGGGTTGATACAGCAGATTGCGCGTACCCGCGAGATGCTCTGGATATGCACCACAATTTGGAGCAATTATCATCCGCCCAAAGGTCATTGCCGAAAAGATAATTGCGGAGTTCAGCCCCGCCAATCGTGGAACAATACTCACATCACTTGAATCGAGGAATCGGGAAAGTTCATCCTCCGGAACCCACGTTGTGTCAACAACGGCGCCCCGCCGTTTCAGCCACCAGTCCCATCCGCGTAGACGCAGCCTGGTCTGCCAAGTTTCTGCACAGACTATGGTCTTGCCAGCCATCAGGAGCCGCTTCTTGGGTATCTTAGCCAGATCATAGGCGCGCATTATCAGCTCGATCTCCTCCCAAGAACGTAGCTGGCCCAACATGAGTATCACGAACTCGTCGTCACGAATATTCATCTCCGCCCGCCGGCTGCCTCTTTGCCTCTGCCTGACTAGCATAACCTCATGGCTTTCTGGATAGTGTACAACGTGTCGGGATTTACAAGCGTCAGGAAATTCTTCGAGCACCAAACGATGAGACGTATGGCTGAAGTGAGATATTACGTGACAGTGCCGGTAAAAGCAGGAGTACAGATCATGAAAGGCGGGGTTCCCAACGCCTGCGTGCGGATAGAGATTATGCACTGTAAAGATGCTTGCTGCTCTCGAAGCCCACCACTTGACGCAGTCCTCGATTTCAGCAATTTGGTGCTCCTTTGGCGGACGTTGCCATCCGGTGTATTCCTCCGGCCATTGATAATGCACAGCGTCATAGTGCGCAGCCCGAAGCTTGAAGTTTAGGGCACCAGTCGCTACCTCCCACCCTAATGACCGATACCCGTCCGCTAATCCCGAAGTGGTGCACGATTGATCATCTGTCGGTATCAGGACCTTGGGCACTACACTCCTCCGCTTCTGGCGGTGCTCCGTCCAAAAGCAGATCGCCGCGTATGAGATTCGACTCTTCGCAACAGTCTACAGTCCTACTTGGTTTTCCTTGATTAGTGATGCTGATTCCTGACTGCAAACTGCATTACGGCGCAACAGTTCAGCAGTCTTCATTTCCGGGGAAGAAATAGAAAATTGGTTTAATGGGATATTCACTGGAGTCAGGTAACGACTACCTGTCGCGGTGTTCTTATCGGTCCGCAGAGCTGGAAGTTATCTATTGTTTTACATAGTTCCAAATTGCGCTCTGATAGACTAGGCCGTTGGCTCGGTCCAATGAGCGCTCCAACTCGCTGTTCGTGCCTTGATACACGGTAAAGCTGATGGCTTCGTTTATAAGATCTATCCGATACCTGTTCCTATCTCCTAACCAGAGTTCGATCGAATATGTACCAGGATACAAGAGCAGACGTTCGATTGTGATCGTGAACTCGTAATCACCGATGTCTGCGAGCCAATTGCACCCTTCATCAGTATTCATGAAGCAACAGACGGGCACACCGTCGCTCGATACAATGGTCGTTTGGACCAAAGCCGCTCCAATTCGCTTCTTCACCTTGACACGGATCTTTTGCGATAAGGGCTCTCTAAATGCGAATGTCCGACGCTGTTCACCATCGACGAGCAACTCAATGGATTGAAACTGGACCTCGCCACTGCCTGACCGATCTTCCCGGTTGGCAAGGTCCGCAAATCCTCCCGAATTTAATCTGTGCGTCAGATAAACGTCAGCAACCATTGCCATCTGTCCGTCTCGCTTGATTTTTCCGCGGTTCAGAAGAATTCCTCGGCTGCAAAGGGCGGTCACTTTTCTCATGTCATGACTTACGAAGAGCACCGTTCGCCCTTCCTGCGACACATCCTGCATCTTCCCGAGGCATTTTTTCTGAAATTGCGCGTCCCCGACCGCAAGCACCTCATCCACGATGAGAATCTCCGGCTCGAGATGCGCGGCGACAGCGAACGCGAGGCGGACATACATCCCGGAACTGTAGCGTTTGACTGGGGTATCGAGAAATTTCTCGACCTCGGAGAAGGCCACGATTTCATCGAACTTTGCTTTGATCTCCTTCTTAGTCATCCCGAGGATGGCACCGTTGAGAAAGATGTTCTCCCGACCCGTAAGCTCCGGGTGGAAGCCTGTGCCAACCTCAAGCAAGCTCGCCACGCGGCCATTGATCGTCACGCGTCCTTCGCTCGGCTCCGTGATGCGCGAAAGAATCTTCAAAAGTGTGCTCTTGCCGGCGCCGTTGGGCCCGATCACACCAGTCACCTCGCCGCGCTTTATCTCAAAGCTTACGTCTTTAAGGGCCCAAAACTCTTCCAACTCATCGCCGTCTACCATGGGGCAGCCGCGCACCAGATCCATCGCGGTCCGCCCCAGTCGGTGCACATTATGGGCGACCACGTCCCGAAGGGCAACGTAGCGTTCGCGCTCACCCTGGTGACCGATCAGATATTTCTTGCCTAAGCTCTCGGCGCGGATGACAACAGCATCGTTCTCCATGTCAGATGAGATCAGCGAAGGTGCGCTCGGTCTTGCGGAAATAGGACACGCCCAACCAAAGGAAGGTGGCGATCACGACGAGGTTCAAATATAAGCCCGGCATGTAAAGCTCGCTCTGGCCTCGAAGCAGGCACCAGCGGAAGCCATCGATTACACCTACCACTGGGTTCAGGCGGTATAGAAGTCGCCACTTCTCCGGAATCACCGCACTCGAAAAGCCCACGGGAGACACGTACATTCCGAATTGCACGATAAACGGAATGATGAAGCGGAAATCTCGGTACTTCACATTAAGCGCTGTTATGTAAAGTGCAGGCCCAAGGCTCGCCAAAACAGCAAGTGCGATGAATAGCGGGAGGAAGACGATTCGAAAATCAGGCAGAACACCGAACCAAAGCATCATCAACACAAGCAAGATGAAGGTAATGGCAAACTCGACAAGTGCGACGACGCTAGAAGCGCAGGGCACGATCAAGCGCGGGAAATACACTTTACTGATCAAGTTCGCATTACTTACCAGACTGTTCGACGCCTCACTCAAGACGGTTGAGAACAACATCCATGGCAGCATTCCGGCGAACACCATGACGGGATAGGGCACAGCCCCGTCGCTGGGCAAGTGGGCCAGGCGACCGAAGATGACCGTAAAGATAAGCATAGTAAGAAGCGGTCGCACCACAGCCCACGCAATTCCGATTACCGTTTGCTTGTATCGGATGGCAATATCGCGCCAGGCAAGAATGGCGAACAGCTCGCGATATGACCAAAGATCTCGCCAGTAATGGCGCTCCGCGCGGCCAGCCTCCAGCACGAGGACACGCTCGAGCGTTCGGTGAGCCTGATCTTTCTTCGTCATCGCGACCGTTAAGCCAGCCATACGCTCGTTCTCTGAAGACTCCTAGACGCTACTTCGCGCGGAACAACCGGCTCGTTTTGATAGTTGCTCCGGATAACCATTGAGTGCAAGCGGCCTCACATCAACCGATTTAGCGCCGCGTAAACACTGGCTGCAAACGTCTCACGACCGAATCGGGTACGCGCAGCGGCTGCCAGTGTGCTTGAATCGGGCTTTGGCGCAGCGAGGAGACGAGCGATGGCGTCTTGGAGATCGTCCTCTGCCACGAGCGTCCCAAGATGGCCGTCAGCGAGCGCGTCTCTGGCGCCCGCGACGCCGAGGCCAAGCGCCGGCGTACCGCTCGCCATCGCCTCCAGGAATGTCACGCCAAAACCTTCGCCGGTTGACGGCATTACGAACAGGTCGGCTGCGCGGTAGATCTCGATAAGACTTTGCAGACCTACGGCACCGAGGAAACGCACTCGGCCGCTCACCCCAGCATCCCGGGCAAGGGCCTCGAGGCGGGCGCGATCGTCCCCTTCGCCGACGACCATATAGCAGATGTCATGTCCCTTCGCGACAAGATGCGGGATTGCGGCGATCACTCGGTCGTGACCCTTATAGCACTCTCGCGAGTCCATTCGCCCAACGGTTAAGAGGACACGCTTACCTTCGACCCCCAACGCAGCACGTTGTGCCGAGCCGTCTGCCGGCGTGAAAACTTCCCGCACGGTGTTCGGCACGACGAGGACTCGATCGGGTGCTATCGCGGCCCAAGAGAGCACGGCTGCGCGCGTATAGCGCGAGACACATAATACGAGGTCGGCGCGTTCCGTGGCCGTGCGCTGAATCCGCGACGGCCGCGGCCAGGCTTCGATTCCGTGCGCCTGAATGATGAGCTTTGCACCTTTGAGCCGCGCGATCAGCGCGGCTAACGGCGCCATGAAGAGATGTCCGCAGAACACGACATCGACTGTACGGAAAAGTGCCGTTCGCAGGGCTGCGACCGAATAGGCAATCCGTCCAGGCCGCGCTTGCAATTGTTCAATGGTTTCGGGCATCCCCGATGAATCGGGTGCTTGGCGAGGCAGGACAGTAATCGATAGGAGCCCCTCCTCGGACAGCGCCTCGAAAAAGTCGCGGTTGTATTGTGCGATGCCGCCACGTCCCCGATAGGCATCCGTCACAAGCGCAAGCATTGCGGGAGAGGGTTTCATGACGCGTGGACTTCTAGCGGGCGCTTGGTTAGGGGCCCTCCGTTTAGCACGGCCTGCGACCATCGGCGAGAAACATTGCCCTTGGACTCGGGCTTATGTCCGATCGACCACGGAGCATCACCCACAACGGAGTTAATCCACGCGCCGGTGGGCACAGCGAAACCTGACTTCGCTCGAGTCAGGACCTCGTTTGGCAATGGCGTGATCGGCGCTGCGGCGAGCGCAGCCTTGCCTGCGCCCTTGGTGATTGCGGGAATCGAGGATGCGAGCGCGCCAAGCAGCGTGAAGTCCACGAGTGGCACGCGAATCTCAAGGCTGTGTGCCATCCCCGCCCAATCGGCGTCCCGAAGAAGTTGATTGCGCATGTAGTGCACCGATTCAAGGACGCAGACACGAGCGAGATCGGAACCGGGGTCAGGTTTGAGGCTCGCACCGAGACAACGCAATGGCCTTAGCCTGCGCATACCCTCGCGTGCGATTTCAGGGTCCATCACCTCCGGTAGCTCGTTCGGCAGGAACAAGCCGCGACGCAGAAGATATGCGCCAGCCCATGTACCCGAATGTTCCAGGAGCCCGAGCGCCTTGGGTCGAGCGTGCGAGAAAGCTGGCGCGACACGACCGATGAGCGTGCGCGCAAAAAGGCCCAACCCGGGGACGACGGCGAGTGCGCCGAACCGACGGCGCCAGCGCGGTACGTCCGCGAAGCTGGGATACCCCCCCAAAAGTTCATCGCCACCGAGACCCGAGATTACGACCTTGAGACCAGCCTCCTTCGCCGCTTTAGAAACGAACCAAGTGTTCACGCCGTCGATTGAGGGTTGGTCCATAGCGTCAAGGATCGCTGGCAGATCCTCGACGAACTCCTGCTGGCTGAGGCGCCGCACAATGTGACGTGCCCCGTAGTGATCGCACACGCGAGCCGCCAACGGAGCTTCGTCTTCTGACGTGCCACGAAACTCTTCGAAAGCGAGCGTGATGGCGCGGACCCCGCGTTGGCCCGCGTCGCGCATACAGCCCAGCAACGCTCCGGAGTCGACGCCCGCAGAAAGGAAGATACCCACCTCTACATCAGCCAGCAAATGGGCTCGGATGCTGTCAAGGACCGCAGCACGCACTCGTTCAGGAATCTCAGCTACCGGGACTGCATTGGCGGCGCCTTTGGCCAAGAGTTCGGAAAGGTTTGAAAAGGGCTTGGGCTCCCGCGGGCCTGCAGCGTCAACAAATTGTGTATGGCCCGCGGGCAAAGATCGAATATCTCGGTATAGCGTAAACGGTTCGGGCACGCTGCCAAACAAATGGAAGCCGACCACACCTGCCGGTTCAGGGTCGCGCGAAAGATGTCGTCCCGCGAGCAATGCTTTGACCTGGGAGGCAAAGCGAAATGTCCAGCCGTCGTTTGCGGTGTAGAGCGGTTTAATGCCGTAGGGATCGCGCGCTAGGAAGAGGCAATGCTGCACTTGGTCCCAGATGGCAAAAGCGAACATTCCACGAAGCCTATGTACCATCTCGGCGCCGTGACGCGCGTAGAGATGCAAGAGCACCTCCGTGTCGGAGGTCGTGCGAAAGCGGGCGCCCTCTGTCTCGAGTTCGGTACGGAGCTGAGGATAATTGTAGATCTCGCCATTGAATACGACGACGAAACGGCCGTCTTCACTGGTCATTGGCTGGGAAGCACGGTCGGAGAGGTCGATGATCGAAAGCCGTCGATGCCCGAGGGCGCAATGCCGGTCCGGGCTCCACCAGGCTCCTGACCCATCTGGGCCGCGTGCACGCATCGCGTCACGTGTAGCGAGAAGCTCAACTTCTTCCGGCTCACTCGAAGCCGAATGATATGCAACTATGCCGTTTATGCCGCACATAGATCGTTTACAGATGAAAAAAGAGGGAACACGACAGCACAGGATCGGAAGCGCGAGGAAATTCTTTTCGAGTTGCTGAGTTTTTCACTTGGAAAGTTCGGCCCCAAAACGCTCAGACGGTCACCGAAATAGCTTTGAAACCAGTGGGAAATTCATCAATTTAGACAAGCTACCGCCCTCTACCGCACAATCCCCGCTTTTGGGAAGTACAACAGTATCTCCCACTGACGCGCGTGTCAATGCTTCACGATCTTGCCGACGCGAGAGATGGTGGTGTTTGCTGTTGGGGGAACATCCTTATGCGAAATTATACAGGTTTTTGAGCGCCACACTTTTGAGAGTGTACCCATTTACCAGCGTATGGAAGCAATCGACTCCTACAACGACTTCTTGACGGGCAGTTTCGGGGAATCGATAAATTTTCTAACTCTCAAACGACCTGGCGTGGCGTTCCCCTATGAACAACGGCGCAACAGCGTCCTTTTCGACGACGACCGAAACCGCGCGCTGAAGCAGAGTAATGGAAACAACCAGATGGTACTCATTCTTGACCCGCAAAAAAATCCCCTCTGCGCCCATGAGTGGACCGGCCTCCAGCCGGATCCGCTGCCCCGTTCTCAAAAAGGGCCACGGCTGAACCGGACGTCCCGACAGTGCAATGGTTCGGATGGAAGCGATTTCATGGTCATCCACCGGCTCCGGCCTATTCCCCGGCCCCACAATTCTCACCATGCCTGGAGTCGTTAGAATCGGCAGCCGATTGTTCGAGTCAAAACGGCAAAAGACGTATCCGGGAAACAGAGGAACATCGATTGCAGCGGTCCGGTCGACTCTCCTGCGCTTCGTCCGATAAAAAGGCGAGAAAGCAGCGTACCCTTTGCCTCTCAGGCCGCTCTCGACAACCTTTTCATGTCGCGATCGAACGTATAGAGCATACCAGCGGCCTGTACCACCATCATGATCGCATCCCAGATGAAGCCCCGCTCCTGCCAGCCCAATACTATCGGCAACACAAGCTGTCTCTAAGCCTTCCACACAACCTCCAATATAAAACGCGATAGACCAACCGCCAGTTCAGCACCTCGTCTCATCCAATCTAAACTGGCCCGTCGAACCATTCTACTTCAGTTGGATTGGTTCGGCTGAGTTGGGACGAACAGAGGATGGACCCGGCTCAAGAAGGCAGCGGGGGCGTCGGACTTCCAGCTTTGGGACGCGAGCGTTCTCGGATTCCTGTTCCGGGCAGGCAGAGAGAACTTGGTGACCCGTGCCAACTCAAGGAGTCCCCGATGAAAACCGGACCGGCATTCTCGCCGGAATAAATGAGGGCGCAGCGCTAGGCTGGGCGTAGCGCTTGCCTGTCGCAAACGTCATGCCGGGAAATCTAGGCCTTGCCTTGCAAAGGCCAAAGAATGACCACTTGCGGGATTTTGCGCCGTCTGCCACCTGCGATAAAGGAGTAGGGCGGGCGGTTTCATTGAATCGGATGGGAAGCACAATGTTCGAGAGCAACTGCCAAAAATTAGGGTTACTCTACGTCCAGGTGCATTCGCGAACTTTCTTACGTTATCGGAACTCCTGAAACCACGGGAGCAGGCACTTTCTAGGTGGGCGAAGGATGTAACGAGCCTCCCGAAAGTGTCAAAACCGGTATCGGGAAAACTTGGAGGGAATGATAGAATTTGCTCATTCTTCATCAACATCGATTCCGCGAGATCCTGAAAACGAGCACGGTACGCATTTCTGGGGTTGACTGATGCAATTGCAGCCAAGACGCAACAATTCTGACGACGTGGAAACCCTGGCGCCGATCGACCCGCTACAGGTTAAGGGTCCTCAAACCATATACCCATATCTTACTCAACCGCCAAACTCGATCCTTCACTACTGGCAAATTCTGAGGAAGCGGAAATGGGCGGCGCTGGCCACGTTTGCCATTGTTTTTACACTCTCTGTAATTGGAATCCTAAATGCGACCCGCCTGTACCAAGCCACATCGAAGGTAGCGATCTTTCCAGAAAATCCGAATGTTTTGGGATTCAAGGACGCCGAGACTAGTACTCCTGACTTCGAATACGAAGCAACCTTGGAAACCCAAGCCGCGATTCTTCGCAGCGATGCTCTTGCCATGAAGGTGATCGAAGCCATGCACCTTGACCAAGACCCAAATTTTACGGGTGCAACGCGCCCGCAAGCTCCCGCTGAAGACTCAATTCGCGTTTCGAGCATGCAACCTGATCCGGCAAAAGCAGCTGGCTTGCTAGGCGCATTTCGCGGTGGGCTGAGCGTCCAATTAATCCCAAGCTCCCGGCTTGTACAAATCAGCTATACGCATACAGATCCTCGCCTAGCGACTGAAATCGTCAATGGATTGGTAAGAACATTCATAGAGGAGAACTTCAAGACAAAATACGAGTCTGTCACCCAAACGTCGGAGTGGCTCTCGACGGAACTCGCCGATCTACAGTTGAAAGTCCAAACCTCCGAGGAAAAACTTGTCCGGTACCAGAAAGACCACAGCATTCTCGGGGTGGATGAGAAGCAGAACATAGTAACGGCCAAGCTGAACGAACTGAACAACGAACTCACAGTGGCCCAGACCGATCGCATTCAGAAGGAGTCCAATTACAGGCTCGCTGTGACTGGGGACCCTGCCGCGTTCACTAAAACGTCCCGCGAAGGGACGAGCAGCATGCAGGAGAAGTTGCGTGAAAAGGAGGCTGACCTCAACACCCAATACGCACAGGCTACTACCCAATTCGGTTCCGGATATCCCAAGGTTGTCGAACTAAACAATCAGCTCAAACAGGTGCGTGCGGAAATCGCAGCCGAAGAAACGAGAATGCAGGATGTGATCCGCGATGAGTATCTGGCCGCAGTCCAAAGGGAGAATTTGCTAACGACCGCATTCGAACAGCAGAAGCAAGAGGCTAACCAACTCAACGAGAGCGCGATTGAGTACACAGTGCTAAAGCGCGATGCGGAATCGAACCGACAGCTATACCAAGATCTTCTGCAGCGGCTAAAGGAAGCGGGTGTGAGTGCAGGTCTCCGATCGAGCAATATCCGCGTTGTCGATATCGCGCGCACTCCAACGCAACCAATATCACCCAACGTGCAGCGGAGCCTTCTGCTCGGAATTCTACTGGGTCTTAGCCTCGGGATTGGACTCGCACTGGTGCTCGAGAGCTTCGACAGCACTGTTAGGAATTTGGAAGAGCTTAGCGCGATTTCGACGCTGCCGGCGCTCGGAACGATACCGCTACAGCTTTCAAGTAACGGCTACTTGCGTAAACGGCTGAAAACGATGTCGGCCGAGACCGAGAAGTCTGAATCGCCTGCTCTGGTCACGTATGCACGTCCGAGGTCAGAAGCAGCGGAGGCATACCGAGCGCTCCGCACGTCGATTCTTCTCTCCTCGTTTGGTGCCCCACCCAAAGTGATACTCGTCACTAGCGCCATGCCGCAAGAGGGAAAAACTACAATCAGTGCGAATTCAGCCCTGGTCTTGGCGCAGCGCGGGAGCCGCGTATTGCTTATCGATGCGGACCTCCGTCGGCCCGGCATTGACAAGCTGTTTGGCTTTCGGTCTCGTGGAGGCCTCAGCACCCTCATAAGCGGAGTCGACAAGATCGAAGACGTGGTAGTTCCGTTTACTCAAGTGCCGAACTTGTGGATTTTGCCAGCAGGCCCAATTCCGCCACAGCCTGTCGAGTTGCTCGGCTCGACCGTCATGAAGGATCACATCACGCGCTGGCGGAATGAGTTTGACCACATAATCATCGACACTCCACCATGTTTATCTGTGACCGACGCCGTGGTTTTGTCTCCGGAGGCGGACCGAGTCATCCTGGTCGCGCGCGCGGGGAAGACTTCAAAACCCGCCCTTCGGCGCGCTTGTGATCTGCTGCTGCAGGTCAACGCCAGGGTTATGGGTATTGTCCTAAACGCGCTTGATCTCCATTCGGGCGACGGCTACTACTACACCTATGGCAGTCCAGAGGCGCACCTTTACTACGATGAGGCCTCGCCCCAAGGTGAGACTAAGACCGCCGGCAAAGTTTCGTAACATGGTATTGTAATTTCGATGCAGCCATGTGGCCGGCGCAAAAGGTACCCTCACCGGTATGGACCAGATGCCGATTGAATTGCGGTCCCCGCTACGGATGTTTTCTTTTTCTGCCGCCTGCTGCATTCTCGTAGGCCTGTATATGCGCTTAGCTCTGCCTGCATACCTCGCCTCCCACCTGGCAGCGACTCCGGACTTATCGAATCTCAACAAAGCCATCCGGCTAGAACCATCGAACGCTGAATATCCCGAAATGCTCGGCCGAAGCCTGGCACTGTCCGGCGAAAATCTCAATGACGCTATTGCTAACTATCGGACTGCGGTGCGTTTGAACCCCTATGTAGCGTGGTACTGGCTGGATTTAGCGGGCGCCTATCAGATGGCTGGCCGAACCAGCGAGCAGGAACGGAGTGTTGAACGGGCTGTGGAAGCGGACCCAACGACACCGCACGTCGCCTGGGAGGCCGCAAACTTTTTCTTGATTCAGGGTGATCAAGAAAGGGCACTTAGTAGTTTTCGCGTTGTTCTCGCTAACGATCCGGAGGCAGTTGACTCTGCCCTCCAGCTCTGCTGGCGTGCAACCGGAGACGCGAATCAGATTCTTGATCGGGCGCTGCCGCGAAGAGCGGATCTGTACCTGTCGTTTCTGCGTTTGCTTATTTCCAAACAGGAAGTAGCCGCCGCGGAAAACGTCTGGAACCATTTGATCGCATTAAACCAGGAGTTCCCGACGAAGCTCGCATTTCCCTACTTTCGGTTTCTCATCGAGAAGCAGGAAGTCGCAGCGGCACAAACTGCATGGCAACAACTGGCCGGCGTCAATCGCTCTCTTCAGCCCTACCTTCCCTCTCGTGAGAACCTGGTCGTAAACGGTGGATTTGAGGAGAACGTGCTGAACGGCGGCTTCGACTGGTCGTACGAATCGAACCCCCACGCGGCTCTAGCCATAGACACCAGTGAGTTTTACAACGGAACAAGATCGCTCTCCGTCGCCTTCGATGGGCAAAATCCAGCCGATGCGGGAATCCTTCAGTTCGTCGTGGTAAAACCACTCACCGAGTACGAGTTTAGTGCCGAATCCAGGACCGAAGACATCGAGAGTGCCAGCGGTCCGCGATTTGCCATCGTGGATGCTTACACCAATGCTTCATTCGTTCTCACCGATGATTTACTCGGCACTAATCCCTGGCGTCTGCAACAAGCACGATTCCAAACCGGCCCGAACACTGATCTAGTATTGCTGAAGATTGTCCGCCAGCCTGCCGGCGCCCTAATTCGGGGCAAACTTTGGATCGACGATCTCAGGCTAGTGGAGAAATAGGACAAGGATCGGTGATGTTGAAAATATCATCGTACGCGTTTGTCGATACGAATGATTCTATCGATCTGGAGCCCCGCCGCGGTTGCGAGGCAGGGATCCTGCAATGGGTGCTCGTTCTCGGCCTATGCGCCCTTTTAATTTTTGCGGTTTTGGCGTTCGGTGCAGTCGAAAAGTGGTCGACTTTCGCCTTCGAGGCTGGTGCGGCTGTTCTATTCCTGGTTTGGGCGGGAAAGCAGCTTGTTTCCCGGCAGGTGAAGCTATCGAAAAACCCTCTGTACCTGCCTGCATTCCTTTTTTTCGGGCTCATCCTCGCGCAGGTTGTGCTGCACAGGTCTGCCCATGAGTACGTTACTGAATACGAAGCACTTAAGTATGTCTCTTATGGGATTGTGCTGCTGATTGGAGCGGAATGCGTCAGAGAGGAAAGCACTCGCAAGATATTCGCACTTATAATGATTGTTTTCGGAGCCCTTTACGCCTTTTTTGCGCTCGCCCAGGATTTGACTACCAACGGCAAAATTTTCTGGGTCCATAGTGCACAGTTTAACGGCTCAATCTATGGAAGTTACGTCAACCATGACCACTATGCCGGTCTGATGGAGATGCTGGTGCCGATTCCCTTTGTGCTGAGTATGGGACATGTGCTGCGAGGGGGGAAGCGAGTCTTGGTCGGCGCTTGCGCGGTATTGATGGCTGGCACGATTTTCCTTTCCGGCTCGCGAGCAGGAATGCTGGCTTTCGTTTTTGAAATGGTACTGTTCGCAGCACTGACTCTCGGGAAGAGGCGAAGCCCTCGCATAGCTCTGGGAACAATGTCGGTGTGCGTTTTTATCCTGGCGCTGCTGATCTTCTTAGGCAAGGTGCAGGTGCTGGGACGCCTCGGAGATCTCAGCCCTGGCATTCGTATGGATATCACCAAGGACAGCTTGCGAATGTTTTCCAAGCGGCCAGTCGGGGGCTGGGGGCTGGGAACCTTCCCAACGGTCTATCCGAGTTACCGCAGCTTCTATACGAACCTGTTCGTAAATGAAGCGCATAACGACTATGCGCAGCTTCTGGTGGAGACCGGCTTGCTCGGCTTCGGGCTGATGCTGTGGTTTCTCGTGTGCCTGTACCGACACGGACTACCGACCTCTCGCCGCTCGGAATTCCAATGGGATGAGGCCGTCTCCCTCGCCGCTTTGTTGGGGTGTACGGGAATTCTGCTCCATAGCTTCGTAGATTTCAATTTGCAAATCCCAGCTAATGCTGCACTGTTCTATGTGCTTTGTGGGTTGGCTACTTCCAAGTCTTTGGCCGAGATATCCAAGCCCGATGGGTCTCGAGGCATTTGGGATGCAGGAGTTGGAGGCCGTCGCGTTCCGTTGGCGAGCGGTCGACATGTCTGACTGCAAGACCACTCGCATCACTCAGGGACTTCGCACCCTGCTTGAACATTTCGGCAAGTCGATGGAAGTCGCTCAAAGCCTGCCCGAGCATTTCAGTGACATCGCCGCCGCCGAGACGGCTAATTCCAGAAAAACGTCGAACTGCGCAGCCGCCGGCTAGAAGCGGTGGGTGACGCCGACGCCGACGTAGTAATTGTGTTGGCGGCTTCTCCCAGTATCAACGTTCAGGTCGGGAGTTCCGGAGTAGAAATCGCGCGCTTCGAATCGCGCGCCCCACCGATGCCAAAACCACACATCCAGTCCAGCCCCGAACTGGACTACGCCGGTATTGGTGCCGGTCGGCCCAGGGTTGAATCCGCTCCAAATGAGATAAGGGGCTTCCCGAAAACGGCCATAGCCACCGCCCACGCTAACCCAGGGGCTAACTGATTGGCCGGAAAAAATGTTCAATCGCGCGGATGGGGTCGCGAACAGAGCCCCGACGTCCCTTGGAATCAGGTCCGCGTAGGTGTTTAGGTTCATCCGAAAATAGATCGCTACGGGTAATTCCCCGTACAGCCCGAAAATACTATGGCGCTTGAGCAGCCGACCGTAATTGAACGCGATGCTTGGCGGGTTCCCGAAATGAATGTTGGGATTCGGGTCGTTCGGCGGCGGGTTCTGAATCGTCTGGGTGCTCACGAAAGTTCGCCCCGCCGTGACAGAAAACTCATTTACTTGCGCCAACGCGCTCGAAACGAGAACTAGAACTGGCACAGCCAGAACTGCGAGACGCTTCGCCGACATCGCTCCTCCAGACTATTGCGGGATGTAATTTTGTTTGAACAAGATTAGCACACGACGACCCTGACGGAAGAACGCACATCCAATCTTTCATAATGACACAGTTTCCTGGTGGCTTCGTCGCTCGGCTTGTGCCGTAGCTGCTAGTACTTTCCCACTGCATTGCGGGTGAAGTGATACGAAATTAGAACACTTCCTTGATATTGGCGGCCTCGGAAGAGGAGGCCGCCAGAATTCCATGCAGCCTCTTCGCTAGACTCCTAGCGCATGAGTCCGCGCATTGGTTGTCTCAAGTACGTCTTGAGATGGAACCGCTCGGAACCCGCCTGGACTCAGTTCAGGAGCCGCTCGATGTTTTCTGCATCCAGGTCCATGCGCTCGAAACGATGTCGGCGAGGCTGCGCTTGGCGGTCCATCCCAGCACTGTTTGAGCCTTCGCCGGATCTGCCACCAGCACCGGAGGATCGCCCGGCCGTCGCAGTCCCATCTTTCGCCGAACTGACTGTCCAGTGACGTTTTCCACCGCCTGCATGACTTCGAGAACGGAATGTCCCCGGCCCGTCCCCAGATTGATGGCCAACGACCCACCGTCCTTTTCGTCGCCTCTTTCCAGGTATTGCAACGCTCGTACATGCGCGTCGGCGAGATCGTTCACATGAATGTAGTCGCGAATGCAGGTGCCATCGGGAGTCGCGTAGTCGGACCCGTGGATTTGCAGCTCGGGTCCGCTCTCGGTGGAGGCGGCAAGCGCCAGTGGAATAAGGTGAGTTTCCGGATCGTGGAGCTCGCCAATCTCGCCGCGTTCATCGGCTCCCGCGGCATTGAAATAGCGTAACCTCACCGAGCGCAATCCGTAAGCGCGGCTGTAAGCCTCGAGCGCGTTTTCGAAAAAAAGCTTTGATGCGCCATAAGGATTGACCGGTTCGCGCGGTGCCTGCTCGGTGATCGGAATTTGCTCGGGGATGCCGTATACAGCACAGGTGGAGGAAAACACGAAGCGGCGGATACCGGTGTCCAGCGCGGAGTTCAGCAGACTGAGCGCCCCGAGAACATTATTCCGGAAATACTTGCGCGGGTTCTCGACGGACTCTCCCACATAGGCGTGGCCGGCAAAGTGCATCACCGCGTCCACGCTCGCGAGCACTGGACGGAGCTTGGCTTCGTCGGCGATGTCGCCCTCCACCAGTTCGAAGCCTTGCGCCAGGCGGCGAAACCCGGTTGAGAGATTGTCATAGAGCACGACCTTATAGCCGGAATGCCGCAGAGAGCGCGCGGCATGACTGCCGACGTAGCCTGCTCCGCCCACGACCAGGATCGTCACGAAAAACCTCACATGATTCAACGACTTAAATTTTTCTACGTAATCATGTTGTCGCGGGAAGCCCCATGGCGATATCCATCAGACTCGTCTGTGACAAAGGGTCGCTGCCGCGGCTACAACCCGTTTTGTTCCCCAGCCGTCGACGAGTGTCTGGGCTAGGTTTGTCATGTGCTCACGCCGCACGTGTGAATCGACCATCTCTTTCACCGCTAACGTAAGCGTTCCCTTGTCAAAGTAGCGAGTCTCACCCATGTCTACCAACACCCCGCGTTGCGACAACGCCTGTGCTACGCGAGTTTGGACAACGTTTCTAGAATAGCTCAATACTGCACACCCCATGGAAAGAAGCTCCCAGAGTGTTCCGCCCGCGGCGATAATGGCCTGATCGGAGTCCCTCATAACCTGTGCCATGTTTGGAGGGTTGAACACGACTCGGACATTGTTCGTGTTCAGCTCTTGCAGCTCATTTGCTTTTGCTTTGTCGTAGGCAGTTCCCGCTACCACCGTAACTTCAAGCTCGGAGCAGTACGCGAGAGCGTCCGCGATTTTTGGCGTCAGATTCTCTGGATCGCTTCCGCCGAGAGTGACGAGAATCCTGTTGCCCGTTTGGCGAATTTCTCTTTTTATCGACCTTTCCCTGAACTCGCGGCGTAGCAAAACGTATGACGGGCCCATCAACAGCCGTGCTGTCGCGCCGCGTTTTCGATATGGCTCCTCATTATCGTCAAGGTTCGGATTCACGATCAGATCGACAGGAAAAAACTCCCGGGCGGCGAAATCATCGATTAGCAGCACGCAAAAGCCGGCACCGCGAACCGTCTCCAGAAAATCACTGCCGAAGCGATCGCCGTCGATCACGACCCAACTGGCTCCTAACTGACGAGCCTGCGCAACCGTCACACAAGCATCCTCGGGGCCACCCGGGTTCGCATGAATCCGGTTTAGTAAGACCCCTTCGGCAATCAATCGAGACGAAAGCGCATCCGGCACCTCTGCCGCGGCGAGACATACGGTGCCCCCGGCGTCCTGCCACGCATGGGCCAGTGCCAGGCAGCGCATCACATGTCCCGTTCCTATCGCGAGACTGGCGCCGGGCCCGAATCAAAAGTGTGCCTAAATTCATCGACCGTCGTAAATCTCCAAGCGTCTCCTCATACGCAACGGCGGAAAAGGCTTTGGGGATGGATCATCTCGCCTTCCGGATGGCCTTCCGAATTCGGTTCTCAGCCATGTTGACAATGTCTTGCAACCTTCCGCATACACTCGCTGGAGCGACGTCTCTCTCGGCTTCCGCCATTCGAATCAATTCTCTGCTTTACTAGAGCAAAGCGAGCGCTGGCTCTTCCCTGCGTGCGCCCGCTGATCTTGATAGTGCGCCATCACCTTACACACCGCGTGAATCACGTCTTCCACATCCTGCGCCGTCATGGAGTGAAACATTGGCAAACTGATCAGCCGCTCGTAGGCGTCCTCGGCCACGGGATAGCTTTCTTTCGACTTAAAGCGCTCGCGGTAATACGGATGTTGATGCACGGGAACGTAGTGAACATTCACTCCCATGTTTTCCGCGCGCAGGGCATTAAAGACCTCTGCGCGCCCACAACACAGCATTTCCAGTTGCAATCGGATCGGATAGAGGTACCATGCCGGATTCACGCCCTCGCGCACAGTAGGCGCAACAATAGCCGGCAAATCCCGGAATGCCTCCGCGTATTGCGCTGCAATTTCCCGCCGGCGTGCAAGGTTCGCTGCCAGTTTCTCCAGTTGTGATAGTCCCAGCGCGCAGGCAATATCCGTCAGCCGATAATTGAAGCCTAACAACACCATCTCGTAAAACCACTGCCCCGATCCCTGCCGCGTGCTAACTTCGCTGCTGATGCCGTGATTACGGAACCTCCGCAACGTCTCGGCTAGCCGCGTGTCATTGGTTGTAACCATGCCGCCTTCGCCGGTCGTCAAGTGCTTTACGGGATGAAAGCTGAACACAGTCATGTCGGCAATGCCACCAACGCGTTTCCCGTGGTATCCCGCGCCCAGCGCATGCGACGCATCTTCAATCAGCAGCGCTCCGTGTTGCTTCCCCAGTTTCCCCAATTCATCAAGCGCGGCGGGATGCCCCGCATAATCGACCGCGATGATGGCCTTGGTGTGGGAAGAAAGCTTCTGGGAGACTTTCTGAGGATCAAGACCCAGCGTATCCGACGAGACATCTGCGAATACCGGCCTTGCGCCCTGATACAAAATGCAGTTCGCCGTTGCACAGAAAGTCATCGGAGTTGTGATGGCTTCATCGCCCGGTCCCAATCCGGACGCAAACGCCGCACCGTGCAATGCGGCCGTTCCCGAACTGAAGCTGACCGCGCATCGCGCGCCGACGCACGCCGCAAACCGCTCTTCGAATTCGACAATCTTCGGACCTGTAGTCAGCCAGTCCGACTTCAGAACCTCAACCACTGCCAGAATGTCTGCGTCATCCAAGCTCTGCCTTCCATAGGGCAACAATGTTCCCCTCACGGGCGTACCCCCATGGACGGCAAGTGTCCCCAATTTTCTGGTTAAGGCACACATCCTATGCCGATACCTGAGCCGGTTCCGCCGCTTCTGGCGCCACTAACTCTTCCAACTCTCGTCGCGTCAGCCACCATTCGTTCGTGTCGCTCGAATAACGAAAGCCTTCCGGAAGCGGCTTAGCATTCACCCATTTTCCCGATTTCCACCACGGATGTGCCGGCTGGATCACGTACATGTCTTCAGTTTCGAGCGTCTGTCGCGACTCGTCTTCGGACACCAGCACCTCATGCAATTTTTCTCCCGGACGAATCCCGATGTACTCAACCTGGCATCCCGGAGCGATCGTCTCTGCCAGGTCCACGAGTCGCATGCTAGGAATCTTCGGCACAAAAATCTCGCCGCCGTACATTTGATCGAAGCAACGGATCACAAACTTTACGGCCTGTTCCAGTGTCAGCCAGAATCGCGTCATAAGCGGATCGGTGATCGTAATCTTCCCGCGCCGCCGCTGTTCAACAAAAACTGGGATCACGCTCCCCCGGCTCCCCACCACGTTCCCGTAACGCGCACAACTGAAGCGCGCATTTTTCCCTTCCAAATAAGCATTGGCCTGCACAAATATCTTCTCTGCGCACAGTTTAGTGGCGCCGTATAGATTGATCGGATTCACCGCCTTGTCAGTGCTAAGCGCCAGAACTCGGCGGACGCCTTGGTCAATCGCCGCATCAATCACGTTGCGGCCGCCCATAATATTGGTCTGGATCGCTTCGAACGGATTGGATTCGCAAGCCGGCACCTGCTTGAGCGCCGCCGCGTGAACCACTAGGGTCATGCCCGAGAGCGCCCGGTTCAAGCGTTGCACGTCCCGAACGTCACCAATAAAGTACCGCAGGCTGGAATGATCGAAGCCTGAAGATCTCATCTCATGCTGTTTCAACTCGTCGCGGCTGAAGATCACCAACCTCTGAGGATGGTAGTCGCGCAGCATGATCTCCACAAACTTTTTCCCGAACGCCCCGGTTCCCCCGGTTACCAGTATCGATTCCTGCGGCCAATTCACGATTGTTGTTCCTTCGAAATCTCGTTTGCCCAGCCATGCGCCAAGCTTAAACGCGGAATCTGAAACTTCCGACCGGCGCCCAGCCGCTGCCAAGCAGACCGTTGCGGAGCACAAGAATCGTCTCTCGCATCTTCTTTGTGTTCGATAGTATAGCCGAGGAAATGGAGATTAAGACTTATCGATCAAGAGTTGATCGGACACCCGTCAGTGGAGCAACCGTTTCCCCGACCACTACACGATCAGCGACTGGGGACTTGGCGCCTTTCCCACCGTCTACCCGGAGTTCCGTGGTTTTTACACTGCTTTTTTCGTCAACCAGGCACACAATGACTATCTGCGACTGCTGGTCGAGACAGGAGTGGTGGGATTCTCGATTGCGATCTGGTTTCTGGTAGTCGTCTTCCGCCGGGCTGCGGCCAAGCTTAAGAATTGGACGGAAACTGCGAGCGGCGCGCTGACCATGGCGGCGCTGCTTGGCTGCGTGGGAATTCTCGTGCATAGCCTGCTCGATTTCAATCTTCAGATACCGGCCAACGCGGCGTTGTTTTATGTTCTCTGTGCGATAGCCGCCAGCGCCCCGCTCCAGGAATCGCAGCGCCGCCGCGTGCTCCGCCGCCATAGTTTAACCATTGAACCCGTGGTGGAAACGCCGGCCACGTAGTCCACTGAAAAACGCTTATCGCGCGTCAGCCTTCGTGGCACTGGATGTCCTTCGTGATATCTCGTGTCCTTCGTGGTTCAAGATTTTGCCGGTTGGCGCTGTGAAAAAAATTGCACGATCCCACAGACGGGTTTCATCCGTAAGACTTTTTCGGGATATACTTCACGGCCAAGAACCGACGCATCCGGAGTGAGGTATCTATGCCGCCGATCAATTGGAATACGGCGATTCAGTATGCCGTGCTGGTTCACATCGCCGAATCGGTCGCGCCCACCGGCAGTTATGGTCCAAATGAAATCAGCGCGATCGGCAACGCCGGCTACACATTTTTGCAGACGCTCTACGGCGACGATCTCGCCACCGACATTGATCCTCACATCGGAGACGTCGTGACCTTCGGCTTGCTGACTGTCTCCGCCGCCCAGGAATTGGTGGCCGTCATTCGTGGCACGGACACGATTCTGGAATGGCTGCACGATGCCTCATATTTGATGGTCCCGTGCCCGATCGCCGGTTCTCATGGCTACAGCGAAGATGGGTTCACCGCCGTTTACCGTTCGTTGAGAATCGGACAGGCCAATGGAACGCCCGCGGCAGTAGCTTCGATGACAAGTTATCTTGATTCGGCATCGGCAACCAGCGTTACGATCTGCGGACACAGCCTGGGTGGGGCGCTGGCCACCCTTCTCACAATCGACGTGGCCTTGAACACATCGTGCCATGCTCCCACCGCTTACACCTTCGCCAGTCCGCGCACCGGCGAACACCTCTTCGCGGGCGCATTCAACGCCAGCATACCTTCACACTATCGCATTGTGAATCGACAGGATCTGGTGCCGAAGCTGCCGCCGATTCTTCCCTTGCCCTATGAGCACGTGAATACCTATTTCGAACTCGTCCCGCCGCCTGACAAAATCAATCCCACGATCCCCTGTATGCGCCACCTGACAACGTATTTGTGGCTCATGAGTCAGCAGGTGGCGACCGGTCAAGTCACGGCCAACGGTACCTATCAACTTGATGCCGACTGCGTGGCCACAGGACCGGCTCACATCTAACGAGAAGGGGTTGGGAAACGCCGCCGAGCGATGGATTTTCCTGTCGTGACGGGCCGATTGGCGCGGTGTCCGCTGTCTCGGAATGGGGAGGTATCTAGTTCCTACTGAGATTACGAAGGTAATCTACGCTTCTTTTGCGCTATTTTCCGTGATATAACGCCGTTAGCTGCTCGTCAGACTTTGGCTGGAAATTGTGGTGATTTTCCGGCCTGCTTTTCTGCCCTTCAATTCAAGCGCAGAGCGACAGCTGAGGAGGAGTCGTGTCCGAAGCGCGTACCGGGAAAAGGTTTCCGCTGCAATTGCCGATCAAGATACATAAGGAAGATACCGCGGGTGCAGCCAGCAGCGGTATGACCGGCAACTTGAGTGCTGCCGGGGTCTACATTCGCGCCGACGCATCGCTTGAGGTCGGCTCGCCCGTAGAGTTTGAGATCACTTTGCCGCCGGAAGTTACGGGCGGCAAGGAAGATGTTGTGATTCAGTGCCGCGGCCGCGTGGTGCGGACCGACGAGCCCAATACAAGCGCCGAAGCCGGGGACAATCGGGGCGTCGCTTGCGTAATCGATTCGTACGAATTCGTTCGCAACGGTTAACCGGGAGCGATCTAACTGGGAGCGATTCAATGCTGAAGCTTATTTTGGCCGACAATCAGGCGATATTTCGCGCCGGCATCGCCAAGGTGCTGGCCGTAGAAGATGAAATGCGCATCGTGGCCCAGGCGCAAACGGGCGAGCAGATGTTCATGGCGCTCGACAAGTTCCGCGCCGCCGTCCTCATTATTGCCGGCGGCTTTCATTCTGATTTCAACGCCGTTCTGACCGCCGCCAACAAAAATAAAACACGTGTGGTCGTACTTGCCGACACCGGCGAGAGCGCCCAGCGCTACATGGCGGCGGGCGCCCACGGCGTGGTCTATCGCAACGTAACCAGCCCCGCGCTCGTCGACTGCGTGCGCAAGATTGCCCGCGGCGAGAACTGGGTGCAGGACATGGCGGTGCCGAGCGAGTTGACCGAAAACGATATGGTCGGGTTGCGCGTCCGCGACCGCTTGACGGCCAAGGAACTGCGCATCGTCGCGCTCATCGTTCAGGGCTACAAGAACAAGGAAATCGCCACCCAGTTGGGGACGACCGAGCAGGTGATCAAGAATTATCTGCGCAACGTCTACGACAAGATCGGCGTGTCGGACCGGCTCGAACTGGCGCTCTTCACCATCCACCACCGCATCTTGAATGAAGCCGCAGCCGCAACCGCAGCAGCAGCCGTTCCACAACCGCCGCAGAGCGCTGGCATCAGCAATTAGATTTTCGAGTAATGAGAAAGGCCGCCTGCGGGCGGCCTTTTTATTTTCATGCTATTTTTCGGCTCGTTTTCGTCGCTATTCGATTTTCTCACCCACGCTTTTCGCCTGCGTAAACAGATAGAGATAATCGGGGCCGCCGGATTTCGAATCCGTGCCCGACATGTTGAAACCGCCGAAGGGATGCGCACCCACCATGGCTCCGGTACATTTGCGATTAAGGTAGAGATTGCCGACGTGGAACTCGCGCACCGCGCGATCAAGTTTCTCGCGCGAACCAGAATAGACAGCGCCAGTCAGTCCAAACTCGGTGTCGTTTGCGATCTCGAGCGCGTGGTCGAAGTTCCGTGCCCGGATCACGACCAGCACCGGCCCGAAAATCTCTTCCTGCTCAAGCGTCGATTTTGGCGCGATGTCGGCGATGATCGTCGGTTTAATAAAGTAGCCTTCGCCAGCATTCGTGTCGCGCTCGCCGCCGGTGATCAGGCGTCCATCTTTCTTGCCAATCTCGATGTAACGCAGAATGTCGTTCATCGAACCTTCGTTGATAACCGCGGCCATGTTCGGATTCAACGTCGGGTCGCCGATCGTCAAGCGTTCGACACGCGACTTCAACTGCTCGATAAACTTGTCGTAAATGCGGTCGTCGATAATGGCGCGCGAGCAAGCCGAGCACTTCTGGCCCTGGAAGCCGAAAGCGGACGCCGCGACGCCCTCAACAGCAGCGTCGATATCCGCGTCGGCATCGACGATGATCGCGTCTTTGCCGCCCATTTCAAGCACGGTGCGCTTGATCCAGAGTTGCCCCGGCTGCTGTTGCGCGGCGGATTGATTGATGTGCAAACCAACTTCGCGCGAGCCCGTGAATGCGATGTAGCGAATCCTCGGATGCGAGACCAGCGCATCGCCAAAAGTCGCGCCACCGCCAGGGCAGAAGTTCACCACGCCCTCGGGCATGCCGCACTCTTCAAGCAGTTCGACAAACTTGGCGGCAATCGTCGGCGAATCGCTCGACGGCTTGAGGACGACCGTGTTGCCGCTGACAATCGAAGCGACGGTCATGCCCGCCATAATGGCGCAAGCAAAATTCCACGGCGGAATCACCGCTCCGACACCGAGCGGAATGTAGGTAAGCGTGTCGCGTTCTCCGGGCAGTTGCACCGGCGGCTCGGCCTTCGCGAAGCGCAACGCCTCGCGCGCATAAAACTCGCAGAAGTCGATGGTCTCGGAGATATCGGCATCGGCTTCGGCCCAGTTCTTCGAAACCTCAAAGACCAGCCAGGCCATGTATTCCAGCTTGCGCTCGCGCATGACATCGGCCACGTGAAACAGCAGCGACGCGCGCTCTTCGACCGAAGTGTGGCTCCAATGGCCAAAAGCCTTGCAGGCAGCCTGCACAGCAGGCTCGACGTGTTCCTTACCTGCCTTCTGATGAACTCCCACCACCTCCGACGGCATGGCAGGGTTGATCGACCGAATCTTGTCGGAGGTCTTCAATCGCTTGCCGCCGACGATCAGATCATATTCGCGTCCCAGCAAACCGCGCACCTTTTCGATCGCCGAGCGCATCTTGCGCACATTCTCTTCTTTCGTGAAGTCGACAAAGGGCTCATTCTTGAACGCGCCTTGATGAAGGCGAACTTGCAGGCGAGGCGGGGCTTCCATGGTTGCCATCGGAGAATCCTTTCCAGGATGAGAAATTAGCGCGGCTGTTCGCGACACTTAATTTTACACCGGGGCCACGGGCGGCGCGTGGATCATGGGTATGGGTCGCTTTGCCGCGAGGCACTTAATCTGCATCATAAGGAGCAGGCAAACGCCCGACCGGTTACGCGACCGCTGGCGGCAGGAGAGCGGTCTTGGTGCAATTTGCGAAATTATGAACCATAGATTAAAGAACTAGCGGAATCTTGACCCCAATGCTGACTTCGGGATAGAGTTCAAAATCAGGGTCCAGTTCCCCCACCCGGTTTATCTTCGATGGTTTGTATGCGCGCCGTTTTGTCCCAACTCGCCGTCCCGAAGACCGTGCCTTTAAGGCTCGTGATCGTGCTGCTGGCGCTGGCGAGCGCGGCGTGGGCGGCAGCGCCACAATTTTCTCCGCAGCAGCGCGTCGGCCTCAATGGCGGCGATCAGTGGGAACCGGCCATTGCGGCCGACGGTTCAGGCCGGATCTATATCCTTTATCCCCACTACGGAACAATCGCCGACTGCAAGGATTGCAGCGTGCCTACGATGTTGCTGGTGGCAAGCGCCGACACCGGAAAGACTTGGCAGGCTCCGCATGTGATGCTGGAATCCGATTCGGGCCAGTTTGACGCGCAGATCGCCGTCGATCCCGCCGACCGCCGCACCGTGTACGCAGCCTGGCTCCAAAATAATAAACGCGTGGTGATGCTTGCGAAGTCAGTGGACTCAGGCGCGACGTGGTCTTACACGATTGCGGTCCGGGGCGACGCGGAACTCGACAAGCCGGCGTTGGCCGTGCGCGGCCAAAATGTTTACGTGGCTTTTAATCATGAAGAAGAAGTGTGGGTCGCGGCCTCGCAGGATGCAGGACGCAGCTTTACGCCGACCCGCGCCAATGCGGAAAGCCGTCCGGGGTGGTCATTGCTGGGAGCGGCAACCGTTGATCCGGCGGGCAACGCTTATCTGGCGTGGGCCTCTTACTCCAAGGCGGGAGGCGCGCGCGGCGCAGTGAATCTGTATGTGGCGAAGTCGGGGGATGCGGGCAAAACATGGAGCGCGAACCTGCTCGATGTTTCAGCGGCGGCGCCCGCTTGCAAAGACGAAGACTGCGGCGAGGGCTTCTTGGGCGCGCAGGTCGCGCTGACGTCCGATGCCGATGGAACGCTGTACGCTCTGTGGAGCGCAGGCAACTCGGCTTTCGGCCCCCAGAGAATTTATTTTTCGTCATCGACCAACGCAGGCGGTAGCTGGTTGCCGCGGGCCAGCATTTCCTCCGCCGCATCCGGCGTCGAGCACGCTTTTCCGGCGATCGTAGCCGGCAACAGCGGTGACGTCCGCATAGCCTGGATGGATGCCAGCAACTCTTCGCGCATCACGCCAAATTGGAATACTTACTATCGCAGTTCGAGCAACGGCGGCGCGACCTGGGGAGACGAGATCAAAGTCTCGGGCTACGTTCCTGGATATCGCTATATCAGCCAAGAGGGCTTCCGCTTTCCCTTCGGAGACTATTTCGGTATGGCCATCGACAGTCATGGCGACACCCAAATCGTCTGGGGCGAAGGGATGAATTATCAATCACCTGGATCGATCTGGCACGCCAGCGGGCGATAAGTACAAGGAAGTTCGAGGTCAGATTTCAGATTGCAGAGTTAAGACCAAACGCACGAGCAGGCTTTACCTCTGCAATCTGAAATTTGACCTCTGACCTTTTCGCGTCCGGCGAACTACTTCTTTGCGCCACTCGATTTAGTCCGTCAGCAATCCACCCGTGAGATCGCTGAGCCGCTCGATGCGGTGGTCGCGGCAGTAGTCGGACAATTCCTCTACCAATTTTTCTGTTGCCACAGGGTCGAAGAAACTAGCGGTTCCCACTTCGACGGCGCTCGCGCCCGCGAGCATAAACTCCACCACGTCGACTGGCGTGGTGATGCCACCCATACCGATAACGGGAATCTTCACCGCGTGGGCGGCGTCGTAGACCATGCGCAAAGCAATCGGCTTGATGGCCGGTCCTGAGAGTCCGGCGGTGACGTTGGCGATTCTGGGCCGGCGTGTCTCCGCGTCGATCGCCATTGCTAGAAAAGTATTCACCAGGCAGATCGCATCAGCGCCGGCTTCCTGCGCAACGTATGCCATCTGCGCGATCGAGGTCACGTTGGGCGAGAGTTTGACGATGATCGGACGAGCAGCCACGCGCTTCGCCGTTCGCACAACTTCGTCAAGCAACATCGGATCGCTGCCAAACTGTATGCCTCCGTGCGCTGTGTTCGGGCAGGATACGTTGATTTCGTACGCGGCAATTCCCTCGCCCTCATTGAGAATCTCGATCGTGTGCTCGTAGTCGGCGCGGGTGTAGCCGAAAACGTTAGCGAAAACGACGACGTTTTTCTTCTCACGCAGGCCGGGGAGTTTTTCCGCGATGAAGGCCGAAGCGCCAATATTCTGAAGCCCAATGGCGTTGAGCATTCCGGCAGCCGTCTCATAAAGGCGCGGTGGCGGATTGCCTGTCATTGGTTCTTTCGAGAGACCTTTGACCACCAACCCGCCGAGACGGTCGAGATGCACTATGTCTTCGAACTCGATGCCATAGCCGAATGTGCCGGAAGCGGCGATGATTGGATTCTTCAGCTCGATACCGGCGACGGTGACGCTCAAGTCCGGATTGCCGATCGGCGTCATTGAATTTCTCCACCTGGCGGTGTGAGTGGTTGCATTAACTTCGGCGGGGGCGATGACAGGGGCGGCGCGTCTGGCGCGGTGGAATGACGCGTCGGCTGCAGCGCCTCGGTCAGCACTCTTCCCGTAGCGAGCGCTGGCGCGTTGATCCCCAGCAATGACGCAAGCGTCACCGCGAGATCTACCGGCTCCGCATGAGTGCGGTAGATACCCGGCTGAAAGGCGAGACCATAAAAAGCGAGCGGCACATGAGTATCGTATGAGAAAGGCGTCGCGTGATCGGTACCCTTCGTGATTCCGACGTGAAAAGGAGTGGGGATTCCGATCACATACCATCCGCCATCAGGCGAATAACTGTGCGCGTAGCGACGGCCGATTTCGGTGGGTGGAATATCTCCACGCGCGAGTTGCGACTTGGTGAAGAATCCGGTAAGCCCCGCTCGTTTCATTGCCTCGCCCACATCGCCTTCGGCGACAGATTCGTCTTTCCCGCCGGGAATTCCAGCGAAGGCTTCTGGATTCAGCCACGCCAGCGGGTAATCGAGATCGAACACGTAGTCGGCCTTCTTTGCATATTTTTTTGAGAGTTGAGAATTTATCTGATCGCGCAGCGCCTTGGCGTCGAGGTTAGCGGCTGGCAGGCGAAGAGTTTTCGCAAACTCCGGCAGCGGCGCGACTCCGTGATCGGCCGACAGCGCCATCCAGACATTGGCCATGCCCACTTGACGACCAAGAAAGGTGAAGAAGTCGGCCAGTTGCCGATCGAGTTCAAGCGCCATGCTGCGCATCTGCGGCGAGTCAGGGCCCACCTGATGTCCTAGAATATCGTTTGCCGAGAGGCTGATTACGAGCAGGTCGGTCGCCGAGTTCGCGCCCAGTTTCTCGTAGACGACGAGTTCTTTCGCGAACTCCAATTGATATTCATTGGCGAAGGGAGTCGAGCCGACGACCTCGTAGAACCCGTCCGGAGAGCCGTCTTTACCGTTGCGCGGCGCGGTTGATCCAAGAACGTTTCCGTCGTGGTCTTTCCATTCGCGATTCCAGAATTTTGCGGATCGTCCTTCCGAAGGGTTGCTGCCGTTGAAATTACGCACCCACTCGGGAAGATCGGGACGGTAATAGGTTGAAGTAATCCAACTGCCGGACTTGGGATCGATCCAGTAGGCGGCATCTCCCGAAAATCCCGCGGGCAGAACGGCGGCGCGATCTTTCAACGAAATGGCAAATACCCGAGACTGCCCGCCCGTAGCCAGTTTCAACTCATCGCCGAGTGTATCGCTCATGAGATTGCGCGGCGATGCTCCCGGCCCTGTGTGGTCGGCGCCCAGGCCGACAAGTTTCGTGGCGTCGTCCTCGACCGACGTCACCCGCTTCTTTTTCTGCGGATCCCACCATTCGTTCGCGAGGATGCCGTGCCCGCTGGTGTAGCTTCCAGTGAAAAGAGTAGCGTGGCCGGGGGCCGTGCGGGTGTTAGCGTAATCGTAGTTGCAGTCGGTGAAATAAGCTCCGCGATCGAGGAAAAGGCGGAAGCCTCCGTCGCCAAACTGATCACGATAGCGTTCCAGGTAATCGCCGCGGAACTGATCAATAACGATAACGACAATCAGCTTGGGCCGGGCGTTATAAGCAGAGGCGAACGCGGCGGACGCCGACCAGAGCAACGCGCAAAGCAAAATCAACGTCACGCGCAGCGTGCGGGGGAGTGTCATCGCGATTTAGTTTACAGGAGAAAGGATGTTTAACCGCAGAGAACGCGGAGAAAATGAGGGATTAGACCTCTGCGCCCTTCGCGTCCTCTGCGGTTCAAGACTTTGATCCTGTTCGTGCACGGAACGGCGCTTTTCAGCTAAAGTTAATAGACAATGCTCGATCTGAATTTTGTGCGTGACAACCTCGCGTTGGTGGAGGAGAAACTGCGCCAGCGCGGAATGAATCCAACGGAAGTGTTGAAAGATTTCGTGGCCATCGATGGCGAGCGCCGGCAGGCCATCACCGTCGCGGAGACTCTGCTGGCGCGCCGCAACCGGGCTTCCGAGGAAATTGCCAAGCTCAAGAAAAGCGGGCAGGACGCTTCGGCGCTGATTCAAGAGACCAAAGAACTCCGCGAACAGATCGCCGATTCTGAGAAAAAGGCCGCCGAACTGGAAGCGAGGCTGCGCGAAATCCTCACGGCGCTTCCAAATCTTCCGAATGCCAGCGTGCCAGTGGGAAAGAGCGCCGAAGACAACGTAGAAGCGCGCCGCTGGGGCACGCCGCCGCAATTCGATTTCAAACCAAAACCCCACTGGGAACTCGGCGAGCAACTCGGAGTGCTCGACCTGGAACGCGCCGCGAAACTCTCCGGCGCGAGATTCGCCGTCTACTGGGCGCTGGGCGCGCGTTTGGAGCGGGCGCTCGCCAACTTCATGCTCGACCTGCACACTGGCGAGCATGGATATACCGAGGTGCTTCCACCATACCTGGTGAATTCAGAATCGATGTATGGCACCGGCCAGTTGCCGAAATTTGCGGCGGATTTGTTCCGCGTGCCGCACGGCGAGAAGGATCTCTGGCTGATTCCGACGGCCGAAGTGCCGGTGACAAATCTGTATCGCGACGAAGTATTAGACGCCGCACGCTTGCCTATCTCGCTGACCGCATACACTCCGTGCTTTCGCAGCGAGGCCGGATCATACGGAAAAGATGTGCGCGGAATCATCCGCCAGCATCAGTTTCAAAAAGTGGAACTGGTAAAGTTCTCGCGCCCCGAAGCTTCATACGATGAATTAGAGAAGCTCACTCACAATGCCGAAACTGTTTTGCAGAAACTTGGCCTGCACTATCGCGTAGTCACGCTGTGCACCGGCGACATCGGATTCTCTGCGGCGAAAACGTATGACATTGAAGTCTGGTTGCCGGGACAGCAGTTGTTCCGCGAAATTTCTTCATGCTCGAATTTTGAAAATTTTCAGGCGCGGCGCGCAAATATTCGCTATCGTCCAGAGGGAAAGAGCAAGACAGAATTCGTGCACACGTTAAATGGCAGTGCGCTTGCGGTCGGCCGCACATGGGTTGCGATTGTCGAGAATTATCAGCAGGCCGACGGCAGCGTGCGCATTCCAGAAGCGTTGCAGCGCTATATGGGGACAGATCGTATTGCCGCAGATGTCTCAACGTCGCGCTAATCGGAGATTTGCCAATCATATGAATTCCCAAATACACTTGCAGCAACCTGAAGCCGCTATGGCGCTGGACGGCGCCATCTCTCCAATGGGCGCGATGTGGCGCACAATCCGCGGATACATTCTGTGGTCGTATGAGCGGGGCAGCCTGCATTACGACATCATGGTTACGCTGATTCTTCTTTTTATTTTTGTGTCGCCGCACTTTGTCAATTTCAAAGACAAACCGGTGGAGCGCAATCCGCATCTTACCGGCGTAGTTGTGATTCCCGGTGAGAAGGGCGGTTTTGTCTACGAGATCAAGGCCTCGGCGGTGAACGCAACTGCGAGCGGAGATATCCGGCGACAGCTAGAGCAGATCATCGAACCGATCTCGGGGGCGGTTAGCATCACGAATGTTGAAACGATCACAGACGCCAAGGGACATGCGTTGAGCTATAAGGTCTCGGTGCAAAAAGAGTAGTGGCGCAGGTTTCAGAGTTTCAAGGTTTCAGAATTTCTCATCAGAGTTTCTCAAATGAGAGCCGTGTTTAAGAACGTTTTGATCGGATCGGTAATGCTGGGCTCGCTGTTGATGGCGACGGCATGGCCGCAGTCGGATTCCGGCGCTCTCGACCGCGTTCTGAAACAGATGGATGACGCGGCGCGAAATTTTCGAAGCACCCAGGCCAACGTTGTGTGGGACGAATACGACGCGGTAATTCGCGAGACCGAGACTCAGACCGGCAAAATCTATTTTCGGCGCCAAGGCAGCGAAATACAGATGGCTGTCGAGTTCGACAAACCCGACCTGAAGTACGTCATCTACAGCGGCGGCAAGGTGCAGGTATATCAGCCCAAGATCGATCAGGTTAGTCTGTATGACCCGGGCAAGAATCGGGGCGATGTCGAGAGCTTTCTCGTGCTCGGCTTCGGCGGCGCCGGGCACGACCTGTCCAAGTCTTATGAGGTGAAATTCCTGGGGACGGAAAATATCAACGGAGTCGCGGCGGAGAAGTTGGAGTTGACTCCGATATCTGTGAGCCTGCGAAACAATATCGCGCGGATCCTGTTGTGGATCGACCCGGCCAAGGGAATTTCGCTGCAACAGCAGTTTTTCGAACCCGGCGGTAATTATCGCCTGGCGAAGTATTCCGATATACAGATGAATCAAAATCTTCCGGAGAGCGCCTTTAAACTCAAGACCACCAAGAAAACGCGTTTTATTTCACCGCAGGGATGAGCGGCCAGGGATGTAGGACGTACGAATACCGTCGATTCGGAGAGAGCCGAACCAACAGAAACAAGCTGAAAAAGGCGGTCGGCGGTTATATACTTCGAAAGAAGCCGAAAGTTGAGTGCGCATGGCGAAAATGTTTACCATACCCGTCCCGCCCGATCTCTCCCGCAGGAAACGGGAACGCACGACCGACCCGCGTTACGTCGATGGTCAGAAGACGCTGGTGAAAGCGATGAATTATCTCGCGAAGGCAGATCCGGTAGCCAATCGCGCCGCCATCCAGCTACTGTCGGAACACGTGCGCACGCGCTTCCGCATGACCGATTCGCCACTCAGCTGATAAATTTCGCCGGCACTTCCTCGACTCTCTTTTTCGCGTTATTAGTTTTGATCTTACCCGCCAGCAGCGAACTCGCCAGAACAATGATTGCGGGATAGCACTCCAGGGTGTAGCGCGACTCCGGGTTCTCCAAGGTTCCCAAGAACGCCGAGCGCAACAAAACAAAACCAACCAGCAATCCTACCCAGCGAATTTCTGAACGCCTGCGGATCATCGCCAGGAGCGCTATCCCCACATAAGCCAGGTTCAGCAAACCGAGCCCAACCGCGACAACCGAATGTTTCGCGTCGTCGTTGAATTCCCACCAGCGCGGGTCGGGAGGAAGGATTTCGGTTCGCGGACGCAGCCACATATCCGCAATGCGCAACACGGGCAGCACGATGTAATAGCGCACGGGATGGGCGGCGATGCGTTCGGCGGCGAGCGCGCCGAACTGTGCATCGATCTCTGGCGTCATGTCGCGGCCCTCGTTGTAGTCCGCGACCGCCGACAGCGTTGCGTCCTTTTGCGCCGGATTATCAAAGGAGCGCAATGGCAACTTGCTCGCATCAATCGGGTCGCCGGAGACATTCCAGTAAATTTCTTCCACCGAAACGTAGTCGACAATCCAGGTTTTGGCCCAGCGATTAAAACCCAGGGCAACCAGCTCGTTTGCGTCACTCGCATAGCGCGGCGCTAAGGGCTGAAAATGATGAAGGGTACGAAGATTACGAATTGTCCAAGGGACGAGCGGGGCCAGGGAAAATAGCGCGACGACGATTAGAGAGATGAAAGCGAGTTTGGCATTGGGGGGACAGGGCGATTCACGCCACGCGATCGCCTTGAACGTCAGATAAATTCCGACCGCAACCAGCACTAAACCGCCATCGGGACGCAGCAGGATACAGGCCGCAATCGCCGCGCCGGTCGCAGCCCAGAGCGACAGGGCAGTCTCCCCCGCGTTCATCCGATTGAGTGCGGCCGCCGCGCCATCGAGAGCGAGGGCGGTAAAAAAGACTTCCAAAGTTTCAGTCAGCTCAGCCGCCGCATAATTTGCCAGAAATGGACACAGCGCGGCGAGAAGAAAAGCGATCTGGGCGGCGCGGTCGGAAACCGTGCGGCGGGCGAGGTCGGCGACGATAAAACAGGTGCCCACGTCGAATAAAATCTGCGCCAACAAGACTGCTTTGTAGTTGCCCGCGCCGAATAGCCAGAAGATCGCCGCCAGAAACGCCGGATACCCCGGCAGGCGCGCGTCAGTCGGCATAATCGGTTGCGTAGGCGAGCCGCCTGGCATCCGCCCGTAAATACCGTGCTGCAGCCAGGTAGTGGCGAGGTTGGCGTAGATGCGCGAATCGTCTGTAATTTGCGGGAAGTAAACGAAGAAAAATAATCGCAACACTAGTGCGGCCAGTGTGGCTGCCAGAAAAAAGCGGCGATGCTCGCAGATCAGGCTAAGCACATTGGGAATATATCGCGACTGCGGGATTTTCCGCGTCTATAGCGAGAGAAGAACTGCTCGCGTTTCGCTTTACGCTGAGACCAGCACTGCTACGAACCGGCTATTAGCGTATGACGAACAGCGAACGACCAACCCCGAACCACGCCTCTTCTGCGTTTGACCCCCTGCGCCTCTCACCTTAGGATGAGTAGACTACAACCGATGGCGAAACAGGTTTTCTACGATCCCAAGCAGGCCCGCTGGAAGCGGATCCGCCGTATTTTCGACGCGGCGGCACTGGCGTTTTCGCTGCTGGTCATCTTTTTCATTTACAGTGCGCTACGCAGCGAACCTCTTCCCGACCTTTCCTGGTTGTCGGAAAAGAAGCCCTACCACGCTCTAAAAGAAGATGAAAAGGCGAAAGCCCGCGAGAAGCGCCGCCTGGCCACCGTCGCCCGCGCCGGTCACCGCCATCAAGCCCACAAAGCCCCGTCGCAACTGAAGCTCAATTCCGAGCAGGGCGTTCGCGCCGCATTTTACGTTTCGTGGGACTCGGCCAGCTTCTCTTCCTTGCGCGAATATGCGCGCCAGATCGACTTGCTATTTCCCACCTGGCTGCAAGTTCTTACTCCGGACGGCCATTTGCAGGCGGTCGATCCGGAGACGAACACCATGTACGACGTGGTTCACGGTCAATCGGTGCATCACGTAGACGATAAGGTCATGCCGTTTCTCAAAAACGAAGCGCTGGATATGGACGTGTTTCCAGTGGTGCAGAACTTTGACGGTACCGACTTTGTTCCCGGTATCAGCGATTTTCTGAATAATCCGGACGCTCGCGCCCGGTTTCGACGCGAGATCGCGCTTTTTCTTGCCACCGATCATTATCACGGCCTGATGATCGACTTCGAGTCTTTCCCGAAACAAGGTCAACCCGGCTACGTCGCGCTGCTCAACGAGCTTGCATCCGACCTGCACGCCAAGGGCATGAAGCTCTATGTCAGCGTGCAGGTGCGCAACGAAGATTTTGACTACGCCGCCATTTCGTCTCCTGTCGATGGCGTCGTCATCATGAATTATGACGAGCACTTCCCCGGTGGAACCCCGGGCCCTGTCGCTTCGCAGGATTGGTTTCTGGACAACCTTGAGTCCGCGGTCAAGGAGATTCCAAAAGAAAAGCTGATCTGCGCGATTGGCAATTACGGCTACGACTGGGTCGAGAAACCAAAAAAAGGCAAACTGCCACTGGGCGAGGCCGATAAGAGCGTCTCGGTGCAGGAAGCATGGATCGGGTCGCGCGATGCCGAAGAAGACGTTGATTTCGACGGCGATGCGCTCAACCCGCATTTCAGTTATCGCGATGACGATAATTTCCGCCATGATGTCTGGTTTCTCGATGCGGTCACCGCACTGAACGAAATGCGCGCCGCGCAGACGCTCGGCATCCAGACTTTCGCTTTATGGAGGCTGGGCGCTGAAGACCGCTCGCTGTGGCGTGTTTGGGATATGCCCGGGGAGGCCAATGCTTCCGATCGGCTGAAGGACGTTCCGCCCGGTCAGGACGTCGATATGGAAGGCGATGGTGAAATCCTCCACATCGAGGCACGCCCGGCCGACGGCGAGCGCACTCTGACAACTGACAAGCAGACCGGCCTGATCGATGGAGAAGAATTCAAAAGCTTGCCGGAGCCGTATCGCGTGGCGCGCTATGGCGCTAGTAAGAACCTGCTATCGCTCACCTTCGACGACGGTCCCGACCCCGAATGGACGCCGAAAATTCTCGACATCCTGAAGCGCGAACAGGTGCCGGGAACGTTTTTCCTAATCGGAATCCAGGCGGAAAAATTCGGCAGTTTGACCAAGCGGATTTTCCGCGAAGGGCATGAAATCGGCAACCATACTTTTACTCATCCCGATATCAGCTCAATCGGCTCCAGCTACATGCGAGTGGAGCTGAACCTGACCGAAGAATTGTTCGCCAGCCAACTCGGCATCCGCACCACGCTGTTTCGTCCGCCCTATTCCGTCGACGCGGAGCCCGATACCGAAGATGAAGTGAAGCCGCTCGAAGTCACGCAAACCCTGGGCTACATCACCATCGGCAACAAGATCGACACCAGAGATTGGTACGACGATCCTCCACTGACGCCGCAGCAGATTGCCGCGCGCGTGCTCGATCATCTGCCTCCCTGCCAACCGAACGATCAGCAGTGCGGCAACATCGTGCTCATGCATGATGGCGGCGGCAATCGCGAAAGAACCGTGCAGGCGCTCCCGCTGATTATCGATGGAGCGAGGGCGCGCGGATTTGAGTTTGTGCCCGTCTACAAGTTGATGGGCAAAACAAAAGCCGATGTCATGCCACCGCTGCCCGCAAATCAGTTCTGGTCGGCTCGCTTGAACTGGATTGGCTTCTGGCTCTTCAGCGCAACAATCATGGGCATCACGATCATTTTCTTTCTCGGTGACATCCTGATGACCGGGCGCCTGATTTTCGTCGGCGTTCTCGCCATCTATGACCGGCTCCGTTCGCATGTGCACGGAACGCCCGCTCAGATTGCCGCTTACCGGCCGCAAGTCGCGGTTCTAATTCCGGCGTATAACGAAGAAAAAGTCATCGAACGTACGATTCAAGGCGCGCTCGATTCCGACTATCCCAACTTGCGCGTGATTGTCATCGACGATGGCTCCAAGGATCGCACTCTGGAGATCGCCAGGCGCACCTTCGCCGCGGAAGAAGCGGCCGGGCAAGTTGTGATCCTCACCAAGCCCAACGGCGGTAAGGCGGAGGCGCTGAACTTCGGACTCGAGCACATCGGCGACGCCGAAATTTTTGTGGGCATCGACGCCGACACAATTATCGCTCCCGATGCGATCGTCAGAATGGTGCCGCACTTCCTTGATCCCCAAGTTGCCGCCGTGGCGGGCAATGCCAAGGTGGGTAACCGAGTCAATCTGTGGACGCGCTGGCAGGCACTCGAATACATTACGAGCCAGAATTTTGAACGCCGAGCCCTCAACACCATGGGCGCCGTGAGCGTCGTCCCGGGCGCAATCGGCGCATGGCGCACCGCCGCCGTTCGGGAAGCGGGTAGCTATCACGTGGACACCGTCGCCGAAGACGCTGATCTAACCATGGCGCTATTACGCAACGGTTATCGCGTGGAGTACGAAGATCAGGCACTCGCCTTCACCGAAGCTCCCACCAGCGCCAATGCGCTTATGCGCCAACGCTTTCGCTGGTCGTTCGGAATCCTGCAAGCCGTTTTCAAACATAAAGGTGTCTTCGCGCGCAAAGGCGCGTTGGGATTCGTTGCCCTTCCTAACATTCTGATCTTCCAGATTCTGCTGCCGTTAGTCTCGCCCTTCATCGACGTGATGTTTGTGGTCGGCGTGGCCTGGTATTTCATCCAGAAATATTTCCATCCTGAATCGAACGACCCGGGCAGCTTCCAGCGGCTGCTGATTTTCTTCGGCGCATTCCTGGTAATCGATTTTCTCGCCTCATCGCTCGCCTTCGCGCTCGAGCGCCGCCAACCCGAAGCCCGCGAAGATGCATGGCTCCTCAGCCAAGTGTGGTTGCAGCGCTTCGCCTATCGCCAGGTGTTTTCTCTGGTGCTGTTCCGCACCTTGAAGCGCGCCATCCAAGGGCGGCCTTTTGCGTGGGACAAACTCGATCGGACGGCCGCGGTAAAGTACGTGCCTGCCGAACGCAAGGATGCGGTCAAAGTCTGATCATGTTGCGCGGTCTCTAGATCGCCGTCAGCAAAATCGGCGCGCCCGAAGTTACCACCAAAGTATGCTCAAAGTGGGCGGAAAGCGCGTGATCGCCGGTGCGCACCGTCCAGCCATCTTTATCGGTAAACACTCGTCCCGATCCTGCGGAGATGATCGGTTCGACGGTGATGACGAGGCCTTCGTTCATGATCTGGCGAGCCGTGGGGTCTGGGTAGTTGGGCACATGAGGCGCTTCATGAATGGTGCGGCCAATGCCGTGTCCCCCGAGCTCACGAACCACCGCGAAGCCCGACTTGCGCACCTCGCGCTCGACAATTTTCCCAATCTCAAATACGCGAAAGCCGGCGCGCGCCACCAGCATAGCCTTGTGAAAAGCACGCTCGGCGCAGGCTATTAATTTTTCGGCCTGCGGACTCACTTGGCCGACGGGCACAGTGATGGCGGCATCAGCCATGAAGCCGTCCTTCTCTACCGTCACGTCAAGCTTCACCAGGTCGCCTTCCTTAAGTTCGCGCTCGCCAGGAATTCCGTGCACCGCCTCATCATTCAGGCTGATGCAGCTGGCGCCGGGAAACTGGTAAACCATCGAGGGCGCGGAGCGCGCTCCATTCTCCCGCATGACGTGCGCGCCGATATCATCCAGATATTGCGTAGTGATCCCAGGCCGCACCTCCGCCTTCATAGCATCGAGCACCATTCGAACCACGCGGCCGACTGCTCTTAGAGACGAAAGCTCCTGCTCATCCTGAATGCTCATGGGGCTCCCTTCATCCGGGATCGTCAATATAAGCTATCGCATGAGCGGGCACTTGGGATAGGGATGGTTGCGCCTGGGTTACTTCAGGCCCAGCCCGCCATTAAAGTGCTGTATCACTCCGTAGCAGTCGCAGGCAACCTGTTCGAGGATCTTGCGGTTCAATACTTTTACCCTGCCGCGCATATTTTCAATCAGTCCGGCGTTCTCAAGGACGGCAGCCGCCAAACTCACGCTCGGGCGGCCCGTACCGAGCATCTGCGCGAGAAATTCGTGAGTCAGCGGGAGCAACTGGGAATCGGCGCGGTCCTGGCACATCAGGAGCCAGCGAGCCAGACGCTGATCAACCTCATGCAGACGGTTGCAGGCGGCAATTTGTGCAACCTGCATGCCATGAAGCAAGGCGAAGCGGTTGAGTTGTGCGCGTAGGGTAGGCGTACGATGCAGTATGTCCTGAAAGATTTCCGCTCGTATGCGCAAGCCGCTACCCGCCATTTGAACAATGGAACGAAAGACTATCCGGCGGAGTCCCATCGTGAGGGACATCCCCACCATTCCTTCCCTGCCCACGATGCCGACTTCAACACTCCTACCATCGGGGCTCAGGGCCACCAGCGAGGTCATGCCCTCGTTTAGAAAATAGGCAAAGTCGATCTTCTCGCCCGGCGCATGCAGGATGTCGTATTGCGGCAGCTCGACGGGCTCCAGAAAAGGCCGAAGTTGGCTGTACTCCTCATCGGGGAGCGACAGCAGAATGAGATTGCTTACGGCTTTGCCCGCCGCATCGGAACGGGCGCCGCGATGAAGCGGAGCAGGCTTGATGGGCCTTAGGGCGCGCTTGCCGGCTGGGTTTCCCTTTAAGTCCAGTGCATTCATGCGAGATTCGATGCGGCGGCGCGCATCGATCAAGTTCACAGAACCTGTAGAGACGCTTACATTTTTTACGGAAATTCCCAAAGACGGCAAGGGAGAAATAGACGGCGAATCTATGTAGTCTTCTATCGGCGCGCGCCGGAATTAAGTATCGTCGTCCTTCTTATGTGGTACATGTTTCGAGCTTAACAATTTGTTCAGCTCCTCGACCAGGAGAAGAAACTTTTGTGGGTTGTGTTCTGCCTCGATGCGCGAACAGAGTTCGCGAATCCGCTCGCCGTCGGCTTTGTTCATGATCACCGGAAGTATTGCAGTCGCGGTCATGTTTGGTATGTTCGATGTCGAACGCTATGGGAATTAACGCGGACACGCCGAAAAGCGCCTGCAGCCGGGCGCAACCGTCAAATGGAATCATCTGACTGCGGCGCGCGGAGCCCGAGGAGAATACAGCAGGAGCAGCAGGAATCCGCCTAGATAGAAGCCCCATACGTTGGCGAGGGTAAAGCCGGCCATCCGCAAAATAAGCCCGAAGATACCCAGGAGTTCACACAAGGCGTAGAGAAATAAATAACCGGTTCGCCAGCGAGAGACGCTAACCCGATCGTCAAACCGATCTCGCAGCAACGCTTCCGACGGTAAGACCAGAGTGCGCCGCACCACCAGGCTCGCGCCCACCAGCGTAATCGAAACCAGAGAGAGCGCGTGAAATAAGGCATTGTCTGGGTCGTGCGCCGGTTTGCGGGCGATCATTTCTCCGGCGAAGGCGTACAGCACAATACTGACCAGCATAGTGATCTGCGCCTGTCGGACCAGCGTCAACGCCGCGCCCATAGGTATAGATTCTGCGCCTAAACAAGAGCTCTGTCATGCCGTATCGTCTCTGGTATTTCTTTTGGCAATACTTTCGCGATTCCTTTGAACTTAACCACCGCCGTGGCGAACCGCGGGACGAGCTCTCAGAACAATCTGAAATGACACGGGATCTCTCCCGTAGGCAGAGTTCAAGACTGAGGGCTTAGAGTAAAGCGTGAAGTCCGCGCCCAGCGCCAACCGCGAGAGAGAGCTCTGGATCAGGTCGTGTGCGCCGCCGAACGTGTAGGCTCCGATCCGGAAGGCCGGCAGCATGGGATTGTCCGGAAATAGTTCGTCTTTATCCACAAGCTCCATTCGCGAGAAAGCATAATTGCGCAGCTTGAAGTTGGCTGTGGTCTCCAGCAAATAACCGTTCAGATTGTGGTTATCGAATACGTTGTGGACTCGTCCCCATACTGCGGACGTTGCCCACGAGCCCTTGGCGAACGGCCTCACATATTCCACCGCAGCCGTCTGCCGGCGCTGGCTACCCGGTTCAAAGGCTTCGGGATGCTCCAGTCGCCCGTAGCTGTATTCCGCTGTCCAGCTCTTGGATGCGGCCACGCTCAGCCGCGCCGACCAGGAATCGAGCGTGGCGAACTGGATGGTATAGCGCTTCTCATCCGGCTCGCGGCCATTGAATACCGACCCCTCGATCTTGAAGCGGTCGATGATCAGTCCAGTGGTGATCACCCCAAAGCTGGTATGGGTAGAGTCCTGCAGATGATGCGACAGCGGCGCCATGGGCAACTCCGATGCCGACGCACGATGCATGAAAGTCACCGGTCCAAGCGCCGGCTCGCCCGCCGCAGCGCCATAAAACTCCCAGGAAACTTTTTCTTTGAGCAGGCTTCCGATGGGATGCGTGTAATCGAGCGAGAGTTCGGCAAAGACATTGTGCGGATGCTGGTGGTCGACCAGTGGCTGGCCGTGATAAGTTTCGCCGGTCTGAAAGAGTTCGGGAAATCCCGGGTGCGGCGAAGTTAGCGACTCGGCAGAGAACATTTCGCGAAACAGCAGATTGCCAGAGCCCAATCTGTGCTCCTCCATCAGCATCAGCCAGTTGACCGACTCGGCTTTGCCTTCGCCGCGAGGTCCGCCTTGCTGGTTGTAATCCACAAAGACCACGCCGTGCGCCATCACCTCCCAATTCTCGACCGACTTCATCCACATAGGGGCCGAAGTCGACGCAGGTTGCCACTCCGTCCCCGAGCCATTCTCGGGCGACGGCATCCAGTCGGGCTCGGAGTGCGATTGGTCTGCTGGCGGCATCTTCATTCCAGGCATATCCATATCCGGCTGGCCCGTCGGTGGTTCTCCTGCCTGAGCTTCGCTTGGCTCGCTCTGCGTGTCGTTTGCGTTGATTTCCGGAGCCATGGCAACGCGCTGTGCGCCCACGAACACCACCCACGGGTTGACCAGAAAAACGGTAATTAGGAGAACATCGAAGACAAATGCCCGCACGTCGAACTCCTCAGGCGCGATATCGCACGTGAAAAATTAAATTCACTAATGGTTGTTGTTGAATGATTGCTGCAGCGTTAAGGAAGGAAGATCAGATTCGAAGCGGAGTCGCGCCGGGCGGGTCGAAGAGAGCAATCATTCGAAGACCGTGCTCGCTCGAAAACAATATTGTTGACGCAGCTTCGATTTGCTGAGGCATGCGAGTGAACTGCGCAGCAGGCCGCGAACAATCGGAAGCATGCACTACCGCAACCGCATGATCAGTGAGGCAGCACAGATAACTAGCAGGCAAACGAGGCGTTGATGAATGTACTGGAGAAACAGGAAGACTCGCGGCGCCGTGGGCATGGCAGGGTGGCATGCGGTCGCTGAGAGAGATTGGCGGGACCGACGCGTAATGGGCGTTCATCCAGTCGCCCGTCGTAAACATTGTCATCACGACCGCCGGGATGAGCATCAGGCGCAGAATTTTGAGCGACAACTTCATAACCTTATAACTCGAAATTAAAGCAACTCAATTTTAGCCCTGCCGTCACGAGCCCGTAAGCTTCACCCGTATTTCCTCCGGGAGGCGCTCGCGGATCTCGGCGGGTAGCCGGTCATGCACATGGCGCGCACCGAGCTTCGCCACATCCACCATCACGGTGGGCGCGGGAGTAGCGACAGCCACAATCAGCCAGATCAACGCGGAGAGGGCGAAGCCGCCGAGCGCTCCCACCTCGAGCCAGAAAGCGTGGCGCGGCCCAAAGTAACGGATCACGGCAAACGCCAGCAAAAACACGGCGGCCGATGCCGAAGCCAGCACGATCAGGGAAATATCGATGATGCGGTTCAGTTTCTGGCGGCTACGGCAGTGCTCGCAACCGGCGAAATGCAGATCGTAGTCACCGCGCATTTCCGTAGCCAGGCCGGAAATATCGTAGCGCCATCCAGCAAGGATTTTCCCTACGATCGGTTCCACGCAGTCATTCATAAAGAGCTAGACCGGAGCAAGCGCCTATAACCGGATGGATTCGAGAACTTCAGTCTGGGTTGCCAGCAGCACACGGTTGTGCCACAGCCCCGGACGGCCGCCAAGCGCCTTTTCCGCCGCGGCTCGCGCGATTTCGGGATGGTTATTTTGTTCAGACAGATGCGCCAAAACTACGTACTCGGCTCCTCCATCATAGTCGTTGGAGAAGAATTCCGCGAGCGCCTCATTCGACAGATGGCCGACGCGGCTCAGGACGCGCTGCTTCACCGACCACGGATACGGACCGGAGCGCAGCATCTCCACATCATGATTCGACTCCATGACTAGTACGCTGCAGCCGCGCAAATGGTTCCGTACGCTCACCGGCATGTAGCCCAGGTCAGTAGCAAAGCCGATCTTGACGCCTTCCGCGCGGAAGGTGAAACCGACGGGATCGGCCGCGTCGTGGGGAATGGTGAAAGGCATGACCTCTATGTCGCCGACCCGAAAACCGCGCCCAGCACAGAAATGCTCTGACTTTGGCAGCTCCGGAATCACCCCTTGTTCATCCCGCATCGCGCGGCTCCAAGCATGATGCGTGGGCGCGGTCAAATAGACGGGGACGTTGAGCTTCGCCGCCAGCCGCTGCAAGCCCGCCACGTGATCGGAGTGCTCATGCGTAATCAGGATGGCGGAAATTTCTTGAGCGCACTCACGATCACGATCAGCGTCACGATCGGCGAGCGCGCGCAAGCGCTTGAAAGTTTCGCGGCCGGAGAGGCCAGCATCCACCAGAATTCGCGTTGTACTCGTCGCCACCAGCGCGCAGTTCCCACGGCTGCCGCTCGCTAAGACCGAGACCGATACTGCCATATAAGCGTAAGCTTACCCCCACAGGCTGTGGAAACCCCAGCACTTTTTCAATTACTGGTACCTTTGGTGGGACTGGCGCGGAAACGCAACTCCTGAGAACATTCGGCACTTACTCATGACTAGCCTTGCGACTTACTTCTTCGGAAACAAGTTATCCACCACCCCGCGGCCCACGGCTGCTCCGTAAGCGCCGGCAATGCCCGGAACGAACGCCAGAAAAGATTCGTAGATCTGCGCCCGCTCCGGCTTCTCGGAAAGAAAAAAGTAGGCCAGCCATTCGACGACCGGAACAAACACTCCGACGAGTAGCACCCAACGCCAGGGCTGGCGCGGGCTCAGAAATCCGAGAAGCATATTCGCCGCGAGCACCACCATAGCCGTCAGCAATAAGTCGCCGACTGTAATATCGAGCCATCCTGCCCCAACCCCGGACGCCACCGCCAGGAAATAGCAAAAACCGTCGGCGCGCGACTTTGTGTTGGGGAGAAGTGCGTTCAGATCAGATGCCATATCTATTGTCCCGAGCTAGCCGATTCTATATTGCTTAGCTGCGAGCCGCGAGCTTGAATCCTAGGGCTGGGAGTTTTGAGCAAGGCGTTTGCCCGTAGCTCGCAGCTCGAAGCTCGCAGCATCTCTCATGAGTAAGTGTAGAAGCCGCGCCCGCTCTTGCGCCCCAGCCAGCCTGCATCCACCATTTTGATCAGCAGCGGACACGGACGATACTTTGGGTCTCCCAGGCCATCCTGCAACACGCGCATGATGTCGAGGCATACGTCGAGACCTATAAAATCCGCGAGCGTCAGCGGCCCCATGGGATGCGCCATCCCCAGGTTAAACACTTCGTCGACTGCCTGCGGAGTGGCAACGCCCTCCATCACCGTATACATCGCCTCGTTCAGCAGCGGCATCAAAACGCGGTTCGAAACAAACCCCGGAGCGTCGTTGACCTCGACCGGCGTCTTTTCCAGCTTCATCGCCAGGTCGCGCACCGCCTCAAACGTGCCCTGCGACGTTGCAAGGCCGCGAATCACTTCCACCAGTTTCATTACCGGCACGGGGTTAAAGAAGTGCATGCCGATGACTTTGTCGGCGCGCCCGGTGAGCGCTCCAATTTTCGTAATCGAAATCGAAGAGGTGTTGGTTGCGAGGATCACGTCGGGCTTCATAATACGATCGAGATCGCGGAAAATCTCTGCCTTGATGGCAAATTTCTCGGTTGCGGCCTCGATCACCAGATGGCAATCGGCGAGTTTCGCCCGGTCCAAGACTGCCGTAATTCGTCCCACTGTCGCGGACTTGTCGGCATCCGTGATTTTGTTCTTCGCCACTTCGCGATCAAGATTCTTCGCAATCGTCTGGAGGCCGCGATCCAAGAAACGTTGCTCCACATCGCAGAGCACAACCTCAAAGCCGCTGCGCGCAAACACGTGGGCAATGCCATTGCCCATCGTGCCTGCTCCGATTACGCCTATCGAATGAATGGCCATGATTGCCTCGCTGGAAATTTCGACTAGAGGAAACTGTGAAGTTTATCAGAGCAAACTTCAGCTTCGGATAGCGGAGGCTCCTTTTGGCGCTCAGCAAAAGAAAAAAGGCGCAGCCAATTAGCTGCGCCTCCGTACCGATTTCACTGCCGCTCAGTCGCGATCGGGCACGGTCGTTGTGTCCTTTGACTGCTGAACGCTCAGTTTGACTCCCGCTCCAGGATACGGTTTATCGTCTCCCATGATTCCCTTCCACAGGATGCGATTGAACAGGTCGGCATCGACCATATCCGGGTGACTGAAGTTGAATCCTTTGGTCGCTTGCGCCCACCACTTGCCGTCGTGCAGCGATTTGATCGCCACCGTTTTCGGGCGGGTTCCGGGATTGTTGCATTCCGGCACCAGATCAGGATTCACAGGCGGCTCACACAGGATGCCCGGAATCGGCGCCGTGTAGGGCTGCAGGTTAGGCTCATGGATGAACACGTCAGACATAGGCAACGCGTTCGCGTCATTGAGGCCCAGATGGTTGACTCCAAGAATGTCCTCAATGGTGCGCAGCACATTCGTGGAGTTATACATGGTGTGGATCACGGTGCCGCTCTTGGTGTACGGAGAAATAATGAACGCCGTTGAGCGGTGGGCATCGACGTGATCGGGACCGTCCTGCGCGTCGTCCTCGACCACGAAGATCGCCGTATCCTTCCAGTACGGAGAATTCGTTACGGCTTCGACCAGACGGCCCACGGCATAGTCGTTGCTCGCCATCTGCGCCAGCGGGTTTTCCAGATTGGCTGCGTTCGACGAGAAGTTGCCGAAATGATCTTCCATAAAGTCGACCATCTCGAAGTCGGGCAGGTCGCCCTTCTTCACATACTCGTTGAACTCACGATTCCACTCTTCAAAGCGGTATTGATCGGGAGTGTTCAGATCCCATCCGCGATAGTAAAGGTCGGTGTGATCGAGAAGAGACTTCTTGACCGGCACCGCCTGCACCACCTTCTGCGCGAAGGCGTCGCGAACGATGGGAATGTAGAATGGAGCGCCCGCGTACGGGTCGACATAGTAATTCTCGTCGGCATAAAGTCCGTAGTGGCGAACCGTTTTGCCGGCGCGCAGCACGCTGTCCCAGATGTAGCCGCCGAGCGCATCGGAATCGAGGTCATCCGCGCCTTCGTCTGCGGTGATGTCCTTCGTTCCCGGCTCGATCGATGAACCACCGGTTGGATCAAACAAGGTAGTGATGCGCACCGTGCTCGGGCTCGGCGTTCCGGTCGTCGTATCTGGCAGGGCAACGCCGATGTTGCGCGGATTGCCATTCCAGTCAAAGGGGATGTTGTAGTTAGCGTTGCCATAGCCGACTAAGACATTCTTAGTCGTGGCATCGTTGGCATGGCCCTGGGTGTCCCAATTCCAGCCGTCGCCGCTAACATCGCCGGCGTCGTAATAATTGTCGAGCAGCGCGAACTGGGTTGCGAGTAAGTGCTCATTCGGCGAGATCGGCTGCGGAAACTGCACCCGGGTAGGATCGCCATTGCCCTGCGGCAGATCACCGAGTATCTGATCGTAGGTGCGGTTTTCTTTCTGGATATAGATCACGTGTTTAATGTGATCGTGTAGAAACGCCATCATCGGATCATGCTTCGGGTTGTTGAATCCGTTGTTGGCATCCACAATCTGCGACAAGTAGCTGAGCGTGTCGGCGTCGGGCACGGGAATCGTTGATAATCCCGCCTTCAATAACGCAAGAATATATTCGTTGCGCGAGGTGGGATTCGGAGGCGGACAAAGCAACTGCGAATACTGCGGCGGGATGCCCATGCCCGGGCAATCGGACCGGTATTCGAGGTTGGGGCCAGCGTTCGATTTCATGTTGACGACGAATAGCCGCGTGCCGTCGGCACTGACCGACACCGAACTCGGATACCAGCCGGTGGGGATGCGTCCGAGCACTGTGCCCGTAGCAACATTAATGACCGCGACGGCGTTCTCCCCACCCAGCGTGGCGTAGAGCATGGTGCCGTCCGGGCTGAGCGCCAGTGAGTTCGGGCTGGAGCCTTTGTATTTATAGCCAGGACGCGCTACCGAGATTCGTCCGGCAACTTTATCATTGGTAGTACTGATCACTTCGATCTCATCGAGATCTCCGTTAGCGACAAAAAGCCAGTTCTGGTCGGCGGAAAGAATCATGCGATTCGGTTCGCCACCAACTTTGATCACATTGACCGATCCCGACGCACTGACGTCGAGCACCTGGCCGTCACGTTCGCTGCTGACATACGTCTTCACCGGCGCGCCCTGGGCATTCGAAACCACCACCGGCCAGTAAGGCATTTCGCCGACGGCCGTGGACTGACCCGGCGCAAAGAAGACAGTTTCGTTGGTGACGAGACGCGTCGATGTGCTGATCGTCGACAGCGAATCATTCTGGTAGTTCGCCACGTAGATCGTCGAACCATCCTTACTGATCGCCAAGCCGGCGGCGAGCGCGCTGAAAGGCATGTACATATACTGCGCAATCGGGTTGTTGTTGATTGGCGTGGTGCTAAACAAGCCACCAGTCGGATATTGTTGTACCGGAACATTGGCCGGCTGATTGTGATTCAACAGCACGAATGGAGCATTCGGCGCGTAGCTGCCGTCGGCGCTAGCTCCGGTTGGGCTCGTTGAATAAACTTCGACGCGGTCGTCGATGCCTCCAGCGACATAGAAGGTGTGGCCCGACGGATCCCAGATCAAGCCGTCGTAAGTGTTCGGAATGTTAATCATTTGTTTCTGCACCGGCTGGGTGCCGCGCACGTCATAAACGAAAACCCACTCCGCGTTCGGAGTCAGTGTGCTCGACGGCAGGCCCGTCAGCGGCCAGAGCGCAGCCCATAAAATCGCAGTGCCATCGGGCCCTTGCGTGTAGAAGCCTGTGTTGTAGCCTGTAGTTAGGATCAGTAAAGCAGTGCCATCGGGACTAAGCGCGGTGGTCACTGCTCCATCGGCGTCGGCCGAACCGTCCGGGCGCAACCCGGTAGGCAGGCCCTGAAAGATGGAGCCGGGCGCGGCGGTGGGAGTAATGTAAAAACCGTCGGGTAGAAGATTGCCGCCAACCTGCTGGCCTCCAGCCAACGCGGGCGCCATCAGGCAAAGCAACAATGCCAGCAGAGCGCAAGAACAACAGCTCATAATTCGTCGCATGTTCCCCCCTTTAGGTTTGGTTTTTGCTCGCCCTTAGCGGACCAGAAAAAACCGGAATTTCTTTGTGGTCTTCAAAACAATTGACCTTTGAAAACGGCAGCAATTGTACACCCGGTTGGTCCACTTGCGGCGTTGCGAGAGCGATTTGCTCGAATCTGATTCCTAGATCGGGGAACTAGGGACTATCGGCGCGCGGAGATATCCGCCACAAATGAATGACCGAGAGACATCGCGTGGGACGACGGCTGTAAGATGGCGCCGACTCCCCTACCGGCGAGGGAAGCCGTCGCGCCCGAGATTAATGAAAGCAAGTGCGGAAGCGCACTATTCGCCGGAAGTACCAGAACCAGAGTCGGGTTCAAATCGCTGCCCAGTTCTGCGAATCTCGTCCCTGCGCTCATCGAGCACTTCGATGAGTCGATCGATAATCTCCAACAATCGGCGCGGATCGGACTCAACGGCTGCCAGGGCGCAAAGCTGTCTCCAGTCTTTTTCGTCGATAGTCATGTCACGATCAAGGCACGAACGTGGCCAAATCCGAATGCCACGCCTGTGGAAGAAGCGGCAATCGAAGCCGCTGATGCCAAAAGAGTTGCTGCCTGGGCTTTAGTCACCCCGTGGAGAAGACAGTACGAAAATATTTCACGACTCACGCGAATCAAACCAAATCGAGCTGGCCGCGAAACATGAAGTTTGATAAACGGAGCCACCTTTTTTCGCACTACGGTATCTGCAGTATCGAACAGAGACGCGGCTCAACCTACAATCGCACATGCCCTCCTCGACCGACGCTCGCATTGAAGAGCTGCGTGCGAGGATTCGTCAGCTTTGTTCCGGCACTCTCACTCCCGCAGTCGAGGCAGAGCTCAGAACACTGGCCCGGCATCTCCGTTTCGCCATCAAAGACCACGTGCGCGCGGCAAGGAGCTCTCTGGATGCGAAGAAGTCAGCGATGATTAAGCGCGATTCCGAAAACAAATAGATTTGCGCAAATAGATCCAGCGCAAAGTCCTCAAGTGATACTCATCAGCGGCAACCACCGATGGCCGGATGATCCGATCACCCGCTGCCTCGCTCGCTTCTCTGCTACCATTTCCCCTTCATGAAACATGTCGGCGAAAATGTGGTGCGCATTGAGGCCGAAGCATTGCGTGCGTTGGCTGACCGGCTCGCGGGCCCTATGGCCGCCGATTTCAACCGCGCTGTAGAACTGATGTTCGGATGCACGGGCCGCGTGGTCGTCACCGGCATGGGTAAGAGCGGCCTGATCGCACGCAAGGTTGCGGCAACATTAAGTTCGACTGGATCGCCCGCGCTCTACTTGCATCCGGTGGAAGCCCTGCACGGCGATCTCGGTATGATCGTGCGCGGCGATCTTGTGTTGGCGCTTTCCGCCAGTGGCGAGACGGAAGAAATTTTGCAGTTGCTTGCGACCATCAAGCGGCTTCAGGTTCCGCTGATCAGCATGACATGCGACGAATTCAAAGCAGATGCAGCGGGCGAGTGCGCCCGCTCTACACGAGCTTCGACCCTCACCTCCGCTTCCGACATTGCTCTGGACTGTTCGATTTCGCAGGAAGCGTGTTCGCTCGGACTCGCTCCCACCGCTTCCACTACGACCATGCTGGCTCTCGGCGATGCGCTCGCGGTGGCGCTTTCCGAAAAACGCGGCTTCAGAGAGGAAGACTTCGCCAATCTGCATCCCGGAGGAAAGCTGGGCAAACGACTGGCGCGCGTCGAATCCCTGATGCACTCGGGAGATGCGGTTCCACGAGTCACGGCACAAACGAAGATGCAGGATGTGATCTACGAAATGTCGCGCAAGAAGCTTGGAATGACGACCGTCGTTGAGGGCAACCGCCTGCTCGGAGTGATCAGCGACGGCGACCTGCGGCGTCTGCTCGAGCAGCGCGGCAAAGACGCGCTTGACCTCACCGCGGGAGATTGCATGACGCGAAATCCAAAAACGATCCGCGCGCAGGAGTTCGCAGCCAGCGCTCTGGCGCGCATGGAAGAGATGAAGATCACTTCGCTGGTGGTCGTCGATGGCGACGAGGATGGCAAGAACAATGGCGAAATGCGCTTAATGGGAATCGTCCATCTACACGATTTGTGGGGGACGGAAATGGTGTAGTGTTCCGCTCGAACTTTTCGGCGATCGGCTAGTGGCAAAAGCGCTGCAGCTTCGGCGGCGGCGGCGTGGGAAACTCGTCAAACTCTCCATCCCAACCGGAACATCCGCGGGCAGTAACGGCGCGGATCACAACTTGCTCCATATCGCGGGCCTTCGCTCTCGCGGCCGAAATCTGATCGACAGTGAGCGAGCCGTTGTTGTTGAGTTCGCCGAGATCGGCATCCGCGGCGGCGTAACCGGCATCGGACGCAACGGAATACCAGATGTATGCGGTGAAAGGATCCTTCGCAATTCCGCTGCCGTCCTTCAGCGATTTCGCATAGAAATATTGCGCCTGCGGCAAGCCCTGATCGGCGGCGATTTTATATAGTGCCGCAGCCTTGGCATTATCAGCCTTCGCGTAATCCTTATCGGCCATCACACGACCCAGATAATAAGCGCCGTAAGCGCTGTTCTGATCGGCGGCTATCTTGAACCACTTTCGCGCCGCATCAAGATCGCGTGGCACTCCGTTGCCCAGGTAGTAGTGTCGCCCCGCGAGCCAACCCGCCAGCGGATCACCTTGTTGCGCCGCCTTGCGATACAGATCGACAGCCTGCGCCTGGTCGACTGCCACGACGGTTCCAGTCTCGTAATAGTAAGCCAGCGCGATCTGGGCCGGCCCGAAGCCCAAGTCGGCGGATTGTCGAAAATAGTCGACGCCGGCAGGGTCGTTTTGGGAAGGCCCAACTCCGGTAATGGCGTCGACACCACGATCATAAAGAGCCTCGGGCGAAGAACTCTGCGCCCATGCGAGAGTGCCCGCCAGCGCGAGAATTGACAGCATGAAAATTGAGCTCAGAATCGTTCGACGCATGGGTAGATTTCTAACGGGTACTGCAACAAGTATAGGAAGAGAGCGTCCCGATGTGGAGTTACGAAAGTTCAACGGCATTACATCGGCGAGGCAAAAGTCATTTTCAAGCGTCGGTTCCGTGCTCGAAGCGTTTTTCGGACAGCCGCCGGCACTGACTGCGGGAATCTACCGGGAGCCCTTCCCCATCACACGCAATCGTGATGATTGCCACTGACAGGCGGAGTCAAGGCGAGTAACTTAAACCTGAAATTCATAGTCCTTCCCCGCTCGTAAGCCGGGCCCCGCAGGACACAAATCAAAACAACTCGGGAACGTCCGTTTCCCTAGCCGAATCCCGCAAACCCGATAAGTTGTGCGGCCCTGGAGGAACCAAAACAGAAGCATCAGACGAACCACAACTGGTGGTGAGGAGGAAATATGAAAGCTGCGATGTTTACGTTGTTCACAATATTCGTTCTGCTCGCGGCAGCCACGACCGCAGCTGCGCAGGCGCAAGTCTTTGTGCCGGGAAACGCCTCCGGTTTTTTCGGCAACCCGGCGGACATCCCTGTACCGTTCGTCCCCGCTATCACGGTTAGCGGACCAGGCTGGATTACCGTCGCCTATGTTAGCGGCACGGTCAGCGACTGCTGCGGCGACTCAAACGTTGGACCAAACGGCACGACATGGACGATGGACGGCGCACAGATGCCTCTTCAAGAAGCCACCGGCGTAGTGGTCACGGCGGTAAAGAATCTTGATGCCCTCATTGGCGTTTTCGTTCCACAATCAACGGTCCAAAGAAAGGGCTTTAGAGCGTTGGATGGCACCAAGGCCATAACGCATGTTGGCATCATGCCCAACGGACTTTTCTTCATCGGCACGGGCAAAACCTTCTGGGTAGGTCAAGCCGGGACACTTTTCCTGGGCATCAATGACTTTGCAGTTGGCGACAATGGCGGCGGCTTCAACGTCAACGTCGCCGTCACCGGACCTTGAGGATATTCGGTCAGTTCTCCGCGAGTGGCGGCGATTGGCGCACACAGCCCTGAGAAATAAGAACCGATTCCGAGAAGCGGCTCTTTTTCGAATAGGTCTTGTTGGGCTCGAGTTCTGGCGGCGGAACCCGCCTCTTTGAATATGTTCTATGCGTAGCGCTCGCGCATGAAGTCGCCAATCGCCGCGTAGGCGGCAGTTAACGTCTTTTCATCGGGAAGAAAAACGATGCGGAAGTGTTTGGTCCCCGGACGCTGGCCAAAACCGGAGCCATGCACGAGGGTGACGTGCTTCTGGCGAATCACTTCGGTGACAAAAACATCATCGCCCTCGGGAATATCGATGCTGGGGTAAGCGTAGAAAGCTCCACGCGGCGCCACACAACTCACACGCGCAGTCTCCGCGCACCACTTCATGGTCAGGTCACGGCGGCTGCGCAGCTTGCGCTTCACTTCGACGAGGTGATCCTGCGGGCCTTCGAGCGCAGCCTTGATTGCGTACTGTTCGGGATGATTGGCGCAGAGTCGCGCCCGCAGTAGCTTATTTACACCTTCGAGATATGGCCCGATAACGGCAGCCTCACCGCTGGCAATGCCCCATCCGATGCGCCATCCGGGGGCAAGGTAGTTCTTCGACAATCCGCCAAAGGTGATAACCGGCACATCGGGCGCGACTGCGGCCATGGCGACGTGCGGGTCGTCGTCCTGGTTTTCCGAATCGTTTTGCGAATCGATGATGAGCTTGTCATAAATCTCGTCCGCAAAAATGATCAGGTTGTGGCGGCGCGCGAGTTCGGCGATATCCTCCAGCGTCTTGCGCGTGCAGACCGACCCCGTCGGATTATTGGGATTGATCAATACGATTCCGCGCGTCCGCGGCGTGATTTTTTTTCTTATGTCGTCGAGATCGGGCTGCCAGCCGTCTTCTTCGTTGAGGTAATAAGTGTTCAGCCTAATCTCAAGTTTCGCCAGAACGGCTGAGTAGAGCGGATAGTCGGGGCACGGAGTCAGCAGGTTGTCGCCTGGATTCAGCAGCGCGGTCAGACAAATGTCGACCGTCTCGCTCACGCCCGAGGTGACAAACACATCCTGAATGTTCGAAATTCCCTTGCGGCCCGCCTCGCCGCGAATCGCATCGAGCGCCGACGGAATGCCTGACGAACTTGAATATCCATTCTTGCCGTCACGCATGGCGCGATAGACGGCCTCGATCAGGTGCGCCGGCGTCTGAAAATCGAAGTTGAGCGGATCGCCAATATTGAGAGGAAGAATTTTGTGTCCCTGCCGCGCAACCTCATCGGCTATGCAGGCGAGGTCGCGGATCGCGTAGCGAACATTTTCCAGACGGGCGGCTGGCGAAATCTCGCGAAGGTGCGTCACAGGCATGAGGGAATTCTAACCGCAGAGACGCCGAGCACGCAGAGAAAAGCTACCTTTATGACCTTCTAGTTCCGCGGCGGTTAAATCAGTGGCCCTTGAAATCGAGGATAACGTCCTCATTGCTCACTGCCGCCGCCGGAGCGAATTTCCACGTCATCACGGCTTTCACCCCGCTTTCGGCGAGGACGGGATTGCCGCCGACGACCGTAACTTGAGCGACGGTTCCATTCGCCAGAACTCTTACATTCAAACGGACGATCCCGCCGATGCCCAACGATTTGAGAATTGTGGGATATTCGGGCTTGTGTGCTTGAAGAATCTTGCGATTGGGATGATCCTCAGACTGCGCTCGCAGCGCGGGGAGCGATTCGAATGCCAACAGGCACAGCAGCGATGTCAGCGTTAGTGTCAGCGACGATCGGAACCACCGATTGCTCTTCCTGTTGATCAAGTTGGCGATCAGGGAGCCGTCGCGAAACTCATGGGACAATCTACACCCGCCAATGGGGCGAACAAAACATTCAGCCCTAAACAGCTACGTTAGGGGCGAAGCAGTCGAGAGGCAAGATGACGCTTAGAGGCGTCCAAAGGGTCACTATTGAGACGCCGAAAATAATCCTTATCAAACCTCGGCGCACTCAACGTCTCGGCGCTAGATGGCTTTTACTCTGCTCTGTCGATCTGTGCCTTCTGCAGCTTGTCGGAGTAATCCACGTAGACCGACTTCCATTCGGTGTAGAAATCAATCGCACCAATACCGCCTTCGCGATGGCCGTTGCCGGTCGCCTTCGTGCCACCAAAAGGCAAATGAACTTCGGCGCCAATCGTCGGAGCGTTGATGTAGGTGATGCCGGCCTCAAGATCGCGCACCGCCGAAAACGCCTTGTTCACATCCTTCGTGTAGAGAGACGACGACAGCCCATACTCGATCCCGTTGGCGATCGCGATTGCGTCTTCAAGATCGTCGCAGGGAATAATCGAAACCACCGGCCCGAAAATTTCTTCCTGGGCGATGCGCATCTTCGGATCGACGTCGATAAAAACCGTAGGCTCGAGGAACCAGCCGTGCTGATAATCGCCTTTGTCCAGACGGTTGCCGCCGGTCACCATCTTGGCGCCTTCGTCTTTGCCTATCTCGATGTACTTCAGGTCGGTCTTAAGCTGGTTCTCGTTGACTGCTGGGCCCATCTCGACCGTCTCATCGAGACCATTGCCAACTTTGATCTTTTTCGCGCGGGCAACAAACTGATCGATGAACTTGCGGTAGACGCCCTTCTGCACGATGATGCGGCTGGTCGCGGTGCAACGCTGGCCGGTCGTGCCGAAGGCGCCCCAGAGCCCGCCTTCGATGGCCAGTTCTAGGTTGGCATCGTCGAGCACGATCATCGGATTCTTGCCGCCGAGTTCGAGCGAGCAGTGCTTGAAAGTCTTGGCTGAAGTAGTGCCAATTATCTTGCCGACCGCGGAAGATCCCGTGAATGAGATTGCGCGCACCGCTGTGTGTTCGAGCAGCGGCGTGCCCGCCTCGGGACCATAGCCGGTCACAACATTGATCACGCCCTTCGGAATGCCGGCGTCGGTCAGCGCCCGCACCAGATTAAAGGTCGACAGCGGAGTATCCTGCGCCGGCTTGATCACGCACGTATTGCCGCAGACGACCGCTGGCAGCAGCTTCCACGATGAGATGGCCATAGGGAAATTCCACGGCGTGATCATGCCGCAAACGCCGATCGGCTGGCGAACGGCCATGGCAAACTTGTTAGGCAGCTCGGACGGCACCGTCGGCCCAAACAGGCGGCGCCCTTCGCCGGCGTTGTAGTAAGCGGCGTCGATTGCCTCCTGCACATCGCCGCGCGTCTCCGCCAGCACCTTGCCCATTTCGCGCGTCATGTCGCGGGCGTGGTCTTCTTTGCGGTCAATCAGAATCTCCGCGGCCCGAAACACCATCTCGGCGCGGCGCGGAGCAGGCACCAAACGCCATTTGGCAAAGGCGGCCTTGGCCGCATCCACCGCGGCGTCCACATCTTCCTTATTCGAGCGTTGGAAGGTGGCGACCACTTCGCGCGTGTCGGCGGGATTCCGGTCTTCGAAGGTCTGTCCGCAGGCGGATTCAACCCATTCACCGTCAATAAAATTCTTGAAAACCTTGGTCTTTGGGATGCTGCCATCGATCACCGGCTTAGTCAGGGTGTCGGTCGCCATAAGAGCCTCCTGGGAATAGTGCAGAACTTGCCGAACACTTCATGCTAACAACCACGTATAAGAGGAGCAAGGCGGCCCAGGCTTGCCTCGCGCGATCACGGCCTTAAATGCTGCCTTCCCATCAGATGTTTCAATTCATCGGAGGATTCGGTTCTCTGCCCAGCAGACAGGGCATGGGAACCGCCCTTCCTCCAGGTCGTCCCCTCTGCGCGCCCATTAGTCACTTTCGTAACCATTTCCCGCTATGACCCACGCTTAATACCCATCCCAGCGGGGATATGATGGTCACAGCGTTAGAGATATCCCGACTTTAAAAATTTTGTTATGAGGTTGGCACCGGCTCGTGGCAACTAAAATTAAGCCGCAACTTTACGTTGCCTGGAAAACGGTAACGTACCGCAGCGTGATCATGGCGCTGCTGGGGATAGCGCTGATTTTTGGCGCGGTCATGCACGAAGCATTTCCAAAATTTACCGACGCATCGGTGAAGGCGGCCGGGCATTTTTCCACTGGCCTGCTGGAGAAAGTTGCGGGGCTCGCTCCTCCGCTCAAGGGGCCGTCGGCGGCAGTCGCACAGCAGGCGCACTTCACCGCTCTCGATGGCACGATCCGCGTAAGAAAAGGCAGCGGCAATAGCTGGATCAATGCCGACTACAACGTGCCGCTCGAAAAAGGCGACGTGGTGCAAACGGGCGCCGAAGGTATGGCGAAAATTGTTTTCAACGACGGCACCAACTACACGGTGAAGCAGGATTCGCTGATCGTCATCGAAGAAAACTCGGCCAACGATCAACAACAGACCAACGTGTCGGTGGCGGTGACAACCGGCACCGTCGATCTGACGACGGCGACTTATGTTCAGGGTTCGAAGTCGCAGGTGATCGTGGCGGGAGCGAAAGCGTCACTGGCTCCCGATTCGTCGGCCATGGTACACAATAATCCGAGAGAAGACAGTCACGAAATTCTGGTCAAGAAGGGCAGCGGCGAGATCGAACGCAATGGAGAAGTGGTGCGCCTGTCGAACTGGGAGAAGGTAAGCTTTCAGAACGATTCGAAGACCATGCAGCGGGCCACGGAAATTGGTCCGCCCACGCCGATCACGCCGGGAAACATGATGCCCGTATTTATGAATGCCGGCGAGAAAGCGAAAGAGGTCGAGTTTGCGTGGACGCCGATGGGGAACGCTGCCGGCTACCGGCTGCGCATCTCGCACAATCCATACTTTTCATCGGTGCTGCTCGACCGTAAAGTGGAATCACCGAGTGTGGTCGTGACCGGATTACCGGTGGGCGCTTACTATTGGTCAATCCAATCCTATGATGCCAGCGGGAAGGAATCGGTGGAGAGCGAGAAGAACCGCTTTACCATCATCGTCAAGGCCAAAGAAAAAATAGAATTGGCGCTTGATATCGATCCCCTGGTGCAGCACGGACACGTGATTGAAGTGACCGGTAAAACTGAGGCAGGAGCGCGGGTCATGGTCAATGGCAAAGAGGTGCCGATGATCAGCGACGACGGCACTTTCCACTATTTCACGCCGCCTTTGCCGAATGGCGAAAACCTGGTCACGGTCACGGCGCAAAATGCACAGGGCGGGGTGAATACGCACCAGGAAAAAGTGGTGATTCAGTAAGGGCGCGGGTTTTTCAAAGCCGGATTTTTTTATAAAGCTGTGCTGCGGAAATAGTTTGGACATGTCAGGTGTTCTATTTACAAACTGGTTTTCCTACACATCGAAGTAGAATGAAAGAAAAGTAGAATAGATAACAAGGGGAGAACGACTCACGCGGAGACCGGCGAAGTCCCAGGTTCCAGGGGCGAGACGAATTCCCGGAAGAGAGAAGTTTTAACATGTCCAACAACGGGTTCAGTAACGGCTCATCGCGTTCCCACAATCTGCGTTCGCTCTTCAGCATGTTTTCGAGCGACCTCGCCATCGATCTGGGGACGGCCAACACACTGGTGTATGCGCGCGGCAAAGGCATCGTCGTCAATGAGCCGTCCATCGTGGCCATCAACAAGAACACCGGCGAAGTGGAGGCGGTGGGCAAAGAAGCCAAAGAGATGCTCGGCCGCACGCCCGGCAACATCGTGGCTATCAAGCCGATGAAAGATGGCGTCATCGCCGACTTCAAGGTCACGGAAAAGATGTTGAACTACTTCATCCAAAAGGCGCACAACCGCAAGATGCTGGTGCATCCGCGGATCGTGATTGGCGTGCCCTCGGAAATTACGCAAGTGGAAAAGCGCGCGGTCATGGATTCCGCCTATCGTGCGAAGGCGAGTGAAGTGCACCTCGTCGAGCAAGCCATGGTCGCGGCCATCGGCGCGGGACTGCCAATCACCGAACCGAGCGGCAACATGGTCGTCGACATCGGCGGCGGCACCACCGACATCGCGGTCATATCTCTCAGCGGCATCGTTTATTCCCGTTCCGTGCGCATGGCTGGCAATCAAATGGATGAGGCGATCATGAATTACCTCAAGCGAAAATACAACCTGCTGGTCGGCGAGCGCACCGCCGAACAGATCAAGATGGAGATCGGCTCCGCCTATCCGCTCGACAAGCCGTTGACTATGGAGATCAAGGGCCGCAACCTGATCGAAGGCGTGCCCAAAACCATCACCGTCGATGACAGCGAAATTCGCGAATCTTTGAGTGAATGTGTTTCGACCATCATGAATGCGATCCGCGTCGCGCTCGAACGCACGCCACCAGAACTCTCCGCCGATATCAGCGACCGCGGCATTGTCCTGACCGGCGGCGGCGCGCTCATCAAGAACCTCGACAAGCGTATCCGCGAAGAAACGGGATTGCCCGTCTCCATCGCCGACGATCCGCTATGCAGCGTAGTGCTCGGCACCGGCAAAATGCTCTCGGACTTCAAACTGCTCCGTAAGATTTCGATCGAGTAGGTCTCCGACGAGACACTAATCTCAGCTTGACGGGTTCACTGAGAACTGACAACTGAGAACTGAGAACTGCTGTTATGGAATCCGTCCTCGGACGCTACCGCAATCTGATCGTGCTGGTGGGCGTACTATTCGCCCAAGTAGTCGGCTTGGCCGTGCAGGTAAAACGAACGACTCCGAGCGAACCAACGCGCCTGATCCGCATCTGGGCGATCGGAGCGGTCACACCTCTCGAAAGAGCGCTGGTCTGGGCGCAAACCTCCACCGGCGACGTCTGGCACAACTACTTCTATTTGCGCGGAGTGCGCGCTGAAAACCGCGCCCTGAAAGCCCAGATTGAACGCATGAGCCTGGAGCGAGTCCGTATCAGCCAGGACGCCGACCAGGCGCGGCGTCTGCAGGCCCTCCTTGGTTTTAAAGAGCAGTTCATCTCCCAGACCATGGCGGCGCAGGTTATTGGAGGAAGCGGTAGCGAACTGTCGCGTTCCGTCTTCATAGATAAAGGCAGCCGCGACGGCCTCAAGCCAGACATGGCTGTTATCACCGCCGATGGCATCGTGGGCAAGGTGCTGCACGTCTACCGCTCCACTTCAGAGGTGCTGCTGATCAACGATCAGAGCAGCGGAGTAGGCGCCATCCTCGACCAGACGCGCCTGCAAGGCATTCTGAATGGAACGCCGGCCGGCGAGCTCGTCCTCGGACGAGTGATGAGCGACGAAACCGTGCCCCCAGGAGAAATGGTGCTTACGAGTGGCGGCGACAGCATTTTTCCCAAAGGTTTGCCCATCGGTAAGGTTGCGAAGATTACGCCGGGCAGTGATTTGTTTCTCAATATTCATGTGCGCCCCGCAGCCGATCTTAGCCGACTCGAAGAGGTGCTGGTGGTAACGAAGATCGATGAAAGACAGGCTCAGCCGGAGCAGGTAGGTGGCGCCCGCGCCATCGATATTCTGGCCGCGCGCCTGCCGAGCGTGCCCTCGAAGCCGGAAAATACAGAGAAGAGCGCCTCGTCCGGATCTTCCGCAACTCCGGGGAGTGTCGCAGCCAAGACTCCGACGACCGGAGTGGCCGCCAATGGAACGCCGGCTACTGGCACATCAAGCACAGGCACGCCTAAAACTGCTCATCCTGCCATGCCAGGCGCCGACGCGCAATCCAACCCCAAGGCGACGCCGCCCCATGCTGGCAATGGCGCGCCTGCGGCGCGAAATGCGCCGAACGCCAAATCGACTGCGGGAGATTCTCCGGGACTTACTTCCTCAAGTAGGGCTGGCGCTTCGACGCCCTCCCCGAAGCCGGTAAATCCCCCGGTCGATCCAAAACCGCAGCCCGACTCGCCGGATACTCCACACTGACGTGGCCATTACTTACACATCGGGCGAGCAGGTTGAGGTCTATCGTTTCAGCATCCCTGCGACGGTGCTGATTCCGCTGGCCGCCGTTTTCCTGCAGGCGTTTATACCGCTGCGCTTTCCTTTTTTTGTGATTTTCGATTTGCCGCTGCTGGTCACAATCGGATTTGCAACGGCGCGACGCAATCCACTGGCGGGCTTGCTGACCGGAGGTTTGATCGGAATTATGCAAGACGCGCTGACCCACCAGCCGATCGGCCTCTATGGAATTTCGAAAACCGTAGTCGGCTTCGGCGCGTCTTCGCTTGGCATCAAGCTCGACGTCGAAAACGCCGGCGCCCGCTTCCTGATTACGATTTTCTTCTTCGCGGTACACGAGGTTGTCTACTTCCTGATTGCCCGTGGTCTGGTCGGCTTGCGCATGGCGTGGAGTTGGCCGCACGAACTCCTGTCGGGCATAGCCAATGCCGTGCTGGGCGTGCTGGTCTTCATGCTGCTGGACCGGGTCAAGCAACGAACGTAAACAAGTTCTCTTACGCTGAGATCACATACGCCATCGCAGCCGCTGCCAGCGTGGCCACAAGATTCACTCCCTGATTGCTGATCCATCCGCGGCGTTGCAGCGTCGCGCCCAGCACGCTGTCGATCAGCATTCCCGCGAAACCTGCGGCTACAGGAATCCAAATTTGCGCCGGAGAAATCATCCATCCAACCGAACCGATTATCGCGATCACCAGACCCGCGGCCAAACCAGCGATGCTACCTACAATCGTGATGCCGCCATCAGTCCCCGCTGGAACCTGTTTCCAGGTTGTGATCATCCGTGCGCGCGAGCCGCGATATTGTCCTATTTCGCTGGCCACCGTATCAGTCGCGGCTTCGGCCAGAGCGGCCAGCGTGGCGACCAGCCACGCCCGGTTCCCCGTTGCGCCATAAGCGGTCGAACTCAGCGCCGCCGCTGTCAGGTTTGCGAGGATTTGCCATGCCGTCCGCCCTTCCTTGCGCTCGGCTAGCCCCAGCGCCAGTTTGCGCTGATATCCGAGCCGAGTCGTGGCCCAGGTCATCGCAAACAGAGCCGCGAGCGCGGCAAAGGCGGCAGGTCCAACCCCCGCGAACAACAGGAAACAGGCGAAACCTCCAGCCACTGCCCCGAACCGATTGGCGCCGCGCAAAGCGCGAGCCAGCATGGCGAACGCGACGGTCACAACCGCGGCGACGCCCAGCAATTTCGGCGACGAAGCCCAGCCGTGGGCTAAGAAAGAGTCAAACATGCTCGATGCCTGCAATTACGATCAGCTGTCAGCCGTCCGCCTTCAGCTCTCAGTAGAATCTCACGTCGGGCGGCAACCGATGGCTGATAGTGAAAACTGGCGTCTGCTTCCCGTTATTCGCCATCGATAACACTATATTCGGTGCCCGGTGTAAAGCGACCACGCCAGGTAGTGCTTGGCCTTTGGATTCGCCCGTAATCTGGCAGGCGCAACGCGCGTCGTTTAAGCTACACTTCTGTACGCTCGGGGGAGTTTAGGCATCTCAGATTCTGCGCAGCCGCGACGAGCCGCGCCTGCGATTACGACTGTCGTTTACGACTGGAGTTATGAAAAACGACGAGGCCTGCCTCGTCTCTACTTGAGGTGAAATGAATGGCGGCCTCGGTCTGGTCTGGCTATCTAACCTTCGGATTAATCTCGATGCCTGTGCGGCTATTCTCGGGCGCACGCTCGAGCGGCATATCGTTCAACCAGCTTCACCGCACCGATCATCAGCGCGTGAAACAACAACTCATTTGCCCGCTCGACAACCAGGTGCTGGAGCGTAGCGATATCGTGAAGGGATACGAGTATCGGAAGGGCGAATACGTCATCATCGATCCGGAAGAGATCAAGAAGATCGAGCCGAAGACGGCGAAGACGATGGAGATCCTCGAATTTGTGAAGTCGAGCGAGGTCGATCCCGTCTACTTCGAGTCGTCGTATTACATGGTCCCGGAAGAAGCTGGCCGCCGGCCCTACGCGCTCCTGACCAAGGCGCTCGAGGAGAGCGAATACGTCGCTATCGCCAAGCTCACCATGCACACTCGCGAGTACACGGTTTTTCTGCGCCCGCATAAGGGCGGAATGATGCTGCACACCATGTACTACGCCGAGGAAGTGCGCGAGGTCGAATCCTTCGGCGCTCCTGACGTTGAAATCAAAGATGCCGAGATCAAAGTCGCACACCAACTCATCGAGGCACTGGCCGACGAGTGGGATCCGGAAAAATATCACGACACTTTTCAAGACAATCTGAAGAAGCTGATCGAAACGAAACTGGAAGGCGGTGAAGTGCAGGCCGTCGAACAACCAAAGAAAGTGGCTCCGATGGTCGATCTGATGGCTGCGCTCAAGGAAAGCCTCGCTCAGACTAAGAAGCCCGCTGCATCAGAAAAAGTTGCGCAAATGCCGTCGCGAAACCAGGCGAAGGCGAAACGCGGCCGCGGGTGAATAAAAAAAACCAGGTTTCAAGGTTTCAAAGTTGCAAGGTTTCAAGGTGAGAACCTGACTTGCCTTTCCAATCTTGACACTCTGAAACCTTGAAACCTGTTCTCTTGCACTGTTCCCGTACACTATCCCATTTCCCCTTCCGCCCTGGTTACCGATACAATATCGTTTCCGCGTAACACCAACTTTTTCCATGGAGTCTGAATGAAGCGGTTTCTCTGGCTGGGGTGCGTGCTGTTGATTTATGTGATCTGTAGCGGGTGCGGCGACACTTTCCGTCCGATTATCATCCCAAATCCTCCAGCATTTCCTAACCCGCAAGCGGCGCACTCCGTGGTCGCGATCAACGATAATGCGCCTGCTTCCGGCCCAGATACAGTCTTCGGCACTGCCATGGTGATCGATGTTTCGGGCGATTCGGATGAAAGTATCGCGAACGTCGGCCTCGCTCCCGTTCACGCCGTGCAGCAGAGCGCCAGTGAAATTCTGGTGGTAAACCACTCCGTCAACGGCGCCCTGCGCGATTCTGTGACCAAGCTGAATTTCGGCAACACGTCCATCGCCAGCACCAGCACGATCAGCATGCCGCCAAATTCAGCGCCGAACTTCGTGGCGACAACCGAGACCAGCGAAGCCTATGTCTCGCTACCGAATTATTTGGACCCGAGCACGAATACGATTGTCCCGTCGATTGCCGTGATCAGCACCAACACCAACAGCATCACGAATACAATTCCGCTGGGCGCTGGCGCCGCTCCCGTTGCCATTGTCGAGACGCCAGACACCAAGAAGCTTTACGTGGCGAATTACGGTTTCGGCACAATCAGCGGGTTCAACACCGTCAACGAATCGCAGCGCGTCATCAATGGCGCGTTATCCAACCCGCCCATCTGGCTGGCGGCGCGTTCCGATAGCCAGGCAGTATATGTGCTCGAAGAAACCACCGGTACACTCGCCTGGATTAATGCCTCGACGACCGCTGGCCCCGACACCCTAGCCGAGACGGCGATTAAGGTGCCCGGCGCGAACATGATGACCTATGATCCAAATCTGCTGCGGCTGTATATTCCCGGCGGACAAGAAGTCGCAATCGTCGATATTTCGCAATCTCCGCCAGCGTATCTTGCGGGAGGCCCGTTCCCGATCTGCAGCCCCTCGCAGCAATCATCGTGCATTCCCACAGTTCCGCCTGCATCCCGCAGCGCCGGCGATCCATGTAAATCCACTACCGCCCAAACGTTGACCATCGTCGGGGTTGCAGCCCTGCCGGATGGCAGCCGCGCTTACGTCGGGGCTTACTATACAGACGCGAACGACAACATTTGTCCGCAAGTAACGGTAATCGACGCGACCAATAATACGATCGAAACGCCGTCGATTCCGATTCCAGGATTCTCCGATGCGACCAACCCGGCTTCGCCGCTGTATTACGTGCCCAACTGCGCCAACACGCGCGACACGCCATCTGTAGGACCGCTCGGCAACGGCTTCCGCTTCATGATGGGGGCAGGAGGCGACAGCACGCGCGCCTATTTGTCGAGTTGCGACGGAGGCATGGTCAATATCATCGACACGTCAACCGACGCATATCTGGTGAATATAACGGCTCCGATCGGGATACGCCCGCTGATTCCGCCAGTCCTGCAGAACCCGCCAATGAATCCCGTATTTCTAATCGCCGGACCGTAGGGCAGCAGTTAGCAATCAGCACTCCGTAACAAACAAACTTTTTTCGAACGCCGAATTTCGGATTGAGAATGGGAAGGTCGAACGGAAGTGTTGAAGCTAACCTAAGAGCTTAATGCTAAGTGCTAATTTGCTCTCTCTACCCCGCAACCGCGGCCCGATCGGCCGCCCGCCGCCGATGATAACGTAATGCCACATTCATAAAAACATTTCCGCTGGAGGTTTTGAAGCCCATCACGAGAGCTTCCGTATCTTCACTGCCCTTGCTTCCCTGCTCAGAGGTATGTATTGCCGGGGGCCGAACGTGAAAGTGGAACCCCTGGTCGTTCAGCGTGGTGACGGCATTGCCGATGATTTGGTTGGCGAGTTCACAGACCGCCTCCCGTATCAGCTCGTCATTGGTCTCGGAGACCGCGACGCCCGCCAGACGGCTGGCCAGCTGCGCCGCCGCTGGCTGGTCTACATCGAAAATTATTCGCCCTTCGATCTCGCCCGTGAGGCAAACCTCGGCGGCGATTCCCTTCCGCCGGTAGGCCTCTTCTTCCATGCTCAGGTTCTCGATGGAAATAGGCGATTCCAGCCCCTGCGCCAGAACCGCGTCGGCCGAGTTGATGAAAGGCTGAATCAGATCCATCCGCATTGGTTTAGGCTCCCGCGCCGGCGCCCCGCGCCGTTGTTCCATCGTCCCGCATGACGTACTTGATGACTTCGTAGAGTACTTCCGCCTTCACCGGCTTCTGCACGAAGTGGCGGGCTCCCCGCTGCAAGGCAGCGACGATGTTTTCCTGGTAGCCAACCGATGACACCATCACGATGCGCGCGCTTGGATGATCGCGCACAATCTTTTCCGCCGCCTCAATGCCTTCCATCTGCGGCATGGTGATATCCATGAGAACGATATCGGGAGTCAGCCGTTCGTACTCGCTGATCGCCGAGACTCCATCGCCCGCTTCGCCGACCACTTGGCCGCCGAAGGTTTCCACCATCCGGGCCAGGTTCTTGCGGGCGAACACGGAGTCATCCACAATCAGATAACGTACCGGTTGTCCGTCTTCGCTCCGTGTTACGGGCGCAAACTTTTCCATGGCACTCCTCCCCAACTATCACTTAAACACGATCCAGATACTTTCGATAGATGACTCTAGTTACTACCGGCACGGGCCGTCCGCTTGACGTCCCCACTGTCCCCTGGGTTCGCTCGCTCGGGCATACACTGTTGCTGCAAAATATTGGGCAGATCCTGAAGGTCGAGAACGCGCATCGCAAAGCCACGCTCGATCGCCGCTTTAGGCATGCCATACACCACACACGTTTCCTGGCTCTGTGCCACCGTAAATCCGCCCGCCGACCGGATCTCGCCCATACCCAACGCCCCGTCTTCGCCCATGCCCGTCATCAGCACCGCCATGGCCTGCGGGCCAAATTCCTGGGCAACACTGTGGAAGAGCACATCTACCGAGGGCCGGTGACCGTTTACCGGGGCTTCCTCGCTCAGCAACGCAACGTTCCCGAGCGGCAGCTTTTTCACTTTCATGTGCCGGTTGCCGGGAGAGATAAGAGCGCGTCCGGCGACCAGCAGGTCGCCCGATTGCGCTTCTTTGACTCGTATGGGGCAGCAATCGTCCAGACGTTTGGCAAACAGTTCGGTGAACCCTTCCGGCATATGCTGCACCACCAGAATGCTGCCTGAGAATTCCACCGGCAGTTTCGAAAACAGATATTGCAAAGCATTCGGCCCGCCGGTCGAAACTCCGATCGCGATAATGTGCGTAGGTGCCAGCGGCTGCAGCTTGTTCGGTTGCTCGCCGCGAGTTTCACCCGGCAGAAACTGTTGGTGCACGCCCGCGCTCTGAGCCGCGGCATGAATCTTCTTGATCAGCTGCCGGGCAATTTCGGGCATACGTTCGGCAACATCCCGCGGCTTGGCCACGAAGTCGAAGGCGCCAAGCGCCAGCGCCTTCAGCGTGATCGAAGCTCCTTCCGTGCTATGCGAACTGACGACGATCACCGGCAGGCGCCAGCGCCGCATGATCTCTTTCAATGTGTCGATTCCATTCAGCCCGGGCATTTCGAGGTCGAGCGTGATCACATCCGGCGACAGTTCCCCAATTTTCTTCAACCCAAAATGCCCGTCCATCGCCGTGCCCACCACTTCAATCGACGCATCCGCTTCGAGAATTTTCGGAATCAGCTTGCGCATCAGCGCCGAATCATCCACCACCAGAACCCGCACCGACTTTTTCACGACTGGCCCCCCGCCGTGCCGCGGACTTGCGCGGCGGCCGTCGCGATTTCGCTGGTGTTGAGAGATGCAAGACTCGACAGCAACCCCGCCATTTTGGGGCCGTTCGCATCGGCGCGGCCGCGCGTAAAGCGCTCCATCAGCGCAACCATGTTAAGGATGAGCACCACCCGGCCATCGCCCAGAATCGAGGCTCCGCTGACCAGGTCGGTGGTAACCGACTGATCGTCGAGCGCCTTGATCACCAGCTCGCCTTCGCCTTCAAGGGCATCGACGACCAGCCCAAACTTGCGTTCTCCGCTCTTGATCACCAGCACGAAAGCTTTGCGCCGCGCCCCGTCTATCCCGCCTGGCGGTTCCGAGCCGAGGCGCAGAAGCGGCAACAGGTCGTCGCGCAATTGCAGTACATCGTAATGCTCAACCTGATGAATATTTTCTTCGAGCGTACGCGCGATCTCCGCGACCGCGTTCAGCGGCAGAGCGTAGAGCCGTTGCTCGACCCGGAACATCAACGCCCGGATAATGGCCAGCGTCAGCGGCAGCCGCATTCGAAAGGTTGTGCCGCGCCCCCGCACAGTTTCAATCTGAATCGTTCCCTTCAGGCGCCCGAGAACGCTCTGCACGACATCCAATCCCACGCCTCGGCCCGAGAGTTCGGTAATTTCTTCCGCCGTCGAAAATCCCGGCTGGAGGATCAATTCCAGGGTATCGTTTTCGTTCAGGCGAGCCGCCTGCTCGGGTTTCAATAATCCCTTGGCTAGGGCCCGCTGCCGAACCTTCTCGGAGTCGATGCCGCCGCCGTCGTCCGAAACTTCAATTACCACCTGATTTCCCTGGTGGTAAGCGCCCAGCCGCAAAGTTCCCTGCGGCCGCTTACCGGCGCGAACTCTCTCTTCCGCGCTCTCAATGCCGTGGCCAACCGCATTCCGCACCAGGTGGGTGAGCGGTTCGGCGATCGCATCGAGAATGCTTTTATCGAGATCGGTTTGCCCGCCTCGAATGCTTAGTTCCACGTCTTTCCCGCATTGCAGGCCGACGTCGCGGACGATGCGCGGGAAACGCCGAAAGAGCTGATCGACCGGCACCATGCGAATCTTCATCACCGAGTGTTGCAGTTCGTTCAACACTCGCCCCTGAAACGCCATGGCGTCGGAAAACTTTCCCCGCAGCGCATCTTTCGGAAAGCGCTGCCCAAACTCTATGAGCGCCTGCTGCAACATCGATTTCGCCAGAATCAGTTCCCCGACCAGGTTGAGTACGCTATCGATTCTTTCCGCATCGACGCGCAACACATTGTCGGGGCCACTCGCAACCGCGGGGCCCGCAGGTGCGTCCGCAACCAGTGGCCCGTCCTTTGCCGTCAAGTCCTCAGGAAGGCCGTCCGCAATCTTGGCGGTACTGCCAGCAGCCGCTGGCGAAGTCGCTTTGCTTTTCTTTTCAGAGTTAGAATTGCCCGCCGAAACAGGCAAGGTGCCGAACAACGAGGCCGCAACACGCAGAGGCGTGACCCGCACGCTTTGCCCTATGGTCGGGATACTGCACTTGGCACGAATCTGCTCTGCAGGTTTTTCCGACACCAGGGCCGCTTCGACCTGGATGATCGGATCGTGACTTCCCTCTAGCGGATAAAGAGCCAGCAACTCGCCCAGCCCCGCGAGCGCCAACTGGATCATCTGCCGTCCGGCAATGGGCATGGCGCACTGCGGGTCGATCTGCACGATGACATGGTGAACCCGCTTGCCCTTGTCGATAGCCCGGGCAATCGCCATTTGCTCGTATTCGGACCAGCGGCTGATTTTCGCCGCCGTTTTCTTTTTCTTTGCTTTGACATTGCCCCCGCCGGCCGCCTCTGGGCGCGCCAGACGGGCAATGTCCGCTCGCAGCGTTTGGATGGCGGGAGTCTTGGTGCCCTTCTGATACGACTCCAGCAGGGCCGCAAACACGTCGGCGGCACGCAAGGCAATCTCCGGAACCAACGCCGCAGCCGCCGGATTCTCCAGCGTCAACACATCTTCGAATTCATGTGCCAGTTCGCTGAGTTCGCGAAAGCCGCAGGCGGCCGCGTCCCCTTTCAGCGTGTGCACCGTCCGGCGCAGGCTGCGCGCCGTTTCCGCGTCGCCCGGAGTTTTCTCCAGTCGCATCGCCTCGTCGTTCAGCTTCTGGACGAGTTCCGCCGCCGTTTCGAAAAACAGTTGGCGAAGCTCGCTCATTCGATCTTCAGGAGGCAGGGTCACATCTTCACCTCGACCCTCTGATAGGCAGTGCCGCTGTTGCGATGCACCATCTGAAATTTGTCGGTCAAGCCGAGCAGGCTTTCCGCGTGGCCCACAAACATGTAACCCTGCGGATTGAGGCAGCGATAGAATTTTTCCACCAGCCGCTTCTGCTCCGCTTCGTCGAAATACATCATCACGTTGCGGCAGAAAATCATATCGTTGCGCTGCGGCAGGTATTCGGTTTTCAAATTGTGAAAGTCGAAGTGCACCAACTCTTTGACGGCTTTCTTAATGGCGTAGCGGTCGCCCACTTTATCGAAGTAACGCAGGCGGTAGCCGTAGTCGACTCCGCCCATCCGGTGCTCACTGTAAGAGCCTTCCTGCGCCGCCCGCAAAACCGAATAATTGATATCGCTCGCCAATATCTCGACCCGCCACGGCGCCGGTATCAGCGGCTTCGGAACCGGCGACTCAAAAGGCACGGCATGGCGCAGGTAGTAATAAGACAGCGCGTCGGCCATGAGCATGGCCAGCGTGTAAGGTTCCTGTCCCGTAGAACAGCCCGCGCTCCAGATTCGTATGCTAAAGTCGCGCCGCTCTGTCTTCCGGCGCAGCAGATCGTCAAGCGAGTCTTTCTGAAACAGCTCGAGTTGCGCTTTGTTGCGGAAAAAACTGGTCTCGTTGACGGTCAGGTTTTCCACCAGAGCCGAGAGTTCCTGCTTTCCGTCCTTGCTGATGAGCAGGCGATAGTAGCTGTAGAAGGAATCAAGATGGCACTCTTTTAGCCGTCGCTGCAAACGATCCTGCAGGAAGGGGGTTCGCCGATCGTCGAAATGCATGCCGCATTCCTGATAGACGAGTGCCTGCAGAAGTTTCAGTTCCGCTTCGGTAAGTACGGGTGTCTCGTGCGTGTTCATGTGGGTTCGGATCGGTTTGCTATTTTCCTGCCGAGGCGCCCTTCCCCGCCGTCACCGCTTTAGCACTTCCGGCCGCAGCCGCCTTCGCCGCGTCGTCGCGAACTTCGCGCGCCGCCAGTACTTTGGCGATATCCAGAAGAATGATCAGCCGCCCCTGGTATTTGCCGAGACCGATCACGCAATCCAGCCCGCCTTCCTGCATCATGGCGGGCGCCGGTTCAAGGTCGCTTTCAGGAATTTTCAGAACCTCCGACGCCGAATCCACAATCATGCCCGCGAGCCGCCCACGATGTTCCACCACCAGGATGCGGCTGCGCCGGTCGATTGCGGTGGCAGGCTGCCCAAAGCGCTTGCGTAGATCAACCACCGATACAATCTTGCCGCGCAGGTTGATCACCCCTTCTAGGTAATCCGGCGCGTCGGGGACAGAGGTAATCTCCGGCACGCGAACGATCTCATGCAGCGACGTGATGGGCACGCCATACGTCTCGCGCCCCACGCGGAAGCCGACAATGTGCGTTTCCCGGCTCATGATTCCAATTTCCTCAACGAGATCCCGCCGTCGCGCTGCGCGATGAATTCCCGCGTCCCGGCATGTTGTCGTGGCTCCGGTCGCCCCCGCGGTCGTTCATTCGGTCGTTCGGCCTCGGCTCCGAGCGCAGCGCAAAGCGATCCATCGAATCCAACAGACCGCGCGACATCTTGGACATCTGATCGGAAGAGGCGGCCAACTCCGTCGATCCCGAGGTGGAAGCCTGCACCAGTTCGCGCATGCGTTCCATGGCCTGCACCACCGCCTGCGCTCCCGACGCCTGTTCTTCCACGGCGGAATTGATCTCATGCGTGATTTCATTCAAGCGCGTGGTGGCGCGCGCGATTTGCGCTGAACCATGCGACTGCTCGTTCGTGGCCGCGCCGATTTCCTGCGCGAACTTGTAAACCTCAGTCACCACATTCGAAATCTTGCGTAGCGCGGCATTCAGTTCCTGCCCCAGATTCAATCCTTCGTTCACGATGGTCGTGCTCTTCTCCATGTTATCGACGGCCTTGCGGGCTTCCTTCTGGATGCTCTCGATCAACTCGGAAATCTCTTTCGTCGACTGCGCCGATTTTTCCGCCAGCTTGCGCACTTCGTCCGCCACCACCGCGAATCCCAAGCCGTGTTCACCTGCGCGCGCCGCTTCAATGGCGGCATTCAATGCCAGCAGGTTCGTCTGTTCCGCCAGATCGTCAATCACTTCGACAATCTTGCCGATGTTGTCCGCCCGGTTGCCCAGCGCGTCGATGATTTCGCCCGAAGCGCTGATCGTCGTGTTGATCCGGTTCAATCCGTCCGTCGCCTTTTCCATGGTGCCGATGCCGCTGTGCACCTCTTCCCGCGATCGGTTCGAAATATCCAGCAGAACCTTGGCCGTGTCGGCCACGCGCTGGATCGAGGTCACCATCTGGTCGATCGAAGCGGAGGTTTCGCTGACGCTCGAAGCCTGGGTCTGCGTGCTCTTCACCATGTTCTGCACGTTCACGCTCATCTCGTGCATGGTGCTCGTGACTTCGTCAATCGCCGACGAAGTCTGCAGGCTGTTGCGCGCCGACTCATCGGAGGAACTGGCAACCTGGCTGGACGCCGTCGCCACTTGCGTGGCGGCATCGCGCACATTCCGCACCATCCCCCGCAGTCCATCCACCATGCGCGTGAAAGCATTTGCCAGCGTGTCGTTCGCCGAACGCGGACGCACTTCGACAGACAAATTCCCGCCCGCGATGGCTTCCGAAACGGCCGCCATTTCCTTCAGATACTTCACCATCGACTCGAAGGTACGCGCGAGTTGCCCAATCTCATCCTTGCCGTGCACATCGATGTTGTGCTCCAAGTCGCCGGATTGCCCGATCTGATCGGCCACATGGATCAAGCGGCCGAGCGGTCCTGTGATTCCGATCGCTGTGCGGTAAGCAATGACTATGCCGAGAGCCAGCGCGATCACCGTGCTCAGCACGGCCACCAGAATCGTATAATTCGTCGCCGACTGGTCGTCGGCATGGCGGGTGTCGAGTAATTGATGGTTCTCGCGGTCGACTTCGTCCAGCACATCGCTCGAGCGCGCGACCCATGAGTTCGGATCTTTTTGCAGGTAGAAAATCTGCAGCTCCGCCACCGTCGCATTGCCGCTATCGACAGCACGGCGCTTGTCGACCAGCGGATTAGCAAACTCTGTGCCCCAGGCCTGCTCCAACCCCTGTACTTTTTCCAGATTGCCGCGCTGTTGCGCGGAATTCGCCAGCTCGTCGGCGCGGTGCAGGGCTTCACTCAGCTGGTGTTCCCCGTCATTCATTTTTTCCACGTCGCGCGTGTCTCCGCTGAGCAGGTAGTTCTGCAGATGAAGCCGGTTCTGCATCATCTGGAAGCGCACCGACGATGTCGCCTCGGTCATGTCAATGGAGCGTTGCGCGGCCGCCTTGGTCTCATGCTCGCGATGCACCCCGTAGAGGTTGATCACCAGCAGCACCAGCACCGTCAGTAGAATGCCGCCGAAACTCAGGTACAGCTTTTTTCCAATATTCATGTTCAAACCTTCCCCAGTCAGCGCCGCAGGTCGAACTCCGTCCTCTTACTGGTTCGGACTAACTAGTTCGGACTAAAATGGAAGTCTACTATTCCGGTTGTGTCTTCCGGTCCCGGCTCGAATCGCCATTTCTTGATCGCATCCAACGCTGCGTTTGCCAACACCGGATGCCCACCCACCAACCGTGCGCTCTTGACCGTCCCGTTGGCCGCGACCGTCACCTGCAGCTTCACTATGCCGGTGATGTTCATGCGCCGCGCCAGGTCCGGATATGCGGGCGCCACCTTGAACTTGGCTTTGCGACTAATTTCTTCCTGCCCCGATGTCTGGCAAACGCCAGTCGCGAGGCATCCGCTGATCACCAGCGGAAGTATCGCGACAATACGAATCAGGGCTCCAAAAGACCTGGGACCTCCCCTGTCTCTGTACATATCCCCTATATTCCTGTAAGGACGGCACCAACGCCTACCAAAAGTTCCTACTCTGCATTACTTTCGTGACGTAGGTGTGGAACGGACAGTCCTGTCCCCACTGCTCTTGCTCTTGATTTTGATTTTGATCTTGCTTCAGACTGCGAATGAGCGGAGCCTACCGCGTCAGTCACCCGTTTTAGCATCGCTTAAGGTTACGGTCCCGTCCGCTGCCAAGCGCCATTCCAAACTGATGATTGATGCCTGCGACCCGCAATGCATCACTCTCAGATTTCACATAAGTCTCATCTTGAAGAAGTGGAAAAGCTCCTGTGTCACTTTAGTGACGTTTCACAAGTCGGCACTGCCCTTGATATTCGCTTGACTCAATTTGAGAATACAGCGTACGTTTTATATGTAATTCAATTGTTTTCAACCGCTTAGAAAAGCGATGGTGGCCACTGAATAGCCCTGCCGGAAATTCGGCGCCTTCACCAGCGTCTCAATTTGAAGAGGCGTTTCAGAAGCTTTTACTCGAACTTTCGCGCGCCGCCTTCGAAAGCAGTGAGCCCACCCAGCTCATCCGTTCTTTCTGCGCTCTCACTCGCGTTTTTTTTCAAGCCAGCGGAGCTTATTTTTGGAAGCTCTCGCCCGATGGAGAGCTAGTCGGCGCCGAGGCCGATGCCGACCACGCCGGCACCTTCCGCGGCGTCCGGCGGCGCGCCGGTGATGCATCCATCGCGATGGATGCGGTGCAGAAACGTCGCCCGTTCTTCGTCAATCACCTCGACGTAGCACGCTATCCCTGGATAACCGAGAGCCATGCCCATGCCGCGCTCGCCGCGCCCCTCCTGGTTTCCGGCGAAGTGGTAGGCGCGATTACCTTCCTGCGCAGTGCCCCAGAAAGGGGATTCGACGAGGATGCAGTCGCGAAAGTCACAATTTTGGCAGCCCAGCTTGGCACCGCCCTCGAAGCCCTTCGCCTGAATCAGCTCTCCCGTGAAGAACATCGCCGCGCCAGCATTCTGGTCGAGGTGGCCAATGCGCTGCATGGCTTGCCCGACACCGCGTCTGTGATGGAAAGCGTCGCCGACCGCCTGCGCGTGCTGTTGCATTCTCCCGCCGTCCTGGTCTTTCTTCACAAGGAGAATGCCCGGCACGAAAAGCAATTCCAGCTGCAAGCGGTTTCAACCGAACTCCCTAAACTCGCGGCAGCCATCCGCACTCGTTTCGAGCAGAATGACCTGCGCTCTGCCCTCGAGGTCGCCACTCGCGCCGTGGCCGCGGGCGAGCGTATCACGGTAAGCATCGACGGCACATCGCATTTTGGAGCCGATTCGCCGCCCGGGGTTCTCATCGCCGCGCCCTTCCGCACCTCGCGCTCGCATGGCGCAATTCTCGTCTACCCTCGCCTCGCGCAACCGTTCACTCAGGAAGACAAAACCCTCGTTTCCGCTTTGGCTGGATTTGGCGCGGTCGCCATCGCCAACGCCGAACTCTACGGCATGGCGCGCGCTCAGGCTCACGAACTGCATGAAATCCTTGAGCTTTCTTTCGAGCTGGGCTCGGCCGTAAAGCTCGACGAGTTCATGCAGACTTCCGCCGTACGCGCCGCCAGTTTCCTCGGCTTTGAGCGCTGCTTCATCGGCCTCATCGAGGACGACACGTTTCATGTTCGCTGGGGAGTGGAAAAAGGGGTAGCGCGGCCCGTCGATATCCCGCTTCATGACGGCCCCGCTACCCAGACGCTAAAGAAGAAAAATGTATTTGTCGCCCAGGACGCCGCCAAAACTCCGGGCGCGAATCTGGATTTCGTGGCCGCCTTCCAGATCCGCCAGCTTCTCGCCGTCCCGCTGCTCGGTTCGACCGGCGAAGTGCTAGGAATGTTTGGCGTCCTCGACCGCATCGAGTCCGGCCCGATCAACGATGAAGATATTCGCCGGGCGCGCGCGCTAGCTGCGCAGATCGCCATCGCGCTCGAACTTACCCGTAACCTGCATCAATCTGAGGAGCATCGCCGCCGCGCCGAAACCCTGGTCACAATCGCTCTCGAACTCAACACCGTGCTCCATCTGCCGGAGTTCATGCGCAACTTCGCTCTCCGCGCGGCCGGCCTGCTCGGCAGCCGCTCGGTCGCGCTCAGCCTTTTCCAAACGGCAGATGCGGATACGATCGTGGTGCGCAGCCACTCAGAAGCCGGCGCGGAAGCGGACGTCAAAGCTGGGGTCGACGTAAACGACCCGCAAATGCTCCGCCGCTTGCATAAGGCCATCCAGACGGCCCTGCCGAAATATCCGGCCGAAGTCGCCTTTGCTCCAGCCGGCGACATGCTCGGCTCCGCGCTCGCTTCCACCCTGGGATGGACCGATTGCACCCTGGTTCGCCTCGCCGGTTCCTCCGGAGAACTTGTCGGCGTGCTTTGTCTCGCCGACCGCGGCGCGCCGCCCACCATCGAAGATCACCAGTTGCTGCGCGCCATCGCCGGCCATGCCAGCATCGCGCTCGAGAATGCCTGCCTCTTCACCCGCATGCAGCAGGCTAACCGCCACTGGCTCGAAATCTTCGATGCCATCACCGACTTCATCGTCGTCCATGACGAGCAGCACAACATTCTCCGCGTCAATCGCTCGCTCGCCGACTTCGTCGGCATCTCCCCCGACCAACTCATTGGCATCAACATGCGCGCCCTCGATGACCTTGCCACCGGTGCTTCTCCGCACTCCTGCCCCTTCTGTCGCAGCGGCGACGGTCTGGACGAATATGTGCACCCCGTCCTCGAACGCACCTACCTGATTTCCACCTCGCGCATTCACGCCGCCAGCAGCACTCAGCTCCAGACTGTACACGTCCTCAAGGACATCACCGACCGCCGCGAAGCCGAACGACGCTACCGCGAACTCTTCGACAATATTCAGGAAGGCATTTACGTCTCCTCGCCCCAGGGCCGCTTCATCGAAGTCAACGACGCCATGGTGCGCATCCTTGGCTACAGCAGCCGCGACGAAGTTCTTCAGCTCGACATTCCTACCCAGGTCTATTTCTCCGCCGAGCGGCGGCAGGAACTTGCCGACCAGCTCAAACGCGTCGGCGAATTGCGCAATCACGAAGAAGTCCTGCGCCGCAAGGATGGCTCACCCGTCCACGTATTCATGAACTGTCATGCCCTGCGCGATGCTGCCGGTAACATCCTCCAGCACCGCGGCCTCATGCTCGATGTCTCCAGCCTTCATGAATCGCAAACCGAACTTCAGAAGGAGCGCGATTTCTCCGGCAAAATCCTTAATCACACGCAGAGCCTGATTCTCGTCACCGATACCGACGGCGTCATCAGTTACGCCAACCGGCGCTGGGGAGGTCTGGGATTTCAGCAGAGCCAGATTCTTGGCCACGCCTTGCCCGACCTTTGTGCCGCGCCCCGCCGTGCCGCGCTCCGTGAAGCCCTGGCCTCCGTGGCTCGCGGCCTGCAAGTCGACAACTTCGATATGCCGCTGCTGCGCGGCGACGGCGTCAGCGGCCAGTTCTCCATCAATCTCAGCCCCATCAGCGGCGAAGACGGCCGCGTCAGCAGCATCGTAGTGGTCATGACCGATGTGACCGACTCCGCCATGCTGCGCTCGAAGCTGCTGCACGCCGAGAAGATGGCGGCTGTTGGACAACTCGTCTCCGGCGTCGCCCACGAGGTCAACAATCCGCTCACCGCTATCCTCGGATTCACCGACCTCTTGCTCGAGAATCCTGAACTCCCCGAAAGCGCCCGCCGCGATCTGCGCGTGATTCTGCAGGAGGCGCAGCGTACCAAACAGATCGTACAAAATCTGCTCAGCTTCGCCCGCCAAATGCCTCCGCAGCGCCAGTCGATTCAGCTCAACTCGATTTTGCAGCGCACCGTGCACCTGCGCTCCTATGACTTCATCAGTCACGGCATTCAAGTCATCGAGCGCCTCGACGATTCCCTGCCGCAAGTAGTCGGAGATTCTCACCAGTTGCAACAGGTTTTTCTCAACATCCTCAACAACGCTTATGACGCGGTCCGCGAAAGCGAAACCGCCCGTCCGGCACGCATTGAGATTGTCAGCACGCACGCCGGCTCGTTCGCCGAAATTTCTTTTCGCGATAACGGACCCGGCATCATCGATCCCGAAAAGATTTTTGATCCCTTCTTCACCACCAAGGACATCGGCAAAGGAACGGGTTTGGGCCTCAGCATTTGCTATGGCATTGTCCGCGAACATGGCGGAGAAATTCTTTGTCACAACAACCTGGACTCTGAAGGAGCGACATTCGTCGTTCGCCTGCCCATCGCATCGGAGGCGGCATCTTTTGGAGCAGTTGCAGGAGTGCATCCTAAATGACGCAAACCGAAGCTCAGCGCGCTTGTGCGCGAGTATTACTGATCGAAGATGAACCGGCGGTCATGGAGTTTGTCCGCTCGGCTCTCGAACGTAACGGCTATTCGGTCGCATGCACCGAATCTGGCGCCGAAGCCCTGCGCCTGCTCGAAGCCGGCGATTTTCACGGCGTCGTCTCCGACATGCGCACCCCTGGAGGCGTCGACGGCGCCCAGGTATATGCCTGGATCGCCGCTCATCGCCCAGAACTCGCTTCCCGCCTGGTGTTTATCACCGGCGACATTGCCAACGAGGAGACCGCTGCCACCCTGCGCCGCACTGGCGCGCCTTGCGTGGAAAAGCCTTTTCGCGTCCTCGATTTCATCACCGTCGTCGAGAAAACCATGGGCAGGGCCGTCTCATGACGCAGAATCTAACCCAGAATTTGCCGGCGCAGAATTTGGCCAAGGACGACTTCCGCATTCGTCTGCTGATTGTCGACGACGAGCAGACCATCCGCCGCCTCTGCATGACCGTGGGCGAATCGCTCGGCTTCGTCTGTCTCGAAGCCGAGAGCGGCGACGTAGCGCTCGCCCTGCTCGAAGAACAACCCGTCCACATGGTGCTTACCGACATGGTCATGCCCCGCATGACCGGCCTCGAATTCCTGGAGCAGGTCAAGCGCACCTACCCGCGCATCGAAGTCGCGGTCATGACCGGCCACGGATCTGTCGAGACAGCGGTGCAGGCGATGAAACTCGGCGCCTACGACTACATCTCGAAACCTTTTGCGCCGCTCGATGAACTGCGCCTCTTCCTGCGCCGCATGGCCGATAAAGTCCGTCTCGTCGAAGAAAATCTTTATCTCCGCGAGCGCTCCGAAACCGAAACTTCATTGCATGGCATCATCGGCAATTCCACCGGCATTCAAAACGTCCTGCGCCTCATCTCGCGCCTCAAAGACACGCACACTCCGGTACTCATCTCGGGCGAAAGCGGGACTGGAAAAGAATTGGTAGCCCGCGCCCTTCATTTTCGCGGCAGCATGGCCAATCGCCCGTTTGTCGCCGTCGACTGTGGTTCGCTCGTTCCCACGCTCATCGAAAGCGAATTGTTCGGCTATGAAAAAGGAGCCTTCACTGGCGCCCTTCGTTCGAAGCAAGGCCTACTGCAATCGGCCGATACCGGAACCATTTTCTTCGACGAGGTCGGCGAACTTCCGCTCGAAATGCAAGCGAAGCTGCTGCGCTTTCTCCAGGAGAAAGAAGTCCGCCCCGTCGGCAGCAATCAGAAAGTCAAAGTAGACGTGCGCATCATGGCCGCCACTAACCGCGATCTCGACGCCGAATACAGAAAAGGAACCTTCCGCAAGGATCTGTTTTTCCGCCTCAACGTGGTCGCCATCTCTCTGCCTCCGCTGCGCGAGCGCCGTTCCGATATTCCGATCCTCGCCGCATTCTTCCTCGAACGCCTCGCCCCCGGACGCGGCGTCCAGCTTTCCAGCGCCGCCATGAAAGCCCTGCTCGCCTACGATTGGCCTGGCAACGTGCGCGAACTGGAAAATTGCCTGGAACGCGCCGTTGCGCTAGGCGATCAGCGCATCATCGAGATTAACGATCTTCCGCCGTCCATCGCACGCTCGGATTCCGAAACTGAAATGCTCGACGCACCGCGATTTCCGGGCGCCGACCTGCGCACCACCGACCTCGAAGATATCGAGCGCGCCACCATCGAGCGCGTATTCTCGCAAGTGAAAGGTGATAAGGTTCGAGCCGGCAAAATGCTAGGCATAAGCCGCGCCACCCTTTATCGCAAACTGAAGCGCTACAACATCGGCACTCACGAGGAGGCCCAGCCGCCATCCACGCTGCAATGATTGGGCGAGGCTGCCTTCGTGGACCATCGTGCCCTTGGTGGTAACCGCCTTTGCGGTTGCACGTAATCCGGGGCTGAACTGAGACCGTTGTTTCATTCTGAGACTCGATTTTCACGAATCGCACGCGCAACCGGCGCCTCCACCGGACTCAAATCCGTTAACTACTTTTCTTTCTTCCACTTGCTCAGAGGTGCATGACCTTCTCGTTTTTGGCGTATACCGTGCATTTAGGAATACCGGTAAAGCAGATTGTGGGTCTCCTCGCAGTTCTTCCAAACCAGGAAGACGGGGAGACTCGACTGCTCAACGTCCCCCGGGATTGAGGTTACAGTGCCCAACCAGGCAACTGCTCGCGCTCCAGAACAGGACATCATCAACCGCTTGGCCAGATTCTTTCCCGACGCCACGCCCGTGCGTATCCCTATCAAACTCAGCCGCACCCTCGACGAAAGCAAGTACGGTGATGGCAATGGAAACGGTCACGGCCGCAATGGCAACCACCAAAGCGACGCCGCCCCGGCCCCCGGCGACCAGGTCTTTTTTCAGAACACTGTGATTGAGTTTGGCACGCCGCGCGAAGTCCTGTTTGTGGTGAATCGCCCGCTCGAATTTGCCGACCGCGTCCTCGTTGAAAGTAACGACGGCTTTCTGCGCGCCGAGGCCTACGTCGTCGCGCTTCAATATCACACGGAGCGGACCGCAGTCGCCGTCCGCTTCCTCAACCCTGTCCCTAATTGGATTGTGAAATCATGACCCCATCCGCTCAGCTGTCCTTTCAGCCTTCTTTTGAAGACCAAGCAGCCACACTCTCTGCCCTCCAGTCCGCATACACCGCGCTCGTCCGGGAATTCGTGATCGACGTGCCCGCCAACCCCATGCATGACGACGCGGATTTCGCGAGCACGCCCGAATCCGTCGAGCAGGCCTTCACCTGGCTGCAACAGGTGGACGCGCAGATTCAGGTGCACCAGTTGCGCCAATTTCTCCAGACCACGCCGCTCGCCAACGAAGCCATGCTGCGCCATCTGCTCCTGCATCATTTGCGGAAGCCGACCAAGTCCGCCAGTGACCGCGACAAAACCGATTTCCTGCTGGTGCAGTATTTTTCGCTATGCGCGCCCTCCGGCCTCGAAGATGCCGACCTCGATCTCGACTATGTCGCCCAGGTGCTCGAACCGGTGCTTGGTCCACAAGCGTCGCAATCAAAACTTCCGGATTGGTTGAGTGCGCTCGAAACCATCCTGCAGTCGGCAGCGCGCAGCAAACGTCTCAGCGAACTCCTGCACAGCGGCACCATCGAGCAGGGGCGCAAGCTCAAGGCGGAGAATGCGACCCGCTACTTCGAGCCCTCGGCCATGGTCGCCTTCGCGCGTTTCAGTTTCATGATCCGGCGGATTTTCTTCCGCCTCATGCACGACGATCTCAACGCCATCCAGGACGGCTTGCGCGACCTCGAACGCCGCGGCGTCAAGACCATCGACTGCCGCCGCGCCCAGTTCTCCGCCGAAGAGCCTACTGCCCGCCTGCGCATGATCTGCCAATCGTGGAAGGTGATGTTCCACGCCGAATACTCTTCCGGCCAGCCCTTGCGTATGCTGGTCGACCTCAGAGCGGCCGTCGACGATGCGCTGCAGAATGGAGCCGGCAAAAATCCGGCCGCCAAGAGTGCCGCCACCGCCGCCGGAACACCTGGCAGCGGAAAGCAAAGATAAGTTCTCCTAGAGACAATCGCATTCAACTTGTAAGGCGAGAAACTGTCTCTATCTTCTATTCGCAAGTGCACAAGCGGAAGGCGACGATGAGCAACCACCGTTCCACCGTTCTGATCCTGGGCAGCGATCCCACCTTCGCGCGCGAGATCACCGCAAACTGGCCTCAGGATCACGCGTCGCATTCCGATCGGACGTCGGATCGCCCGGAGTTTGTCGTGCTCGACGAAGCCTTCTCGCGCGACCTCGGGGACAATCACTATGACCTGGCTATCGCCGATGTTTCTGCGCCGGAGAGGAATGGCAAGATCGGCGAAACAGACAAGGGAACCCAAGACGGGCTGACCCAGGACCAGCGAAACAACGCGCGGATGAATCATTTGACGACGTCGCTCGCCGCCGCCGGAAAGCCCGCTATCATCATCCATTCCGATCGCGAGAAAGATTTCTATACCCTTAACAGCGCCGTGATCGAGTTACGGCGCGAGCCAGGAATCTGGGCGGGCCTCGCCGGTCTCATTGCACGAGAAATTCTTCGCCGCCGCCAAGCCGAAGCCCGCGCCCGCGAATCGGCGACCCTCTGCGCCACCGCTCAGGCCGAGGCCACTCTGGGCCGTTACATGGTCGAGATGCGCACCAACATTAACAACGCCCTCACCACCGTGCTCGGCAACGCCGAACTTCTCGTCCTCGAACCGGGACTACCCGCCACCGTGCTCGCGCAATCCGACAGCATCCGCAACATGGCTCTGCGTCTCCACGAAATCTTCCAGCGTTTCTCCTCGCTCGAAAAGGAGCTGACTGTCGCCGCTCGCGAGTCAAGCAAGCACGCCGCACAAGCCGCCGGGCGCATTTGAAAGGCCTCGCTGACCTTCCATGGCGCGAAAAGAGCAACAAAAATGGGGACGGTTCCACTCTCGTCCCCACTCGGTAAAACCACCATAAATCAACTACTGCAATTTCAATCAACGCAGATCACGAGCATCACTTCGCCATCTTCAGCGACATGACATGAACCTGCATTTTGTCCGGATAGACATGCGCTGTCAGGATGACATGATGTCCCTCATGCCCCTTCACCGCCTCGGGATTGATGATCGTCCAGCTCTTCATGTCTTTATCGCCCACAAACGTCTTGCCATCCGCACCAATCTTTCCCATCACGTCAACTGTTCCCTTGGGCGCATCCGCCTTCATGCTGTCATTCTTCATGGTGTCCTGGGCCACGGCCACGCCGAAGCTTAGAATGGCCGCCGCGAAACAAATCGTCATCAGTTTTTTCATATTGATCTCTCTCCTGGCAATTTCTCATAACTTGCCGACGGCAAGTATATGCTCGATTGTGCGCTACGCGACAAAGACTTTTTAACCTCAAGGGCAGAACGAACCAGTTCTTCGCCATCCACCGCGACTCACCACCGCTTCTCACCGCGCTGCTCCATTTATAATCATTCGTTTAACTCACCACGGTTAGCTTCGGCAGTAGGACTTTCAGCGAAACGAACTTCACTGACCCAAATTTATTTAAAGAAGGCGAAAACGTGCTCGATTTTTTAGGTGATCTCAAACGAACTCATATGTGCGGAGCGCTTCGGCTCTCCGATGCAGGCAAACAAGTTGTGCTCATGGGATGGGTCAACCGCCGCCGCGACCTCGGCCAGATCATCTTCGTTGACCTGCGCGACCGCACTGGCGTTACCCAAGTCGTATTCAATCACGAACTGAATGCCGCCGTTCATAAAAAAGCCGAAGCCTTGCGCAACGAATTCGTCATCGCGGCTATCGGCAAGGTCAAGCGCCGCGATGCCGACACCATCAATCCCAATATCCCCACCGGCGAAGTCGAACTGGTGGTCGAAGAGCTGCGCATCCTCAATGTGTCGAAGCCGCTGCCTTTTCTGCCCTCCGACACCGTGCTCGCCAACGAAGAAATGCGCCTGAAATATCGCTACATCGATTTGCGGCGCGATGCCATGCAATTCAATATCGAACTGCGCCACAAAGTCGCGCTGGCCATCCGCGAGAATCTTGCTGCGCAAGGCTTTTTCGAAATCGAAACGCCCTTCATGACGCGCTCCACCCCAGAAGGCGCAAGAGATTATCTGGTCCCCAGCCGCGTGCAGCCCGGATCTTTCTACGCGCTGCCGCAATCGCCGCAGCTGTTCAAACAAATATTAATGATTTCCGGCTTCGACCGATATTTTCAGATCGTGCGCTGCTTCCGCGACGAAGACCTGCGCGCCGACCGCCAGCCCGAATTCACCCAGATCGATTTAGAGATGAGCTATCCGCAGCCAGAGCGCGTCTGGGAGACGGTGGAAAGTTTCTTGACCGCCGCCTTCAAAGCCGCCGGCCACGAAATCAAAACTCCATTCCAGCGTATGGACTTCGATGACGCCATCCGCCAATACGGCGTCGACAAGCCCGACCTGCGCCTGCCCGCCTTCACCGATGTTGGCGATTGTTTCACGCCAGCCGATCTGGAATCGCTCGCCATCAACCAAGGCCTGCCCGTAATCGCCATTCGCATCCCGCACGTAGGCGAACTCTCGCGTAAGGAGCGCGACGACATCAAGCCTCTCTTCGTCTCCAAAGGCGGCGCGCGCGTCTTCGAAGACTTCAAGCGCATCGAGACCAAATTCCCCGAAGCGGGCGCCAAAGTAAGAGAAAAATCTGGCGCCGCGGCCGACGATCTACTGGTGCTCGTGGTGGGCTCGAAACAGTCCGTCCGCGACGACCACCCCGCCAGCAAGCGCAAAGTCACGCCCGCAGAGCTTGCAATCTACGCCTCAGCAGGAATCCTGCGCGTAGCCCTGGCGCAGAAATATTCCGATCGCCACAAACTTTTCCAGAAGGGCGATTTCCGTTTTCTCTGGGTAACGAACTTCCCCATGTTCGAATACGACGAGGGCGAAAAGCGCTGGATGGCAGCCCATCATCCCTTCACCTCGCCCCACGAAGAAGACATGGACAAACTCGAAACCAACCCAGCCATGGTGCGCGCGCTAGCCTACGACATTGTGCTGAACGGCACCGAACTAGGATCGGGTTCAATCCGTATCCACCGGCAGGATGTGCAGAGCAGAATTTTTCGAGCGCTAGGCATGACCGAAGAAGAAGCCCGCTCCCGCTTCGGCTTCTTCCTGGAAGCGCTAGAATACGGAACTCCCCCCCACGGCGGAATCGCCCTGGGCCTCGATCGCATAGTAATGATCCTCGCCGGAGCCGAAAGCCTCCGCGAAGTAATCCCCTTTCCCAAAACCGCCGCGGCCAAAGATTTGATGATGGAAGCGCCCACCCCAGTGGCGGAGGGACAGTTGCGCGAGTTGGGGATAGGAGTGGTAGTGAAAAAGTAGGCGACGATCTTTTTGTGCGCCGCAGTGGCTTCCCGCTGCGCTCGGCTGTTCTCGAATAAACCCATGAGGTCGCCATGGCAGAGATGACGCCGCAGGTTTCAGAGGTGCTGGAGAAGGCGCTTACCCTTTCCACGCAAGAGCGCGGCCTGCTAATCGACCGCCTGATCGAGAGCCTCGATGAGGGGCTCGCGGAAGAATGAGTTGAGGAGGCGTGGGACGATGAGATCAAGCGCCGCGTCGACGAGATTCGATCAGGCAGGGTCAAACTGATCGCCGGCGAACAAGTACTCCAAGAGTTGGCTCAAGAGTTTTCGGATGACGAGTAAGCAGTTCCGGTTTCATCCCGAAGCGAGTGGATCTGAGGGAAGCAATCGGATGGTACCGCGGTCGGAGCCCAGCCGTAGCGGTGGAATTTCGTGAAGCCGTATCCGACGTAATCCGCCACATTGTGAAAACGCCCCAGGGCTGGCCCAAATATTTACACGGAACTCGTCGATGCGTGCTTCGCCGCTTTCCGTTCTCCATCATTTACCTTGATGACCCGATGTCGTGAGCATCGTAGCGGTCGCCCATGGCAAGCGGAAACCCGGATATTGGAAGAAAAGGGTTTAGCGCCGCGCCGCTAGTTGTCGCTCCACCAACTCCTCGATTCGATGGAGCACCTCGTCTTCACGCATCTTCGTCGAGTCGATCAGTACCGCATCCTCCGCCGCGACAAGTGGAGACGCCGCGCGCGTCCGATCGCGCCGGTCGCGCTCCCGCAGTTCTGCAGCCATCGTCTCCGCCGGAGCACCCTTCACGCGCTGTTGATCAAGCCGCCGTTGCTCGCGAATCACTGGGTCGGCGTCAAGAAAGATTTTCAAATCCGCATCGGGAAAAACTTTAGTCCCAATGTCGCGCCCTTCCATCACCACGCCACCGCCGATGCCCATTTCGCGTTGCCGCGCCACCATCCACTCGCGCACCTTGGGATGCACCGAGACTCGAGACGCCGCCTCCGTCACATCGCGCTCGCGAATGCGCGCCGAAATATCTTTGCCGTTGAGCAAAACGCGATTGCCGCCGAGGGTGGCATCGAGTTTAATCCGCGAATCTTGCGCCATTTTCAGCAGCGCCTCCTCGTCATCGAACGACGCGTCCCACTCGATCGCCTTGAGCGCCAGCGCGCGATACATCGCTCCGCTTTCGAGGTTCACGTAGCCGAGTTTGCGCGCCAGGCGCGAAGCAATCGTGCTCTTGCCCACTCCGGCGGGGCCGTCGATGGCAATGATAAGTTTGCGTGGGGATGGGACTGTCATCGTGGCGAATCAAGATTGTACACGGAGCGACGGACCGACCGACAGCTACATCACCCGCTGTGGGCGCGGCTTCGGAACATACACCTGCTTCGGCGGAGTTACCTGCAGCAGCGACTTGCCACCGACATGAACGAAGCTCAATTCGCGCGCCGAAAGCAAAGCATGAATCGCTTCTTTCACTCTCGTGCGCGGAACGAAGTGGGTGAGCAGATTTTCGATTTCTCCCTCATCCACCGCCACCACGCAGTCGAGATATTTCGTGATCAGCGCCGAAAGCGCTTCCGGCACCGAAATTCCGACGCCCTCGCGCACTACATCCGGAGCCCAGCGCGACAATTCATCCCATACCGAGCCTTCCTCGACCGTGTAATCGACCCGCGTAATGCGCAGTTTGGCCCACAGTTCGCTGAGTGCTCGATCGAGGCCGGCATTCGAAACAGAGCCGCCCAGCGTCTCGCCAAGTTTCGTTTTCGAAATCGGCCCAGACCGCCGGATGATTTCAAACGCGTCACAAGCCAACGGCGAATAAGGCGATCGCGGCCCAGACGCCGGCGGTTGCCTGGGATTGCGCTCGCCCACCAGCGAATAGAAATAAGGAAACACGGCCGCGGAGAGCAAGAACGCATTGTTCTCGTCAATCAGCGGAGCCTCATACGCGGCCTTATCGCGCAGTGCGCGGACCATGAGTTCCGTCGCTTCCTTCGCCCGCGCATCCGCGTAGGCATGCTGCCGCATCGGCAACTTCTCATCCGCGCCAACCCAAGCTCCTATGAAAGTGGGCAGCAAAAGCGCCGGCCGCATCGGATACATAAGACAAAATCCCGCCGACTCAAGAAACATCCGCGCATCGTCAAGCGTGCGCACTGGCTGGCCATCGAGGCGCCACTTGTGCGTGCGAGATTGATGAAGTTCTGCGTCGGTCATGATTTCGATTAGAACACAGGCAGGCTCTCAGCTGTCAGTTCTCAGTTTTCAGAAAGCAGCTCATTGCGACCATAGCCGTCAAAGCCTACTCAGACCCATGAGAGAGCAATGCGGAGGAAAGGTTTAACTGAAAGCTAACAACTGATAGCTGAGAGCTAAATCCTCTTAAACGCCTTCTGGATATCCTGCATGGAGTAGCGCAGCACCACCGGTCGTCCGTGCGGACAAGTCATCGGATGATCGGTTTTCGCCAACTCGGCGAGCAACCATTCCATTTTGTTTTGTTCGAGAGGCATGTTGACCTTGATGGCAGCGTGGCAAGCGATCGAGGCCGCAATGCGAGTCCGTATGGCTTCGAGATTGATCGCCTGATCTTCACGCATGAACTGCTCGAAGATTTCGTTCAGCATGTGCTCAATCTGGGCAGCATCCACGCCCGCCGGCGCAATTTTCACGGCGACGCTCCGCGCACCAAAAGGCTCCGCTTCAAAACCATTGTGCGCAAGCTCTTCCGCAATCTCGCTAAAGATCGCTTGCTGCGCAGGAGTGAGTTCGATAATCAGCGGCATCAGCAAACGCTGGCTCTCGACTCGCTGCGCCGAGCGCTGCCGCAGCACGCGCTCGAAGAGCACGCGCTCGTGGGCCACGTGTTGATCGATGATCCAGAGACCGTCTTCATTGACGGCGAGAATAAAAGAATTTCGGATCTGGCCTAACGGACGCAATGTTCGCAACGATTCGAGAGTTGGAACGGTTTGCGGCTCTTGCGCGATTGGCGGCGCGCACCCGTGGTCAGGAATCGGCTGCGGATCGGCCGTTGCTTCCGGCGCTCGCGCCAGCGAAACCGCTGCGTTCGCCTCGACCGCAATTCCTCCTTCAAATTCAAGCCGTGCAGTTACCGCGGGAACGGTCGGCGCCTGCAAGGTAAAACCGCCCGATGCCTCTGCTCCGCTCAAATCGCGCCAAGGCGCGCGCGCCGCTCCATCGCTTCCGCCCGCACCATCGGTAAACGGACGATTGCCCAATCCCGGGCTGCTAAGGCCGGGCGTAGCCGATGGCTGCGCTGCGATCTCGGTCAAGAACTGGGGCACGGGACGCGCCTTCATCAGCGCCGCTCGCACCGATTCGCGTACGAAATCGTGAATCACGGTCTGTTGCCGAAAGCGAACCTCGGTCTTCGATGGGTGCACATTGACATCGACCTCGACGCCCGGCATCTCTATAAAAAGCAAGACCACCGGATACACCGTGGGCGGCAAAATGTTCCGATAGGCCTCGGTGATCGCGTGCTGAATGAGGCGGTCGCGAATCAGGCGACCGTTCACAAAAATGAAAATCGAATTGCGATTGAGCTTCTGAATCTCCGGCTTCGAAACGAAACCATGCAGCCGCACCTCGCCGAAATCCTGGCCCGAATCGTGTGGCGCGGCCCCCCCCGCCCGCAAAGCCTCCTGCGCGGGATCTCCAGATTTATTAACAGTGCTCTCCGCGGACCGCCGCCACGGCGGAGGCTGCGGCAGTCCAACCCGCTCCAGCGGTTGCACCGCCGCGAGCGGAATCAACTGATCGAGCGTCTCGCGCCCAAAGACCTGGTAGACGCGCTCGCGATGACCCGCCACAGGCGGCGCAACCAGCAAGGCATTCGTCGCCGAGTGCAGTTCGAAATGCTTATCCGGATGCGCCAGTGCATAGTGCGTGACCAGCGACGCAATATGTGACAACTCTGTCGATTCCGATCGTAGAAATTTCTTGCGCGCCGGCGTATTGAAAAAAAGATCGCGAATCGTGATCGAAGTTCCGAGCGGCAGTCCCGCCTCCTCGACCCGAATCATCTTGCCGCCATTAATTTCGAGAACGGTTCCGGCCTCTTCTCCCTCGGCGCGAGTTTCCAGATGTAACCTAGCAACCGACGCAATCGACGGCAGAGCCTCGCCGCGGAATCCAAGCGTCGCAATACTTAAGAGATCGTCGGTTTCTTTAATTTTCGAGGTGGCGTGGCGCTCGAAAGCGAGCATGGCATCGTCGCGCACCATGCCGCAGCCGTTGTCAGTAATCTGGATCAACTTCTTCCCGCCCGCCTCGACCTGAATGCGAATGCGCGTGGAACCCGCATCCAGTGCGTTCTCCAGCAACTCCTTCACCACCGACGCAGGACGCTCCACCACTTCGCCGGCAGCGATCTGGTTAGCAACTCTCTCGGAGAGAACGTGGATTTTTCCCATGGGGTGCAGTCGCAAGTGTGACAGATGCGAAGGCAGAGCGTAAAGGCGGATCGAACCCAGCAACTGCGGCATCCAAGAAACAGATATCGTATAGTTTCCTGGAGAAGCGCATGAAACACGCGATTTTGGGCGCCGGAGCAATCGGCGGCTTGGTCGGCACCGCAGTGGCATCGCTCGGCGAAGATGTGACGGTGGTCGTTCGGCCGGAGAAGTTGGCAAGCTATCCCGCGAACTTGACGCTCGAACGTCCGTCAGGTTCGAACTCCATTACCGCACCAGCGAAAGCGGCGTCATCGCTCACAGAGCCGGTTGACGTGCTTTGGATTGCCACCAAGACCTATCAGATGGAAGGTGCGCTGAAAGCCGTGCTGGGAGTGCCGGGCTGCATAATTCCATTACTGAATGGGGTCGACCACGTTGCCGTGCTTCGCGAACGATTCGGCAAAGAGCGCGTGATTCCAGGAACGATTGCGGTCGAAGCGGAGAGGGCGGCTCCGGGACGGTTCATCCAGCGCTCGCCATTCGTTCATCTCAACCTGGCGAGCAGCGGCGAAACTCTGTTGGGGCCAGTCATTCAAAAGCTCACCAATCTCGGATTCACCTGCCAGTTCATTGCCAACGAGCAAACTCTTCTGTGGAGCAAGTTGTGCTTCCTCGGGCCATTCGCGCTGGTAACATCCGCCTCGGGCAAAAATATCGGAGACGTACTGGCGGACGCTGCATGGAAACAAAAGCTAAGTTCTACCGTTGATGAGGCGTGCGCCGTCGCCAATGCCAGCGGCGCGGAAATCGATCGTCAAAAGTTAGAGGCAGCGTTTCAGGGAGCGCCACCGGCGATGCGCAGCTCTATGCAGAAAGACGTCGTCGCAGGTCGCCAGCTCGAGTTAGACGCGATCGGCGGCCCGATTGTGCGCGGCGGCGAACGTTTCGACATTGATGTTTCGACCACGAAGGAATTAATGGCGGAGATTCGCTCGAAGAGCATCGCCGCCTAAAACCACTAGCGACGCTGCTTACGCACACCAACGACGAATTGCGGCAAGCGCTTGATGGTGCGAATCGTGCTCACGATCATCCTCGATTTCGGAATTCCGCTGTTAATGCATGACCCATCCGGCAACCGCAGCAGCCGCAATCACAAGGGCTGAGTTGAGACGAAACCGCAGCAACAGGATTAAGCCCACGGCGAACACGGCCAGCGTTTTCCAGTCCACGATCGATGCTTTGCCCAACTGCCACGTCACCACCGCCATCAGCGCCAGCGAACCGGCGACCACTCCATCGAGCGCTGCCGCGGCCACTGACGATCGGCGTAGTCGCGGGATCAGTGGTCCGCTGGCCGCCACCAGCAGGAATCCAGGAAGAAAAATGCCCACGGTAGCGACCACCGCGCCGCGCCAGCCTGCCACCATGTATCCAATAAATGTCGCAGTCGTAAAAACGGGACCGGGAGTAAACTGACCCACGGCGACCGCGTCGATCAACTGCTTGTCGGTCAGCCAGTGCAGATGCTCCACAAATTCAGTTTGCAGGAAGGCCAGCAAAACATATCCGCTGCCGAATACCACCGACCCAATTTTGAGGAACGACAGAAATAGACGCCCCAGTCCGACAGGAAAAGATACGGCGAGAGATCCAACGGCAATCGCGGCGCCAACGAGTTTCGGAAACGCGACCGACAGCAGCAACCGGTTTTTCAACACCAGATTCGACGCCGATAGCAGCCCGGCCAATATCAGCACCAGCACGGGGCTTAGTCCGATCAAACTCAGTATCGCGGCGAGCGCCGCAATCAGCGCCAGGAGAGGCGTCCGGACTCCCGTCCTCCCCAGCTTCCCCAGCGCCTGAATCACGATTGCAACCACAGCGGGCTTGATTGCCGAGAACACACCTTCGACCTTCGGCAGCGAGCCGAAGCGTATATAGGCCCATGCAATCAGCGAGACCATCAGCGCCGCCGGAACGATGAAGCAACATCCCGCCACAATCAGGCCGCGCCAGCCGCGTTTGAGTTGACCGACAAAAATCGCGACCTCGGTTGAACTTGGCCCCGGAATCAAATTCGCAGTAGCCAGGCGGTCCAAAAATTCGGCCTGTGTAATCCACCGGCGGCGGCGCACGAATTCCTCTTCCATCATCGCCAGATGGGCCGCTGGGCCGCCAAAGGCGATTGTCCCCACCTTCAAGAACACCAAGGCGATCTCGCACAAAGAGGCGTCGCGCGTTTCCAGAGATTGATTCATTAGCAAGTGTGGCTGCGTCCGCTTGGCTCGGACACTCGTGTCCGCCGAATGCGGCAGCATAGAAACTTCGAGGTTACCGCAAATCAAGCGAAGCAAGAATGAGTAGGATGATTCACCGCAGAAATGGCGAAACGACCGCAGTTCGCGAGGTTTCGCCGGCTGCAACCAGCTTAGAGTTTATTCAGGCCGTCGAGGGCCGCCACTTTGTAAGCCTCGGCCAGGGTGGGATAGTTGAACACGGTATCGCGAAAATATTCGACGGTCGCGCCCATTGTCAGCACAGCTTGTCCGATATGGACTATCTCTGCCGCGCGATCGCCAATAATGTGCACGCCCAGCAATTTCAGCGTGTCGGGATCAAAGAGGAGCTTCAGCAGGCCTTGATCGTCGCCCAGCATCTGGCCTTTCGCGAGTTCGGAGTAGCGCGCCAGCCCGCTTTCATACGGAGTCTTATTGCGCGTCAGCTCTTCCTCGGTGGCGCCGACCATGGAAATTTCCGGAATAGTATAAATGCCGTAGGGAATTAAATTCGGCAGCATGCGGCTTGGCTTGCCGAACATGTGACAACCGGCGAGGCGCCCCTGTTCCATCGAGGTGCTCGCCAGGGCGGGAAACCCAATCACATCACCGGCCGCATAAATGTGCGGCACCGCAGTCTGAAAATTTTCGTTGACCTTCAACTTGCCGCGAGCGTCGGCGGCCAGGCCGGCGGCTTCAATTTTCAGTTTGTCGCTGTTGGCCTGCCGCCCAATGGTGTAGAGCAGCGCTTGGCCGCGAACTTTTTTCCCACTCTCCAGGACCGCAAAAACCTTGTCCCGTTCTTCGTCAAAGCCAACCGACACCACTTTCTCGCCCACGCGGAAAATCGTTCCCAACTGCCGCAACTGGAAGCACAGGCTTTCTATAATTTCCCGGTCCACGAAGTCCAGCAGGGTGGGCCGCTGGTCGAGCAGCGTCACCTTCACTCCGAGCGCCGCGAACATCGACGCATATTCCAGACCAATGATGCCTGCGCCCACCACGATCAGTTCACGCGGGATGTCCTCCAGTTGGTGGACTTGATCGGAATCAAAAATACGCTGGCCATCCACCGGAATGCCGTCAATGTGCGAAGGCCGCGTGCCACACGCGATAAGAATGTTCTCTCCACGAACCTGCTGCAACCCGTCTTCATTGACGATTTCAATCGTATGCGGATCGGCGAAGTGGGCGTCCCCTTCGAGCGCGGTGACATAATTCCTGCGTAGTTGATTCCATGACAATGTCGGC
>PKXQ01000139.1 GCA_003132405.1 Acidobacteriaceae bacterium | reverse complement strand
CCCTACCGCGACAGTAATCCCATAACGGGGAAAGTCAGGCCGGGAGAGGCGTCCGGATAGTTTACGTAACCAGGCGATTTCACGTTTTGACCGCTGGTCAATGAGTGAAACCGCGATTTTTTCGCCAATTAACGTGGTAAGCTGTGCAACCATAAACGAACCACAGACGAACTGAACTATAAGTCCAGCTTCGTTTGATTGTGCAATGTTGGTAGCCGCTGCGGGTCGTGCGGTCGCAAAGGATACGATCGAGCTCGGATCAAGAATTCTGTAAGTTGCATTTCGGGGGCGATATGAGAGTGAGATTCGCAGCGGCTGCGGTGATGAGTCTCGCGCTAAGTGTCGCAGCCCAGAAGGAGATGCACATGGTCCATGCCAAAGGTTCTTTCGACGTCAAGATGACTCCCGCCGAACCAACCGACTTCGAGAAGGCGAACGACATTACCCGGTTCACATCCGACAAGACTTGGCACGGTGACTTCGAAGGCGTCAGCCACGGAGAAATGATCACCGGCTCGACCGCGAGCACCGGCTCCATGGCCTATGTTGCTATTGAGCGCATGACAGGCAAACTTAACGGCCGGCAGGGCAGCTTCACCTTCGCGCACCGCGCCAGCATGATGAAAGGCGACGCCCCCTCTGCGGGAGAGCTGAGCGTGTTGGTTGTGCGCAATTCCGGCACTGGAGACCTGACCGGACTCACTGGCTCGCTCATGATCCATATCGACGCTCAGGGTAAACACACCTGGACCTTCGATTATTCCCTCCCGTAGCCGTCCTCGCATGGGCCGCGCGTCAACTGTCTGAACCCGCCAAATGACGCACAACAGACACACCCACTAGGCAACCCAGCCAGACCTCGACCGAATCGCTCAGCCAGACATTGGAGGATCGGCTGCCGGGAACATGAGGCGATCTCCCGCTATATGGCACGGCGGCGCGATCGCGACGAACCTCCCGATATTCTCAGCGCGGAAGAGATCAAGCAGCTTCGTCAACGGATGGCGCACATGAGTCCCGATGGTGTCCGGCAATTCTATGAGCGCGCATTGGAGGAATGCCGGCTGATTTACACGCGAGTGCCGAGTCCGCGGAAGATGCAGGCGCTGATGCAGATTTGGAAGCAGATGTGGAAGTGGCGGCAGGTCCGGGCCTATTTTGATTCGCCGTTGGGGCGTGAACTGCTTACGAGGGCCATCGCGGCGGCAATGCTTTTCGGGCCGTGGCACCGAATTGTGCGGCGATCGTTCTTGATGTCCGATTGGTGAAATGCAACTCCCTCCAGGACATGGTCCCATTCGGTCTTCCCCGTTGGACACTCGCAACGGATCAGTACCTTCCACAACCCTCCACCGCTTACTCCTCCGTAGTTCTTTGGCAAGTCCGGAGATGACACGTCGACGTCGAGGTCGACATAATCAAAATCGCCGTGAGCTTCGCAAGGTGCCTCGACGTCCGCGAAGAATCCGCCGATCACCACTTCCGCGTGGTTCGGTGCGAACTCTCCCAGTTCTGCCGGGGTGCCGATGAGCAACCGAGCTTCGATTTGGCTAACCCCCGGTGTTGTTTTCCCGTCCACTGTCGCGCTGTAAAAATCTTTGTGCGCTTTAATCGACCCTAGGTGCTCTGGAGGGACACGAAGGAGGGTGACGTCTGGCCCCCACTCGTTCCAAGAGGCTGGCTTTGGAGGGCCTGACGGGACGATTGCCTTTACGCTCATGAAGAACGAATGGTCTATGTCCTCAGTCAAAGTGATCCCGACTTTGTCAGCGCACTTTAAAACCTCCTCCCACACGTGGGAAGCGGTCAGAATGTAGTGAGAGCCCTCAACCGTTACGAGGGTGCCAGTCCCCGCCAGCTTTAGGTGGCCGCTTCCGTCGGAGTCGAATCCAGCAAAGAGGGCAACGGTGTAGCGGCCGACGTCACGGATAATTTCTAACTGCAATCCCTCCGACCCGCGGAGCATAGATTCAAGTTCATCGGGAGTGCACATTGAACCTCCAAAGTCTTAGAGCGGTCAACTCTTTCGGTTAAGGTTTTTTTAACGGGGGCTTCTTCGCATCGGCGAGCTTCGCGTTGAGGGCTTCTCGCTTCTTCTTGGCTTCCGCGGGGCCGACGAAAAAGTGATCGAACATCTGCACGAGGGTGTCTAGGGTCCACTCCGCCTCGCCGTCTTCAACGTCAACAATCTCCCCTGAGTTGGTACTCTTGATCGGGTGCGCGGCAAAGTTTCCGATGTTGCGAATTGCGTCGATATCGTTCGCGATGTAGGTGGGCAGCTGCTTTGACGCGAGGGCTTCGTCGATCTCTTTACTCAGGTCTTGCGGCTTCACCTTTGCGTGCTCGCGCAGAATGATCTGCAGGCAGCGGCGACCTAGAGCGGCGCTGGCCATGGGGCTGTCGTTGAGCACAAGGCAGGCCTGGTTGTAGTCCTCGGCGAGGCCTTTCGGTGCCTCTGAGGGAGCTGGCTTGCGCGAGATGCCTCCCTTGGGATGGATCACGCGGCTGCTGCGTACGTTAAGCAGTACGTTGCCGTCTTGTGGATGCGGGTCGCCGCTTTCGAGGCGAATGTTGAACTTCTGGCAGCGGGGGCATTTTTCAAACGCGACTCTCCAGGCGAACGCTGCGTCGCGTCCCAGTTCTTTCGTTTGTGTTGCCGGATGGTAGTCAGTTTGGCAGTGACCGCATTGCACGTTTGACCCCCCACTTTCCCTCGATTGTAGCGGTGTCCTCGGGTTTGTTCTACTGAACCGTCGCTTTCCTCACAACCACCCAGTGAGCGCCGTCACATCCACCCACCCGCCCGTCCGGCGACAATCAAACTCGACCTGTGTCCAGGGCAGAAGTGTGCCCATCACAACATAGCCATCGAGTGTGCCACTGCCCACCAGCCGCCCATTCATAACAACGCGAAATTCATGGGGCCCGCTGTCAAGCCCCCGCGAAAATCTGAAGTGCGCCAGCCTCCAGCTAACTCCTTATTCGGCAATATTTTGCAAATAACTCCTTTAAAAGCAAAGATTTGCAAGGAGTTTCGCGCTAACATCATGATTCTAAAGACCGAGATACATTTTTTTTCGGGCCATCAGATAGTAACTAATGAGTAAACAAACGCCAAACCCATGATTTCAATAGGTCGAAAAAAAGATCGAAAAAAGAACAAAAAAATCGGCGAGACCATCTCGAAGTCTGCGAACTTATGGACAAGTTGCCCTTGCGGCGATTGCATCCGTTCGCCGTCGGCAGTACAGTGAAGATGCTCTCGCGATCTCCCGCCTTCTCATTCCTCACCACTGATGTGTGCGCAATTGCTGCAGTGTCTGTGCAACTAAAGGCGGTGCTTGGATCGGTACCACAATATGTGGTGTTTTATTACTTGACCCATCCCGGCTTTCGCCATTAGAGTTGGTCAAAAGCGTGGGTGGCGTCCCTGGTTCGGGACGGCATCGAACGATTATTACCAGCGGGAACCTTGGCAGTTAACAGCAACCGTTAACCGCCGAACCCGCGATTTGCAGCGCACTCCAGCCAGCGCCAACCGAGTCCGCGGGCCGATGTCTCAGCGCCCGTCCACGAAGGAGTCACTTTGCTCAAACTGAAGAAGCTGCAAATTCTGGGATTCAAATCGTTCTGCGATCGCACCGAACTGAAATTTCACGGCGAAGGCATCGCTGCCATCATTGGCCCGAACGGCTGCGGGAAGTCGAATATCGCCGACGCCATCTCGTGGGTGCTCGGCGAGCAGTCAGCGAAGTCGCTGCGCGGCTCGCGCATGGAGGACGTGATCTTCTCCGGCACGCGCGACCGCAACCCTACTGGCATGGCTGAAGTGTGCCTGACCTTGATCGACCCTGAAATTTACGGCGGCCCCGATACGAACGCGCCCACCGAGATTGAGATTCAAGACGAACTGCCCTCCGACTCCGACTGGGATGAAGCCGAGCTGCGCGCACACGCCGCCGCCGACACCGAGCGCGCTGTGGAGGAGGCTCAACCCGGAAGAACCGAAGAGGTTGAAGGCGGGCCTGTCGCCGCCGCCGCCGGCATTTCGGCCGCTGCTGCAACCACCGAGGGCAGCACGGAGGTGGGCGCAAACGAAGCGCCCGCTAGTGTTGCAACCGAGGCGGTTTCCGGTCCGCAGGTAGTTTTGAAAATCCGCCGCCGCAAATTTAATCAGCAACAAACCCACGCGGGAGAAATCTCCGTGACGCGCCGTCTGTTCCGCAGCGGCGATAGCGAATACCTGCTGAATGGGAAACTTTGCCGCCTGCGCGATATTCAGGAATTATTCATGGGCACCGGCCTGGGGCCGGAATCCTACGCGCTGATCGAGCAAGGGCGCATTGGACAGATCCTGAGCAGCCGTCCTACGGATCGCCGCAACATCATTGAAGAAGCGGCTGGCATCACGAAATTCAAGACGAAGAAGCGCCTCGCCGAGGCGCGCCTCGAAGACGCCAAAACAAATCTCAACCGCGTCAACGACATTTTCGAAGAAGTTACGCGGCAGATGAATTCGCTCAAACGCCAGGCCAGCAAGGCCGAGCGCTACGCCAAGCTGCGCGATGAGATGCGCGCCAAACTGCGAGTTGTGCTCGCCAGCAAATTTTCCCAGATGGATCAGGAAAGCGTCGCGCTCGATGCGCAGATTAATCAGCTGGCCGAGGAAATTCGCCAGCAGACGGAGAGTGTGCAGCAATCCGAAGCCGAGCACTCTGAGCGGACGCAACGCGGCTATGCGATCGAAACCGAGACGCGTCAAAATCGCGAGCGCCTCAACCAGATTGCCATCGAAGGCGATCGCGGCAAAGCCCGCATCCGCACCAACGAAGAGCGCTGTGCCGAACTGATCGTGCGCACGGCATCGGCCGAAGCCGAGTTGGCGCAGGCGCAAACGCGGCTCGCAGCGCTTGAAGAAGAGCGAAACGGGAATCAGCAGTTACTCGGCTCGGCAGTGGCTGATCTCGCCGCGGCCCAGCAAGAGTATGAACTGAGCCAGCAGGAGACGGCGCACGCCGCCATCAATCTAGCGCTCCTTGAAAGCGAGCAGGAATCGCATCGCGCGGCCATTCTTGAGGCGGTCGGCGGGGTCTCCAATCTGCGCAATCAGCTCACGCAGTCCGAAGAACGGCTGGCTGGCATCGGCCGCGAAGAGCTACGCCTGCGAGCCGAGATCGCAAATGCTTCATCACAATCTGAAACTTTTGGCGGACAGCGCGGTCAGATTGCTCTCGAATTCGAAAGCGTTTCGCAGCGTGCCAGCGCCCTCGCGGCGGAGATCGCAAGCCTGCGCGAGATGCTCGACAGCAAACGCTCCGCCGAGAGCGAAAATAAGAAGCACCTCGACTCTCTGCGCTCCGAGTACGCCACGGCGCTCGGCAAAAAAGGTTCGCTCGAAGCGGTCATCGCCGAACACGGTTATTCCACCGAATCCGTGCGGCGGCTTTTTCAATCGGGCGCCATGCAGGGCGGAAACACTCCCGCCGGCGTGCTCGCCGATTTTCTCGAAGTGGAGCCACGCTATGAGCGCGTGGTCGAAGACTTCCTGCGCGACGAGCTTAACTTCGTCGTGGTCAAGTCGTGGGACGCCGCTAATGAAGGCTTGCGCCTGCTGCGCTCCGACGTCGATGGCCGCGCGACTTTTCTCGTGCATCCGGAAGACTCGCAAGCGAAGTTTTCATTTCTCGCCGACGAGAGCCATCACTATGCTCCGCTCAATGACACGGTTCTGCCGCTGAAAAATTCGATTCGCGTGCTAAACGGATTTGGCAAATCGCTCGAAGTGATTCTGCCGAAACTGGGCAACGGATACATCGTGCCCGATCCCGCGGTTGCGCGCGACCTCGCACTCTCCAGCCCCGACGCGTTCTTCCTCTCGCAGACCGGAGAATGCTTCCATAACGTGACCGTCACCGGCGGCAAGCAGCGGAGCGAGGGTCCGCTGTCGATGAAGCGCGAGTTGCGCGACGTGCTGCGACTGCTAGAAGAACTCGAGCGCGCCCTGCGCGAAAAAGAGATACTGGCGCTCACTCTGGCGCGCGAAATCAAAGACCACGCTTCTTTGCTCGATCGCCTGGAAGAAGAAAAACGCGAAGCTGAGAAGCAGGCGATGACATCCGGACATTTGCTCAAACAACTCGACGGCGAGATGTCGCGGGTGCGCGAACGGATCGCCGTCAGCGAACGCGAACTGCAACGGCTCGCCGCAGAACGGCAGGAGCAGGAAAGCCTGACCGCATCGCGACAAGCGGAACTTGCGACGGTTGAAGAGGCGCGGGCGCGATTCGAAACTCTGCTCGCCGCCGGCCATGACCGCCTTGCCGCCCTGCGCAACCAGCGCGACACAGCTGCTGAAAGTACGTCGCAGCGGGCGGCGCGAGTGGCGACACTCGAAGAGCGCCACCGTTCGGCGACAGCGTTGCTGCAACGCATTGAGACGCTGGTCGCCGAGATGCGGGAGCGGGCGGGCGCTTTGCAGATGCAGATGGAATCGGCGAGCGCGGAGATGGTGCAGCGACAGAATGAGAATGTGCAACTGGGCGAGCAAATTCTAGAGTTCGAAGCTGAGCGCAATGCCGGCGAAGCGCGCGAAGGCTTGCTGCAACTCGAATCTGAGCAAGTGCGGGCACGGCTGGCAGAAATTGACGAACTGCTGCACTCCACGCGCCAGCAGCTCGATCTGGCGCGCGACCGCCGCGGCGAATTGTCGGCCGCAGCGGCCAAGCTGCAATCCGACCTGCAGCACCTTGCCGACACTTGCTTGAACGAGTTGGGCATCGAGCGGCCGATCCTGATGGCCGACGCGACGATCGCGTTGATAACCGGCGACGAACTTGCCGTCGAAGATCAGGCGCACCGCGAAATGCGCGCGCGGCTCGATGGCATGGGGCCGGTCAACATGATGGCGCTCGAAGAGTACAAGGAAACGGCGGAGCGGCACGAATTCCTCGCTACGCAACGCAAAGATCTGCTCGATGCGATCTCGGATACGGCAGCGACCATTCGCGAGATCGATCAGGTGTCGCGGCAGAAATTTGAAGAGGCGTTCAACAAGATTAACGAAAACTTTCAGGCCACGTTCCGCAAGCTCTTCGGCGGGGGACACGGATTCATGCGGCTCACCGACCTCGAAAACAGCGCGGAGAGCGGCATTGACGTGGTGGCATCGCCTCCCGGAAAGAAGCTGCAGAACGTCCTGCTACTCTCCGGCGGCGAAAAGGCGCTCACCGCGCTCGCCCTGCTGGTCGGCATCTTCCAGTACACGCCGAGTCCGTTCTGCATCCTCGACGAAGTCGATGCTCCGCTCGACGAAGCCAACATCGCGCGCTTCACCGACCTGGTGCGCGAGATGAGCGTGCAGACACAGTTCATCCTGATCACGCACAGCAAGCGCACGATGAGCATCGCGCCCGTGCTTTACGGCGTGACCATGCAGGAGCCGGGCGTGTCGAAGTTGGTGTCGGTGCGGTTCGGGGCGGCGTAATCGGGGAAGACAGCCGAGGCTCTGACGATTTCCGAATATCGAATCGAATCACTGCTTCAACTGATGCATGATGTATACAATTGCTATATACTGTATACATCATGCCAGAATCTTCCGTTCTCACTCTCCGCCTCGACGCCAAGCTCAAGAACAAGCTCGACCGTTTGTCGAAATCGATGAACCGCAGCCGCTCGTTTGTAGCTGCCCAGGCGATCCAGGAATTTGTCAGCGTGAATGAATGGCAAATCAATGAAATCAAGAAAGGTATAGCCGAGGCCGACGCCGGTGACTTTGCCAGCGAGGAGGAAGTGCAGCGGGTGCTGAAGAAGTGGACGCGTCGTGCGCGTTGAGTGGCTGCGAGCGGCGATCAATAATTTGGATGCTTTGGCGGAGTATATCTCGCGCGACAATCCAGCCGCTGCCGAAAGAACCGTTGCGGCAATTCGGAGTGCCGTAGAAGATCTCAAACGGTTCCCATCTTCAGGTCGTCCCGGTCGGATATCCGGCACTCGCGAATTAGTCGTCACGGGAACGCCGTACATAGTTCCTTATCGTGTGCGCGGCGATGTTGTGCAGTTGATCCGTGTCTTCCATGCCGCCCGCAAATGGCCCGGCCAGTTTTGAACCACGGTAGCGTGCTATCTCCTTCCATCGTTCGTTCTTGACGCGCGAGTATTTTCTTGCTTGCAGCCGGCGAAAATCATCGCCTTTTTTTCCAGAGCCTTCCTCAGTTTTTCCACACGGCAGTCTTTCCAGAACCTGCGCCAGACGCGGCTTCTGGCTTACACTAGAGCTGTCAACTCTTTTCTTTTCGCAGCCCCCGGTCCTACCCGGCGCACGTGATAGAAAGCGTTGACAAATTCTTGGCGAAGGCTAGAATACGCAGAGTTTTTTACCGGTGAATTTACTGATGAGCCCCGAAATTCTCGACTCCGTTCTTCTCCGCACCGATTACCCCGAATTAGAGTTGCACGCCAGCGGCAAGGTGCGCGACGTCTACAGCCTTGATCAAGACCACTTGCTGTTCGTGGCTACCGACCGCATCTCTGCTTTCGATTACGTGCTCGCGACTGGCATTCCGCACAAGGGACGCGTGCTCACGCAGATCTCGCTCTTCTGGTTCGACTTTCTCAAAGACATTGTCCCCAATCATTTTGTGACCGCTGACGTAAACCGGTATCCGGCGGCCATCCGCAGCCACGCTGATGAGCTTCGCGGGCGCTCGATGATGGTGATGCGCGCCGAGATGTTTCCCGTCGAATGCGTGGCGCGCGGCTATCTTTCGGGCTCTGGATGGAAAGAGTACCAGGCCACAGGCTCGGTATGCGGCGTGAAACTGCCATCTGGCTTGAGAGAATCCGACCAATTGCCGGAGCCGCTCTTCACTCCGGCGACCAAGGCTACGACAGGGCACGACATCAACATTTCTTTCGAAGAAATGCGCAAGCTCGTCGATCCCGAATTGAGCCGACAATTGCGCGACCTCACCTTGCGCATTTATAAAAAGGTCGCCGATTATGCGCGGCAGCGCGGCATCATCATCGCCGACACGAAGTTTGAGTTTGGACAAACCGCCAAGGGCATCACGCTGGCGGACGAAGTTCTTACACCGGATTCCTCGCGCTTCTGGCCGGCCGACGCCTATCAACCGGGCAAGGCGCAGGATTCTTACGACAAGCAATATGTACGGGATTACCTCGAAGAAATTCGCTGGAACAAACAACCGCCCGCGCCAGCTCTCCCCCATGAAGTGGCGCTGCGGACAAGCGAAAAGTATCTCGGGGCGTATCGCCAGTTGACAGGACGCGAGTTGGAGATTTAGCGGCGTGCGCTGGTGTCATTGAATTCGATTTACGAAATTCGGATCCGGTGAACCATGAGCATCGAACTATGAGCATCGCCGACTGGATTATCCTCGGCTTCCTGGTTTTCTCCGTGACCGGGGCGGCGATTGAAGGCTTCTTTCGCGAAGCCTTCAATCTGGCCGGCTTGGCCGTAGGATACTTGCTGGCCGCATGGCAGTATCATCGCCTGGCGGACTGGTTCGCACCTCATTTGAAGTCGCCCTGGCTGGGCGAAATTGCCGGGTTTCTGATTATTTTTTTTGCTGTTCTGATCGTGTTCGGCTTTGCCGGACGAATTGCGCAGTGGGCAATGAAGAAAGCGGGCCTGAGCGCGATTGATCGCGTGCTGGGCGCGGTCCTTGGTTTGTTGCGCGGCGTGCTGGTGGTGGCCATTGTACTCACCGCGATGACTGCGTTTGCGCCCGCGGCGAAGTGGCTGGAGGGATCGCAGTTGGCTCCGTATTTTCTGGTGGGCGGAAGAGCGGCGATCTGGCTGGCACCTTCGGAATTGCGGCAACGTTTTTACCAGGGCTTGGACTCGTTGCGGCACGTGCATTCGGCGACCGAAAAAGTTCAAATGCAGCCGACGATGCCGTTGCAGTAAATGCGCCGTGCCATTGGGCGGCGCAAACAGGTTTCAATTATTTGTAGTGGATGTAAGACAGGCGACAGGGCACGCACTCCGGCGTGCCGCTGCCGCATGAGTGACAACGCGCCTTGGGCGCGGGATTTGAAATTTGAACTACGCCACAGGCCGTTCGGTTCTCGGCCTTTGGAAACGAGGCAGCAGTGAAAGATCAATTGGAAGCGCTGATCCTGCAGATGTACAAGAGCAACATCCTCTACTCCGAAGCGGTTCGTGAGTTTAAGAAGCGGTTCATCATCACCGTGCTGGAAGAAAATCGCGGCAATCAGTGCAAGGCGGCGCGGCAACTGGGCATGCATCGAAACACGCTCAGCCGCACCATGCAAGAACTTAAGATTGATGTTCGTCCACTGCGCGCCGGCGCCAAACGTCCACCTCGCAGCGCGCGCCCGGTCTCGTTGGAGAGAAAACAAGTTCGCTAAACGAAGTTCGTTAAAAGTAGGCTCCGCTAGCCGCCGGTCAACGTTTACGCCCGCTCAAAATCAATGAGGGCGATCCCGTTTGGGACCGCCCTCTTGACCACTCAAACCCCTACCGCTCTTTTCAGGCCCACAAATCTGGCACCTGAAAACCTCACATCACTGCGCCGTCTTGTGATGAGTAGCGGCTGGCTTCGGTTTCGCTTTCACCAGCAATGCCCCTTGGTCCATCGTCATTACAAACGGCTTGGCCACGTAGGAGACGGGCGTTCCTTCAAACTGAAAATCCGAGTCTTCCTTCGGCATATCCTTCTTCGGAATCGCGGCCATCATGGTCAGATCGATATCGGCCCGCTTGGCGTCGATGTCGTCCTGACTACCCGCCAGTTGCAGTTTGCTCGAGGACTCGATGCTGATGATATGCGCCTGCAACTGCAGCGGCTTCCCTTTGAGCGTCGTCCAGACCTTATCTGCATCTTCCGGTGTTCCTTCGGACAGAACCAGTTGGAATTCCGCGAAGCTCATCTCCTCAACTTTCTTGCTTTTAACGAGTGCGGCGGCCTGCTCCGCTAGCGTGGGCGGCACATACTTCGTGATCGCGAAATTCGCGGGCGGCTGAGTTGCGCTGGTTGTCTGTGTCAGCAAATCGCTCCATCCATCGTCGGCGCCGTGATATTGGACGTAGCGGCTCTTCCCGAACTTCGCGATCTGATCCTTGCCAGCTCCCTGCGCGAGATTCGAAGCACGCGCAATATAGAAGAGTCCTTCCGGGTCATTTTCCGCTGCTCCCGGAGCGAGGTCGGCCAGTGCGAGGTCATAGATCTCAAGCAAATTAGCAGGATCGCCCTGCACCGCGGCCCGCAAATATTTTTCAGCGGTCGCATAATCCTTCGCCTGATAGGCGCTGATGCCAGCCGCGCCGTTGAAAATTCCGGCGGTCTGCGTTTTCAGTTTGTCCCAGTCGGCCTGCGCTGCGTCATACGGACGCACCGCAGTCTGCAAGCACTGCAAGCCCTTCTGACCAGCCTGGCCAGCATCGGCAAAATTCTGTTGCGCGCTCTGGCCCGCCGTCGCCATCGCCTGCTTCGAGTAAGCGACGAGCGCCAGGGCTCGTAAATTGCACGGGTTCACCGCCAGGACTTTCTGCGCCGTCTCCAGCATCTTCGGCGAATTGCCCGTCTGCTGGTAGGCGCCCATTAGATATTCCAGCGACTCTTCCTTCATCACGGTGTTCGGATACTGCGTGATGAATGCTTCCAGGCCGCTGATCTTGGCGGCCGGGTCCTTCTGCTCTACGGCGCCTACGTAAGCGTTATATTCGGCGGGATCTTTAATCTCTTTTTTCTGCTGAGCAGGCGCGGCGGCCGGCTGGGCCGGCGCCGCAGTTGGAGCTGCGCCTTGTGGCGTTGGAGTTGCTGCTGTCCCTTGCGACGGAGTAGCGGCTGGTGTGGCACCCTGTTGCGGCGCAGACTGCGCGGGCGCTGAATTTGGCTGCGACGCGGTTTGTGCGACGGCGGTAACTGCTGCTACCAGCAACATCGCGAGAACGATCTTCTTCATTCCTGTGGCTCCTTCACTCTTCGGGGAAGCTGGAGTTGACCTCGCGCCCTGGTCGACCCAATCCTGGTGTCGGGCTGGCACCATGAAGTACCTCTTAGCTCACACTTGCAGCGCACACATCGTCTAGTCTGGCTTACTGGTCTAGCTCACTTTGACGGGTCCCGAAACTCATGTGCCTATCGATAGCCCGCGGCTCAACATTATTCCGGTGAGCGGATTATAAGGATGTCGTCCGGCTAAGGCAAGCGCCTTGGCCGCTACATCCATTCCGTCAGTCCTAATCGGGGAAGCGCGCCCCATATGGACTCGCCCCAACCGATTTCTTGGATGCGAAATCGAGCCGCGACGCAAAATAAAATAACGCTGCAAGCGAAAACAACCGCATCAGTAGAATAGCGGGGTCATCCCGTTTAATTACTTTTGCCAGGAGTCATCCGCATTGACAACAATCGCATCCTCCACACAGCTGCCCCTGTCTGGTCAAGTCGCCGTCGTCACAGGCGCTGGAAGCGGCATCGGCCGAGCTATCTCCCTGCAACTTGCCGATCTCGGTGCGCACACAATTCTCTGCGGACGCTCACGCCCCGCCTTGGAAGGGACGGCCACTGCGATCGAGCAGAACCGTAGCCATCAAGGTCCGGAGAACAGTTCGGCGAAAAGCATCGTCATACCATGCGACGTCACCGATCTCGCTTCGGTCGAAGCCCTCGCCGAGCAAGTCGAGCGCACCTTCGATCGCCTCGACATTCTCGTGAACAACGCCGGAGTCGGCAGTTTCAATGGACCGCTCCATAAGCTCGCGCCCGAGAATTGGGACACACTGCTGAACACCAACCTGCGCGGCGTCTACTACTGCATTCGCGGCCTCGCGCCCCTGATGATTAAGACGCGTGGCGGACACATCATCAACATCTCCTCCCTCGCCGGCAAAAACGCCCTGCCCAACGGTGCCGCCTACGCCGCCTCGAAATGGGGATTAAACGGCCTGACCTACTCGGTGGCGGAGGAGTTGCGCGTCCATGGCATTCGCGTCTCTGTGATCTGCCCCGGCTCAACCCACACTGAATTCAGCCCGCATACCGGCATGAACACAGAGAAAATGCTGCAGGCCGCCGACGTAGCCCACATAGTAGCCATGCTAGTGACGCAAGCGCCGCAATCCTTCGCCAGCGAAGTGCTGCTGCGGCCGACGCAGAAACCGTAGGTGCAGCTGTCAGCCATCAGCGATCAGCTGTCAGTTAAGGCAATTTCTGCTGACCGATGAGCGCGGGCAGCGTTGAGCGACTTGCGATAACTAGCAATGAGTCAGGTCTACCTGAGTCGGAATCTCCTTGCACGATCTCAGGCTCGGGAGGTCCAGACCAACACTCAAAAGCTATTACCAGCGCAACACTCAAAAGCTATTTAAGGGAGCTTCTCCGGAGGGCGGTGGATTTTGTGAGATGGATTCTCATGACTAGTCCGACCACGGAATGTGGTCCCAACATGCATCGGGCAAGAGAGTCCGCTGCTTCCAACTGCCGCCCTCGAGGATTTGTTGGGTTGTAGTCTCCGAGAGGCGGAGGCTGCCATCATCTCCAAAGTCATAGGTGTTCTTGTAGCTGAGCTTGAAAACGAGCGATGGCCTCACGTCTTGCTCAGCCTCCTCTCGATTCTTGCGGTTTTTTGTTCCGCTGACCAGAATCGTGTACGAGATTACGATGTGGTAAGGCCACTTGACTGAGTTGGTTCTTAGAACATCGTAGTCAAGATTTGTCGGGGGTCCCCAAGTAGTCTTCGCCCAGCCATCCTTGCCGAATTTTGCAACGATCACCCGTGGCGGGCATTTCTCTAGCCCAGATACCAGCGCTTGGGCCATCGCTTTCGCGTCCGCGTCCCACGACCCGGTGATCTGGCCCATGCAGGTGATCTGGCCCACGCAGACGGACGCCATCAAGAGAGCAATTCTCATAGACAACACAATTTCAGACCGCGGCAGTGTAACAGTCTATGTAGGTTCCGTGACAGTTGGTGGTGAATCCCCAACAACATTCGTATGCACGTGCATATTCTTTTCCGTCCTGGAAGAACCGGATTACGTTTTTTCCTTTATGATCTCCCTTTGCTGCCGTAGTCGCTTCCGCAGTGAAGGATTTCCGGTTTCCAGTTGTCTGGTACGTCGCGGTCCGAAGCGCAAGGATGTGAGCGTAGGCTTGCGCAAAAGTCTCGCGATTGGTTACCGCCGCGGCATGTGGGCCTATATTCGGTTTGCCCAGCTCTGTGCGAAGCTCTCCGTTTTGCTGAGAGCTGACAGTTGAGAACTGCCTGCCTCAGTCCTTAAACAAATTGTCAAACGCGGCGCGCGCGTCATTTGGCCGCTGACTGGGCTTGCTCGAGGTTTCCTTCTCCACCATCACTCGAATGGAAAAAAACGAGCAATCGTTCTTCTTATCTTTAGGCGAGATTCGAGCCGGGATCGGCTGATTGCATTCGAAACGGCTGGAGGGATCGAAATGTTCGCACTGTTTGCAGGCGTGCAGCGCAAAGCCGCACTTCGGACACTCGCCGACGGGATTGGTTAGATTTTGCAGCAATGCTCCGCACTCGGCGCAGCGCGAGACGGTGCGCGTTCCGGGCATGTTGATGGGCCGCGGTCCAAAGGTATTTTCTTTTTTCGGCGCTGCGGATTTCTCAAAGTCTTTTTTCTTGCCACCACCAGAATCCTGATACCCGCGCTGCCGATACTTGCGGTCGGACAAAAAGTGCCTCCTCGAAACCGCATCATTCTCCGCCTTTGGCGCTTCGCGCACAAGGGTTTCTTTCGCACAGGTAGCAACCCTAGCCGTGAAAGCCTGCTCTAATCTGGTTCGGCAATCTGGGGCGCGGTGAATTGTCTTTCACATATCGCGGTGCTACCATCCGAAGTATTGAGAAGGAAGTATTGAGAAAGTTTGAGGAGGGTTGAGATGGCGGATAACGACAGTAACAGCTTTTTGTGGTTCCTTGCAGGGCTCGGAGTGGGAGCGGTGGTCGGAGTATTGTATGCTCCACGGGCGGGCGATGAGATGAGAGAGGTAATCCGGTCCAAGGCGCAGGAAGGCACCGAGAAGGCGCGCGAGCAGGTCCGCAAGGCCCGGGAACAGGCCAATGACTGGGTCGACCGCGGACGCGACGTGCTGAACCAGCAGAAAGAACAATTCCGCAGCGCTTATGAGGCCGGACGACAGGCCTATAACGAGACGACGACGGCAACGCCGGACCACGCCAAGAATATCTAGCGGCGATCTAAATTGGCAGGTTTGATGGGGGGCGCTTCGGTCGACACCCAACGTTCTTGAAATCGAAAGCGCCTCTCCGCCACTGTCTCAACGGCAGCAGGAGCAACTATGGATGACAATCTCCTAAGATATTTTATTTTTGTGACGGGATTTGCGGTGATATTGCAGGCACTAGTGATGGTGGCCCTCTACCTCGCCGTCAGCAAGAGCTCCGCGAAGATAGAAGCGCTCGCGACAGAAGTGCGCGCCAAGGCCTTGCCCGCAATTGATTCGGTGCAGAGTCTTGTGGTCGACCTGCGGCCCAAGATCGACACCATCTCGGTCAATGTTGCGGAATCGACCAATCTGGTGCGCAATCAACTGGCGCGCATCGACGCTACGCTCACCGATGCGCTCGATCGCACCCGCTTACAGGTGATTCGCGCCGACGAACTGCTGAATCGCACCATGGACAAAGTGGAAGACACGACCGAGATGGTGCATAAGACGGTGGTCTCTCCGCTGCGCCAGGTCAACGGCCTGATGACCGCAATCACCACCGGATTGGAAGTGTTTCTAGGACAGAAGCGCCGCCATCCAAAAAATGGCGGAAGCGGCGTGCCGCAAGACGAGATGTTTATCTAAAGATGTATGGACGGGGCTTAGCCCCGTCCAAGTTCAAACCTGCTTCGACTTGCCCCGAGTTATTCCTCTTCACCGCCCTGCACTTTTTCGCTCTTTACATCCGGAACGTAAATAGGGTGAATATTTTGTTCGGACGCAAGTTTCTGGAAGTTGGTGATATCCGCGTTCCTCACCTCATCCCAATGCGCGAGCAATACGTCGGTCTGCTTTTTCAGCTTGTCGAACTCCTGGTACTCGGCCTCAGTGGGAGCGGAATCGGCGAAGCCAGCGACACCCATGGACAGAAATGCGAGCTTCGCGTCGATACCTGGCGCGTAGGCCAAAGAATCTTCACTGGCGCTGATCTTGAAATTGATCAGCGGATCGCGAACCGCAATCAACTTCGCGTCCAGCGCACTCGCACCGTCAAACAACGCTTTCGACGAGTCGCTCGGCACGAGGCGTTTCTTCAGTCCATCTAATTGGTCACGAACGTCCTGAATCTGATTGACCGCGTCATACAGCCGATTCAACTGCTCGCGCACATCCATCTCCAGCTTGAACTGCTTTTCCAGATCGGCTTGCGATGTGGTGACGCGCGGATCGATCTTTACTTCAAAGGGAGCGGTTAGATTCTTGCCATTGGCGGTCAAACGCACCTGATAATTACCGGGCACCGCCAGTGGCCCTTTCGCTCCGTCGTTATACTCCCATAGAAAATAGTTGGGGACGCGATTCGCCTCGTCGTAACGCAGATCCCATACGAAGCGATTCAAACCATCCTCCGGCTTGATCTCCTTCTCGCGCTTTTTGTCGTCGGGGTCGAGCGGTTCGTCAAGCGGTTCAGATTTGTTGCTCGAGTAAGTGCGAACCACATTGCCCGTCGCATCCAGAATTTCAATCTTTACTTCCTGCTTCGTTTCCGGCTTCGGCGCCTGCTTGAGATAGAAATAAATTACCGCGCCATTCGGCGGATTCTTGCCGTCAAACGATAATTTTGCCGGAGCCTCTCCCGTATGCACGCGATAAGCAGTCGCAGGCTTGTATAGATGCACCTCCTCTGCTGCGACCGAATCGGCGAACTGCCGAAGCGGGGAGACATCGTCGAGGATCCAGAAAGCTCGCCCATGCGTCGCCAACACCAAATCATCATTCTTGATGACGAGGTCATGAACCGGCACCAGCGGCAGATTATTTTGCAGCGAGCGCCAATGGCCGCCGTCGTCAAATGAGACAAAGACGCCGCGCTCCGTTCCGGCATAGAGCAGGCCTTTCTTCTTCGGATCTTCACGCACAGCGCGCACAAAAGCGCCATCAGGAATGCCGGTGGTGATGCGAGTCCAGGTCGATCCGTAATTAGTAGTCTTGTAGATGCACGGCGCCAGATCGTCATTCTGATGGCGGTCGATGGCAACGTAGGCTGTGCCCGCATCGTGCGGAGACGCCTCGATCAAACTAATTCGGCTCCACTCGGCGAGATCTTTCGGCGTGACGTTCGACCAACTTTTGCCTTCATCACGCGTCACTTGAATCAAGCCGTCGTCGGTGCCCGCCCAGATCACGCCTTTCGCCACGGGCGACGGAGCGATTGAAAAAACCGTGTCGTAATACTCGGTGCCCGTGTCGTCAATCGTGATCGGTCCGCCCGACGGTTGCTGTTTCGACTTATCGTTGCGTGTCAGGTCGCCGCTGATTGCGTCCCAGTGCGTTCCGCCGTCAGAGGTTTTGAAAATGCGCTCGCCTCCGTAGTAAATGGTATTCGGATCAAACGGCGAGGTAACGATCGGCGCCGTCCACTGAAAGCGATGATCAAGCACCGCCGCGCCGCGCGCATCGGTGAGTTCGGGCCACACCGCAATGCTCTTGACCTGATTGGTGCGCCGGTCGAAGCGTGTGATGTTACCTTGATAATCGCCAGCATAGACGATGTTTGGGTCGGTTGGATTGGGCGCAATGTATCCCGCTTCCCCGCCCCCAACCGCATACCAATCAGGCGAGCCAATCGCGCCATCATCGCTGCGGCTGGCGATGGCGACCGTCGAATTATCCTGCTGCGAGCCGTAAACATAGTAGGGAGTCCGCGTGTCGGTGATCACATGATAGAACTGCGCCGTCGGCTGGTTGTCTTCGCGGGCCCATGACTTTCCGCCATCGAGGCTGACGGTGACGCCCCCGTCGTTCGAAGCGATCATTCGTTTTGTATTCTTTGGATCGATCCACAGACCGTGATTGTCACCGTGCGGCACTTTAACTTTATTGAAGTTGCGGCCACCGTCAGTGGACTTAAAAAATTCCACATCAGCCACGTAGACCGTATTCGCATCCTGCGGATCGGCGATCACGTGCATGTAGTACCACGCGCGCTGGACGAGTCCGTGACTGCCATTGACCAAATCCCAACTATCGCCACCGTCGTCAGACCGGTAAAGTCCGCCTTCCTTGGCCTCGATCAAAGCGTAAACACGATCGGAATTTGCGCCGACCGCCAAGCCGATGCGGCCGTACGGTCCCGCGGGAAGCCCGTGCTCATCGAGCTTTTTCCAGGTTGCGCCACCATCGTTCGAGCGATAGATACCACTGCCCGGGCCGCCGCTGGAGAGCGACCATGGCGTGCGGCGCGACTCCCACAGCGAGGCAAATAAAACGTTGGCGTTTTCGGGATCGAAGGCCACGTCGATCGCTCCCGTATTCTCATCTTTGAAGAGAACTTTGCCCCAGGTTTTTCCGCCATCGAGCGTGCGGAAAACGCCGCGCTCTGGATTCGGACCATAGGGGTGGCCGAGCGCGGCGATGAAAACGATATCGGGATTGCGCGGATTCACAATCACCTTGCCAATCGCACGCGAATCTTTCAGGCCGACATTCTTCCACGTCTTGCCCGCGTCGACGGACTTCCAGACGCCATCACCTTGGCCAATATTTCCGCGGATGCAAGCTTCGCCGGTGCCCGCATAAACTACATTGGGATCGGACGCTGCGACGGCTATGCTGCCGATCGACGGCGATCCCGCTTTGTCGAATGACGGCGACCAGGTATTCGCTCCATCCGTCGATTTCCAGACGCCGCCGCCGGTGGCGCCGAAATAATAAGTGCTCGGATCGCCAGGGATTCCCGCCGCGGTTAGAGAGCGCCCACCACGAAATGGCCCGATGGAACGGTATTTCATGCCCCGGAAGAGCGGATCGCCCTCGTCGTCTTTGTCTTTATCTTTATCGGCGTCCTTGTCGTCACTCGCAGCGGACGCTTGACTGGCATTTTTTTGCGCCGCATCCGTCTTGCGAGATCCTTCTTTTTGTTGCGAGAAAGTCAGCGATGACGACAACAGAAGAAAACAAACTAGCAGGACGACGCGCGCACGCACTTTTTCAATCATCAATTCATGGCCCCTGGGGAAGAATTTGTATGGGATTCATGGTAATGCCAGAGGCGGCAACATACAAATTCCCGGAGTCCCTATTTTTAATTAGAACTGCTCGCCCGGGAGGATTCCGGCGCCCTTCTAAACCCTCACCACAGCGAGCGAGATCGCAACGGAAATTCGATTTCAGTGCGTACCATTGTAGTCACTACGCTGGCCACTTAAAGATGGTTTTATTTGTGCCGTTGCCGCCTAGAATGTTTCAAACATTTTAATGGCGTTTTGATTGAAACAGAACCAACCCAAAATGCAACGAGAGTTCACATCCAATGACGTGATCGCGCTGACCGGAATTACCGCACGTCAGCTGCAATGGTGGGATGAACGTGGAATTGTTACGCCCGCCCGCCAAGGACATCGCCGTATTTATAACTGGGACGATCTGCTTACCGTCGCGGTCATCTGCCAGTTGCGCCGGCGCGGCTTCTCGCTACAGCGCATGCGGAAGGTGATTCGATTTCTGCAGCAGGAATTTGGCACCAGCCTGGCGGCTACGGTCGGAGCGTCCTCCGAATATCACCTGCTTACCGATGGCACTCACCTTTATTTGCGCACGTCGGCGCGGCAAGTCGTCGATCTGTTGAAGAACTCGAGGCAGGCGATGTTCGATATATGCCTTAGCGACGAGGTACGGCGGGTTCGAGCGGAAGTGGAGTCCCGCAAAAAAGCTGCGGCTTCGGAAGGTGTGCAGTTCTTGCGGCGGCGGCCTAAGAGCGTAAACAGGGCGTAATCGAACCATGGGTCAGGGCGTAAATCGAGGCATAAACGAAAGGCGGGAGGCACATGATGATCGGCGAATTGAGCATTATCAATGAGTGGATTCCCGAGCAAATGGAACCCGGTACCGTGTTTGTGCTGGAGAACGCCGGCGAAGTCGGGGAACGGGAAGATCCTTATTGGGCGGTGCTTTCGTGCCCTTCCTGCGGGACGCTGGGTCTAATTACGCGCAAGCAGATGGCGGGCTTACTGCCGACAATCTGCGGGTCGGCGGTATGTTCGGCGCAGTTTTTTATCAAGGACGAAGAAATCACTCCGCGGAAGCCGTTCTAGGCGGCGCGGCGATCCGGCCGGCCACTGCCCATCTTACTGTCGCGCCTTCGCCAACTTCACCGGAATCTGCTCCACGATTTCAATGTCGAACCCTTCCAGTGCCGCGACCCTTCTTGGATGATTGGTCAGCAGCCGAATCCTCTTCAAATTCAAATCGGACAGAATCTGCGCCCCCAGGCCAATCTCGCGATGAATCTTTCTCTCACTTTCAGGCAGCGACGGCAGACGGCGCTCGCGATGAAAAGTCAGGAACGCTTGCTCGCCGATTTTTTCCGCAGTAAAGCCCTTGGAGGTCTGATGCAAATAGATCAGCGCTCCGCGATCTTCCTCGGCAATTGCTTTTAGAGAAGCCTCCAGCGTCTGGTGGCAGTCGCACCCGGTCGCTCCAAAGACGTCGCCCAGCAGGCAATGCGCGTGCATGCGGACCAGGACCGGCTCCGACGAATCAGTAATATCGCCGCGGATGAGCGCCATATGCGACTCGCCGCCTTCCACTTCACTCTCATACGCGATCAGGCGAAATTCTCCGTGCTTGGTCTCCACCAGCGACTCGCCCACGCGATGCACATAGCGCTCGTGCTGCATGCGATAGCGGATCAACTCGGCCACGGTCAGCATCTTCATTTCGTGGATGCGGCAGAATTCGATCAGGTCGGGCACGCGCGCCATGGTGCCGTCGTCCTTCATGATCTCGCAGATGATGCCAGCCGGAACCATGCCCGCCAGCCTCGCCAAGTCGACAGAAGCTTCGGTCTGGCCGGCGCGGACCAGCACTCCACCCTTGCGCGCACGCAGCGGGAACATGTGGCCGGGGCGAGCAAGATCGGACGGGCGCGTTGCCGGATCGATGGCCACCTTAATCGTGTGGGCTCGGTCATGGGCGGAGATGCCAGTGGTCACGCCGATACGAGCGTCGATCGCCTCGCAAAAAGCCGTCCCATATTGCGAGGTGTTTTCGCTGGTCATGGGACCGATGCGGAGATGCTCCAGTCGCTCCTCGGTCATGGCGAGGCAGACCAGCCCACGGCCGAACTTCGCCATGAAGTTGATGGCCTCGGGAGTGACTTTTTCGGCGGCCAGGGTGAGGTCGCCTTCGTTCTCGCGGTCTTCATCGTCGACGACTACGATCATGCGGCCGGCGCGGATTTCTTCGATGGCGGTGGGGACGTCGGCGAATGGCGAGTTAGGTGTCATGGACGACAGTTCTCTCCGGTGCTGAATTTCAACGCTAAGAGACAAGTCCAACGCGGTGCACCATCTAAGTGTAACTGAGTAGCGCAAATAGAAAAGGGCCGCCAGAGGCGACCCTTCCCGTAGAGCAGTTCCCCGAGATTACAGGGTGGACTCAATCTCAAAGCCCCAGGCCTCAAGCAATGGCTCGGGGATGTACTTGGAATTCTTGTTGCGGCGCGCCCACTCTCGCAGGCGGGTAGACCGCAGATATTGGTCAGGGGAGAGCTTGTATTCATGCACGACCTGTTCAAACTCCGTGACCGTGGGGATGACAGGCCCGATCGGCTCAGGCTTGCCCCAGTTCGGGTTTCCTCGTCGCTTTGCCATCAAAATATACCCTCAATTGGAATAAGGACTTACACCTAGTTAAGCCACTATATCGTTTGATTCCAAGGAGGGTGAAGGGGATTCACGCGTAACTAAGAAAACCAGCACCACAGACTCTAGCCCCTCGGCCTCTATGGAAGCTACTAATAATAATAGGTTTCTTTGCTAAAGTCAACAAGAAAGTTCGACGTCGAACCACCTTTCTAATATCCCCTTTGCGCACAGTCACTTGCAGGGCAGCGCGAAAGGTTGTCCCTCGGTCCCTCCAAATATGAATAAATGGATAAGTCCTATGACCTGATGGAGCCTCAAGCATATGACCCCAGCAGAAGGCATGCACAATGTGGCGGCCCGAAAAGCCGAGTTCCATTCCGGCAGCAAATCCTCTAGGTGACTGCAGTAACCATCGGACCGGGCCATTGCGTTGACCGCAGAATTGCCTAGACTTAGAGTGAAAACAAGGCCTGTTCTACGGCGCCAGGGACTGAAGAATCTTCCTCAATCCCATGCCCAAAGCCACAGGGGGACAGCCGCCACCCTTCCGACTCGGAAAGGTTCACAACGGCGAACCTAGCACAGACTTGGATCATGCCCCGCATAGGGCGCACTGTTGAGATTCTCAGCAGACTGGCAAGTCGTGAACCGACTCTCGCGATTTGCACGGTGAGTGGGAACGGCTGTGATCTAAACCTTGGTGATTTGAACTCGTGATTTGAACGATGAATTTGAAGGCCTTACTACTGAGCTCCGACGACAAAACCGTGCGCGTGCTGCGCCGGGTTTTGAGCGATCTGGAAATTGATATTGAGCACTGCGCCGCCCCCGACGAGGCCATGCGTCGCATCACCCGCCAGCGCTTTGAGGCGATCATCGTCGACGGCGCGGATGCGGAGGAGGCGATGAACGTGTTCCGGGGGGCGAAGGCTAGCCCTGTGAACAAGCAAGCATTGGCCATTGTGCTGGTCGAGTCCGAGGTCGGCCTGAAGGGCGGCTTTGGGATGGGAGCGCATTTCGTCCTGCACAAGCCGCTGGCTGTCGAGCGGGCGAAATCGAGTTTTCGGGCAGTGCGCGCTCTGATGAAGCGCGAGCGGCGCTCACAGTTGCGGATTCCGGTTCAGATCCCCGTCGAATCCTACGGAAAATCTTTATATACGGCGACGACCATCGATCTCTGCGAAGGCGGGATGGCGATTAAATTCTCCGGCCCCGTTCCCAAAGAGAGCACCCTGCGCTTTTGGCTGCAATTGCCGGGCCTGCCCCAGAAGCTCGATATTTACGGAGAATTGGCCTGGGAAGGGAGCGGCGAACAAGCTGGGGTCCGCTTTAAAGATGCCACCGACGACCAGCGAAACACCCTTCGACAATGGCTCAACAGCGAGCTTTCGGAGCCCGATCGGGATGACCCACCGGTCAATTGCCGGCTTACCGATCTTAGTCTGGGCGGTTGCTATCTTACGACCAATTCACCTTTTCCGCGCGCTACGCGCGTCACCCTTTCGACCAAAGTGGCGGGCGTCGAGATACGGGCTGAAGGCGTGGTGCTGGTGGCGCATCCGGAATTTGGAATGGGAGTCGAATTCTCCCAGATCACCGAGGAGCAACGGAATCGAGTGCGCCGCATGATCGCTACCCTGCGCGCTGTCGGAGGTAAATCTCCAGAGGTGCGCGTCGTACCAGATGGCATGGATCGATCGTCTCCCGGCGATAGCGCGGGTTCAAGCCAAGTTGCCGTAACCCGCTCCCCACTCGCGCCTGACGCCGAGCCCGCCTCGTCGGATCAGGCAGGAGCGCCAGGAGTCGCGCGCAGCGAAGATGCGCTGGTCTATCTGTTCCGGCATAAGTTCCAAATACCCGTCGATAGTTTTCTGGAACAGATGCGCGAACAGCGCCAGTCGGTCGATTCGCTCTCCCGCTGATGAGTCTCCTTGTTCTTCCTTCGCGTACAGTCATCCCCTTGGCGCTAACCGGTATCCCATAACGCTCCCAACCCAGCGCTCAGCGCAAGCGGAACTAGATTTGCAGCGAACTCTGCTAGAATGCCCAGATTCTGAGTCCGGGGACCATTCATGCGCCAATCGCCTTTAATTCTTCTTGCTCTGCTTCTGACGGGAGCAGCTTCGTTCTCATCATCCTCTTCATCCTCTTCCCCCTCTGCTTCGCCCCAGGCGAACACGCGAGACGCCGAGCTAAAGAATGCATTCCGACGTCCCCCCAAGAATGGTTGGACATTCGTTCATCTCGAGGGCACACCCCACGAAATCGGATTTCAGAACGGTTATCTGCTAGCCCCCGAGATCGAAGACACGCTTAAAGTGACGATCCTCGAAGTGACGCACGACAACAAAAAAGACTGGCAATTTTTCCGCGATGCGGCGCAGAACATGATGTGGCCGCACATCGAGCAGGAGTATCGCGACGAGATGCAAGGCATCGTCGATGGACTCACCGCTCACGGCACCAGTACGAAGTTTGATCTTTGGGATGTCGTCGCTCTAAATGCCGCGGAAGAGTGGGAATACTACGTCAAGGAATACGACGAGGCCCATGGAAACAAATCGACGGCCTCGGCGCAGGTGGCCGAGCATTGCAGCGCCTTCGTGGCGACGGGCAGCTATACCAAGGACGGCAAAGTCGTAATCGCCCACAATGATTGGACGCAGTATCTAGACGGCGAGCGCTGGACCATCATCTACGACATCGTCCCGGCCAGGGGCAAACGCCTGCTCATGGACGGTCTGCCGGGGATCATCCACAGCGCCGACGATTTCGTGATGAACTCAGCCGGCATCGTCATTACGGAAACCACGATTGGCCATTTCTCGGGATACGCCGAGACCGCCATTCCCGAATTTGTGCGGGCGCGCAAGGCGGCGCAATATTCGACTTCGATCGATGATTTCACCCGCATTATGAAAGACGGCAATAACGGAGGCTACGCCAATACTTGGCTGGTCGCCGACACCGGCAAGAATGAAATCGGACGCCTCGAACTGGGGCTTAAGAACGTCACCCTGGAGCGCAAAAGCGACGGCTATTTTGTCGGCTCGAATTTCCCGATAAACGAAAAACTGATTCGCGAAGAGACCGACTTCGATCCTCACGACATGAGCGAGAGCTCCAATGCCCGCCATCTGCGCTGGGATCAGCTCATGGCCGAAAATAAGGGCAAAATCGACGTGGCGGCGGCCGAGCGCTTTCTAGCCGACCATTTCGATACCTATGAGAATAAAGAGGATGCGGACGAACGCACCCTCGACGGCCACATCGACCTTTCACCGCGCGGCGATGGCACCTGGCAGCCCCCCTTCGGCATGGCCGGCACGGTACAGAATAAAGTCGCCGACTCGCACATGGTCGCCGAGATGAGCCTAGCCGCTGCGGCCGGTCACGCCTGTGGCATGGATTTCAAGGCCGCAGACCATCTGCGCGCCCACCCCGAGTTTGCGTGGCAGAGCGGGTTGCAGCGTGATATGAAGGCAGGCGCATGGACGACCTTTAGTGTCGCCCAGCCCTAAATACATTGTGACGGAGAGCGAGACTTCGGATACAGTAAATCTCAGAAACAGTAGATCTCAGAGACAGTAGATCAATGTTTACGCCTCATCCCAACCTGAGCGATGCAGTGAATCGGAATATCGTCCAGTCCGAGATTGAGGGCGGTGTGTTTCTGGAAACTCTGGCGCCGGACACCGTGCTGCAGATTCGCACGCAGCATCACCACTACACAGCACACTTCTTAGGCGAAGGTGCGGCGATGATTTCCGGCCACCCGCAATATTGTCCGCAGCCGGTTCAGGTTACGATTGCCGGCTCAACCTGGGGCGGGTCGATGCTGAAGCTGCGTTTCATCGGTCGCGGCATGCATCTTGAATTTCACCACCCCGATTACAGCCGCCCAATTATTACCTCTCCGATTCAGGAGATATGGGAGCCTGTCGAAGCTGCGCCCGATGACTGCGCCGAAATCGAACGCTGCCACGATCGCTGCAGCGACAAGTACCATTGACTCGCTCTATCGATTCCGTCGCACCTGTCACATGGTCCGTTTTATCCCGCCTTCCGGCGCAAACCATTTGAATTTCAGACTTCGTTCACGGCGGCTCTCTTCCTCGAGATGCCGCGACCGTGCCTTCAGCAAATCGCTGAGCGACACCAATCCTAGAAACTTTCTTGTCCCACGCTCCACGACCGGCATCCGGGTACAACTTTTTTCGACCATGCGATAGACAACGATGCGGAGCGGTTCGTCCGGATGTGCTTCGACCATGCTCCCGCGAACTAGATCGCCGAGCGGCCGGTCGAGGGCGTCATTACCATTCTGTTCCATGCGCCGGTTGAGATCCCCGCGCGTTACGACTCCGACCAGGCGTCCCTCAGCATCAACGACAGGTAACAGGCGCTGCTCCTGCCGGTGATCCACGCGCAACGAGTTCCATATTTCGCCAAGCGTACTCGCGGCCGGCAATACGGCAACCTTGGTGCGCATGACCTCGCGCACAAATAGGATTTCCAGCGGATCGACGGCATACTCGCGGCTGAGATGATAGCCGCGCCGCGCAACTTTCTCGGTCAAGATTGACCGCTTCAGCGTCAAGACCGTGAAACCGTGTGCGATGACGCTACCCACCAGCAAGGGCAAAAACACGTTGGCGTCGTGCGTCAGCTCAAAAGCAAAAACAATGCTGGTGAAGGGAGAGCGCATCGTGCCGCCAAGAATTGCGCCCATGCTGATCAGCGGCCAGAAGCCGGCCCCTTCATAGGGAAGAAACATGGCCTCGAGGCCGCCGAGCGCGCCGCCCATCATTAGCAGCGGGGCGAGAACGCCGCCCGATGTGCCGGAGCCGAGCGATACCGCCCAGATAAACCATTTGACTAGCAGCACCCCGAGAATCACTTTTGTGGTGACGCTTCCCTGCAGTAATGCGCCAATCGTGTCGTAACCGACTCCCAATGCTTGCGGGAAGACCAGACCTCCCAAGCCGATGGCCAGGCCGCCTATCGCCGGCCACCACATCCAGTGGATTTTCAGCCGCTGGAAAGCATCCTCGGCCGCGTACACCGATACTGTGAGCAGCGCCGACAGGATCCCCGCCAGAAGACCCACGAGACCGCAGCCCAGCAGGCCTTTTGGTCCTATGAATAATGGATGATCGGGCACAGGAAACAGTGGCCCGAACCCCAGGATATACCTACGTACCACCGCGGCCATCGCACTCGCCAACGCCACTGGAATCAGACTGCGCGGTTTCCATTCGAAAAGTAGCAACTCGACGGCCAGCAGCACCGCGGCCACTGGCGCCGCGAAGGTTGCGGACATTCCTCCCGCCGCGCCCGCCACGAGAAGGGTCTTGCGCTCGGCGCTCGTGAGATGGAACAACTGGGCAATCAGCGAACCGACCGCGCCTCCGGTCATGATGATCGGACCCTCGGCTCCGAACGGTCCTCCGGAACCAATCGAGATTGCCGCCGAGAGTGGTTTGAGAAGCGCGACTTTCGGTTCAATACGACTGCCGTTTAGCAGAATCGACTCGATCGCCTCGGGGATGCCGTGACCTCGTATGCGCTCGGAACCGTAGCGCGCCATGACGCCGACGACCAGCGCCCCGCCGATTGGGATGAAGAGGCTGTAGACGCCAAGATGATTGCCGGCAGGCGAAACCAGCGCTGTATTCCACCGGCCAAAATAGAACAGGTTGGTAAATAAGCCAATCAACCGGAGCAAGGCGAGCGCGACAAACGCGCAGACTGCGCCGATCATGATTGCTAGCAATGATATGGGAATCACTCGCCACGTGGTTGTGAAGTCTCCCAATTCGTCATTGCGATTGGGGCGCAGTTTGCCTTCAGCTGCGGCGTTATTTTGGAATTCTGCTTTCACAACAATATTATATCGTATTACGATATACTTTTTGCATGAAACCGTCTGTTACTCAGGCTGACTACCAATCGTTGGCAGAGCTGCGCTATCAAATCCGCCGCTTTCTTCATTTCAGCGAGCAAGCTGCGCACGAGGCCGGCATCGAGCCGCACCAGCATCAGCTCATGCTCGCTTTGAAGGGACTGCCGGTAGGAACGCGACCCCGAATAAGAGAATTAGCCGATCGCCTTCAGATTCAACATCACAGTACAGTTGAGTTGGTGAACCGGCTCGCTGCCGGCGGCTATGTCCGCCGCCATCGTATGAAGGAGGATCGCCGTGAGGTATCGCTTTCCTTAACGAAGAAAGGCGAAAAAATATTGCGCGAGCTTTCCTTGCACCATCAGGAAGAACTTAGGCTGCGCGGCCCCGCTCTCATCGCAGCCTTGCTGCGCGCAATCAGCAGGAGCAAGAACCCAAGCGGAGCCGAGCCGCGGCCAGCAGAGGTTCGCGATCTGAAAAAGTAAGCAAGACTTAAACGCGAGAAGGTTCGCCAGGTTCGCTTAGAGCACCGCTGACATGCTAGTTCCGGCCGCCGCAAACACATCCGCCGCTTCCGTCTCGGCGATGGGAATAAAGGCCTGCAACACGTCGGTGTCAAATTGAGTTCCACTGCTGCGGATCAAGCGAGCGATTGCTTCCGAATGTGGAAGGCCCTGGCGATAGCAGCGATTCGAAACCATTGCGTCGAACGCGTCGATGACGCAAATGATTCGCGATACGAGTGGAATGTCGCTGCCTTTGAGTCTCGCCGGATACCCCGTTCCGTCGATGCTCTCATGATGATGTAAAGCATAGAGGCTCGCCTCTTCGAGCCCGGGAAATAGACGCAAAATCGACCAACTATATTCCGGATGTCGATTAATAAGGGCGCGTTCTTCGAGCGTCAGCGGCCCCGCTTTTTTCAGAATGTCGTCGGGCACGCCAATCTTTCCGACGTCATGCAGCAGCGCCGCGACTTCGACCTGGTAGAGCCGATCTTCCGGCATCTCCATCTTGCGAGCCACGCGCAACGCCCATTCCGCCAGGCGCGTGCTGTGCACGCCCGTGTTGATGTCTTTCAGGTCGAGCATCTGGTTAAAAGCGCAAACCAGAGAGTTGCGAAAAGCAAGCTGCTGTTCCTCCAGTTCCTTGACGCGAAGCATAAGCGATGAAACGTCGACAATCGGGTTGAGAGTATCCGCCATAGCGTTCGTCAACTCGCTCGGGTTCGCCTCTACAACAGGTTGCATGCCTGAAGCGCCTGATAAGTGTCCAGCCGTCCGAATCCGAGATTCAAATTACCGATGTAGTCAGCGTTCGCTAAGCCCATCGGAACCATCCAACTCGGGCAGTTACCGTTAGACCCCATCATGAGAGCGGCTGTCCCCGCTACGAATGGAGTGCTGAATGACGTTCCCCATCCCGCGGCCCACGTACCCCAGGGATAAGTCGTCATAACTCCTTCGCCAGGCGCGGCCATCCACACCGGCGGCACGCCGTAATTCGTAAATGTAGACTGGACATCCGTGTTAGAAGTCGACGCAACGTCGATAACTCCAGGAAGTCCGCCCGGATACACCATCGTATCCTCGCCGCTGTTCCCAGCCGACGCGACAGTGATTACTCCCTTACTGTTGGAATACTTGATTGCAGTCGCGAGTTCTGGCGAGTAACTCGGATAATCGAAGCTCATGCTCATCACATTGGCGCCATGGCTTACCGCGTAATAGATAGCGCGTAAAATGTCGGAATCATAAGCATTGCCATTCGCAGAAAACGCTTTGAGCGGCATGATCTTTGCCTGGGGCGCAACCAGATGCACGATGCCTGCAGTCATGGTGCCGTGTCCAAAGTCTGTATAGGAGCCGCCATCGAGCACAGCCACCGTGCGCTGGTCCAACACCGCAACCGTACGCTGGCTGAGGGTTGCACTCTGCGCCTGGCTCAGATTGGGGTCAGCCTGAACGTCATTCATCTCTGAACCGCCGCTGACATTGCGCGTGAAGTCGTAGCCGTCGACCAAGACGCTTTGCAGCACCCGATTCGTCGGATCGACGCCGGTATCGATCACCGCAACAGTCGCTCCCGCACCCGTCACGTTGAATGCCGATTGGGTTTGTGCCGTGCGCACTAATTCATTTCCCGGCTGCGCCAGATAACCATGCCAGACGGACGCGCCGTAATAAGGCGTTGGCGTTTCATCCGACAAGTAATTGGGATCGTTGCTGGCATATGCCGGCACGGTCGTGACAACTTGATCGACTTCGACATCTAAGATACCGAGGTCAAGGTTGAGTTTGAGAAGCTCGGTCACTGGATTCAGAATCGCGGGGAAGGTCACGAGGAATAACTCGCCGTTGGGATCACCGAGACCGTTTACGACCTTGCAGCCCACCAGAAGGCAGGTCAGGTTGAGAGCGGGCAAGCCCAGCGAATCGCGCACGATCAGGCGAGTTTGTGCCTCCGCGGAGGGCGCGCAGATCGCAGTAACTACCAGTAAGAGCAGGCTGGCTACAATGCCCGCGCGACGAACATGCAAATACGACTTGAATTCACTCGTGTTTTTCCCCATTTGGACTCCGTCCCCAATTGCAAGTGTAGAGTGCGATCCTAATAGCTGCCACTTACAGCGGTACTCTCTCGGCAGTAACCTATTGTGATGTCTTTAGTAAGTCATAAATAGTTACCTTTATCTTGGGTTGCTCAGTGGAATCCGCACTGTGTTGCGCCCCGCTGATTTCACCGAAAGCCAAAGATGCTCTTTCGCCTCGAATTCCAGGTAAAACTCTCCTAGGCTTGTGACCGGAGCGATTCCGACCAGTTGTTTGTGCTCTGTCGACAACTCAACGGTTGCATTGTCCTGCAAGGCTTGCGCGGTTGTTTTGTCAAATACCTGCCCAACTATATGCACCGCCTCCGATTGGGCGCGGCGTCCGAAATGCAAATCGACCGTCAGCCCTTCCGCCTCATAGATGACCTGCCAAACTCTCAGTGCGCCGCTGCGGACTCCCGCGGGAAGCGGCTGCGCAAAGCCGTCAAACACCAGTTTGGCGAGCGTCCATTTGCTAGGCTGTTCCGCAAAGTGGGTAGCAAAACCTAATTTCACAAGACGAACCAGATTGTCCGGTGGCGTGTAACTCTCATCGTTAGTGGCGAGTCTGCCTACGCGGCTCCATACGTCATGGGCGGCTTTGCATTTCGAACAACCGCGGGCGAGATGTGCCTTGATATCTTCGCCCTGTTCGGGCCGATTGACGCCCCTAACCAAATCAATCCAGGATTGTTCTGAGAAATGCATTTGTCGTCCTATCTACTCGGGGGATTCGAAACCAGACACAACTCACTTAGCTGGCTCTCGTCTCTGATACAAAAGGGATTCGATCAGCGCAATAAATACAATTCAAGCGAAAAATACTTAGTAACTCGTTACCCTTTTCCTATCAACAGGAAAGGGGCCCAATGATAGGGGTGTGGATGGCGCTCACGCAGGCTTACGCAGGCACCTTGCATCGCCTCCGCCTTAGAAAGCCCGGTTTGAAGGCGACTATAGAATTCGATCATGAATTCCTTTGTGCTGTCGTCGTGCACGTCCCACAGGCTGAGAACGAGCGACCGGGCTCCCGCCTGTAAGAGGCGGCGGACCAAGCCCATCAGTTCATCGCCCGGTGTAACTACATTTAATCCGGTGGCGCACCCGCTTAACACAATCATGTCCACCGGCAGTTGCAGATGAGCCATATCGTAGAGGCTCAGATGCGAGGTCCCCAGGCGGATCGACGAAAACATAGGGTTATCCTGGCGAAAGTATCCGTGGGTCGCGATGTGTATTGACTTACTTTGCGGCCCATAAGTGCGCAGCACAGTTTCGGTCGCATCCTCGCCGACAAAAAGTCTAGAGTTGGGCAACATTATCGCGAGGGAATTAACTTCCGCGCTGATCGCCGGCGTCCGGGCATCCGGGACTCCTAGGATTAAAGAATCACCCGCCGTGTTGGCTTCGGTGGTTTGGCAATGCGCGTAAATACTGGCGCTTGGAGCATACGAAATAACGAAGCGATCGACTAAGTATGATTGACCGTCGTGCAAGGCATGGAACGGAACATAGTGAAGCAGTCCGTGCTGCACGAACACTAAGTGCCGCGCATCGAGTAAGTGACGGATAGGAGCGACTAACTCCTGATAGAGGCTCTTTAGATGCGCTTCCGTCGATGCCAGCAGCGCACGGTTGAAGGTGGCTACGTACTGCGGATCGAGGCGAAATTTATCGATTTGAAACTGCAGCAACTGCAGCAGCTTGTGGATGCGCGACTGCACCGTTACAGGACAGATATGGAGTTTGTCACGGGTCACGACGCAGGCGAGATTGCGCCCGTGCGTACAGAAATATTCAATTAATGCCGTATCGGCGGGAAGCACCGCCCGGATCTCGTCCAGTGACATGCTGGTTGGAACTTGCAGGCCGGCTTCATTTGCTTCCGCAACGGTCGCCTCTTTCATCGCGCGCATCAAGTCGCTCTCGCGCGATCGAGCTTGTTGTTCGAGGTGCTGCACACGCTCTTGCGAACGCTCTTCAGGCTGCAGTTGTTCGCGCTCGATCAAATTGTAATACCAGTTCAGCTCTTCGCGAAGGTTGCGAATCGAGCGCACAAGTTCGCTTTGTCCAGGATCGGCGCCGCTTGCAACGTGCACTGGCTGATTCAGAAGATCGATTAGTGTCCGCGATTTGGCTTGCTCGATGTAAGCGAACGCCTCTTCGAAACTGTCCTGGCGGCGCAAGCAAATATCGACCAGGCTTTCATAAACCTCCAATTTGTTTTCGAAGAAGGCTATCTTCAACTCTTCTCCGCGCAGGCTGCTGCGCAAGCGTTCGACGGCGGCGCGCGCTCTGCAGTATGACTCGTAGGCCGCGTCCTCGTTTCCATTTGCGCGTTCCACTTCGCCCAGCAGAAATTCTGCTTGATACAGCAGAGTCGGCGAGTCCAGATTCTTCAGGGTTTCCAGGGCGGCGAGACAGTGCTGTTTTGCCAAGCCGTTATCCGCCAGACGCATTGCGATGCGCGCCAATAGGAGCTCAGCCAATACAGCTTTCCCGCGTAACGACGACGTTCGGAAGAATGTGTGCGCCGATACGCAAAGCCGCCGCGCCTCAAACAGGCGCCCCTCGGTAAAAAGTACAAGCGCCTCATACAGGTCGAGAAGCGAAGGCCACACCTGATTCTGGTCGCGAACAAACATTTCTTTTGCTTGCGCAAACAGCTTGACCGCTTCAAACGCCTGTCCCTGGCGGCTAGCGGCGATGGCGGCAAAGCCCAACGCCTTCGCCGCTTCATAACCAAAGCCGAGATTCTGGAACGCTTCATTCGCGGCGCGTCCAAGTTCACCGGCCTCGGCGCTAAGATTGAGTTCTAGATAAATTTCAGAAAGATCAAGATTGCAGAGCGCAGCCTGATAGGCATCGTTTGCTTTTGTCGCGCTGGCCGACGCATCTCGAAGCATTTGAATCGAGCGCCCGTATTCGCCGCGCAAGAAATATAAATAGGCGATGTTGTAGTCGGCATAAGCGACCAGAATCGGCATGTTCTTCTGCTCGCAATGCCGCCGCGCCACTTGGTGCAGTTCCAGTGCCTTGGGAAAATCGTTGAGGCTGATGTGGCAAAGCGAAAGGTTGCTGAGAACGGCCGCCAACCCCTCGGCATCGTCATGCGCCAGCATCTGCTCATACGCGCGCTCGTAAAATGCCAGCGCTTCACTGAAGCGATCTTGCCGATGATAGATATTTCCAATATTGATTTCGACGCGAGCCAATCGGCGCGTGTTCCCCTGTTGACGGAAAATCGCGCCAGCTCGTTCACCGGCGGCGAGCGCCTGATCGTAACGTCCGAGTAGCAACAGCGGTTGGATTGATCCGCTCAAAGTTCGCGCCAGTTCGGTCTCTTCACCGGTTTGCTGGAATAGAGCTATGGCCTGCTCGTGAAAACGAACTGCCTCCACATGCTCGTCAAGCGCGTAGAGGGCATTCGCCTTCGCGCGGAAACTTCGAGCGATAAGGCTCGAATTTGCCAGAGTCTGCGCCACATCCAGAGCTGCATCCGCTATTCGCCGGGCGTTCTTGGTGTCGATGCGAACTTCCAGCCACACTTTTTCCGTGAGGGTATTTACGATTTCGTCCCAGGCAATGGCGGGGTTTTGCTTGACCAGATCCACGCGCGCCGCCGTTTCGTCGAGCGCGAGCAGGCGTTCGATCATGCCGTCGGCTTCAGTTTGTTGAGCGGCCTGAACACTCATTAGAAGAAGCCCCGCTTTTCCAGTTGTTTCTTGAGATAGGCCAGGCAACGGCCGCGGATCGCGCCGATCGACCCTGTGGCCATCCCCAACTCCTCGGCAACATCTTCGTAAGGCCGCGGTGGAAATTCAAAAAAAAGCAGGCGCACCATACGCTCGCACTTTTCCGGCAGTTGAGAGATAGCATCTCGTAAAACCTGTTCCTGCTCGAGTTGCAGCATCAGGTGGCCGGGCAGATCGTTCGCGCTAGAGGCAGGAAGCTGGCTTTCGCCGTCCGCATCCTCCGGAAGTTCAACCAACCTTGCAGCAGTTCGCTGGTGACGAAAACACGTGTGATAACAAGTCTGCATCAGCCACTTCGGCAAGGCGCGGTGTTCACGAAGACGCGGCAACTCCGAGAGCAAGTCGACACACACAGACTGAAAAATGTCGCCCGCATCCTGATGCATGCCGAGCTTGATCGGAATGGAATAGATAAGGTTCTTATACTTATCGATCAGGACTGACCAAGCCTCTTGATCGCCTTGCAGGCAGCGGCCGATCAGCTTCTCGTCTGAGGCTTGGGCCAGCGCAGAACGGGGCGAAGACGACCCAGCCCGCGAAGATTGATCGGGATTCTCCTTTTGCCTGCCTGTGGCGGCTTCGGTCATCGCACTCCCGCGTTCTCCATCAATGGCCCGCGAACATAAAGTTCGTCCGCATTCCACAACGTGTAAGGATCGAGCACCGCAGGATGGAAGTTGCCGACGCGCGAATTCGCGCCCGCAAGAATGTTGGGCGTTCCCAAAAATATGAAGGGGAGATTGTCGGCAATCAATTGCTGCGCGCGATCATAGAACTGTTTGCGCTTCGCATAATCGAGCGTGACCATCTGTTGCTGCATCAGTTGATCGAGTTCGCGCTCCCAGCCCGTTGTGGGCTGCGTTTCGCCCATGTGCCACAAGTGCGACGTGCCGTTGAAGGTCCATACGTTCATCTCGGGATTTGGATCGGCATCGCCGCCGCCGAGTCCCATAATCGCCGCGTCATAGTCAAAACTCTGAAATACGCGGTCGATCATGGCGCGAAATTCCAACGGAACCACATGCACCTGCATGCCGAGGCGCGAAAGATCGTCCTGTAGCAGCGTCGCCATTTTCATGCGCTGGCTGTTCGACGAACTCGTTATGATCGAGAATTCGACAGGCCGCCCGGTTGAATCGTGTAACTGCCCGGTTGCATTCCACGAATACCCGGCTGATTTCAGCAACTGGCGCGCGGTTTCGACCGACTGCGATGGATGCGGGAGAGCCTGATTGACCCACAACTTATTTCCCGGGCCGACATTGCCCCACAAAGCCGCGCCGCGCGATCCATAGACGAGTCGCACGATAGACTGGCGATCGACCGCGACGTTAATCGCCTGTCGAAATTTGAGATCGCGGAACCATGCCTGCTTAACAGCAACTTCATCCAGCTTCTTGCCGCCAAGATCGTTCAGATTGAACAACAGAAAGTTGTATTCGAGACCTGGCCCCATATCCGCTAACTGCGATCCCGTGCGTGATTGCTCGTGCGCAAGCAAGTTATAGTTTTCCGAACTGAGGCGGCTGACGATGTCGGTCTCGCCCGCCTCAAAGCGCATTACTTGCGCGTCTTCCGTGCCCACAAACAGAAAGACCAGTTCGTCCAGGTAAGGCAGTCGCTGATTCTCGCGATCCACTTTCCAGTAATAAGGATTGCGTTCGAGAACGACGCGCTGCCCAGGCACATATTGCTTGAGCCGGAACGGCCCCAATCCTGCAATTTCGGCGGCGGATACGTTCAACGGCCATGCTTGCGCGAAATGCCCTTCGTGGTAAGGCTTTTCGAGCAGATGTTTCGGAAGAATCGCTAGTCCGTCGAATAATCTTTCGGCAGCCGCGTAGGGACGCGGCAACACGAAGCGCACTGTGTATTGATCGAGTTTGGTAACTGCGATGGGCTTGCCGTCGATGATCAGCAGGTCCCGCTGCGGTGAGTCGACCGCCGCATCCATGTAAACGTTGAACGAGAAAATTACATCGTCGGCATCGAAAGGATAGCCGTCGGAGAAGCGGACTCCCTTGCGGAGTTGGAGAGTAAACGTGCGGCCGTCGGCAGATATGTTCCACGACTTCGCCAGCGCCGGCTCCGTCAGTTGCGACGCCCGGTTGATCTCGATGAGATCGCCCATCAGCCGCCCGATGACCTCGCGTGAAACTGCATCCGTGGCCGTAACGGGGTTGAGCGTCTTTGGCTCGGAGCGTTGACCGATGGTCAGATGCCCGCCATAGCGGCCGCTGACGTCGGCCAAGCGCGCAAGTTCTTCGCCCGGTTTCGCCGCTTCAGGAGCGGGCGCCGCGGCAAAGCATAGGCCGCTAAACAGGCACACGTGTAGGGCTAGGCGGATCAACTTCATTAAAAACCCCTTACCCCACAGAACGGTTTTCTAGGTTAAGAGGATTTTAACCGGGAATGAAACAGCTCAGCGAGAGAACTATAGAGTACGGAAGTAACCACCAGAGCGCAGGCCGGAGCAAGCAACCATCCATAAGAAACGAGAACGCTATATTGCTGCAAAGTGCTGAGCATGTTTCCCCAGCTCGCCACGGGCTCATTCACTCCAAGGCCAAAGAAAGAGAGCGTAACTTCGGCGGCAATGTAACGCGGAACCAGTAATGCAGCCTGAGTAAGGAGTAATCCGAAAACTTCGGGCAGGATATGACGCCGCGAGAGATAGAAATCAGTCGCCCCAAAGCCGCGCCCCGCCAGAACGTAGCTTCGGTTTCGCGAACTGAGCACTACTCCTCTCACTAGTCGCGCAGGACGAGCCCATCCGATCAGCCCGATCACGCCAGTCAATAGAAAGAATGTGCGAAGCGTACTGAGGTGCAATGGCAAGAAAGCGCGAACACCAAGCAGAAAGTAAAGCCATGGGAGCGAAAGAAAGAGCTCGTTAACGCCCATCAGCAACTCGTCAACCCAGCCTCCGTAGTATCCCGCGATAATGCCGACGACGCTTCCTGCGAACAGAGTGATCACAGTTGCGACGATCCCAGCCGCCACAGAAATTTGTCCGCCGAAGAGCACGCGCGAGAATTCATCTCGGCCGTAGGCGTCGGTTCCAAAGAGAAAGATCCTTGCTGGTTCGCTCACTCCGAATAGGTGGGTAGTTGACTCATGGACACCTAGTAACTTATAACTCGCTCCGGTTACAAAAAGACGCACTTGATACTCGCGGCTGCGACCCTCCTGATAACTCCCCCGCTGATCACCTTCCATCACGACCGCCGACGCGTAAACAAAAGGGCGGAGGTGAAACTCTAATGCATCCTTAAAGTGCAAACGAGTCGGTGGAGCATAAGATAACTCGCGGTTCTGCGCAGCGGGATCATAGGGTGCGAAAAAACCTGCCAGCAGCAACACCCCATGCAAGCCGACCAGCATCACGATCAGGACAGTGACCTTAGCGCGCATCCACTCCCTCTTTGCGGATGCGTGGGTCAACAACGATGAGCATCATATCGGCAACAAAATTCCCGCCAATCATAAACAATGCGGAAAACATGATTCCTCCGATGACAAGATATAAGTCGCGCGACAAAGTCGCCTCCAGAATCAGCGGACCTAAGCCAGGCCAGCCGCAAACTACTTCAACGATCAGCGATCCGCTGAGCAGGCCAGCCAGTGAAAAGCCCAGCAAAGAAATGGCGGGATTCGCGGCAACCGGTAACACGTGCCGGAAAAGTAATCTACTCTGGCTCATTCCCAAACCACGGGCGGCTTGCACATAGGTCGCTCCTAACACCTCCAGCACGCTGGCGCGAACGTGCCTGACGATGATCGAGGTTTCACAGAGTATGAGGATGAAGGCGGGTAGCGCCAGATGTCGCGCGACATCCTTCAATTTCGCCAGCATGGAAAGTGCATCCGAGTCGGCCGACATCATCCCACCGACAGGCAGAATTCGCCAACGAACCACAAGCGCCAGCAGGCCCACGGCGATCACAAGTTCAGGAACCGAAATAACGAACGAACTGGCGAGAGTAACCGCCCTATCGACCAACCCGCCGCGGCGACTAGCGGCCCACACTCCGAGCGGGACCGAGATCAGCCAGGTTATCGCGAGCGCGCAGGTGGTGAGCAGCAAAGTATTTTTCGCGCGACTCCATAACAGTGGCGCAACCGGAGCGTTGTACGCGATCGAATAACCTAAATCGGCACGCAGCGCAGCATTCACCCAGCGTGCGTATCGAACCGCGAGCGGTTGATCCAATCCATAGCTGGAGCGCAACGCCGCAATTGTTTCGGGCGAGATCTGCGGGTTGAGCCGCATCTCGTCAAAGAAACTTCCCGGCGCCATCTCTGTAAAGAGGAAGCAGAGTGCCGACACGCCCACTAATAACAGCATTGCGCGCAGAAGCCTGCGGAGGATGTAATTCACGAAGGCGCTCCGGTAATTGCGGCAAACTTCGCTGCGGTTGTTTTCGCCGAGGCCAAGAGTTGTTTTGTTGCCGCATGCATGGGATTGGAAACTATCTGCTCCGCGGGGCCAGTTTCTACGATTCGTCCGCCAGCCATTACTCCGATCACGTTCGCCATCCGCGCCACCAACGCCAGATCGTGAGATATAAGTAGATAAGTCAACTGGTGTGCAGCTTGCAGATCGAGAAGGAGATTGGCGATTTGCGCTTGGGTCGATACGTCAAGACCAGTGAGTGCTTCGTCCAGAACGAGTAACCGCGGGCGCAAAGCCAGAGCCCGCGCCAGCGCGAGTCGCTGGCGTTGGCCGCCGCTGAAATTAGAAATCGGTCGATCCATCCAATCCGGAGACAGCCCAACTTCGATCATCAGCCTGCCCACGCGATCGCGACGCTCCTGCCGATTGCCGATTGCCTTCCGCTGGATCCGAAGAGGTTCTTCAATGGCTTCCAGAGCCGAAAAGCACGGGTTCATCGACATAACAGCGTCCTGGAAGACCATTTGGATCCCGCTGCGAAAAGGCAGCAATTCCCGCGAAGAAAGCCGTGCAATATCTGTTCCCTGCACCAGGATTTGGCCAGCGTCCGGGCTTTCGATCCGTGCCACGCATCGTGCCACAGTCGACTTGCCCGACCCCGACACTCCGACGAGCGCCAACGTTTGTCCTCGTGCAATTTCGAAGTGAGCGGAGGTCACTGCCGCGACCTGTACGCGCTTTTTCCAAAGGCCGCCGCGGACGTATTGTTTGGATAGGCCAATAACTCGCAGCAAGTTCACACCCGATAAGTCGCCCCTAAATGCGCCGCCCGGAGAATTAGACAAGTTAGCAGGTAAGTTAGTCGCCAAGTTACTCCCCATACTTGAAACAGTTCACAAGTCGCGAAGGTTCGGGCAGGAACGTCTGTGGATAGCGCTGCGAACAAACATCCATTCGCTCAGAGCAACGCGGCTCAAAGCGGCAACCCTCCGCGATGCAGCCGGGATCGGGAGATTCGCCCGCAATCGCCGGAAACCGCGAAATAACTCCGGCGCTGGTGATCATCGACGACGCAATTCGCATTAGAGCCTGCGTATAAGGATGCAACGGCCGGCCAAAGATTTCAGCGCTGCTCCCAACTTCGACAATGCGGCCCGCATACATCACTGCGATGCGATCGGAAAATCCCGCTAAGATTGCAGGATCGTGGCTGATGATCAGAATTGCCGTGCCATGCTGCTGTCTGATCTTCGATAGCAACTCGATGATCTCGCTCTGCAATGTCGCGTCGAGTTTGCCAGTCGGTTCATCGGCTACTAGGAGACCTGGCCTGCATGCCATCGCTTGCGCAATCGCGATCCTCTGCCGCTGCCCGCCGCTGAGTTGATGCGGATAGGCGGAATAGATTTCTTCCGGACGGTCGAAACCAACCTCGCACAGCAACTCCTTGACTCGCTGGCGGCGTTCAGCGGCGCTGAGCGGCAAATGCGCACGCAACACCTCGCCGATCAGCACACCCGCCGTGATCACCGGATTTAGCGACAGAGCCGGGTCCTGCGGGATCAGCGCTATCTCTCGGCCTCGTAGGGCACGTAATTCCGCCTCGGGCAGGTTCATTAGCTCGAGGCCGCGAAATAGAATCCCGCCCTCAGACTTCGCCCCGGGAGGCAGCAGTCGCAACAAAGCGCCCGCCAGCGTGCTCTTGCCGCAACCGGATTCGCCCAGTATTCCGACAATCTCCTGCGGTGAGATCTCAAGGCTAATGCCATCCACCGCGCGAATCGGCATGCCCTCGTCAGCGCAGTACGTAACCGACAGGTCGCTAACTCTTATAAGATGATCTCGGGCCATTCAACCAACAACTCCGCTAGTCCGATATTACCGGCAACTCGCCCCCTCGCAATTGCCTACTAAGGACCCGAAGCGTCCTAAGGCCGCGAGTTATTTGCGGTCAGTTTACAAAGCAAGTCGCGCGTGGCCTTCTCCAATCCAGGTTCGCCTTTACAATAGGCGGTTTTCCCACTAGATTTTAGGGAACCGATACATTCTTAACTGTCCGAGCTGTTAATGCCCCGACCTTCCTTTGATGACGAGCAAACCGCATCCTTTCGCTCCGAGCGCGCCCTCGGAGAAGTCCTCCTATCGAGCGATCTGCTGGAGGCCCTTCCCGATGCCATCGTCGCCGTCAATCGCGAAGGCACCATCGTCCAAATCAATTCCCAAACCCAGGCGCTCTTCGGCTATACCCGCGACGAATTAATTGGCCAGAAAGTCGAAGTGCTCGTGCCGGAAAGCTATCGCCGCCAGCACCACCAGCACCGCGAAAACTTCACTGAAAAGCCCAAAACGCGCCGCATGGGAGCGGAATTAGATCTGCATGGCAGACGGCGCAACGGCACCGAATTTCCCGTGGAAATCAGCCTGAGCCCCATCTCCACCGATAAGGGCATGTTCGTCCTGAGCGCGATCCGCGACATCAGCGACCGCAAGCGGATCGCCGAAGAACTGCGCCGGGCCAATGAAGAACTGCATCGCCGAACCACCGAGCAGCTCGGCGAATACCGCACGCGCCTGGCCTCGATTATTGATTCTTCCGAGGACGCCATCATCGGCAAAGACCTCGATGGCACGATCACTAGCTGGAATAAAGGAGCCGAGCGTATTTACGGCTACACTCCCGAAGAAGTCGTGGGAAAAAACATATCGCTTCTAGCGCCGAGCGATCGCCCGGACGAGATTCCCGAGATTCTCAGAAAGATCGCGCGCGGGGAGAGCACCGAACACTATGAATCCGTGCGAGTGGCCAAGGACGGTCGCCAACTGCATGTCTCCATCTCGGTATCTCCCTTGCGCGCCGCGAACGGCGACATCGTGGGCGCCTCGGCGATTGCGCGCGACATCACTGCCCAGAAGAAGACCGAGGGGCAGCTTCATCAATCGCGAAAGATGGAAGCAATCGGGCGCCTGGCCGGGGGCGTCGCGCACGACTTCAATAACATTCTCGGCATCATCAGCGCCTGCGCCGAATTCCTTCGTGACCGGATCGATCCCATAGCCGGACCTGTGCAATACGTCGAGAACATCCGGAAGGCCACCGAGCGCGGCTCGTCGTTGACGCGCCAGCTCTTGACCTTCAGCCGGTCTTCTTCGATTCGTCCTCGAATTCTCGATCTCAACGAGCGCTTGAAAGACGTGAGCAAGCTGCTGCGTCCGCTGATGGGAGACGATGTCGAAATTCTCATCGTCTCCAAGTCACCCGCGGCCGTCATCGAAGCGGATCCTGGCCAACTTGACCAGATCGTGGTCAACCTTGCCGTCAATGCGCGCGACGCCATGCCTCGCGGCGGCAAGTTCATCCTCGAAACTCGCACTGAGCGCTTCGACCAGGCTTTCGCCGATCAGCATCAGCAGATGCCGCCGGGAAAATATATTCTGCTGGCGGTCAGCGATACCGGCAGCGGTATGGACGAAGCCACGGTCTCGCGCATCTTCGAACCCTTTTTCACCACCAAAGAGACCGGCAAGGGAACCGGCCTCGGCTTGGCCACCGTGTATGGCATCGTTAAGCAAAGCTCAGGCCACATCATGGTTTACAGCGAGCCAGGACACGGAACGACTTTCAAGATTTATCTTCCCAGCGCCGATCACAAAATCGGCATGGACGCGAATCCCGAAGTCGAGGCCGTCAGTCCCAAGCGGCTGGGAACCACGATCATGCTGGTCGAAGACGACGAGATCATGCGCAGCTTGACCAAGCAGCTTCTCGAGGAACATGGCTACACGGTCATCGATACCGATGACGGCCAGTCGGCGCTGCAATGGCTTGAGACCCACCCCGATCCCGTTGACCTGTTATTGACCGACGTCGTGATGCGCCGCATGAGCGGCCCCGAATTGGCCGAACGTCTCAGCAGCTCTCGCCCCCACCTTAAAGTGATCTACATGTCGGGCTACACCGGGGAATTGATCGCCGAACGCGAAGTGTTGAGCCGCGGCATCACCCTCCTCGAAAAGCCTTTCAGCCGCACTGCCCTCCTCAATACCATCCATAAGACCTTGGGATAGCCCAACTCTTTGGTCATCTAACCAATGGTTTGGTGATGGAGATCACACATCGCTGTGGGAAAGCACCCAGTTCCAGTCGCCGCTTAAGCGTAGTCGAGAATATATTGTTCGCTACCGCACCCAGGCAATGCTATTATTTCGTTCCACTTACACGACTTCCATAAATTTTGGGCCCTGTGCGACGAATGGCGAGGCGTTTGCCAAAGTACATGCGAGCGGAGGCAACATATGGCCACACAAGTAGTCAACAATGCCCAGAAACTTGCACCGGTAGATAAGACGTTTGGCGATCTTCCCCCAGCCGCGATCGAAGCCCTGGAGCAAGCGGCGCTCACCACCAGCTATCCCACCGGAGCAGTCCTGTTCGCGGAAGCGCAATCGCCGCGAGGCGTCTTCATCGTGCGTCGCGGACGCGTAAAGCTCTCGGTTTGTGGCAGTGACGGCCGAACGCTGATTCTGCGCATCGCCGACATAGGCTGCCCATTGGGCGTGGCCGCCGTAGTCTCCGGACGCCCTTACGAAGCGACCGCCGAAACGCAGGAGCCCTGCGAGATCAGCTTCCTCCGCCAGGCAGATTTGGTGCGCCTCATGCGCCAGCACGGCGAACTAGCCCTCTGGGTCACGCAGCACATCAGCCGCGATTATGCCTCGACCTGCCGCGAAATCCGCGACCTCATCCTCTCCGATTCGGCCAGCGAAAAGCTAGCTCGCCTGCTAGTAGGATGGCTGGACGAGAACACCAGCGCCAAGAACCCGGGCCAAATGAAGCTCGCCCTGACCCACGAAGAGATCGGCCAGATGATCGGCTCCTCGCGCGAAACCGTAAGCCGCCTCTTCGCCGGATTCAAGAAACAGCACCTGATTCAGCAGACCGGCTCAACCCTGGTAATCCCGAACCGCGTAGCCCTGGAGTCCCTGATTACCGCGTAAGAGTTAGCGAGTAAGCACAACCGCTCATGAATTATCAGTTCTAGGATTAGTTACTTCTAGTAGTCACTTTGTTTGGGGCCGGCATCCTCCTCCGGCCCCATTTTTTGAGCGCGTTGTGATTGTGTGGAGCGGACACTCCTGTCCGCTGCTTCTCATCCGAAGCGACACCCGGAGTTCTGATAGCGTGCTTCGATTGTCGAGGTTAATAGCGTCTATTTTGGAGAAAGTGGGAAAACTCTTGTCGGCGCGCGGCATCTCAGTTCCAACAAGCTCAGGGCTTCTAACCCTCGCTGCCCTCTAATTGGTGTGAGGTCCTACAGATGGCTAGCTCGGTCTTGATTGTGGACGATAGTCCATTAGTCCATGAATCTCTGGTGCGGCTATTTGCCGATGGCGGGTTTGAAGTGTGCGGCGAGGCGGAAAACGGCCCGGCAGCGATTGAGAAGGCTCAAAGATTAAACCCGAGCCTGATTGTAATGGACCTCTCCATGCCAGGGATGAATGGTCTTGAGGCGGCGCGTCGTTTGAGACAGATCCTGCCCACAGTCGCGATTATTATCTTAAGCGATTACGGGGGAATGTTCCCCGAGCAGGAAACCCGCGCGGCCGGCATTGCCGCTATCCTTTCGAAAGTGGAGTGCTCGTCGGTGCTGCTTCGCGAGGCCAGAATTTTACTCCGTCAGACCGCAGCTTGATTCCGTCCGCCACGTCCGCGATCAAGGTCTATGACCCTCGCATCAGAATCACAACCGGCATCCTCCTCCAGCCCCATTTTTTCGACCACGTTGCGATTGTGTGGAGCGGACACTCCTGTCCGCTACTTGTCATCGTGTTCGCCGTAACACGGTTCTTCGGATCATAACTAACCCCGAGTGCACCGCTAGAGAATCTCCCGCACCGCCCGATGCGCCTCATCAATCGCGACATCGGTTTCGGCTTCTGCGCCGGCATCTGAATTCGCTATGGCGATACGGCCGAAGCGCTGGCGTCCTACTACCCAAGGCTCTTCGCCTTCTTTCCAGTCGGGATCGAATAGCGAATTCGGAGCGAAGGCGTAGCCGTGCGCCCAGCGATTGACGGTGATGCCCTGGATATCGCGGGCGGGATCGAATCCGGCTGAGCCTAGCATGAGGCCTAGCTGTTCGCGGATGTTGTGCTCGAAGGTGGAGAAGGGTGTGCTCATAAGCTCGGCGCGTCCGGCGCGATTCTGATCGCGGACGGGCAATCCGCGTTCGCAAGGCGTGCGCAGCATGAAGAGAACCATCGGCTCTTCTGGATTCGACGGGAAGCGATAGTCGCCCAGGCTCACCGGATAATCGAGCGCAGTAAAACAATGATAACTGCCGGGAGAGACGATCTGATGGATTCCGAGTTTGTGGAAGCTGGTCCAGTTGGAAATCGCGACATGCGTATAGACGAGCGGCATCTTCACCAGATACGAGAGCGCCTGCCGCTGGCTCTGCGGCAGCTCGGGGCAGAGGTACGGAATCATGGTGTTGTAGCAGGCAAGGATGCAATGTTTCGCGCGCACGGTTTGCAGCTTGCCTCCGCGCTCGTAGGCGATGTCGACTTCGTGGGCGCTTTGCGCAGGGCCTACGTGGTTAACGTGCACGACAGTACTGTTGAGGCGTATGCGGACAGGCGAGTCAGGCTGATCAAGACGGCTGTAGTCGGCGCGGGCGGTAACGATATCATCCATCGCATCGCTGTGCGCGGTATGTCCGGGGGCGCCGTGGCTCGGCATTGCGGCGGGTACGAGGCTCCGCACCAGCAGCCGCGCAATCGAAGCGTTGCCATCGGGGAAATGAAAAATGTACGGTTCTCTCTCCCGCGCTTCAAGCCCGAGACCGTCGAAGCCCGGATAGCTGATGGCGCCGTAATCGTCTCCCGCCATGTAGCAATCGAGGGCGGGAACGGCCTCAGTGCCGACGGTGAATAAATCGTTGGTGTAGGTCTGGAAGAAGGGAAGCGCGTCGGGCGTGACCTTGCAGACCTGCGTGAGAAAGTCTGCATAGCTGATCTTGCGCAGGCGCTCGATCTTCTGCTCACGATTGAGGCCGGGGAAATAATCTCTCTTGTCGGTGTAGACGCGAGCGATGTCGCGACGGACGATTTCTGATAGCGGAGACTTCGCCAGAAATTCCGGCCATGGCGTTTTGCCAAGCCCGGTGACAAGGCGATCTTCGCCAAAAGTGGCGCGATCGTAAAACACCGCAGTCCCGAGTTGGCTATAAAGTTTGCGATCGTAAGCCTTATAGAAGCGATCGAGATCGATGCCCAGTTCAGTCAGCAGGCTGCGCGCAACTTTGCTGTATTCGGCGGGCCGCTCAATCGACATCGTGCCCCCGTGGGCCAGTAGCGTGCGATCGTCAACGCGAAATTCGTTGCGCTTAGCGTGGCCTCCGAAGTCGTCATGATTGTCGAGGATGAGGATGCGGGGGCTTTTCCTGCCGGCCGTTTGCACACCAACCTTCTTCTCGGCCAGTTGGCGATAGAAATAGGCGGCAGAGAGTCCGCTGATGCCCGCGCCCACGATAACCAAGTCGTATGTCTCGCCCGTGTTCTCAGGTTTGGCCGCCGAGTCCGCGTCCCATGCCTCGCCGTCGCGTAGCCTGTGAGCATAGGTAAAGCTGCCATCATGGTTGCCGCGCATTCCGGTCAGCGCCGGAGGATAGTAGCCAGGCGATTTCTCAGGCGCGTAGGGTGATTCGTCGAAAGCCAGAGCGGCCGGAGGAAGCAAAGTGCTACCGATGGTGAGTGCGACTCCATTGAGAAAATCGCGGCGGGAGATGGCGCGATTCATTCCGAGATGTTTATTCTGACCGGCGTTATTACGGCGATCGCTATTTCGCAAATCTTCGTGGTTGTTCATTATTACAACTCTAACTTTTTCTCGCCGCGAGATACCGCGCCAATTCTTTCAGTGTGGCTGCGCCCTCGCCATATTCGTTGAGCTCCGCGCAGGCTTGATCAACCAGCGCGTCAGCCCTATGTATCGACTCCTCGAATCCGAATAGCGCGGGGTAGGTCGCCTTCTCGGCCGCCGCGTCTTTGCCCGCGGTCTTTCCCAGTTGCTCCGATGTTTGCGTCAGGTCGAGAACATCGTCGACAATCTGAAACGCTAGTCCGATCGACTGTCCATAGATTCGCAGGCGCACGATATCGCCCGCGCTGCCGCCCGCATAAATTCCTCCACTAACCACGCTGGCGGCGATGAGCGCCGCGGTCTTCGAACGGTGGATATATTCGAGCGTCGCAAGGTCGGGCTTCTTGTGTTCGGCTTCGAGGTCGACGACCTGGCCTCCGATCATGCCGTCGACTGTGCCCGTGGCGTGCGCGATTTCGCGGATGATCTCGACGCGCGCCTCCGCCGGGCAAATGAGTTGCGCCAGCACTTCGTAAACCCGCGTCTGCAGCGCGTCTCCGGCGAGAATGGCAATCGCTTCGCCGAAAGCCTTGTGGCAGGTTGGCCGTCCCCGGCGCAGGTCGTCGTTGTCGAGCGCGGGCAGATCGTCGTGAATCAGCGAATAGGTGTGAAGCATTTCAAGCGCCGCGCCGACCTGGTCAATGCCAGGGGGCAGCGAAGCCGCGTAGGGCAACTTTGCCGACGATGATTTCTCCGACGATGCCGCGGCGTTTGATTGAGTATGCGATCGAGCGCGCGAATGAGCGTCCGCACCGGCTCGAATCATCCGCCCCGCTTCCATGCAGAGGATCGGACGCAGCCGTTTGCCGCCAGCAAAAACACTGTGCCGCATCGCCTGATGAATGGAAGATGGATGTTGGGTGGCGGGTGGCAAAAGCTCTTCCAGCGCCACATCGGCGGCTTCGCGTCCCTGCTCAAGAACCAGTTTCAGCATGGAACCGCAGTATAACAAGCCAAAGGGCAGGAAAAGCACAAGACAGGAAAGCCAAAGGCTAGGAAAAGCAAGAGTCAGGAAAAGCAGCAAAAGCAGGAGGCTTCGGTCATCTTTTCCTAGCTTCTGCTTTTCCTGATCCTTGCTTTTCCTGTCTTCTGCTTTTCCTGCCTTTTCACGCCACCGCCCGCTGCGTGAGCCCCTGCAATACCGAGCGCACCACGTCATCCTGGCGCGGCTCGCAAATGTCGGAGGCGCCTTGATTCAACGCTGCCGTCCATAGCTCTTCGTCCGCTAGGCGGTGAGTGCCGACGATGCAGAGGCGGGGAAAGTCTTGACGCAAGCGCTCAAGGTCGGCCCAGTCCAGCGCCTCGAGGTCGAGCACGAGCGCCTCGGCACGATGCTGCGAAATGGCGAGCCCCGCCTCTGCCGACGAACGCGCCAGATAAACAGATTCAAAGTGTTGGGAAAGGCTGACCGCCAGAGTTTCAGCAGTTCCGGGGTCATTCTGATAAAGAACTACGCGGAGTGGTTCCATAGATCCCCCTGACGTTCACCGCAGTTTTGCGGCGGCCTTGGCTGCGACAGCTAAACGGCTAGCACAGGCGTTGTCATATCCGAACCGAGCATGACAGCGTTATTTGCGCGACGCTCTCTCGGCCGGGGGCTCGAACGGTTCAGCTTGAAGTTTTCCGTTCTGCTTGAGCAGAATCTCAACCTTGCCCTCCGCGTCTTCCAGTTGCTTGCGGCAGGTGGCGGAAAGTTGCATGCCTTCTTCAAACAGCGTCAGCGACTTTTCCAGGGGAACCTCCCCTTTTTCCAGTTCCTGGACAATCTTTTCGAGACGCTCGAGGCATTCTTCAAACTTTACCAATCCAATTGCTCCTACACTCTATTGTAATGCGGCTTGCGGCGAAAAATGTCCAGAGAATTTTTTTAATCCGCATAATTTGTTGGGCAGGTGCGTTCCCAAAATTAAACCGATGCCGGACGCTTCGAGCCGAGCGCTTCAAGCACGTCGACGGCCGAAGCATACCGTCCCTGCGGAGCGCTGATCTGCGCCCCCTGCACACGGTCGCGGAGCGCGCTCAGCATCTCGCGCGCAATGGCCACGCCCTCCTCGCGAGCCGCTTGTGGACTCGAAGCGCGCGTCATTCTGTTGAGAATTTCATCAGGTACGGATACCCGCAACTCGTTTTTCATGAATTCCGCGTTACGCGCGCTCACCAGCGGCCAGATTCCGGCAATCAGCGGAATGCGGCAGTGTTCGATCCGCCGCAGAAACTTTTCCAGCAGATTAAGGTCGAATACCGGTTGCGTCACCACGTACTCCGCTCCGGCTTGGACTTTGAATTCAAAACGACGGATCTCTTCGTCGAGATTGGGCAGCCCCGGGTTGGCTCCTACGCCAATGACGAAGCTGGTCCCGGCGCCGATCGGGTTGCCTCCGAGGTCGAGGCCGCGATTCAGATTGTGGACAATGTTCACCAGCCCGATCGCGTCCACGTCAAAGACCGCCGTCGCATCGGGATAGTTGCCCATCTTCGGCGGATCGCCGGTGATGCAAATCAGATTGTGGATGCCAGTGGCGGCCGCTCCCAGCAGATCCGACTGAATGCCCAGCACGTTTCGATCGCGGCAAGTGTAGTGCAGGATGGCTTCGATGCCCACCTCTTGCTGCATCAAAAGCGACAATGCCTGGTTGCTCATGCGCGCAGAGGCGCGCGGGCTGTCGGGAATATTGATCGCATCCACGCCGACCGACTTCACGAACTTCGCCCCCTCTATCTCTTTGCGTATGTCGATGCCCTTGGGCGGTACGATCTCAACCATCGTGACAAACTCGCCCGCGGCGATTTTGGCGCCAAGGCGCGAACGTTCGGCCATCGGAAGGGTCGGCGGAGCTAAAGTTGTTTTTCCGGAATGAATCGCCTCCGTAACGGCAGTCTTGCCGCGTGCTTCGCCGACGCGCAGCGCCGACTTCATGGCGCGTATGTGGTCGGGCGTAGTGCCGCAGCATCCGCCAATCAGCTGTACGCCGGCCGCGACGAATTTTCGCGTGTAGCTCGCCATGTATTCCGGCGAGCAGAGATAAATGTTGCGTCCCTCGACTGAACGCGGCATGCCAGCGTTTGGTTGCGCGGCCAGGGGTAGGGAAGTCACCGCTCGCACGCGCTCGATCGCGTCGAGCATCGCAACCGGCCCCACACTGCAATTGATGCCGAGCACGTCAATGTTCCATTCGCTCAACCGAGCGGCGAAAGCCTCAGCGTCCGAACCATCAAGGCAGTTGCCATCTTCATCAATCGTGACTTGCGCGACGATCGGAATCTTCGCATTCACATCGCGGCAGGCGAGCACGGCCTGATGCAACTCTTCGACATAGCCGAAGGTTTCAAGCATCAGCAGATCGACGCCGCCTTCGATGAGAGCGGCAGCCTGTTCGCGGAACGCCGTTCGCGCCTCTTCAAATGACGTTTTGCCCAGCGGTTCTATGCGCACGCCGAGCGGCCCCATCGATCCCGCCACCCATACGTCAAAACTCTTTGCCGCTTCGCGAGCCACGTGTGCGCCCGCAATATTAATCTCGCGCACGCGATCGGTCATGCTGTGCCGCGCCAGGCGAAAGCTGTTGCCGCCGAAAGTATTGGTCTCTATGATCTCGGCACCCGCCTGCAGATAATCGTGATGCACGCCGCGGATCAGCTCCGGCTGCGACAGGTTGAGCTCGTCATAGCAGCGATTGATGAAAATTCCCTTGGCATAAAGAAGCGTGCCCATGGCTCCATCGCAGAGCACGGGCGCGCGCTTCAGGCGTTCAATGAGATTTTGCGCCATTCATTTCAGGATACAAGAAGGTGCGAGATAATTGCATCTTAGACGATCGAGTGTGATGTCCGGCTTCATTTTCACCACGGAGGCACAGAGTCACGGAGGATGCACATGGGCATTGATGTCAAAGGCATGGCGCCACTGTTGCAAGTATTCGATATGCCTATCTCAATCGCTTTCTATCGGGATGTGCTGGGCTTCGAGGTCGTGGCTACTTCGCGGCCGGAGCAATTCGGCTGGGCATTGCTCCGCTTGAATGGCGTCGAGTTGATGCTGAACACGGCTTACGAGGACGATTCGCGGCCGGCCAAGCCCGATCCCGCCCGGATCGCCGCCCACGACGATACCGCGATTTACTTCGGTTGCCCCGATGTGGATTCGGCCTACGAATACCTTCGTCCCCGCATGGCGAACTTGAAAAAACCGAGCGTCGCGTCTTATGGGATGAAGCAGCTTTACCTCCACGATCCTGATGGCTACAACCTCTGTTTTCAGTGGCCCGTGGGAAAACAAAATTCTTGACTACCAAGGTTCACAAACTAACGCTCAGGAACCGCCCTCGTGGTCCTTCGTGCCCTTTGTGGTAGTGGAATTGGCCGGTGTTTACAAGATGAGCGAGTAGATGAAGACCGCTTTCGCGCCCCTTCGAAAGAGAGTATGCTGGCAGCACCTAATAAGGTGCTTTGGGGCGAATCGACGCCATGCTTGACATCACCAAGGATATTCAATCGCTGACCACATTCCGCCGCCAATCGAGCGACTTCATCAAGCAACTCAAGAAGACCAAGCGGCCCGTGATCCTCACGGTGAATGGGAAGCCAGCAGCGGTTGTGCAGGATGCCGGTGCGTACCAGCGCCTCCTCGACATCGCCGCCCGTGCCGACGCGGAGGAAGGCATCCGCCAGGGTCTGGAGGATGTGGCTAATGGACGCACTCGTCCGGCAAAAGAAGTATTTGACGAGATTCGCCGGAAATATGCCATACCTCGTTGAGTTTGCCACTCGCGCGATCGTCGATCTCGAAATCCTTTATCAAGAGAAGAACGCTGCAGAGTCGCATGCTGCCGCTCGCTGGTATAACCGGTTGGAGCAAGCAGTGTATGCCCTGGCTTCTCATCCCCTTCGCTGCCCGGTTGCTCCCGAAGTGAAGAAGATGAAGCGGAAGGTGAGGCAATTGCTTTATGGCGACAAGCCTCACATCTATCGCGTTATCTATGAAGTGGACGAAGAGCGGCTAGCCGTGCGTATATTGACGATCCGCCATGGTGCAAGGCAGAAGCTTAAGCCCTCCGATCTTATGTAGCCCGAAGCGTGCTCACGGCTCCCTCAAACTCCTTTGCTATAATCCTTGTTCTTGCATCCAAGCAATTATCCGTCATAAAGCTGGAGTCCCAGGTTTGAAGAAAATCCCGATCCTTCTGTTATTTGTGCTGCCCGCGAGTTTCATCTGTCTCAGCTGCGGAGGCAGTTCCCCCTCCGCCACCAGAACCAGCGGTCTTCCCTATCGCGCCTTCATCTCCAATAGCGTCAGTTCCGGCGCTTCGTCGGCCGGCGTCTATGTTGTCAACGCCCTCAGTGATGTTCGTCCCGCAGTCGCCCCGATCGCCGCCGGCAACAATCCCGGCATGATGGTCCTCACGCCCAACCTCGGTCTCACCCTCGTCTTCAGCGGAATCGGCACGCAAGCCTCCGACAATCAGTTCACTGTCATCAACAATGCCAGCGAATCCGCCGTTGGCCACGTCTCTTTGCCAGGTTTGACCGAGAGCTTCGTCGTCGCCCCCGACAGTTCCACCGCCTACGTTGCCATCCCCACCGCAAGTGTAGTGGGGCAGCAACCCGGCCTGGTCGAAGCCATCTCCTTGAACAACGGTGCCTTCATCGGAGAGGTCGACATTCCCTCGGTCCACTATCTTTCCATCGATAACACCGGCGATCGCATTTTCGGTTTCAGCGATAACTCCAATTCGATCGCCGTGATTACGCCCTCGGACATCGGCATTCCCGGGAAGAATCCGGTCAGTTACATTTGCTGTTTCGACAGCCCGGTCTGGGCGCTCTTTAGCCCCGACGACACGACCGCCTACGTCTTGAACTGCGGCCCGGAATGCGGCGGAACCCAAGCCAGCATACAAAAAGTGGATTTGACGCTTACGCAATGCCTGCCTAGCGGAGTTTGTCCGGCCGTCAGTGTTCCCGCCGCAACAGTGGCAATGCTCAGCGGCTCAACCCTCTATCTTGCTGGCACGCCCTATACAGGCGGAGTCCCTTCCCAGCCCTGCACCGGACAAACCACACAAGCCACCACCTGCGGGCTGATCACCCAGTTCGACCTCAATACTATGAGCGTGGTCGGCGCGCCCATCATCATCACCGACGGATATCACACCCGCATGGCGATGGGAGCCAACGGACAACTCTTCATCGGCGCGCGCACCTGCACCGAGATCGTTCCGCCCATCCCCGCGCCCGCCGGAGCCGAAACTCGCGGCTGCCTTGCCGTCTACAACACGCTGACCACCGCCGTAGGCAGCGTCCCGCCCGGCGGAATTTTAATTCCTCCCGCCAATGGAGACGTAACCGGCCTCCAGCCCATCGGCAAGCGCGCCGACAATCCCGATATTGCGCAGGCAGTGATCTATGTCGTCCAGGGCGGATCGCTCGATATCTACGACCTGACTATCGATGTGTTGGAATACAACCCGAATAATCCAAACAATCCCGGCGAGATCCCGAATCTCGTAGGCCAATTCATCGACGTCAAGATCGTCGACTTCTAAGGAGCGCTGTTCGTCGTTCGCGATTCGCGTAGCGCTCCTTTGTATTTGGTTTAAGCGAACAGCGAACGACGAATATCGAACGACGCCTTCGCCTACCGCGGCTCCAGCGTCGTCTCGTGCGTCCGATGCCCCTCGACCGCTCTCTGCGTATAGGGAAACGCAAACGTAGAGCCCTTGTACCACGCCGTCCACTGGTCCATGTAATAAGGACTGAGAAATATTCCGCTTTCTCCCGTCACCAGGTTCAGCGTGCTCTCATCAAAGTTCGCAAAGCTTATCGTCAGCCGCTCCGATGGTCCAAACCCGCGCCCCACCTGCTTGACCGTCGAAGTGCTCCCGCTCAAAGGATGAATCCCCGGCCCCGTAAATCGCCCAATCACCGGAAGCTGCCGCAGCACCAGATGGTCGATCTCTACCGGATAATTCTCTCCCCACCTCCACTGATTGAGATCGGCCGGAGCGAGCGCACGTTCTCGCGCAGAATCTCGCGAAGCATCCTTAGCATCGACAACGACCCGAGCCTGCGCCACCACATTTTCCATAGCCGCCGTCAGCAAACTCCCGTAATCCGCGTATCCCGCCGGCAACCACCGCACCGGCTGCTTAGTCAACACATTCTCCAGCCAAACCGACGACATCGCCCAGCGATAAGTCTTCCAACTCAACTGGCCGTCGCCATTCGGTCCAAAAGATGCCGCGCCCAGCTTAGGCTCCAGCAGCAGCCGCACCAATTCCTGCCGCGCCTTCGTCTCAATCGTCGGAGCCGCCGCCTCCGCCGACATCCTCCCATCCCAATCGCGCAAAATGTCCGCCGCCTTCTTCGCCCGCTCCGAAGCGCCCGCCGCATGATCGATCGCATACACAAATTTGTCGGCGCAGAAGCGGTCATAAGTCGACGACACATCCATCTCCAGCGCCAGCATATCCGCCGGCGCAAATTTTTTCCCCGATTCCAGCACGCGATAAATGCGATCCGTCCGCCAGGGCGCGTCCCACTCCGTGCTGATCGAATACTTGTAGCCCGTCGGAGTTATCCGCCCGTTCGCAGTCGCAAGAATCCCCGACGGCGGATCGTAAATCCGCGGCATCTCGTCGTAAGGAATCCATCCCTTCCACTCGTGCGCATCATCGATGCCACTCACTGGCAAACTGCCGTCGCCCGCCGCGCGAATCGGCACTCGCCCCGTCGCCTGATATCCAATATGCCCATCAACGTCGGCATACATCACGTTTTGTCCCGGCGCGCCAAACGCCGAAAACGCTTTGCGAAACTCATCCCAGTTCCGCGCCGAGTCGACGTCAAAAAAAACCAGCCCCACGCCATCCTGCAAACTCCAGCGCAAAGCAATCTTCCGCGTTTCGCCCGGAATGAGGTCACTAATGATCGGTCCATGCCGCGTAGTCACCACATCGAAAGTCACGTCCGCCGCGCCCTTGACGTGAATCGTCTCCGCGCGACGCTTCGGCTCAATCCAACCGGCAGGAGTCTTGTATTGCCCCTGCGCATTAAACTCCTCTATAAAATCGTCTTCCACCGTAGGCCCAACGTTGGTGAATCCCCAGCCAATGCGCTGGTTGTGCCCCACAATCACAAACGGAGCCCCCGGCAAAGTAACTCCCGCAACATCGAAGTTAGAGGAGTTATTACTGGAACTATTACCGGTGTTAGTCACAGTGTTAGTCTCACCATTAGTGCCGCTGTTATTACTATTGTTAGTCGCACCGTTACCGCCAATCACACGAAGATGCGCCGCGAACCATAAGTTAGGCATCTGGTGATTAAGGTGCATATCGTTCGAAAGCAGCGGTTTCCCCGAAACCGTATGCTGTCCCGAAACCACCCAATCATTCGATCCCGCCCGAAGTGATTCATTCTCTTCTTGCGTGAAATCAGAGGACAACCTGGAAATAAAAAAGTTCTCATCCTGAGCGAAGCGAAGGACCTGCTTTTTCGTCAGTAGGTCAGACAGCAGATCTTTCGCTTCGCCGACGATGACAAGCGGCGAAGGTCGCGCCAAGGTGATCCGGCTGCTCCCACCCTCCGGCTCAACCTCTTCGTCATCGTCATCATCGTCGCTATCCGCGCCATCATCCTCATCCATCCGCCGCATCTCCGTCGGAGGACGATCCCGCCACGAAGAATTCACATAAAGATCCGCCGTCAGCTCCGGCCCCAGCTTTGCCAGAATCTTCTCCCGCTCCAGCGCCCGCCGATGGCTGTAGTGATTCAAATCCTGCACCATCCGCGCGCCGATCAGCATAGAATCGGTCACCGTCCACGGCCGCGGCGTGTATTTCATCAGACGAAATTCCAGCGACAACCGGTCGCGATGCGATTCGATAAACGCATTCACCCCGCGAGCGTACGCCTCAAAAAACACGCGGTCGCGCGCTGAAATATTTTTCTCCGCCGCCTCCGCCGCCTGCCGCAGCCCCAGAATCCGCTCCTCGCGATCCATCTTCACCGTAGCCGCGCCGACCACCTCCGAAAGCTCTCCCGCCGCTGACCGCCGCATCATATCGATCTGCCAGAGCCGGTCCTGCGCCGTGACGTACCCCTGCGCAAAAAACAAATCCTCCAGCGACCCCGCCTCAATCGTAGGCACTCCCCGCTCATCGCGAATCACCCGCACCCGAGCAGAAATTCCCGGCACCGACGCCGCCCCATCCAATTGCGGCAGCGGACGCCGAGCCATCCAATAAAGCGACCAGACGCCAGCAATAAGCGCCACCAGCAAAAAACAAACCGCGTAGTAAACGATGCGCAGCGCAGGACTGCGCCGTCGAACTCCAGTTTGAGAAATCTCAGGCAGGGAAGAAGTAGAAGACATTACTCAAAGATTGTAGGGGCGAGCGAAGTCCATGACAACCTACGCGTGTGGATCAACCCGGACATCGGCCCGGTCTTTCGCTGACCCAACCATAGACGTTGACACGACCATAGAGCGGGTGCCCCATCCTTTCGCGGATTTTCGCGAAGGGTGGGCGGCAGGGCGACGGAACGGCGGGTGTCGCACCGACATCTACTCCTTGTGCGGGCAAAGACCGGGGGTGCCTTCTATTTCATCGCCGCCCACTTGATTCCGAATCGGCTTACGGCGGAAGTTCGTGCGAAACGCCTTTGCTCCCAGGATCGCAAAAAATGCCAGAACGACGCAGCACACGATGAATATCCATGCGCCGTAGTCCGGGTCAGAATACATTAGAGGGAGTCCTCCGGGCGCTCCGGCTTTCAGGATATCGGCCCTGCTAAGTGGGATCATCCATGCCTCCGCCCGTAGTTCTAACAGTTCAAGGCCAGATACAACGTCTCCCGCTAACAGAAGTGCGCCCCAACTCGCAAACCTAACTGTTTTTCCTAGGATTCGCTTCAGTTTCTTTCTCTTACTTTTCAAATCGACAATTGTCGTCATTGCGATGAGCAACAAAAGTGCAATTCCGGCTGCCACCAACAATCGCAATTCAAACAGTCGATCCAGATCAATGGGTAGAACGACCTTATCCACGCCGCTGAGGAAAAATGGTGCTAGTTGTGCTGGCGTAGCAGGCGTCTCTTTGGCGAAGATTTCGAACCCACGCATTTGCCATGGATGCACCCATGGAAACGCCAAGCTTACGAGGCCAACCACTGCGATGGCGGTTGCAAGCCAAGCTCTTATGGTACGAGCGTTTGGCAATGGCGAGAATAGATACGCGGTCTGACGCGGCAGCTTGTGAAGCAGTCGATGGAAGCCTGCTCCTACGACAGGGCTCCCCACAACAGCGGTCACCGAGCGAGCGAAATATTTTCGCGCGCCAGCAACTAAAACAGCACCTATCCAAACGGCTAGCCAGAGGAATGGGAAGTAACCGAAAAAAAGTGAGTCGAAATCCTGAGCGACGATGGGGTCCAATATGCCAAACAAGCCGAGAGATTCCCATGCGAGTGCAGCCAAAAGGATCAGTAGCACTCCGGACTCTGGAAGTAGAATCGGGACCTTGGCGTATACGCGAACGCCGCAGCCGCCGTTCGGACACTTCGACAATTTTCCGACAAAGAATTCGGCTAGGGCACGTCGCGCCGGTTCGTCGTGAGCCCCCGAACTTCTGTACGCTAAAATTTGTTCGTATGCCCTTCGCCTTGAGTGCGTCATCAACAATACAACGACCAAGCCGACCAACAGAAAAGGCCAAGCATTGCGACCGATAAACCGAGCATCCAAGGCGTGCGTTTTTACATAGGGAACTGTCGCCTGAATGCCAAACGTTTCTAACTCCTTATCCTCGAAGTCGGCGATATCTTGTAGAAGAACAGGACATTGCTCCTTCATTCTTAAAGTTGTCTTGTTCGGGGGCGTTGGTTGCGAAAACGTACCATACAGGAGGCCCTCACAGAGGTTGCGTTGCACCCTAACCAGTTCCTCAAATTGCTCAAGGGTATCTAGACTTTCCAAATTGGACGCCTGCGAGCCGAGCGGCTTCTGAAACAAGTCTGGATAGCGTGTGAGCAGTTTATGTTCTGGCCCCTCCATCTGACGAACACCTCCCTGAACTGCGGATAACGCAGCCCAGCCCAGAAGAACGGCGGCCAGTGTCACTCCCAAAGTCACTCGGGCGTTGGTACGGATCTGAGTAGCCAGCCGCGTATCTTCCGATTTCCAGTTTGATTCTGCCATTTGACGGAAGTGGAACCGACGTGCCCCCAATATCACGGCCTGCGATTGTTGCGACCCACCGCGACAAACGTCACCGCGTCGCGGTCGCCCCCGGTTCCGAGTACCGTATTACCACTAGGAGCGCGGCCAATGCAAACCTCCGACTAAAAAGGTGTATGCCTCGAATCGTGGAATCCAGGCTCCGCTTTCCTCGCAGGCGCAACCCTCCAAAGCCCCCTAACCCTTTTCTCTGCCTGCACTTGCAGCCAATTATCGTACATTTATATACGTACAGTACTGCCACCACACGTTTGCGTCCATCACCCGTCTAGCCAATCAGAGCAGTTCGTCCGAGATTTACCACGTAGATACTGTGTGCAATTGTGTATGAGCTTTATTGACCATCCGCGCCAGATTCCCGAGCCATATGATTTATTTTCTACACGGAAGACGGCACCCCCAGTTGGATTGATTGTCCTGAAGAGACAGATGGCGATTAAAGAAACTCCCGGTTTCAGTTCCACAATCTCCCGCAAGAAGTTCCGTTCTGCGATGACTGTGCGGACCTACCGGGACAACGAGATCATTTTTTCGCAAGGGGACAAAGCCGATGCAGTTTTCTATATCCAGAGCGGCACGGTGAAGCTCACGATGGCCGCTACGCGTCGCAAAAAAGCGATAATCGCCGTCCTGCTGCGGGGTAG
>PKXQ01000060.1 GCA_003132405.1 Acidobacteriaceae bacterium | reverse complement strand
AGATAGTGGCGATTTCGCCGCACCGATTCGGCACTGTGCTTCGTCAACTCGTGGTATTCGAGCCAGGTCATGTTGGGTGAATCCTGAGGTGACCGTACGTGCAAAAACAGACATTCGAATATTTGGTCTGAGATCAATTGTCAGTTAGAAGAGCGTATCAAACGAAAGGCTTCCCGCGCCCAAGGAGTACGTATTCGTCCTCTTGGTAGTCGGCGGCGAAAGCGTCTTGGTGTAGCAACACTGGTTCCGCGTCATCCGTGCAGGCTTTCGCGAATTCTGGAAGCTTCGTTCGGATGGTCGCGATCAGGCTGGACTCTCGCTGCATGCGCTCGTCGTTGGTCATCGTGCTATGAGAATAGCCGATTCTGAGCGGGCATAGTTTCCACAGGTCGAGAACATTCTGGGTCGTCATTCACCACACTGTTGACGCGAGCGCTCACGGGAAAGGATCGCATCAGCCGGGCATCGAAGCCCGGAGCTAAGACGCCCTCGCGTGAGATAGACGGGAGAACCGCGCACCTCAGCAGCAATTTCGTCCTACGTCCAACGTCGCGCCGGATCGCTCGCCAACACAAGCTTCACTCGGTCCACCAACCGCTGCCGTCCGAAAGTAGCTCCCGGAGTATGAGTGGTGCGCGGGCCCAGGGCCCTTTGTACGAGAGTCAACGATAAGCTCTCTGCTTCCAGATGCTCCACGATCTTCTGGCGCAGACTGTGTCGTAACAGTGCCACCAGCGCTTGTGTCCGTGCGTCAATCCACAGGCGCGACTGCCGAAACAAAAGCTTGGCGCCATCGCGCATCAGGGTAGTCGGGGCTAACTCACGCAGCATCGCTTCGCCGATAACCAACGTCAAACTGGCGTCACCACCGGGCACGGGATGACTGATGCGGTAGCCTTCAAAAGCATTGAAAAACAGGACTTGGTTTGCTTCGGCTACAGCTTGGTCAACTCCAACGTGCCGCACGTATACACCGCGGTACGGAAACACCAATTGAGTGGTAGTCGTGCACTCTTCGGCGCTCTGATGGCGGCAGGTACCCCTGCAGTATGTGTGCCGAATGGTGACGACTGGAGACCTTAGCAACGAGTCAACAACAAACTCGGGAACTGGTTTCGTTTCGTTACTTAATCCCATACTGTCTACCGACGCGGGTGAGAGGTTTTCCTTCGATGATAGAAGCGAGAAGCCAGATTCAAGGGTATCACGCCGTTTTGACAGTGGCTTATGGTCCGACGGGCCACGGACCGCATCACGGATCGAGTGGCATCACTGCATCTCGACCGAGAGATGTGCAGGACAAAGCGCTTTCAAGAAATCCCTCGCGTCAAAGATTTCCCCAGCAGCGAAGACGCCAGACTCCTTACTCCGCAGGTTGATGACTCGTTGCGTGGCTTCCACGACGATTGGCGCTGTGATGGCGTAAATGTCCTGGCCTCGTGCGATTGCGCGGCGTTCTGCATTGCCTAGGCGTGCGACTGCCTCGACGAGGAATGTCTGAGAAGATCTGCCGCTTTCGTCGACTGCCGCCGGAGCTGAGAGGTCGGGATCAGATAGGTCCTTGAGTGGGGCCAGGGTCATGTAGGTGCGTAGTTCGGCCGTCTTCAGGTGATGTGGAATTGTGACGCTATCCGCTGTCGTGAATTCTGCGACGACCGTTTGAGTGCCGACGGGTGCGGAGAATTTCCATTCTACGGTGGGAGCGCTGCCGGTGCGGAACTCCATTCGGTGATTGGAATAGACGAGCCGCTGCCCGGCTCTGCGTTGCTTTGAGGTTTGGATGGTGGCGCGAGTTCCGGCGGTTGGTTTCCAGCTGCTGAGCGCGTAGGCTAGCGAGATTTCATCGGCTTCCGGCCAGTCCGCCATTGCTGCGGTTACCAGCAAATCTCCTAGTCCGCCATAAAAGGCTACCGCGGGAAGGAGAGCGATTCCGGCTCCGCGGGCGCGATTGCCGAATTGTTCGAACGAAATTGCAGCGACCTCTACTTCGGCGGCAACGTCGAGGTAGGGGATTCGGGCGCGCAATGCCGCTTCGATCACGGGCGTGGCGGTGACGGCAAAGGGTCCGGCGCAATTGATGACAGCCCCAGAGCCAGCCAGCGCACGATCGAGAGATGCTGGGTCCTCGACGGTCGCAGGTCGGATCAGTTCACCAGGGAAGGTTGCGATGGCGTTGAGCTTGGCTGGATCGCGACCTGAGAGGATGGGCGTCCACCCGCGCTTGCGCAACTCTGCAACCACGAAGCGCCCCGTGTGTCCGTATGCGCCGAAGACGGTTACGGTTGGATTTGCTGTCATCTTTTGTGTCCTTGTTGATGCGCTTGGGGAGTTGCCGAAGTGCTAGCGGGTTTCACATTCCAGAGCATTGCGGCCTCTTGCGCTAGCGGATGCGGATTTTGCGAAGACGATGCTTCGCGCCAGAAGCGCCCTCCCGTTGTCACGAGGGGTGCTGTGCAGAAACGCTTTTCGTTGCATTGGTTGTCTCTCCGATCTCGACGCGGGACCGCGGAATCCATCCGCGGCGGCGTGTGCCATTCGTTATAGATTGTTCCGCGGAAGCAATCAATGCGCCGTCGCCAGCTCCTTTTGCGAGCCTTGTTCTTCCACTAGCAGCCAGTGCTCGCGCAGCTCCTTGTCGAATTCCTGCCAACGCTCTTCGGGGAAAAAGATTCTGGCATCTTTGAATTCAACGCGGCGTCGGGTACCCGGGATGTTTTCGGCCAGCCAGTGAGACCACTTCACCGGAAAATACACATCGTCCGTGCCCCAGACGATCAAGGTTGGCGCCTTCAACGTTTTTAACTGCGGTTCAATGATGAGAGTGTGACTATTGTCGAAAGCGGCGAGGAAGCGTTCGAGGTCATGCGTGCGCTGCGGGCTTTTAAACGAACGGCCGCAGGTAAGTTTCGATGCTGTCGTCACTTAGTTGTTCTGGATGTTGGTACGCTGGTCCCAAAGCTCTTGGTGAACGATAGACGCTTTTGTCCGCTAACATAGCATCGAGCGTTCCGCGTAAACCACCAGCCGCCGCCATCGCAAGAAATGGCTTAAACGCCTCAGGAGGCCAGTTGTCGTGCGTGTCGCAGTTGGTGAGTGTGAAGCTCCGCACGCGTTCCGGATACAGCGCCGCAAAGATCTGCGAGATCCCGCCACCGCTGTCATTGCCTACGAGATCTACCTGATCGATCTTCAAGGCACCGAGAAATTCCTTGAGCATCTTTGCATTCGCCGTTACCGAAACGTCCTGCTCCGGTGCGATTTCGGTGTCGCCGTGCGCCAGCAGGTCCACGGCAATGGAACGCCGGATATCCGATAAGTCCGCCAACTGGTGACGCCATAGATGGCTGTTCAGCAGAACGCCGTGTACGAATAGCGCAACCGGTCCAGACCCCTGCTCGATATAACTGATGCGGCCTGACGGGGTTTGGACGCTGCGCCTGACCGGGGATCGTTTGTTTGCCGCCACCGCAGCGGCACCTGATTCCTGTTTCAAAGTCATTGTGTTTTCCTTTCCGTACGCTTTTTTTTGGCACTCCGAAGGGTAGGCAAGACCTCGCGATTAGAGCGTTTGTCCTTTGAGTTGCAACGCGCTGGGGCAGTCGACGACGCAGGCGATGAACGCTCGCATGGTTCACGCTCATAGCTCAGCCCCGTTTTGACGAAGAACTGGCTTCCTTCAGCTTCTGGGCGCACTCGTCGCAGCACACTTCGACCGTTTTGCCACCGATTTTGACCTTGATGGAACCCTCATCCAACTTGCAGTCGCACGCTGCACAAGTTTTTTCGACCATGATTTTGTCTCCCACTAGAATTCCCGAAGATCGGGTGAATTCAGTAGGCCACTGAGGACGAGAGCGCCGCTATCAGAATCTTTAGCGATTTGGTGGAGACCAGCACTACGGATATGGAGGTGCAAAACCCTCTCGTCCTTGTCCTTCGTTGAGTAGCAAAGTGGATTGTTGCCAAAACCACACGCGGTCCAGAAACGGGCTTGTGGGAGATTACTCCCCGCAAGTCGGCTAGGCTGGAGACAAAATCCTGGATGCTTGCGCGTTTCCCAGTACCGATCTGGTGACATCTCCCACAAGCCGACTTCTGGCCATCGCCGCCCTTGGGTACAATTGTCGCGGTAGGGACGACC
>PKXQ01000040.1 GCA_003132405.1 Acidobacteriaceae bacterium | reverse complement strand
CCGGGAGCGGAAGTCGTCGAAATAAATTGGCCAAGAAGGTAAACCGGCTTGCGCCTGACGGCCGATCACACCTCTTTGCCCCCAATTGATTCATAAACCCTCGCTTGCGGCCTAGGCAGTGTGCGAGAAGTGTGCCTCAGCGAACGGGCTGGGTTACAGTTCATGAGGCGTTTCTCGTTCCTAGCACAGCCAGATGTCCCAGAAGCCGACTTCTGGCCAGCGTCGTCGAGAGTCGGTCCTTGGATGCAACTTCCGGCTTGCCCGTTATCTAGAAGTAGCTTGAGGGCTTCCGCAGCTAGTTTCGAAAACATCGGCAACAGCGTTGAGGTGATGCATGGGGTACGAGTTTTAGCACCGTACGAGGTTTGCTCAGAACAGGTCCGCCTGGTGTTGCAACAAGCGGTCGAGTGGTTTCGACCGTTCCGACCACTCAGCGCAGGCTTTGGAACAACCGCCCAGCAGCCGCCCCAGCAAGATTTACTGCCTACGCTTTTATTCTGTCGCGCGGTTTAGGGACTGACTTTTCCTAACGGACGATCGGGAGGGCTACGATGGAATAACGAGGTAATACCTCTGGCTGCCTGTTAACCGCAAAGGCGCTCTGAGCCTACCCACAGTTGAGCCAGATCTCTGAGGTTGTGTTTGTATGTACGCGTTACCAAGTATTCCTTCCCACCTTTTACACGCAGCCTGTACTCCCCCGTCGGTAAGGGTTGGATCTCCTCCACGGCCGAAATATTCACGACGACCGAGCGGTGGATGCGAATAAAACCGTAGGGTTTGAGCTTCTCCGCCAGGGACGTGAGGGACTCGTGCACCAGATAGGGATTAGGTCGGTGTCGCAACGAAACGTAATTACCTTCGGCTTCCACGGCCAGGATGTCGGCTAAATCCAAGAGCAGGATTCTACCCTTTGCCTTGAAAGCGATTCGCGGCGCCTGTCGTTTTGCTATAACCTCCAGCTGCCGCAAGACTCGCATGAGGTTTGCGGCATCAGCTCCGATTACCGGACGCAAGGATGTATCTGGAGCTGCGCAGAACTCGTCCGCGGTCAATTCAAGAGTGTAGTCCCGTCTACTCTTGGTTGAGCAGATCGTGGCGCCCCGCAGTAAGCTAGCTGAAACGTCCGCATTAGCGTGAGCAGCTTGTTGAACAAACATCTCACGTGCAATGGTCTTCTGATCCTGAATTTCGCGGGCGCTCATGATGGAACCCCTTGCTCTCTCGTTTCGACTTCCTGGTACCCGAAGTGAGGCCCGTAGGTTACTTCTGCCCAGTGCTCACTGCTGACGGGAAGCTGGATTGCGCGCCGAAATAACACTCAATGGATTGCAACTTTCCGTTCTTGATTCGGAGATACTCCACGTTCCGGAACGATTTACCGTCCTTGGTGTGGCAAAGATACTTCACAAACGCGTCGTCCGCGCCAGTGGTGATTCGCTCCAGGTCAAAATGTCCAATGAAATCGATTTGTGTTTCCCAGCATCGCGTTTTGAAAGTGCTCTTGCTGATGTGGTCGTCGCCGGCCGCGCTTGTAAAGGTGAAGTTATCGGCGAGCAGGCTATCCACTGGGCCCCAGTCTTTCTTCTCCCAGGCTGCGTACCACTTCCGGGCTACCTCCTCGTTCGTTAAGTTCTGCCCTCCCAATGCGCTGGCACTTGCCGGTCCCGGCAGGCTCACGGCACCAACCAGCGCGCAGGCTCCCGTTGCGAGCAGATTCCTGCGCGACACTGCGATCTTTGTCATTATTCGTTCTCCTTTTCATGATGTAGTTTGAAGCGCTTCGCCCGATCGCGATGCTGACTGTCCTAGCATACGAACCGGTTGGTATGTAACAGTGCCAAACTGCTCCTTGAGACACCGATGTGATCAACCTCGCTTGCGGTTGCCCGGCGCGCGCAGGGACCGCAGCCAGCCCACGATGTTTCTGATCCCCGCTTTCATCACTTTCGGATCCTGAGCATTCTTTGCCAGCGAGGCATAGCCTTCGACCATCGCGATCAGTAAGCCAGCGGCGTCAGCGGGTTCCACGTCGCGGCGAACGCTTCCGTGGGTCTGGCCCTCTCGCAAAACGAAGGCAACGGCCTCCCGCCAGGCATCGAAGATTATCGCCAGCCGCTTCCGGAATCCCGCGTCAAGAGGAGACATTTCCTGCGCCAGATTGTTCAGCTGGCAGCCGCCCCGTACATCCGCGGGCCGAACGGGTATACCTTGAACAGCGCCGATCAAAGCGTCGATAGGGTCGTCCTTGCCGCTCTGTAGAGGGCGCACCCACTTGCCGCGGACGTCGGGGGCGATGACCTCATCGACGACGGCGTGTCCCAAGGCTTCCTTGCTGTCGAAGTGGTAGTACAGTGCGCCCTTGGTAACCCCAGCTACGGCCAGAATGGTGTCCAGGCTGGCACTCTGGAAACCCGATCTGTAGATCTCGCGGGATGCCGCCTGCAGCAAGCGCTCCCGCGTACGCTCAGAATCGCGCAGCCTAGTCGCTCTACGTTTCGGATTCTTGCGTGTGGCCAACATACCAACCAGTATGTATGTTAAATCCTCTAAAAGTCAATCCCAATTGAGCGCCTGACTTTTGGCTGCTGACGTTCTCGAATTTCATAACCTCTCGCCAGTGTGTGTATGAAAAATTGGAGAAACAATCGCTCTAGCCGTTTTGGAATCATCCCAAGAGGTTGTTAGTCCGCCACTCGTTTTCGAACTCTGAAACGTTGTGCCTGTTGTGTCGCGTAATCGTTCTGAACGTGGAACCCCACATGCTCCCTCAGTTGTCACTAGGCAGGAATTTGTGAATCTGTGAGCCAATTCTGCTCTCAATTGCACACTGACTGTCCGAGCGCCGAGTGGTACCTGACGTAAATCGCCAGTCATCCCGGCACCACGACTTTACCGGAGGAAAAGACGTATGAACACGCTTAGACAGTTGCGGTATTTCTGGATACTGGGGGTTATGATGATTGTTCTGGCTTGCTTCAGCGATGCGGTCGCTCAAGTGAGCTACACAGTTACCGATTTGGGCGATCTGAACGGTGGGAATTTAGGTTGTGCCATGGCCGTCAATGATCGCGGGTGGACGGAGATCATGTATGGGACCGAAATTGACCCATTACAAGTCGGGCCCCTTGTAAAAGGGCGGGCGGGGGTAAACATCGAAGGACTCAAGATCGACCTCGGCACGCTCGGAGGAAAGAACAGTTGGACCAACTATGGCGGGATCAACGAGCAAGGGGAGGCAGTGGGTCTTGCCGAAACGGATGTCCCGGACCCGGACGGTGAGGACGTTTGCGCCTTCGGCACACACCTTACTTGTCGTCCGTTTTTTTGGAAAAACGGCCACATGAGCGCTCTCCCGACGGTCGGTGGAAATAACGGGCAGGCCAGCGCTATCAATAACGGCGGACAAATCGCAGGATTTGCGCAAACGACTGTCACTGACTCCGGATGCCCACCTTACCAGACTACATCGGCGGTAATATGGAAGAATGGCAAAGTTCAACAAGCTCTTCCTACGGTGGGTAGCGATCCAGACGGGGTCGCATTCGGCATCAACAATCAAGGGCAAGCCGTAGGCTACTCGGGAACCTGCACCGCAGCGAATCACGCCGTATTGTGGGAAAACGGCACCGCCAACTCGCTCCCTAACCTCGGAGTTGAGGGCGCCTTGGCCGTCGGCATTAACGACCAGGGCCAAATTGTTGGGCAAGTCGCTAGCGCTGACAGCACAGCCGCCTATGGCGCTCTTTGGCAGAACCCGCCGAACTACACAATCACAAGCCTCAACACTCTGCCGGGAGATTTCTACTCCTTCGCTGAAGGCATTAACAACCAGGGCCAAATCGTGGGAAGCACTCAGCTTGAGAACGGCGACTGGTCCCATGCCTTCATCTGGCAGGACGGCGTGATGACTGACCTTAACACGCTGTTTCCTGCAGGTTCCAACCTCTACGCAACCATGGCTAACTCGATCAACGAGCACGGACAAATCTCGGGCATGGCAAACGTACTCAGCGGGCCGAATGCGGGCAAGATCCACGCCTTTCTGGCAACCCCTGTAAACGCAAGCGTAGGTAAGTCGGTTGCAGACGTGGCACGTACGCAACCGAAAATCACTTTGCCCGCGAATGTTGGCAAGCAGATTCTGCATACATTGGGAGTCGGGCCAATCGAGCGATAAAGGGTATTTTCGAAGCTTCCGCATGCATTCCAGCCATAAACTGCGCGAAGGCGCAAGGCTGGAGATTGTGCGAGACAACATGGGTCACGCGAATATTGCGTGGCCCAGAATGTTTACGGCAAGAGCTGGTGGAAAGAGCCCTCGAAGGAGCTCACCGACACATGCCATGGCTTCCCGTGTTCGCCATTGCGTTGAGTGTCCAAAATGCTGGACTCGATATTTGCCTGGCTTCAGCCCGTACCGCAATGGGTCGTACTTGATGCCGCTGGCTGAAGGATTCGCAGATGAATGGACGCTGTATTGTGCCTGCGGGAGGCCACCCATTTCCAGTCGATGGAGTTGGAGCGACCTCAAGCTATATGCGGTCTCGAATCAGGCACACGATCGCGGTTATGGTCTACCCGAGTAGATTGTGCCTGTAGACAAGACGTCGCGTTTTTCGGGTTAAGATTGGCCGGGACTGAGATTGCTTGTCTGACCCAATTCAGTTCAGTATTTTCTTGGCTCCAGATTTGTCGGCATCGAGAAGATCATGAATCCAACGTCTGCGTTGTCCTCACTGCAGAATTCCAACCCGCTGCTCGCAATCCTGTGGGCCGGATTCACGTGCGGCACGCTGGACATTAGCGCGGCGCTCGTCGTCTACCGGTATTTCGGACGCCCGCCGATGCGGTTGCTGCAAGAGATCGCCGCCGGCGTGCTGGGCTCGCGCTCCTTCCAAGGCGGGCTTCCAACGGCGTTGCTCGGCCTTTTCTGTCATTTTTTCATTCGCATTTTCTGCCGCCACCGTCTACCTTACGGCGAGCCGCTGGATACCTTTCCTTCTGGCGCACGCCGTACCACAGCAATGCCCGGAAGGCCGATCGAAAGAAAGATGATCTGCCAGGGATGGACGGCTCCCAGCAGCGGAATGATCCACATGGCCTGGGTCGAAGCATACGCCACGACTAGTCCACCGAGCAGGTAGGCCAGGCCGGAACCGATGTAGATGCCCATCGAGTAGACGCTAAGGGCCGTAGCGAGCTGCTCGCGAGGAAAATAATCGGTGATCAGCGAATAGGCAGCCGGGGAAAGCGCTGCTTCTCCAACGCCGACGCCCATGCGCAGCAAAAGCATTGTTTCGAACGTTTGCGCCAGTCCGCAACTGGCTGTGAACCCGCTCCACAGTACCAGGCCGGTCGCGATGATCAGCCTGCGGCTGTAAATGTCGGCCAGCCTGCCGAGAGGGATTCCGAAGAATGTATAAAACAGTGCGAAGCTGAATCCGATCAGCAAACTCATCTTAGCGTCGCCGATGTGTAAGTCGCGACGAAGCGGGCCGACCAACAGACTGAAGATCTGGCGGTCGATGAACGAGAATGCGTACAGAAGTGTTAGGACTCCGACGACGTACCACGCGTACCGCAATGAATGCGCGGTAGAGTCAGCGGTGGTCTGAGCAGGGGCGGTTGTGGCTCCGGTTGGCGTGGGAGCGGGCATCTTTTTGTAATTTCGTTTGCACTACCCACGTTGACGTTAGTTACTAATATCTGATATAGACTAACACAATTTGAGAACGTGATTTTCTCGATCAGGACCTACACGTGACTCGGCTGGTGGAGCGCAGCTTTCCCGGCGTGACCAGCGGCTGAGCCTTTGCGGACAGCCCGGCGCGGTGCTCCTGCAGTTACGTAAGGCCATCCAAGGGAACTACTGTTCCTATCCTGCAATGGAGAAAGACCCGCTGTTCGATCCCATTCGTTAGCGTACGCAATTCGGGGAAATGCGGCAAGCGGCAATCCAGTGCCAGCAGAATTTCCTGGCTCATCGCGAGCAAGTTGGGCATGGGCATTAAATTGAATGGTCAAAGCAAGTCATAAGTCCTCCGGCTGCCGAGCAGATTGTGGTATGTAAGTTTTGATCCGTGCGGCCGAACCGCATTGGCATTCGCTCCTATGGGTTGTAGAAGTGGGGCAAAAATTCTTCCGAGTGGATTGTCGGCAACCCTTCCCTTACCGGATTATGGAAGGGTTGTCCGTCAACCGCCCAGATCGCATATAGTCGTCTGTTGAGCGGCTTGTTGGCGCGGGACCAAAGATCCAGCTAACGAAAGCAACTCAGTTTCCTGGAAGCGACCCAGCCATCGCAATAAGAGCGCGGCGTGGATGCCGCGCTCTCATTGATTCCAACGCCTGGGTGTCAGCAACAGCCAGCACCTCTCGCACTAAAACAGCTGCGGAAGTGTCTGCGTGCCCTCCTGTTGCACCGACTGCAAAGCAGAAGGATTAAGTCCCAGCGCCTGGAGAATGGTTGGAGCTACCTGCATGGTTGTGACCGGTATGGTTACAGTGCTTCCCGAGATACTGGGATTCGACACCAACATCATGACGTTCGTGTCGTCATGGGCGAAACCGCCGTGCTCCGCCAGCTTCTTGGTGCTACCGGAATACGTGACGCCGATATGCGGAGTAACCAGGATATCTGGCGTGCGCGGATCGCCAGTTGGCGGCAGCCCGGGCGCGTTGTAAAGCTGCGTCATCCCCGCTCCCCAGAAAATCTCGCCGATGCCGGCGATATTATTGGTCGACGGCGATTGCGTCTCCAGCATCTCCACCACGCTTTCCGTAGTGCAGTTGGTGCTCAGCCAAACGAGAGAGACGTCGTCTTCGGTCGGCCCGAGGCCGGTGGGGTTTAACGGCGATTCGGAGTAGGGTAGGCAGCCTGCGTTGGCCGCAATAGTGGCTGGAGACGTCGTGATCGGGTCGCCCGGCGAGTTCGATATGCCAAGGTAGCGAGAGGAGTCGATCGGGCTCTGGCCGTGCTTCGCCGTGATCACGATCAGCGTGGAGCTCAATAAACCGTTAGTTTTCAGAGCCTCAATCATGTTTCCGACGGAAAGGTCGACGAACTCAATCGCATTCAGCAGCGACTGAGTCGGCGTTCCCTGCGCGTCGAGATAGCCGCCGGTGACGGTCGGAGTGAGTGTCTTCTCGATCAGCTTTTGCCCTACGCTCACTGTCTGAAAATTCATCCCGAACACCGCTGGCACCGGAGCTGTTCCTGAGCCATTGTGCGTTTTGCCATTGATTTCATTCAGGATGGCGTTGACCTTCAAGGTGTCGTAGCACTGAATATTCTGGAAGCTGTCAGTCCAGGTATTCGATGACGTTTTGGCGGTTTGATCAGGCAGCGGACTGCAATTGAGAAGGCCGGCCTTCACACCGGGCAGGTTCACAGGGATCGAATTGATCTCCGGCGAGTAATAGTCGTCAATGTTGGTGCCGTTGCCAGGACCCGAAACCGACGAGTATGACGGGTGCTTATCTGACCAAGCCGTGTATCCGCCCGCGGCGTGCACTACGCCGAAAATCGTATTGGTCCGAACGAAGTTCCACGGATAAACCGGGGCACAGCCTTGGGCTGGGTCGCGCTCCAGTCGTTTCGGATCAATCGATTGAATTCCGCCATCTATTCCCGCGGGCGCGCCGCCATTCAGCTTCGTCTGGTTGATGTCGATGCCCTCGTCATACTCGGTGGTAGTTCCCGAGGGCGCTCCATAGGGTACGCAGGGTCCAGCTGCCAACCCGTCGCCGGTCGTTTTTTCGGGCGGGGCAAGCGAACGGTCATACGCATCATCGTAAAATGCCCCCACGCTTCGCGGAGACCCGCCTGTCATCAGGGCCATGAGCCCAGGGAACGAGTCGGACGGTTCCGAAGTATAGGCAAAGAGGTAGTCAATCCCATTGGGTTTGAGCCCAGCCATATTGGGGCAGAAAGGCAGCCCGCCATTGGCCCCGCTGATCCCGTTAACGCAGTTGATGAAGTCGACGGCATGCATCCCGTCAATGCTGAGCAGCAACACGTGCTGAATCCCCGCCAGGCTTTTGTGATTCCGTTTGCTTCCGCTGCTTTGCTGGGAGCCTGCACCGGCTGCCAGAGGTAGAGCAGACATCAAGGCAAACACCACGATAGACGCGAAGAAACCATTCCTGAAATTCATACTTTCTCCTCTCGGACGAATGGAATTGGAAACGAAGTGGAGTGATGTCAACACAGAGAGGAAGTGTAGGCGTCCCCAGTTATGCGAAGATTACGCAGAGATGAAAAGAAAATGAATTAACACAATGTAGGCCGCGCGGACGATACTTCAGCGTCTTCCAAGGATCAGGAATCGTCTGCGCGGCCTGGGCGGTGCAGCCAATGACTACTTCTCTAACTGGCCTGCAACCTCGGGAAGCACCTGCGTGCTCTCCGCTTGTACCGCCTGCAGTGCCGTCGGATCCAGCCCCAGCGCCTGCACAATCGTCGGTGCGATCTGCCTCGTTGCCACTAACGATGCGACCGTCTGTGCTGTAAAGCTAGGATTCGCGACCAGCAGAATGACGTTGGTATCGTCGTGCGCGAAGCCGCCGTGATCTCCAATCATCGACGTGCTGTTGGAGTAGGTCACGCCCACGTTCGGAGTCACGATAATGTCTGGAGTCCGCGGGTCGTCGCCCGGTTCCCAACCGCCTACGCTGTAATTCAGCCATAGCGACGGTCCGTAGTAAATCTCCCCCAAGCCGATGGCGGTCGCGTTCTCTTCGAGTATTTTCACGGCCTTGGGCACGCTTGCGCCCTTCTTCAGCCAGAGCACAGAGACATCATCTTCAGTAGCGCCAATGCCTGTCAGGTTGAGCGGTGACTCCGAGTAGGGAATCATGTTGTTCGTGGCCAGTATCGTCGCTGGCGTATTGGTTCCGTCGGCCACGTAGCGAGTTGGATCGATGGGCGAGTCGCCATGCTTCGCAGTGACGATGAGCAGCGTGTTGTTATAGATGCTCGCTGCCTGGAGCGCGCTGACGATGTCGCCGATCGCGGTATCCACATATTCGATCTCCGTCAGCAACTCCTGGCTCGGCAGGCCCGCCGCGTTCTTGTAGCCGCCCGACGCCACGCCCGCTTCGTTCACCGACTCTCCCACATAAACGGATTGGAAGTTCATGCCGAAGACGGACGGTACCATCGCTGGCGCGCCCGAGTGCGTCTTGCCCGCAATCTGATTCAGCAACCCATACACTTTTATGGCGTCATAGCACTGAATGTTGGCGAAGCTGCTGTTCCACGCGGATACGCCAACCTTGTCGCGGATCGGCTCGCACGGAACGCCGTCCAGGGTCTTTACTCCGGGCAGGGGCACCACGTTCGAATTGACCTCCGGTGAATAATAGTCATCCAGGCCAGTGCCGCCGGGGCCACCCACAAACGAGTACGACGGATGCTTGTCAATCCAGGCCGTGTATCCGCCCGCCGCATGGATCACACCAAAGAGCGTGTTTGTCCTTATGAAATTCCACGGATACACCCCCGCACAGCCGGCCGCCGGGTCGCGCACCAGTTTCTTCGGGTCGATCGATGCGATGCCGCCCTCTGTTAGCCCGGCACCCGGTGCGCCGCCATTCAGCTTGGTATCGTCAAGGTCAACTCCCTGATCGTTATCGGTTGTCGTTCCTGTAGGCGCCGCGCCTGGTGTGCACGGACCACCAGCCAAGCCCGTGCCCGTCGTTATTGTGGGGGCATCGAGCGACCGGTCATAGGCAACGTCATAGTAAAGGCCAGTCGTCTTGGGTGTGCCGCCGGAAGCCAGAGCCGCCATGCCGGGAAAAGAGTCCGAAGGCTTCGACGACTCGGTGTTCACATAATTGATCGCGGTCTGACTCAGCGCGGCCATGTTCGGGCAATACGGCTTCCCGTCGTTCGCGCCGGCAATGCCGTGCGAGCAGTTATAGAAATCTACCGCGTGCATGCCGTCAATGCTCAACAACAGTACGTGCTGGATGTTCCCAGAACCCACAGATTTCGTCTGAGCTGCTCCGTACCTTGATGTCAACACTAGCGTCAACGCAAAGCAGGCCAGTACCAGCCTATTCGCCTTCATTGTGAAGCCTCCATGAGAGTAAAAATATTAGCCACCGAATATTACGGAGGGGTTAATTCTGTGTGAAAAAAACCCTTACAGCGCCGGAATCAAATCGTCAATGGGTGGTTTGTCGGCAAACCTTACCTAACCGGATTATGGAAAGTTTGCCCGTAGCTTGCCGGCAATCAGCGCCATCGCGCAAGGAAACCCAAATCCCCAAAACCTCTCGGACGGTCGTTAAAAGCGACTCCTACTGGTTCTGCCCTATCATCATGGTGTCGATCCGAATATCTGTGGTG
>PKXQ01000089.1 GCA_003132405.1 Acidobacteriaceae bacterium | reverse complement strand
GCGATTACACTCAAAACCCCTCTGGCGAGGTCAATGAGCGTAAACGGGATTTTATGCCAACTCAGGAACGCCCCGGCTTGAAGCCGGGGCGCTCCATCCTTACGCTGCTTTTCTCTAGAAGTTGCTCAGGAAGCACGCCGCTTCTCATCTTCCGGTTTTTGTTGACCTTTGTGCTGAGGATCGGAGTCCTGCGATGGATTCTTCTTGGAGACCTCTTGTGGACGATTGACCTGACTCTGATTTCCGTGGGGAGGGTTAGTGTTCGTGTTCGGGGTGGCATTCGCCGATCCAGTTGGGTCCTGCTGGCCCGGCTGCTGTTTCGGTTGCTGTGGATTCTTTTCAGATTCTTGACTCATATTGCTCCTTTTAACACGTTCGTGATTTGGGGAGTCTCCAGCCGAGGATCGGCGCATCGAAGAACGGAGCCAGACACGACCGTGCGATGGTTTGTTTCGGCGTCGCTTCTTAGCTCGCGACCCCTAGTGAAGGCTTCCGACTGCGATGCTATGCCTCTAGAGGAATTTACGAATGGTCACAATTGAACAGTTTTGGGGCGGCCCCTGTAATTATCTACGGAGTGGCCAAAATTGCACAGCCTGGACGGAGATAGTTCTGCCACACTGCAAGCCATGACAGCTCAGACGATTCCGGAATACCTTGAAGAAGAGCGCCAAAAAACTACAGACATTCAGCTACGAACGGAAGAAGAAGCTGCGCGCATCCAGCCGCTGCAGCATGGCCACCATCGCAAGGCGAAACAGCCCAGGCTGTTGCTACTTCAAGTCAAAGCATCAACCAAGAAAAAGAAAAAGAGAAAAACTATCGCGGTAGCTCGCAAGAAACCACGCACCGCGAGAAAGATGGCGACAGAAACTCGCAAGAGAGCGTGATCTGGATGTAAGAGGATGAGGAGGAACTTAAAAATGAATAAGGAGCAGGTGGCTGGCAAGATCGCTCAGGCAGTGGGGAAAGTGGAACAGGGTGTCGGAGAACGCGATGGCAGCCAAAAGCTGGCCAACAAAGGTGTGGTCAATCAGGCCAAAGGTGCGGCGAAGGAAACCTGGGGCGATGCCAAGGACGTCGCGAAGCAGATCCATGAATCGCACAAGAAAGCCGCTTCCCAGAAGGCCACCCAGAGCCGTGAGAAGATCAGCCAGTCTGTAGACGACGCGAAAGACAAGGCCAAGGGCAGGATTGATGAATTCAAACGGCGCCACTCTGCATGACACAAGGCTCTCCGCAGTTTGAACTTTTACAGTGACCGTCTCAGGTCAGTGACGATAACAGGCGTTAGCACAAGCTTGCGCTTTTGTTCCGCCATTTTGAAGGTCAATGAGTGCTAACGGGATTTATCAACAACTATCCCGGTAAACAACCGAGGAATACAATCACCATCACATGCACGCCGTCCTTTGTAGCTGCGTTGATAGTCTTGCTCTACCTGAATCCGATTCTGATTGCGTGGATTTGGCTTAGACAGGTAACGAGACGCAGACCAGTGTGCCCAATGTGGAGGTCGGGCATGTCGTGGCTCTCACTGGCCCTCGCAACGATTGCAGTGGTGATTTTTTGGACGGCCACTCTTGGAAGCCGTTATCCCGAGCCATCATCGCGCAGTGCCCTACGACTCGGCCTATATTCAAGCCTGACTTTCGCAACTGGCGCAATCGTTACCGCCTTGCTTGGCGAGGGAAAGGAACGGAAATGGGCCGCCATTTCCGCATTCATCATCCCTCTTAATTGGGTGATGTGGGCCGTCTTCCAGTGACATCAAGATGGGCTGTTGTTAACAGGCGTGGGTGTTGAAAAAGGAACCAAAGCAGTAATTTCAGTGAATTTCAGCGTCCATGGCGAACGAACATTCAATAACTTACGAACAGATTTCGCTGTCAATATTCGCGGAAAAGAGTTTTTCAACAGCCACAGGCGATAACGCTCATTGACTTAACCAAGTCGTAGCTGCTGCCAATGAGGCGGTTACACGCAGGGCCCCCGAAACTCGAAACGAATACAGGGAAACCGGTCTTCGCCTGTGCGCTCCAGCAGATTGAACTCCAATTTGGCAAGCCCCCATGCTGAAGGGATTTGTGTTCCTTAATGTTTCACGAAAAACAGACATACTCTTTTTTATTGGTGATTGCTCTGGCTGCCTTGAGTTGGCACTGTCTTGCTGGCGGCTGGGTGGGATGGCGCGCCGGGCTGCTGGGTTTTCTTGTCGTCTAGATCCAGCCCAAATGAAGGATGGTTGTAGTCGCCGGAGATACGCACGGGCAAAATTTCTCCCTTTTTTCGTTTCTTGAAAATTGGGTCCATCATTTTCAGGAGAAGCGCCTTGGCTCCGCTTTCAGTGTTGGAAATTTTCGTCTCTACCCGCAGGTGGCCGTGCAGGTCGATCTTATAGTTGATCAGGTTATAGGTTCCGTACATGCGGGCGTGTGCCCCTGGAATCCCGAAAGAGAGATCGGCAAAATTTGCCACGCCATTGGCGAGCACCACTTGGCCGGCAAGGTCTGTTAGCGCGGTCTCGGGATCGGGGGCATTTTTCTCTCCTCGCGCACCAGCGCTGAGCTTATCGACGTCTTGCTGGGTGGAGGGCTGAGAGAATTCTCCTCCGCCAATTCCAAAGTTGCCGCGCAAGCTTATTTTCTTGAGGAACGGCCGATCCCCGGGAGGGATTTCTACCCTTGCGTGCATTGTGACTGCCCCTGACATCGGGGCGCGGCTGGCTTTGACGAAGAGTCCTACCATGTCTTCGATGCGGCCATTGTCAGAACTGAGATCGATCAGCGCAGTCTTGCCTTTGCCTTGCGCAGTACCGGCGACGCTGCCGGAAGCGACGACCCGAGTCTTGCCAAAGTGGGCATCGACGCGCTTGAGGAAAGTGTCGCCATGCATGGCGTCGACATAGGCGCTGAAATCGGCGACTAACTGCACCGGATGGCCGCCCAACGTGACTTTGAAGTCGGGAGTATCCGTCGAGCCAGAGATGTCGATGTGTCCGAGGGTGCCGTCAAACTTTCCGACCGAGGAGAGCATCCCCGCGATGCCGTGAAAGACGCTCAGGTCGGCGTGCTCAAACCTATATTTGCCCGAGACCGCTGTCTGCGCCGGATTGTCCTGATTCCAGACGCCGAACTTCCCGCTGGCCGTAACTTCTCCGGGTGGCTCGGGGTTGTGCACGCGCACGCGGTAGGTAAGCGCGCCCTTCCAGCCGATGTCCCGGAGCGTTGCTTCATGAATGTCGAAGCGCAGAGGCGATTTGTCCGGATCGTGCCCGGCAAATTCCAGCGTTGCGCCATTGGCCACGATCTCGCCAATAGAAATGGTAGAACGCTGGGTGTGAAAAGGCTGGCTGGCCTGGGACGGAACGAAGATATGCAAGCCTTCGGCGGTGATGCGGCTTACGTGGCGCGCGAGCATGCTGAGATACGAGCCTTCGACGGTCAACTTTTCAATGGCGATCAGGGGATGCGCGGTGTCGGCTCCGTGGATGAAAGTCAGCCCGCTGAGGGTGCAGCCGGGATGCGGGAAATATGTCGCGTGAAAAGACTGGACCTGGACGCGGCTGTCGCTGGCCTGTTCGAGATCCTGAACGACGGAAGTTTGTCCAAAGGGCCAGAATCTGATCCACAGGATCGCCGCCGCTGACACGAGGATGACCGCTGCCGCCACAGCGAGGATGATGACTCTCTTACTCCATGGAGTCTTTGCGCCCCTGCCGGCTGGCGTAACTGTCGCGGAAGGAGAGGCCGTTGCGGAAGACATAGGACTTGGAGGCCGATCAGCGTGGCCCGGTTGCTCGCGAACTCGGCAGGCTAAAAGACTGCCGGAAAAGAAATGAGATCAGCATTTGGAAGTGCTTTATGTCCCTGCGCTGCAAAACACGAAGCGCCGGACGGTTATGTCCAGCGCTCGTAAAGAAACTGTCAATTGCTGAGTTGAGCTAGATCAGTTCCCCTTCAAAATTGTGGGCGCGAAACTTCATCTGGCGCCAGAATTCAATCGCTCGTGCAACTTACATTACCAGCGCAAGGCCTTCGAGCTCGCGCTCCAAAACCGGCAGCGAGCAGCCGGCCATTTCGACCCGCCCAGCGGCATCGATCGCAGCCGTCTGCGAAACTCCGTAGCCACGGCCGGCCAGAAAAACCTGCAGCAGTTCCGCTGCTTCCCGGGAGTCAACCATTCCGCCCTGAATCAGGTCGTTTCGCAAGGCGCATAGCTCGGTCACCGTAAATCTCTCTTTGCTAGCCATTCTCACCTGTCGACCTCCTGCCGCTTAGTTAGACTCATCGGCAACCGCTTTGAATACATGCAATCCGAGTGCCGTAACTTTAGTACACCCTGAGGTACGGGGTGTCCGTCCCCTCACCCACTTAGAACCCAAGTTTTTACAAAAGGTTGCGGGGATTGTGACTGCCAGGGAGCCTATACAGTAAGGCGGGTACGCGTCACAGGATTGACACTAAATGTCGTTCCGTAGTGGGCGGAAACACAACTTGTCGTTTTTTCGCGCCTCTCGCCGGGCGACCGCGCCGCCAACGCGACGGGCGGGATGGTTTTCAGGCGGCGTCAATTTTGGCGGCATCCACCAGCATGATTGGGATGTCATCCTGAATCGGATAAACGCGGCGGCACTCGCCACACTTCAGACTGTCCCCCGCCGCGCTGAGCGCAACCGGCTTCTTACAGACCGGGCAAACCAATATGTCGAGCAGATCTTGAGCGATCATGGCAGCTACATTGTAGCGCGAGGGCATAGGAGTCAGGCTGCGAAATCGATCACCACCACGGCCACGAACGATAATTCGTCTCATCAACGAATCGGCATCGCTTCGACATAGCCCTTCCTCGAGAGCCCTCTGTAGGATGTCAGTGTCATTCGCGATTCTTGCTATGATCCACCGTCTCACCAGCCGCTGGATGCGTTAATCTGCAAAGGATGCGCTTGCTTCGCTTCGTTCGTCCATCGCACCAGCACTCGGCGGGGTCGGCGACGCTGCTGCTGATGGCGGCGATCACGCTCTCGCGCGTGATCGGATACATTCGCGAGGCCTACATTGCCTACGCTTTTGGCGCGGGGCAGCAGACGGACGCGTATGTCGCGGCATTTACTTTGCCGGATTGGCTCAACTACATCGTCGCTGGCGGAACGGCTTCGATTACATTCATTTCGATCTATACGCGGTTTCTGGCGGAGAAGCGCGAGCAGGATGCGCAGAAAACCTTTTCGATCATCATCACGGTGATGACCTCGGTGCTCATCGTCGGAACCGTGCTGGCTGAAATCTTCACGCCGCAATTCGCTGGCTGGATGTTCCATGGTTTTACGGCCGAGCAGATGGCATTGTGCGTTCATCTCACGCGCATTCTGCTGCCGGCGCAGATCTTCTTTTATGTTGGCGGAGTGGTTTCGGCGGTTTTGCTGTCGCATCGGTTGTTTTTGTTTCCGGCGCTTGGTCCACTGATCTACAACGTGTTTATCATCGCTGGCGGAGTAGTTGCCGGACGGCAGATGGGGATCTCCTCGCTGGCTTTCGGAGCGCTCGCTGGCAGCATCGCCGGGCCGTTTCTGATTAACGCGATTGGAGCGGCGAAGATCGGCACGGGGTATCGGCCATCGTTCGATCACAAGAATCCTGCCTTTCGCGAGTGGGTGCGGATGTCGATCCCGCTGATGCTGGGCGTTTCGCTGGTCACGGCCGACGATTGGATTTTGCGCTATTTTGCCTCGAGCGGGATTGGCGACATTGCGCGGCTGAATTATGCCAAGCGGCTCTTTGCTGTTCCTATTGCGATTCTTGGGCAGGCTACGGGGCAGGCGTCGCTGCCGTTCTTTTCGCGACTGTTCAGCGAGAAAAAGTTTGAGGAATTTTCCGCCACGGTGAATGCGTCGGTGTATCGGATTACAGCTGCTTCGCTGCTGATGACGGGATGGATGATGGCGATTGCGCTTCCGCTGATCGATCTTGTATATCGGCGCGGGCATTTTACTTTTGCCGATTCGACAGCGACGGCTGTCTACTTTTTCTGGTTTTCGCTGTCGCTGGCTTTGTGGTCTTGCCAGGCGCTTTATGCGAGGGCGTTTTATGCTTCGGGCAACACGCTGACTCCGATGATTGCGACGAGTTTGATTACGCTGGCGTCGCTGCCGATTTATTCGCTGCTGTTTCGCGAGCTGTCGGTTACGGGATTGGCGATTGCGTCCGATCTTGGCATCGCTGCTAATGCTCTGGCAATTGCGTCCCTGCTGCACATTCGCGGTATGGTTTCGTTTGGCGGGTTGAAGTGGAAGGAATTAGGCAAGGCGACGCTGGTGGGCGCGGTGTCTGGCGGATTGAGTTATGAAGTGATGCGCACGGTGGCGCTCAATGGCAGCCGTCGCGGCGATATTTTCGCGCTCGCGCTGGGCTCGTTGACGTGGGCGGCCGCGGTAGCAGCGGGATTGTGGGTGCTGCGTTCGGAGTTGCCGGGAGATTTGCGTGGAAGGAAAGCGACGACTTTAGCCGGAGTGGCTGGAAGTCAGGCTGCGGAGACGATGGCTACGGGAAAGGAACCGTGAGAGCGCTGGTCGTCGTTCGCTATTTGCCGCTCGCGGAATCGCTGTTTGCTATTCGGATTTCTCTGCTGGGAATTGATGCTAAAAAAGAAAACGGGCCACGAGAGCCCGTCTGTATCCTGCAGTTGCGTTGACGCGAACAGCGAAGGACGAACCCGCGCGGTTACGCTCGCGCAGCGATCGCTGGTTCCGGCGTCGCATTCGAGACACTCTTCGTGACTTCTTCCGGGCGCGAGTCGGCTTTGGCTCCAGCAGATCCGGCTTTGCGGATGTCGATGCCGCCCTTGAAGAAGGCGCCGTCTTCGATGGAGATGCGGGCAGCTACCACGTCGCCGGTTAGGGATCCGTCACTGCGGATGTCCACGCGGTCGCTCGCCGTCAGGTTGCCGCGGACCTTGCCGAGCACCACGATTTCGCGAGCATTGATGTTCGCTGCGACCACTCCATTGCGACCAATGGTCACGCGATTACCCGAGAGGTTGATCGAACCCTCGACCCGGCCATCGATGTAGAGAGATTCGGAGCCGGTTACTTCACCTTTGATCACCAGCGACTTGCCGATTGTGGCTTGGTCCGAAGTGGTGGTCGCAACCGGACGGGGCACGGGAGCGGGTTCGCTCGTGGGCGTACTGATTGGCGTCGTCGTTGCCGCAGAGGTCGGACGTTCCGGCTCAGCCGGGCGGCCAGGTGTCGCAGGTTGATTCGTGGGCTTCCACATTGTGGTCGAAATCCTTTCGTCGTGTAATTATTAGGGGACGCTAAACAACCGCCGCATTTCGGTGGCCAAATTGAATTGTACTCCGCAGTAAACGTCTCTTGTTGTGGAAATCAAGCTTTTCTTATTACTTTTCGTAGTACTCCGGGGGGAGACCCGCGGGTCCTATCCTTTCGTCCGGGTCGGCGGCTGTGTAAGCCCTGCCCATCCTGCGGTAATTCTTTTATCGCGATAGTATGGTGCTGTCAGGCTCAGCCCCTCGCGGCCCTGCCCTGACGCGGAAACGAGGAATTCTATGACTCCAACTGATACGCCTTCGACCGCGACGTCTCTACGGCCTCAGCTGGGAGAATACGCTCCCTACTACGAACGCTACATTTCGCTGGTTACAGGCGATGAAGTGCTGGCGAACCTCGAAGACCAGCGCCGGCAAATGCTTCTGCTGCTTTCGGGGCGCGCGGAGGCGGATGGCGATCTGCGCTATGCGCCGGAGAAGTGGAGCGTGAAAGAGGTTCTCGGCCACATTAACGACACCGAGCGCATCATGAGCTACCGTGCCCTGCGCATTGCGCGGGGAGACGCGACTCCGATCGAAGGCTATGAGCAGGACGACTACGTCCGCAACGGGCCGTTCGCGGGGCTCGCGGTGGCCGATTTGATTGAGGACTATATCGCTGTGCGGCGTGCCACGATTTCTCTGTTTCGCAATCTGGATGAGGCCGCATGGACTCGGCGCGGTGTGGCTAATAAGAATAACGTGACGGTGCGCGCATTGGCTTACATTATCGCGGGGCATGAGCTGCATCATCGGGGAATTTTGGAAGAAAAATATTTCAAGCAGGTGTCAGGTGACAGGTGACAGAAAGTGCATTGAGTTTTTCCTGACACCTAAGACCCGTCACCTGCGACCTTCTTGATGCTGTCTGATTCCGCCATCCTTCGCCACATTGCGCGCCAGCCTAAGAAGACGGCTAGCCATAAACAGCTTTTACGCGAGCTTGGCGTGAAGGGCGAAGCTCGGCGCGAATTGACCGATCGCCTGCACGCGCTGGTCGGCAAGGGCGAATTGCTGGCGGTTGATTCCGATCTCTACGCGATTCCGCAGGCGGCCAAGGGACGCAACATGCTGGTCGGGCGGCTGACCATGCATCGCGACGGCTACGGCTTCGTAATTCCTGAAGCGACTTCGCTTGACGAAAATTTGAAGGCGCGGCTGGCGGGAGATGTTTTCATTCCTCCACATGCTATTGGATCGTCGATGCACGGCGACCGCGTGCTGGTTGAAGTTTCCGCTGTGCGCACGGACGGGCGCGCCGAGGGGCGCATCATACGGTCGCTTTCGCGCGCGCATCCGACGGTGGTTGGAATCTTTCACTATGGGCGGCACAACAACTACGTCAAACCAATTGATGAAAAAGTGACGCAGGAGATTGTGATTCCGCCGGGGATGGAAAAGCCTGAATCTTTAACCGCGGAGGGCGCGGAGAAAGGAAAATCAGAAAAAGCAGGAAAAGCAAAAGCTCAGCATCGCGTAATTGGCGAAGAGGCTGCGGTGCATGCCGACTGGCAGGATCTTGACGGCGTTGTCGTCGATGTGGAGGTCACCGATTGGCCTAGCGCTACGCAGAATGCGCGCGGACGCGTGATTGAGATTCTTGGCGAGGAAGATGATTTCGGAGTTGATGTCGAGATCATGATTCGCAAGTTCCACCTGCCGCATCGATTTCCGCCCGAGGTGATCGAAGAGGCGCAGGCGATTGAGAATGTTATTCCGGGCGAGGCTCTACGGCGCCGCCGCGATTATCGCGAGCTTCCTATCGTTACGATCGACGGGGAAACGGCGCGAGATTTCGATGATGCTGTGCACGTCCGGCTGCTTGAGAACGGCAATTACGAATTGCAGGTGCATATTGCGGATGTGGCGCAATATGTGACTCCGCATTCTCCGCTCGATCAGGAGGCGCGGCTGCGCGGCACTAGCGTTTATTTCCCTGATCGGGCCGTTCCGATGCTGCCGCTTGAGCTTTCGACCGATATTTGCAGCTTGCGTCCGAACGTGGATCGCCTGGTGCTTTCTTGCACTATGGAAATTGATCATCAGGGCGAAATTGTGGGCTATGAGATTAATGAGGGCGTGATTCGGTCGGCGGCGCGGATGACTTATACGGCGGTGAATGCGGTGATCGAAGGGGACGCTGAGGCGCGGCGCGAATACGCCAGTCAGGTCGAGCACTTCGAGCGTATGCGCGATCTGGCGTTGATTTTGAATCGCAAGCGCAAGCGCCGCGGATCGATCGATTTCGATCTGCCCGAAGCGGTGATTGAATTTGACGAATTCGGGGTGATGAAGAGCATCACGCGCTCGGAGCGCAATATCGCGCACCGGCTGATTGAAGAATTCATGCTCTCGGCGAATGAATGCGTCGCGCATTATCTTGAGAATAAGCGCATCGCCTCTCTCTATCGCATCCACGAAAAGCCGGACGCCAAGCGGGTTTACGACTTCGAGGTGATCGCCGCCACTTTCGGATATTCGCTGGGAGTGGGCGCGCTGCCGATTCAGCGGATGCAACTGAAGGCCGACCGGCGCGACGCTCGCGGAACGGGCAAGCGGGTGCGTGAGATTGAAGTGCCGAAGGAAGTGCACATTACTCCGCGGATGTATCAGAAGCTCACGGAGAAGATTGCGGGCAAGCCGGAAGAAAGGATATTGAGCTTTCTGATGCTCCGCTCGCTGAAGCAGGCGCGCTACTCGGAAGAAAATCGCGGACACTTTGCTTTGGCGGCTACTACTTATACGCATTTCACTTCGCCGATTCGGCGGTATCCCGATCTGATTGTGCACCGCATTTTGAAAGATGTGCTGCGGGAGTCGGCGGAGTATAAGGATGGCGAGATTCCGGTCGGAGCCTCGGAGCGTGGCGGCGGCGTTTCAGCGGCTGAAAATGCACAATCGCCGCGTTTAGATTCGGGGCGGCGGGACGCCGGCGCTACTCCCTGGTCGAAGCGTCGCGATCGGGATGCGCATCAGGAGGCGATCCAACCTTTGGGTGGTCCGATCACGATTGAGGAATTGCACAACATTGCCGACGAGTCGAGCCAATCCGAACGGCGCGCCGATGAAGCGGAGCGCGGATTGATGGAATGGAAGAAAGTTAAATTCATGGAGCGGCGGATTGGAGAGGATTTCGACGGCCTCATCATTAGCGTGACCAAATTTGGATTCTTCGTGGAGCTGACCGATCTTTTCGTCGAAGGCCTGGTGCCGCTCAATACGCTTAGCGATGATCGGTATACGTATCACGAAGACACGCGCCAGATTATTGGGCAGCGTTCACGCAAGGTTTACGGGCTGGGCGATCGGGTGCGGGTATTGGTGGATCGGATCGATCCGGTGGAGAAGAAGATTCAGTTTGCGGTGCTGGAGGAGGAGGCGAAGGCGTCGGGGAAAAAACGGCGCTGATATTTTAGACGGCGTCTCGTTGCTCTCTACTTATTGAGTCTGAAGGTAGAATAGAAAGTCACGAGGGATGGATGACTATGCCCACACCGACCGAACCGAAGCCCGAACAAAATTCAAGCCAGGCGGCTGAGCACGTTGCCAGCGCTCATCAGATTCTCAAGGAACTGCAGAAGACGCTCGGGAATCATCCGGAGCTTGGCGAGGCGATCGTCAAGCTGGAGATGGCGCTGAGCACGTTGGCGGTGAAGACTGGCGGGCTACTGTAGCGACCGTCATCGTCTAGTTGCGACCTGCTAGAATTTCTCCTTCACACTCTTGGCGCCTGCCTAGGAAATCAGCTCCATGTCCACAAATTTTAATTCCAGTTCCAGCGCTCCCAGTCTGCGCACTCGGGTTGTGCGCGAGTCGCAACGGGCGGTCTATGATCGCGAGGTTGTTTACCAGATTCTTGATGAGGCTTTTCTTTGCCATGTTGGCTTTGTGGTCGAGGAACAGCCTTTTGTTATTCCTACTTCTTATGGGCGCGACGGGGACTTGCTTTATATTCACGGGTCGGCGGCCAGCCGCATGCTGCGCAATCTTGATCAGGGAGTGCCGGTCTGCGTTACGGTCACGCTGCTGGATGGGCTGGTGCTGGCTCGGTCTGTGTTTAATCACTCGATGAATTACCGGTCGGTGGTGATTTTAGGTACGGCTACGCTGGTCGATGATCCGGCGGAAAAGCTGGCGGCGCTGCGCGCGCTTAGCGAACATATTATTCCTGGGCGCTGGGACGATTCGCGGCAGCCAAATGAAAAAGAGTTGAGGGCTACGTCGGTACTGCGGCTTCCGATTAGTGAGTTTTCGGCTAAGGTGCGAGTGGGGCCTGCGGTGGACGATGAGCAGGATTATTCGTTTCCTACGTGGGCGGGGGTGATTCCGCTGGAGACGGTTGTCGGCACAGCGATTCGCGATGAGCGCTGCCAGCAGGAGATGCCGACCTACCTGAGGAACTACTCGCGGAAGGTCAAGCCTTAGCGGCGCGCAGAGGGGGACGCGCCGCTCTGCATCTCTTGAGTATTAGCGATTGTTTTCTAACACAATAGCGCCGTCATTCCGACGCCGGAACGTAAACTGCGTTGGCCGACACTAGATCGATGTTGTGCAACTCGGTCCGCAACTTTACCGGTCGCACGCCGGACCTCTTTTGCGGCTGCGCCAGGAAGGTTAGCAGGTATTGATGCTCCAGGCGATTCGCCGCGTCCGTTAGATAGGGCGAGAAGTCCGGTGCCGGGCCAAAGAAACCGATGTAGTATCCCTCGCCTCCGGTTTCTTCGGTTAGCTTCGAAAGGTAAATCTGCCCCCAGTAGTTAGACCAATGACTATGCCCGAAATGCCCGGCGCCTGGGGCATAGATTGCAGAGACGAGAACTCCGGCGCGCTGACAATCCTCGATCGCCGCTGAGAGGTAAGGATCGTCCGCATCGCCGCTTCCATAATAGGGATCGGCCCCGCTAGTGATCATGAGGACTTCGTGGCGATTACCGTCTGGCTGCCAGTGCTTCGCCATGTCGCTTAGAGAGAAGTATGGACTGGCATCTGCACTCAGGTTGCCGAATGGCAGGCGCAGGGCTTTTGCCGCCAGATCGTGGTCGGTGGTGAGCTTTTGCTCCATGCGCGCCGTCCCGTTTTGCATGTAAGCGACGCCGACTTGGGCGTTCGCTGGCAGTCCAACGATGAACTTCTTGATGTCGCTGAGCTGTGTGTCGACCGCGGAGCTGGAAGCGTCATCAATCAGGACGTAGAATTCCAGGCCCGCATGGTCGCCTTGAGCCGGGACCCATTCCGTGACCGAGTCGCGGTTCTTGCCCTCGTAAACCACCACATCCTCACGGTTCACGACCGGTACTTCGGAGCCTTTGCGAGGTTCGACGGTGACAATCATGTGTACGGGCGTGCCACTCGCGTTCGGAGCCGACTGGGCAACAGCGTAGCTGCCGAGCGCGACCGCGACGAGACAGGCCATCTCCACCAAGCCGAATCGATATCGTTGGCTGCTAAATCGTTGGCCGTTCAATCGATGGCTATTCAAAGGAAGACAGTTCAAAAACGGAGCGTTCACAGACACCTCCCGGGAAATCCAAATCCCTTCTTCGCTTGGGCCGATCTGACTTGAACACTACTAATTTGGATGCACTGAAAGCGACGGCGCACCAGAATTCCGCCAGCGCTAGGTTGGGCTTACGGCAGAAGCAGCAATTTCCCTGTGGTTTTCCGTCCTTCGAGGTCGCGATGAGCCTTTTGCGCTTCCTCCAGCGGATAGACATGCTCGATGCGTAGCTTGAGTTTGCCATCGCGAATCATGCCAAAGACGGCGGCGGCGCGAGTCTGCAACTCTTGTGAAGTGGCAATGTAATTCGTTAGTGAAGGGCGAGTCAGGAAGAGCGATCCTTTCTGCGTCAGCAACAGGGGATCGATTGGGGCGACGGCTCCGCTCGAGCCTCCGAAGAGTACCATCATGCCGCGTGGGCGAAGAATGTTCAGGCCCTTGTCGAAGGTCGTCTTCCCAACCGAGTCGTAGACCACGTCGACGCCTCTGCCGGTGGTTAGGCGTTTTGTGTCCGCCTCGAAATCTGACTGCGTATAAAGGATAACGTCGTCGGCGCCCGCGCCTTTCGCTAGCTGAGCTTTTTCTTCCGTCGAGACGGTGGCGATTACGCGCGCCCCGATGTTGTGCGCCATCTGGACGAGGATCAGTCCTACGCCTCCGGCGGCGGCATGGATCAGAGCGGTGTCATCTTTCTTTAGCGGATAGGTATCGTGGGAAAGATAATGGGCGGTCATGCCTTGGAGCATGGCGGCCGCAGCATCGCGGTCGCCCACGCCATCCGGAATCTTCACCAGGCGGTCGATGGGCACGGCGGCATATTCGGCGTAGGCGCCGAGTACAGACGTATAAGCCACGCGATCGCCGACGGCGGGGGCGTTGGGGTGCTCGGGAGCGGGCTTGTTCTCGTCAGCCCTGACCTCGGTGCCGAGAGCGATTACAACTCCAGCGGCTTCCTGGCCGAGAACCAGCGGGAGTGGGGCTTTGTAGCGGCCTTCGCGGTTGTAGATGTCGATAAAGTTGACGCCGGCCGCCTTGATCTGCACGACGGCTTCGTTCGGTTTCGGCTGTGGAACCGGCAAGTCCACTACTTCCATCACTTCCGGCCCACCTGTTCGGCTGATCTGTATGGCTTTCATAATTTTTGGATGAATGGGGCGTGGCAAAAGACTCGTTGCCAGCGACCGCTAGCCTGGGGTAACATGCCCAACCGTTTCCAAAGTAACGGGGGACAGGTGTCTTCCGTGGCGTTGACCCAACGAATTTTGCGATAGTACCATCTCATAATAGACAAAAGCAGGTTGATCGAAAGGGCAGGTTGAGCCCAGGAGGGATTTCAGTAAGTTTTTGAAAATATGAGGTTTTCATCCCAGCGGTATTTGGCGATCTCGGTTTCGGCGATATTAGGGGCAACCCTCGGCTGCCAGAGCGCCCAGAAAACTTCGTTCCTGCCTCCATCACAAGCCGAGGCGCCAACACTAGTCGCGGCTGGAAAGCCGCCTGATGCACCCCAACAGAAATCTGTCGCGGCGGAGCCGCAGTCGAAGCCGCCGGTTCCGGAGGCGCTTCAAGTCGATCCCGTGGCCGACTTGATCGCCCGGGTCGAAAAGGAATTTCAGGCTGGGCAGGACAACTATCAGGCTGGGCACCTTGAGGCCGCCAAGCAGAATTTCGACTCGGCTTTTAACTTGTTGCTGGGCAGCGGATACGATCTCCGGTCGAGCACGTCGGATGACCGCCTGGAACGCGAGCTTGACCGCATTCTCGATGGCATCAACACGCTTGAGCTTGCCGCCCTACAACAGGGCGATGGATTTGCCGAGCAGAAGTCGGAGCCGGCTCCGATTGACGAAGCGAATGAACTGACTCCGGCGGTTGACCAAACCGTAAAGGCGAAGGCCGAGGCGGAGATCAGGTCGACGCATTCCGATCTGCCGCTAGTGATGACCGACCAGGTCGCCGGCTATATCAATTATTTCTCGAATCGCGGACGCGGCACTCTGGAGCACGCGCTAGCCCGCTCCGGTCGCTATGAAGACATGATTCGCCGCGTTCTGCGGGAGGAAGGCGTTCCGCAGGAGCTGATTTATCTGGCGCAGGCGGAATCGGGCTTCCATCCGCTGGCTGTTTCTCGGGCGGGCGCTCGCGGTATGTGGCAGTTCATGGGCAGCCGAGCAAAGGGCTACGGACTCGAACGCAGCTGGTGGGTTGACGACCGCCAGGATCCGGAAAAAGCCACGCGGGCCGCCGCTCATCATTTGCACGATCTCTATAACGAATTCGGAGACTGGTATCTGGCAATGGCCGCCTACAACTCCGGCCCGGGGACGGTGCAGAGCGCGGTGAAGCGCACGGGCTATGCCGATTTTTGGGAGCTCTATCGGCGCAACGTGTTGCCCAAGGAAACGCGTAACTACGTTCCCATCATCGTGGCCGTGACTATCATGGCCAAGAATCCGGCGCAATATGGGCTCGATTCGGTGGTGAAGGAAAAGCCGGTTCCTTACGACACCGTCAAGATTAACTATCCGATCGATCTTCGTTTAGCGGCCGAGTGCGTGGATGCTACTGCGGAAGATTTGCTCGGTTTGAATCCCAGCCTGCTGCGGCTGACCACGCCTAAGGACCGTGCGTTTGACCTCCATTTGCCCGCTGGAACGGCCGACAAATTTGAAACTGCAGTGGCTTCGATTCCAACCGACAAGCGCGTCTGGTGGCGCTATCACAAGGTGCAGAGCGGCGAAACGCTGGCCGCAATTGCCCGCACCTATCACACGACTCCGGTAGCCATTGCCGAGGCCAACGACTTGAATCCGAGCCCGAACAATGGGCGAATTGCCGGCCGGAATGCCGGGATGAATTATGAGGCGCTATCGCCCGAAGCGCGCCTGATCATTCCGATCGCCGCTGGCAAGCAGGCTGACACCAGCACCTATGCGCATGCCACCACGCACTATAAAGTTCGCAAAGGCGATACCGTCGAATCGGTCGCAGAGAATTTTGGCGTGTCGGTGAAAATGCTGCGCAGTTGGAATCGGCTGAAGGGAAGCAGCCTGGAGGGAAGAAAGGTTTTGTATTTGCACCTGCCGGTCACGGCAGGCACGCGCGAATCTCAGCTTGCCGCCAAACGTTCATCCGCATCACACCGTCATGGCGCGAGCGAGACTGCGTCGGTCAAGCCAGTCGCCGATCCCTCCGCAGATTCGGCTGCTGCGAATCGCGAGACCGTCAAGCATCATACGGTCAAGCAAGGCGAGACGTTGTATTCGATTGCGAACTCGTACAACACTACTGTCTCTTCCTTGAAGCACGATAACCGTAACTTGGCAGTCCTGCGGCCAGGGATGATCCTTGTCGTCCGCGACGCGCACTAACCTTTCGCTCAACTATTCTTAAGTCAATTCCACTTCAATTTTCTTGGCTGCTGCGTCGAGTTTCGCGATTCTGAATTCGCGGATCTGCCCCGCCCGCATCGCTTCCGGCTTGGCCTCGCTGGTTGGAGCGCCGCTCTTCCAGCGCGCCTGCAACATCGAGCCGAGCGACGAGAGATCGGGCTTGGTTGACGAAGTTGAAGAGGATGGCGCGGACGCGGCCTTTTCTTTCGCCGAGCTCTCCGCGGGTATACGGCATATTGCCTGCATGCCTTCGCCAAGTTCCACACGCGCGCGACTTTCGGAGACCTCGATAAAGCGGCCAGTGACGATGTCGCCTTCTTTGTGTTCCGCGACGTATTCGTCGAGACCTGTGGGCACGAGCTGTTTCATGCTCAGGCGGATGAGCCGCTTCTCGGTGTCGAGCGCGAGCACTTGCGCCTTGACCACCTGTCCCGATCGCAACACTTCCTGCGGATGATTGATGCGCTTCTCCGCACTGATTTCACTGATGTGGATCATGCCCTCGACGCCCTCGGTGAGCTGCACGAACGCGCCGAATTTCGTCAGGTTGGTGACCGGACCCTCGATCACCGTGCCGGGCGCAAATTTTTGATCGGCCCCGGCCCACGGATCGCCCAGCGCTTGCTTTAAGCCGAGCGAGATGCGGCGCTCAGCGGCGCTCACTCCAAGGATCACGGCCTCAACCGTATCGCCCACCTTCACTACGTCGCTCGGCGTTCGCACCCGTTTCGCCCATGACATTTCGGAAATATGAATCAGCCCTTCGATGCCGGGTTCAATCTCGACAAAGGCGCCAAAATCAGCGATGCGGCTGACGGTGCCGCGCACGCGTTCTCCCGCCGTGTACTTTCCCGCGACCGCATCCCACGGATGCGGCTGCAGCTGTTTCATGCTAATCGCGATGCGATGCTTTTCTTCATCGATCTTGATGATCTTGGTTTCGATCTGCTGGCCGACGGTTAGCACGTCAGCGGGCTTGGCGACGCGATGCCACGAAATTTCTCCCACATGCAGAAGCGCGTCCGCGCCGCCGATATCGACGAACGCGCCGTAATCGGTGAGGCTGCGAATTTCACCCTGCACAACGTCGCCTTCTTTGAGTTCGGAGAAGCGACGCTCTTTCCCGGCGCGCTCTTCGTCCTCCGCAACGGCGCGGCGATCGACGACTACGTCTTCGTCATCGACGTCGAGCTTGATGATGCGGCAGCGGATTTCCTGTTCGACCAGCTTTTCTAATTCGGCGGCGTCGTGCGTTCCGCTGCGCGACGCCGGCATGAAGGCGCGCACGCCGACATCAACGCTCAACCCACCTTTGACCACGCCGGTGACGGTTCCGATGATGGTTGACTTCTCCGCGAAGGCCTTTTCGAGTGAGACCCAGTCGGTAGGCCGCTCAACCTTGCCGCGGGTCAATTCGTAATAGCCCTCGGGATCGCGCCCTTTGATGGTGACCTGGAGTTTGTCGCCGGGCTTCGGCGGCTTGTCGGCAGGAAACGCAGTGAGCGGCAGAACGCCTTCCGTTTTGAATCCGACGTCGAGGACGACGGAATCCGCGGTGATGGCAATAACGGTGCCTTCGCGGCGCTGGGAGCCGGGTTCAGCCTTGCGCCGATGACTGTGCTCATACTCCGAAAAAATGTCTTTGAATGATTCGGCTGGCGAGGATTCTGTGGCGCCCGCGTCGGCAGTGTTGGTGTCGGACGTGTTTGCATCGGAAATGTTTGGATTGGACATGGAGGTTACGGCCCTGCGGCGAGTTTTAGGATAACACCGCGGAGCTGATGGGAAGGTGAAGGGAACTTCAATCTTAGGATTGATTCGTGGCATGAGCCGTCGGATCTCGGATCGACGCAGCATGAGCAGGTCGGGCTTGATCTCTTTTACAGGAGCGGATACACGCGCGGACTGCCCGCGATTATTCCGATAGCGATGCTTTATGGAACGCCCGAGGATTCTGCGGCCGAGATTGCTTATGTCGAGAAGCAGGGCTATCCGATTTCATATGTAGAAATGGGCGAGGAGCCTGATGGTCAGTACACTCTGCCGGAGGATTACGCGGAGCTCTATCTGCAATGGGCGACGGCGCTGCACCGCGTCGATCCGAAACTGAAGTTGGGCGGGCCGGTTTTTACGGGCGAGAATGAAGACATTACGGTGTGGCCGGACGCTCAGGGAAAAGTTTCGTGGACGGGGCGTTTTCTCGATTACCTGAAATCGCACGGGCGGATTCAGGATCTCGCGTTTTTTCCCTTCGAACATTATCCCTACGAGCCTTGCAAGGTGAGCTGGAGCAGCCTTTACGACGAGCCGACGCTGGTCAGTCACATCATGCAGGTGTGGCGCGATGACGGCTTACCGGCGGATGTTCCGATGGTGATTACCGAGTCGAATCTCACGTCGAATAGCGGCGAATCTTCGGTGGATATTTTCGGCGCGCTTTGGCTGGCGGATTATGTTGGCGCGTTTTTTAATGCGGGCGGCAAGGGACTTTACTATTTTCACTATCTGCCGTTGGGCGTGCATCCGGGTTGTAATAATTCGATGGGAACGTTCGGCATGTTCACGACGACCAAGAATTACGAGATCCAGCAGCCGACGTCGCAATTTTTTGCCAGCCAGCTTATCAATACGGAATGGGTGCAGCCGGGCAGCGGCGAGCATAAGACATTTTCCGCCGCTGGAGATATTTCGGATGCGGCTGGACATTCGCTGGTGACTGCTTATGCATTGCTGCGGCCGGACGGATTATGGTCGCTGCTGCTAGTGAATCGCGACCAGTGGAACGCTCACAGCGTGCATGTGGAGTTTGATCGCCAAAATGGCAAGAGTTTTTTTGCCGGCCCGGTGACGGTGCTTAGTTTTGGCAGCGCGCAATACGCGTGGCACCCAACGAAGGATGGCGGATTCCCCGATCCGGACGGCCCCGCAGCGCACACGTCGATTAACGCCGGCGACGATACGGTTTACGATTTGCCAAAAGCGTCAATGACGGTGATTCGCGGAGCGATTGCAGACCAATCGAGGGGGCCAGCGGCGCGGTGATCGTTGTGCGTTTGGCGAAGGGTTCGCCAGAGAATCTGAAAATCATTTTCCCCGTGTCGATTCGTTCCTTTTCTTTAGTCCGTCCAGTTCAGCGCGCATCGCGACGACGCGAAAATATACAGCGTTCACGGTAGCGCTATTTCGTTCGTCAGTGAGTGCGCCGGAGCTCGGATTTGCATCAGAGAGTTGACTCGAGAGGAGTTGAAATATGAATGAAGAAATTGCGCATGAGATATTGCAGGAGTTGATCTCCTCGCTTGAGGCCTTGGAGACACAGACCGGAGCGATTCTGCAATTCTTGGACGATAAGAAACTGGCGGGCAAGGAGGAGTTTGCCTCTTACCTGGAACGGGCCGGTCAGGCGAGCAGTGTCAGGTGGCGCGCAGCGCGAGCGAGGATCGAACACCTTGTTTCTTCTGCGATGAAGAATGTCGAAGAGGGAAGCAAGAAAGAGCCGCCAAAATCCAAGGAAGGCGATCAGGGGAAGGAAGCTGAGCCGGAAAAGAAAACCAGCCCCGAGGCTGACAAAGCGGGCCACGAAGAATCGCGGACAAACGACACTAAAGAACACGAACAAGAAACTAAAACAGCCGATAAGCCCGCGCCAGGCGGGGAACCGAAGCCGGAGAATGTCGATGCCAGCGCCAATAAGGGCAGCGACGGTTCGCGCGGTGAAAGCCACGAAGAACATAAGATCAGCGCGGACGCTAATAAGAGTGGCACAGACACAAACGAGAAGGCGGCCTGAGCCGTCGCAAATTCTGCAAAAAGCCCAGCCGAAGCTGGGCTTTTGAAGGCTGAAAAGTTAGTGAGACATAGTGTTGTTCTTGCAAGTCTTGGAAATGTGTTTGACGGAGCTTACTTGGAGAGTTTGGGAAGAATTGTTGTTCCCCATAGAGCCGCTCGCCGACGCCGCGCTTGTTGTTCCCATAACTTTTACTTCGTGGCCGACGTGTTCGCTCAACTTGGCAGTGTCGCCGGTTAGCTGGTAGGCGGTGCCGTTGTCGTCAGTCAGCGTGTAATTGCCATCAGAACCGCTCAAGCAGCCTTGGACGGTGGCATTACCGGTTCCGACCGTCGTCTGGTCGTCGCTCGTCGCGGTGGCGCTGCTTTGATCGGCAGTGGCCTCGGATGGGCTGGCCTGATCGGGAGAGGTGGTGGTTTGACTTGGGCTCGCTTGGCTGGGAGTAGTTTGGCTCGGGCTGGCTTGATCAGTCTGGGCAACGGCCCAGGTCGCTCCCAGAAGCAGGACGGACAGCAGAATTAGATATCGCATGTGAACCTCCAAGTTCATCTGTGATGCTTTGCACAACTCACGGGTGTGCTCACGAATTTAGCACGGCCAACAGAGGCTGCCGGCAAAGTCTTTGCCAGAGAGTCTCGACCAGGTTGGCATCGCACCGACGATCTCGGGCGCCTCAACACGCTGCATTGTCAGCCCTTGGGGGCGCAGGTCGCAATACAGGTTTTGCCGGATATCGGTGTCTGTTTTGGCCGGGGTTCTCGCGCGCTTCGGTCACATGCGACGGTCATCAAACGGCTGAAAACATCGTGTTTGCGGAGCATCGTTGTGTTGCACAAGCGCATCCTAAAGACTGCCTTTTAGAGAAATGCCGGGACGAGTGTCTCCCGAATTGCGTGTTCGCGAAATCAAGAGAGCCCTGAACTGTGGCGGAAATCATTCTCCGATTCTTTGTCGGCGGCACCGTTGTCTGCGTCTTCGCGGTATTCGCGGACGCGCTCAAGCCGAAGAGCTTTGCCGGACTGCTCGGCGCCGCGCCGTCTGTAGCCTTGGCAACTCTGAGCCTTACGGTCTGGAAGAAAGGATCAACTTACGCTGCCACCGAGGCTGAATCGATGATCCTGGGTGCCGCGGCATTTTTCGTCTACGCTGCAGTGGTTTCGAGCATTCTGCGCAGCGCCAGGTGGTCGGCTTTGTCGGTAACCGGGGGCTCGCTCGTTCTCTGGCTGGCTTGCGCGTTCGCTTTGCGGTACGCGGTTCTGGGGTGAGGCGCGCTGCCGTAGAGCACGCTGCTGGTAAGAAACGATGCTGGTGAAATTCGAGCCCGGCGAAATTCGAGATACGCGATGGTACGAATATGCCACGAGATTCTTGTTCGGCGGTCTTATAACTGCGGCAGCGGGATTGATCGCACAGCGGTTTGGTCCTGCGGTTGGCGGGCTGTTTCTGGCGTTCCCAGCGATTTTTCCAGCCAGCGCATCGCTGATTGAGAAGCATGAGAAGGAAAAGAAAGCGCAGTTCGGCTTCGATGGAACCAAACGAGGGCGCGTGGCCGCGGGCGTGGATGCGGCGGGAGCGGCGATGGGGACCATTGGATTAATGGTGTTCGCGGTCGTCTCGTGGAAATTGCTGCCTCAACTGCCCACGTGGCTGACGCTCTTCATCGCGACGCTTGCCTGGGCGGGAACGGCAGCGGCGGCTTGGATGATTTGCCGGCGCCGCTGGCGCGAGCGACACAGTGGAGTGCCAACGCAAAAACATAAGGAGCTCGGCGCTTGAACATATTTCCAAGGAGTAAATATGAAAGGTAAGACCGGAACTCAAGAATCATTTTATTCGCGAAGGAGAACTTAATGCCCAAGAATGGCAGTCCTAAGAAAGCGCTGGCCGATCCTACGCGGCTTCGGCCGCACGATCTCGATGACAAGAAGTTGATCCAGGTGATCATTGAGACTCCGAAGGGCAGCCGCAATAAGTATGCATTCGATGCGAAACAAAAGGTGTTTCAGTTAAAGAAGGTGTTGCCGGCGGGAATGGCTTTTCCGTACGACTTTGGATTTGTACCGTCAACCGAAGCCGACGATGGCGATCCCGTCGACGTGCTGGTGCTGATGGATGAGCCTGCGTTCCCGGGAAGTGCCGGATCATTGGAGTGATTCAAGGCGAACAGGGAAGCAAAGACGGTAAAGAGCGCAACGACCGCATTGTCGCCATCGAACAGGACAATCACAGTTTCGCGGACATCAAGCACATCGACGACCTAGGGCATAAATTTCTGCGCGAACTAGAGGAATTTTTTGTTAACTATCACCGATTGAGCGGAGAGAGATATCAGATTCTGGGAGTCAAAGGGCCGGCTGGGGCGCGAAAGGATGTGAAGCAGGGCATGGCAGCAGCGTAATCGCGCGAGCAGTTTCTCTACGTCAAGTGAAGCTCAGGCCTATAAAAAATAACCTCCTGAATCTGAGAGAGGTTGCAGGAGGCGCTTGCCGAATCCTTGTTGGTCGTTGCTTGATTACTTGGCGCAGGGCGCATGGCCGCAATCGCAGGCGATTTCAGTTTCTTCCGAGCCCGCGTCCTTGCAAAACTGGCTGCAATATTTTTCGCCAGCCGACGGTACGCAAACGCAGGGCTGATGGCTGCACTTGTTGGTCTTAGAATCGCTCATTGTTAGGCTCCTTCGGAATCGTTACGGTAGCCGACTAGCGATCGGCTTCAAATCAGGTGATCACTGTAAAGTCCGCGCGGATTTCCCCTCGGAGCAGAGGGGCAGATTCGGCGAGCGTGCGAGCCGATTGCCGACAGAATTGTTCAGCCTCCGGCCCTTAACTTTCTGGCAGCAGTCGCAGGCAGGATCTCGGCTGCGGCGCGGTTGCCGCTGGCGATGGCGCCATGCACGGTGCCGTTGTGACCGCTGACGTCAGTGGCTTCTCCCGCGAAAAACAATGTATTGTCAATCGGCCGGGCGAGGGCCTCGCTCATGCCGTCGCCTCCAACTTTTCCGTAGCTATAGGCTCCGCGCGAGAATGGGTCGGTCTGCCAGTCGTGAAAGTACGCGTGTTCAAGTAGGCCTTCGAGTTCTTGCACGCTCACGCCCAGCAGACGATGAAGAGTGTTGAGACTTTGCTCAATCACGAACGATTTGTCTTTCCCGGCAAGGGCCTCGGCTGCGCGAAACGGCGCCCAGCCGACCAGGAAGGGTAGTTTTTCAGGCAAGGTTGTCCACCACGTGGGGAACGATTTGTCGTGCGAAAACAGAAAACTCATTCCGTCCATTTTTTTCGAAGACTTATTGCCGGACGGCAGGTCTTTCCAAAAGCGCTCGTGAAAGCGGAGAACAACGCGCGCCGCTTGGCCCATGATCACGTTGCGGATTGCGTTTTGCTTCTGCTGGGGTAAATCGGGAGCGAAGCGGATCGCGCCCTTCTCGCCGCTCTGCGCTTGCAGCACGCCGAGTGGCACCGTGATGAGTACTCGCGGAGCGGAAATCACGGAGGCACCTTCCGGCCCAAGCAGAGCGACTTCGGCGCGGCCCGGACTCCACCGAATCTCCTCGACGATCGTATTCTGCAAAAGTGACACGCCCGCGGCGTCCAATTGTTCCTGGAAAAAGTCGATCAAGTCGGCGTACCCGTGCTCAGCGCGAAAGGCGCGGTCGCCTTCTATCTCTTCTTCGGCGCGCATTCCCTGCACCAGCCAATGCACACCGACCAATGCGGGATCAGCTGCGTTGAAACCGCTAACATAGCCGAGGGCCCACTCTCTGCTGTGCTGTTGACGCGGGCTGGCGTTAGCGCTGGGACAGCACTCTTCGAGGAAATCGAGGAAGGATTGATCCGGCTTGCGGTCATCCATCTTACTGAGAATACTTTCCACTTCAGAAAAAAAGTCGCAGGTGCCGAGCTTGCCGTCGATGAAACACCAGTTGTCTCCATCCATTTCCCGAATGCGAACCTGACGCTGGTTGAGCAGCGTCAATGTTTCCGGAGGGAGGCCATGAATGAATTCCGCACCCAACTCAACCGGGGCGCCGTACTTAGGATCGCGCAGCGTGAAAATGCGACCGCCGATCCGATCGCGCGCTTCGATAATCGTCACTGATAAGCCAGCATGGGCAAGAGTCGTGGCAGCCGTCAGTCCGGCCGCGCCTGCACCAACGACGATCAGATCGGGACCTGTGGACATATCGCAGAGGCTAGCTTAGCTTCTGATGCGCGTCAAACTCAGGTGGGTGTCAAGCTGATGCGGCTCAAGCGTTCAGGCAACTTTGTGTGCCTTGTCGTTGGCTGTGTCCGCGATGCTGGTCAGAATCGCGTCGGCGTATTTTTCTTCTTCGAGGGTCTGGTCGAGTAGGTCAGCGTGCTCGGGATTACCCAAGATTTCGGCGAACGTCCGGAGCGTGCCATAGGCGGCCATTTCGTAGTGTTCGATTTTTTGCGCGGAGGCAACGATGCCGGCGTCGCGAACCGAGTCGTCGGTCGCATCCTGAATGATATCTTCGCCTTCGCTGATCAAAGCGGCGATGCCCTTGCACGGCTTCGGGTCGACCACGCCTTTCGCCTCCATGAGAATTTTGTCGAGTCGAACGGCGTGATCTGTCGTTTGCTCGAGATGATTTTGCAGGGCGACTTTTAGTTCGGGCTCGGTGGCGGCTTCAATCATTTTGGGCAATGCTTCGCGGATCTGCGTTTCGGCGGAGTGGATCTGATCAAGCTGATCGAAGTACAGCTTTAGAAGATTGTCGGACTTCAACAGGTCACCTCGCGGAGATTTTAATAAGTAAATAAGAGGCGAAGCTAGGATGCGGTGTTGCCCATATCTCTAAGTTTTCTAACCTGATCTGTCCTAGCCGGCTTTCTTCTCGGGAACCTTCGCGCCCTTCTTGCGCGCTTCCGACAGGCCGATGGCGATCGCTTGTTTCCGGCTAGTTACCTTACCGCCCTTGCCGCCTTTTCCCGAACGCAGCGTGCCTTTTTTCTTGCGCCGCATTGCGCTCTCGACCGTCTTGCCGGCCGCTTTGCCGTATTTGCGACCACCCGATTTTCTTCCTGAATTCTTTTTCGCTGCCATAAATTCTCCTCGCGTTGGATTAAAAACTATCGGACTAAAGGGCGCTCTTCCCAACCTAACCGATGATCCACGCAATGGAATCAGGTGCGTGGGGTAGCCGCTTGCATGATCTGCTGTATCGCGCGTTCCTCAGCGGATTCGCTCGAGCTTTGATGCGGTTACTGTGATTCTGGAACAGTCGCTGCAACAGTCTTCTGAGGTCTCCGACAGGTGTTTAAGGGTGAGTGGCGCGAATCGGCACAAATACGACCGGACGAGATCGGCGCGAAACCGTCGGGAAAATAGGTTCCTTAGCGATACCATGTAGATTGAATATAAGAGCGCCCCGGATTGCTCAAACGCGAAGGTTCATGTAAAAGGAAATTGGTAAAAGGCTTATGACTCTGCTCGACGCTCAGCCTTACGATTCCACCAAAGGCCGCCGGCGCAACATCAGGATTGCCGCCGCCGTGGTGACCGTCATCGTTTTAGCAGCGCTGGCCTGGTTCTACCGCAACTGGCCGGAAGAGCACGTCGTCGACAAATTTTTCACCGCGCTGCAACATCAGGATTTTGAAGACGCTTTCGGCATCTATTTCAACGACCCCGGCTGGCGCCAGCATCAGCAGAAATATTCGCAATACACCTACGCCGATTTCTATCGCGACTGGGGACCAGGCGGGGAATGGGGCCTGGTCAAATCGCACCGCATCTACGGTTCGGCCAACACGAAAAGCTTTGGCGGTGGCGGCGTCGTGGTCGAAGTGATCGTCAATGAGCGCACGGAGCATGCGCGAATGTTCGTGCAGAGATCGGATAAAACGCTGACGGTGTATCCGTATTGAGTCGGTTTACGCCGCTAATGCAGCAATCCGCTCCAGCGTCTTCTGCAGCGACGCCGTATCGCCTACCGTGACGCAAGTCTTCGAGCGATCGATTTGGCGCATCAATCCCCACAAAACTTTTCCTGGGCCCACTTCGATAAACAGTTCGACTTCTTGATCGATGAGCAAGCGTACTGACGGCTCCCATTGCACAGTGCCCGTTACCTGACGGATGAGCGCTGCGCGAGCGGCATCGCCAGAGGTCACCTCCGCCGCATCGACGTTGCAGATCACCGGGCACGCGGGATTCTGAAAATTAAGTTCCGCGAGATCTGCCGCCAGACGATCCTGCGCAGGCTGCATCAGCGAACAATGGAATGGCGCGCTCACCGGCAAGCTGACTGCCTTCTTTGCTCCGCGCTCGGTAGCAAGTTTGATGGCGCGCTCCACGGCGCCGGCGTTTCCCGAGATCACAATCTGCTCCGGCGAATTAATGTTTCCTGCCTGGCAAACTTCTCCCTGCGCCGCATCGGCCGCGAGCTGGATGACCTGCTCGGCCGGCATGCCAAGAATCGCTGCCATCGCGCCTACACCCACCGGAACCGCTTCCTGCATGTAGCGGCCGCGATTGCGGACCGTCCGCACCGCATCGGCAAAAACCAGAGTACCCGCCGCCACATGCGCTGAATATTCGCCCAAGCTGTGACCGGCGACAAAATCAGGCTTTAGGCCTTTTTCCTGAAGCACACGCCACGCCGCGACCGAGGCAGTCAGAATTGCCGGTTGCGTGATTTCGGTCAGTTTTAGTTTCTCTTCCGGACCTTCGAAGCAAACCTCGGACAACTTGTAGCCGAGCGCCTCGTCAGCCTCTTCAAAAGTCTGACGGGCTACTGGATAGTTTTCGGCAAGATCTTTGCCCATGCCTACCGATTGAGAGCCTTGGCCGGGGAAGAGAAATGCGATTCGAGAAGAACTGTTTGTCATAATCTAGGAGGTCAGAGGTCAGATTGCAGAGGTTTAAACCCATCGCGCGAAGCGAGCGATCACCGGATTTTCACCTCTGCAATCTGACCTCTAACCTCTGACTTTTCTACACCGCCGCGCTCAGTTGCGCCAACTCACGCTCGATGGTTTCGTTTACTTTGCCCTCGGCAAACTCCGCCGCCACGCGCACTGCATTCTTGATCGCGTTCGTATTCGACGATCCGTGGGTAATGATGCAGACGCCTTTTACGCCGAGCAGAGGAGCGCCGCCATATTCCGTGTGATCGAGGCGCTTTTTGAAATCGGAAAATGCATTGCGCGAAATATAGGCGCCTACCTGACGGGTGATCGTCGCTTTCAAAGTATCTTTCAACACGGCGCGCACCAGGCGGGCCACGCCTTCCGAGGTCTTCAATGCGACATTGCCTACAAAGCCGTCGGCTACGATTACATCTACGTGGCCGTTGTATAAATCGCGGCCTTCGACGTTGCCTATAAAATTTATCGGCAGCCGTTTGAGCAGTTGAAAGGCCTCGCGGGTCAGGTCATTGCCCTTGCCTTCTTCTTCGCCAATCGAAAGCAAACCCACCCGCGGATGCTTCATGCCAAAAATCGATCGGCAATAAATATCGCCCATCACCGCGAACTGGGCGAGATTGTTGGCGGTGCAATCCACGTTCGCGCCAACATCGAGCAGCACCGCCGCCGTATTCAGCACCGTAGGAAACGCCGCCGCCAGCGCCGGACGATCGACTCCAGGCAGTGCGCCGAGCACGACTTTTGCCGTGGCCATGGCGGCGCCGGTATTGCCCGCTGTTACAAAGCCTGCGGCGCGGCCTTCGCGCACTAGTCGCAATCCAACGCGGATCGACGAATCGCGCTTGCCGCGAATCGCGTCCACTTTGTCTTCCATGGTGATGACTTCGCTGGCGTGAACGATCTCGATTCCCAGGCGCCTAGCGCCGGGATAGCGCGCCAGATCGGCCTTGAGACGCGCCTCCGGTCCCACCAACAGCACGTGCGCGCCGTGATGGCGCGCCGCCTGCAATGCGCCTTCAAGTTCCGGTCTGGGCGCCTTGTCGGAACCCATCGCATCCAGCGCGATTACGGTTGGCATGGAGGAAGAAAGAAATTACGACTTCTCGGCGACCTCTAATACTTCGCGGCCCTTGTAGGTTCCGCATTTCGGGCAAGCCCGGTGCGGCATCTTCTGCTCGTGGCAGTTAGGACACTCCGACAAGGAGTGTTTGGAAAGCGAGTCGTGCGCCCGCCGTGTCGCCGTGCGCTTCTGTGAATGTCTGCGTTTTGGATTAGGCATGATGTCCTTTTTGTCCTCAGCCGTTAGTTCTCCCGCTCTTACTGAGAACTGACGACCGAAAACGTCCTACTGATTCAGCTTGTCTCGTATCTCTTTCAACCCCGCCCACCGCGGATCTTCAATCTCATCCACGCACGAGCATTGACTTTCATTCAAATTCTTGCCGCAATGCGGACACAACCCTTTGCAGTCTTCGCGGCAAATCGTCTTCAAAGGCAGCGCCAAAAGAACCTGCTCGCGGAGCGTGTCTTCGAGCAACAACCCTTGGCCCTCGTAATATCCAATTTCGGCTTCGGCATCGGTCACCGAAAGCTCTTCGTGGCCGGAGTTGGTGCCGAGCGGCCGATACAACAGATCGAAACTACGCTCCACCGGGTGCACGACCGGATCAAGGCAGCGCGCGCAAGCCACTTCCAGGCTCGTTTCGAGCTTGCCCTTCACTCGTATATCCTGCACGATCTCGCGCTTGCCGTGATGCTCTTCGACCAAGTCGGCGCGGCCTTGAGTGCGCAGCGGCGAACGCTGCCGCACGTCCTCACCCAGATCGATCACACCTGGGCTGAACTCCTCCCGGAAGTCGACCGGGTGAATCTTCAGATCCTCAAGTTCGATGAACATTGCCGGAACCTCCGCCGCCCCCATTTCAAATGCCGCAAAGGCCTGCGGAAGTGCGCACAGAGACGAAAGTCTCTCAGGGAGCAATTACTAAGAATAAAGGGGTGAAAACATGGTGTCAAGGAGAGCGCGCTGGTTATCGAATTGTGTTGCGATCGCCGTTTGTTCATTACTGAATTTTCTTCTTGGCGATCGCTTCGTTTTCGAATCGTAAGTTACATGACCCGCCGCCGCTAAATAGCCCCTTGCCGAGTTACTCGCGAAGTCGGGCACGTCCGGCCCTGTCCTTTGGGGGTTACGCCCGTACCGCACTCGGGATATAATCGATCGACTGCTATGCGCTGCAAGGGCTACATTTCGCCACTAAGGTCAAGCTGGATCGAGGGACGCGCTTGTCCCCGCCGCTACCTGTCCGTTCTGCCATCGCACGTCCGCGCCAACCTCTTCGGCAGCGACTAATTTTCTTTCCTCTGCGCTGCCTTGCTAATCGCTCATAGCTTTTTCAGCGATTCGCCTCTCTAACCACCCACTCTCCGTGGAAGGCCAAGAAGCCCGCACAACCACCACTGAGAGCTGAGAACCGAGAACTATCTGGAGACACCCATGACCACCAAGACCATGCCCGTCAAAACCGCCATCGCCGGCCCCAGGCTCAAAACCGCGCTTCCCGGCCCCAACGCCAAGCGCATTCTAGCGGGCGACGAAAAATATGTTTCCCCCTCCTACACGCGCTCCTACCCGCTAGTCGCGAAGCGTGGCCGCGGCCTCGTGGTCGAAGATGTGGATGGCAACGAATTTTTCGATTTTTCCGCTGGCATCGCCGTGGTTTCGACAGGCCATTGCCATCCCGAAGTCGTCGCCGCCATTCAAAAGCAGGCTGGCGAACTCATCCACATGTCGGGCACTGACTTCTACTATGAAGGCCTAGTCACTCTAGCCGAGCGCCTCTCCGAGATCGCGCCCATGCCCGGCCCGCACAAGTTTTATTATGGCAACTCCGGCACCGAAGCCATCGAATGCGCCCTAAAGCTCGCGCGTTATCACACCAAGCGCCAGCAGGTAATCGCCTTCCTCGGCGCTTTCCACGGACGCACCATGGGCGCGCTCTCGCTGACCGCCTCAAAGCCGCAGCAGAAGCGCCGTTTCGCGCCCCTCGTCCCGGGAGTCACACACATTCGCTATCCCGATGTCTATCGCGGTTGCGAGGGCGGTCCGCAGGACGCCGAAAAATTTGCGCTCGGTTGCGCCCGCTACATCGAAGACAAACTTTTCAAAACTATTCTCGCGCCGGAAGAAGTCGCGGCGATTTTTGTCGAGCCAATTCAAGGCGAGGGCGGCTACGTGGTCGCACCAACCGTCTTCATGCAGGAATTGCGCCGCATCTGCGACAAGCACGGCATCCTGCTCGTCGTCGACGAAGTGCAGAGCGGCATCGGCCGCACCGGCAAATGGTTTGCCGTCGAACACACCGGCGTCCATCCCGATATCGTCTGCATGGCCAAAGGCATCGCCTCCGGCATGCCGCTCGGCATCACCATGAGCAAGGCCGATATCATGGATTGGGTTCCCGGCTCCCACGCCTCCACCTTCGGCGGAAACCCCGTCTGCATAGCCGCCGCTCTGGCGACGCTCGATGTAATCGAGAACGAGGGCTTGCTCCGCAACTCGCAGCAGGTCGGCGATCACATGATGAAGCGCATGGCCGAGTGGCCGAAAAAGCATAAAATTGTCGGCGACATCCGCGGACGCGGCCTGATGATCGGCGTCGACATCGTCAAAGATCAAGAAACTCGCGAGTACGGAGCGGCCGAGCGCGACCGCATAGTAGAAGCGGCCTTCGAGCGAGGCATACTATTCTTAGGCTGCGGCCCCAGCACAATCCGCATCGCGCCTCCACTCATAGTGACAAAAGACGAAGCCGATGTCGCCATCGACGTGTTGGAAGAGTCGATCGCAAGCTTGGAAGCGTAGCAGCTTTGCTGTTTACAGTTCTCAGTCGAAGCGTGCCTTTACTGAGAACTGACGACTGAGAACTAACATGCAAAACGCAACCGTCGAATCAATCCACATCGCTCCCGACGCCCAAAAGCCCATGGAATCCGTCGCCCAAGTGGCGGCGATTCCGGGCCAGGGCCTCGAAGGCGACCGCTACGCGCGGAAGCTCGGCACTTTCTATAAGCCTGAGCCCGATTACGAACTCACGCTGATCGAAGCGGAGGCGATCGAAGCGATCAAACGCGACTATCAGATCGACCTTCCCGCCGGCGACGCACGCCGGAACATCGTAACCCGCAATCTACCGCTGAATCACCTGGCAGGTCGCGAATTTACCATCGGCGATGTCCGCATTCGAGGCCTCCGCCTCTGCGAACCCTGCGATCACTTGCAAAGGTTAACCGGCAAGCCGGTAATCAAAGCTCTGCTACATCGCGGAGGCCTGCGAGCGCAGATCCTCACACCCGGGACGATTCACGTCGGAGATACGATTGATTTCTAACCTCATTTCTCCCCATCAAACCTCAGCCGCATTTCATTCGTAGCCACAAATCCCAGCTTTTCATACAAAACTCGCCCTTCATCGCTGGCGTGCAAATTGGCCGAAAGCAATCCCCGCGTCCGAATCCAATGAAGAATCGTCTGCATGATCCGCCGCGCCACACCCAGCTTGCGAAATTCCGGCTCCGTATACACATTCAAAATCATCGCCCGTTCCGTGCAAGCATCCTTAGGATTCGCCGGCCACGGACAAAGCAGCACTCCGCCCCCGCCAACGACCCGCCCCGAAGCCTCCACCGCCAGCCAATGACGATAAGAACCATCGTCCAAAGCCAGCGCCAGCAAAGGCTCAGCAGCCTTCACCATCCGATCAAGTTCTTCGGCCGTTCCCTGTCCCATATCGCGAAACATCGCCCACCGATGATGTAGAACAATCGCCACTTCGCTCCGCGCCGCCTCTCGAATTGTGAAATCAGTTGCCATGCTCACCATGACCGCACAAAGAAAAACCACGAAGGTCCTGAAGGTTTCCTCTGTGAGCCCCTGTGTCCCCAGTGGCAAGCGCTCTTTTTCGACCCCGCGTCGATGCGTGTCGAGCGTGTCGCTGCCACTCCCAAAATGTACAATAAACACAACCCGAGGCTAGCCGGATTTCATGTACGAAGTCACCGTTGAAGACACATTCGCCGCAGGACACTACCTGCGCAACTATAAAGGCAAGTGCGAAAATCCGCACGGCCATAACTACAAGATTCGTGTGACCTTGGCCGGCGCCGAACTCGATAAGGCCGGTTTGTTGCTCGATTTCAAAGACCTGAAAGATGTGATGAAGCACGCCATCGACCGTCTCGATCATCAGATGATCAACGACATCGAGCCCTTCACCGTCCTCAACCCTTCCGCCGAAAATCTGGCAAAGTATTTCTACGACGAAACCAACAAGCGCCTAAGCAAAGTAACGAACGGCAGAGTAAGGGTCAAAGACGTGACCGTCTTCGAGACCGACACAACAACCGCCCGCTACTCGGAATAGCACGTATGCGGTTTTACTGAAAGCTGACAACTGATAGCTGACGGCTTCCCATGCAAGTAAGCGAAATCTACAAATCGCTCCAGGGTGAATCCACCCACGCCGGCCTGCCCTGCGTCTTTGTGCGCCTCACCGGATGCAACCTGCGCTGCTCCTGGTGCGACAGCGAATTCAGTTTCTACGGCGGGAAAAAGATGACGCTCCAGGAAGTGCTAACCGAGGTCGCCCGCCTGAGTCCCTCCGGCGGCCTGGTCGAAATCACCGGCGGTGAACCCATGCTGCAGGAGCGCGAAGTAATCGCACTAATGGAACAACTCCTCGACGCCGACTATCAGGTCTTGCTCGAAACCAGCGGAGAGCGCCCACTGGCGCGCGTTCCAAAACAAGTCATCAAAATCGTCGACGTAAAGTGTCCCCACTCCGGCGAACCCGACACTTTCGCAATCGACAACCTGAACGCGCTCCGCCCTCACGATGAGCTAAAGTTCGTCCTGACCGACCGCGCCGACTACGAATTTGCGCGCGACTTCGTTTTAGAACATGGCCTAGCCGAGCGCGTCCACGCCATCCTATTTTCCCCAGCCTTCGAAAAAGCTGCCGCTGGCACGCGCGACATCTCGCACTGCCAACTCGATCCGCAAGCACTAGCCCAATGGATTCTCGAAGACAACATCCCCGCCCGCCTCAGCCTGCAAATTCACAAACTAATCTGGGATCCTGCCGCCAAAGGCGTCTGAGTAGAGCGAATAGTTAAACCATTTCTGAACTTGTCATCCTGAGCGCAGCG
>PKXQ01000125.1 GCA_003132405.1 Acidobacteriaceae bacterium | reverse complement strand
GAATCAATTACACTCATTGACCCATTGACAGGGGTTCTGAGCGCCATCGCCTGATTCATCAACTGTCCGGAGCATCAGGAGCTGAGCTTTGCTCGTCGCACGAATCAACTGAACCTCATGTTCCTGGCAGCCGATCCTCCAAGGTCTGGCTGAGCGATTCGATCGAGGTGGTCTGGCTTAGCTCGCGGATCTCCTTGTCTCCCATGATGTCTTTAAGTCCCATGTGTCCACAGATGGCGCGCACCATCTGCAAGACCTTGGTGATCTCTTTTTCCGCCAGCAAGTCAACTTGCAGATTCAGGTGGTCTCGAAGCTCGCCTCGACGCATCATGCGATTCTGACGCATGAGTATGAAACTGGAGAGAATGACCGCTTCCACGGCGACAATCATTGCTAGTAGAGAGAAGGGGTAAGGGTCAAACGGCCGTAATCCGCGAATCTCGCCGCCGTTAACCAGCAGCCACGCGAGCAAGAGCACTATGTGAAACACAACAAAGGGAAGGCTGCCGGCGAAAAGCCCCACACGATCGGCGAAACGTTCCGAGCTGGAGCGACGTTCCAACGATTCCTCCTCTTGCCTCACAATCGAGTCTATGTGCGACTGGCTCTGCCGAGAGCTCTCGCTCATGAACCACCTCCTACCTACAGAATACGCCGCTTCATAACTCCGCCGCTCCACACTGTCGCGGAATGGGTGGCGATTGCGGGAATTCTCTGACTACTGGCGAACTATCACGACTGCGCTCCATGACCGGGATCAAAATGGGCTAACGTGTTCTTAACAGTTGACAGCCCTGTGCGATACTCGCGAGACATGTACGTTCATTCCGAGGATTTGCGACTTCATCTAAGTTGAATTAGCACGGCTGCCGGAGACTCGCTGATAGCCGCTCAAAACGCTGCCCACGGTCAGAACGGGGCACCTCGTTTTTGGAAATGATCCAGGGAGAAGTTATCTTTATTTGAGGATAGGTAGCCTATGACAGACTGGTTCGCACGCCCCGTCCTACACGTGACGAATGTTGAGGCCTCGCTCCTCTTTTACGTTAACCGGCTTGGCTTCACGAGCCCCTGGCGCTACGACGAGGACGGCAGGGCGCACGTCGCACAGGTCGACCGGCAGGGCTGCGCGCTTATCTTGGCCGACACGTGGCCGGCGAAGATTGGCAAGGGTCTGATGTTCATTTCGCTGAATGTCGAGCTGGAGACGCGCGAGGCCGCAGTCGCCGCGTTGGACGCGCTACGCGCGGAACTCGAGGCCAAGGGCGTTACGGTCAAGGAGAGTTCGTGGGGCTACCGGCTGCTGGTCGTCGATGATCCCGACGGCAATCAGCTCTTCTTCAACTATCCGAAGGAGACTGCGTCCGGCAAGATTGCTAGCGATGAAGCATTGACCAGCGGTCAAAACTTGTAATCGCCTGATCGCGACGCTTACCCTGTGGTGCCAAACAAAAAGCCGCCCGCAGATCGGACGGCTGGTTCCAATAGGATGGGGATGTTGGGGTCGGCGTCTTTCCGGAGGGTAAAGAAATCTTTGTAGGCGGCGAGCGCCCGAACGGGCGGCATCGGCATCTGCCCCGTGCGACGCTCTCGTCTCCAAAGCATTGGCGCGAGCTACTCCCAGATGAGCCAACGCTCCCGTCCAGCAGTTCCAGACGATGCCGCTCTGGTCGAGAATCTTCTGAAACTCGGCTGCGGCAGAATTGGCCTGTCCAGCCGCTGAGTATGCCTCTCCGCGTACAATTTTATCCAGCAACTGTAGCCCAACAATCCTACGTCTTCACTACCGGTTCGTCGTGGTCCGGCTCGGCTGCTTCACGATCATCATGAAACTCTGCAGGCTCGTCCGGACGCTCGATCAAGTGCGCGCGTTCTAATGCCCGGTAATATTCCGGACGCGAATGGCGGTAATGGTCGGCGGGAACTTTGCCGTCTAGCCAGGCTGTATCCATGGGATAGACGAGCGGATCGAAGACGACCATGTAGGAGTGCCAGATCAGAATGGCGAAGGTCGCGAGCAGCGCCTCGTAGTAATGGACGGCTGTGGCTGCGTCCGACACCCACTTGGGAAAATAACGCAGGGTGAAATTGTTGAACCAGAGCAAGAGACCGGAGACGGTCATCACCAGGGTTCCCCACATGAAGGCGAGGTATTCGACCTTTTCGGCGTAGTTGAATTTCGCGAAGGTTGGCGCAACTTTGGTGAATCCGAGATTGTACGCGAAGACGTGCACCAGATCGATGGCGTCCCGGAATTGCGGCATCATCGCCTTCAGGAACATGCGGTCGCGCTTGACGATGGCGAGATGAATGACGTGATAAAGCGTGGAGGCGACGAGAATCACCGCCGCGCCGCGATGCACCGCGCCACGGAATGCGAAGTGGCTTTCCCAGATCAATATCGGGCGCGACCACCACGCGTCCGGATACTTCAGCGCAAAGCCGGTGAAGACTAAGGTTGGGAAGCTGAAGATCACTCCCCAATGCGCGATGCGGAAGTTGCGATTCATGCGCGTCACTTTGGCTGAGCCGGCGTGCGGTGGGCGCTTGCGAATGAGCTTGGCGATGAAGTCGATCAGGTTGTGCAGAATCATGAAGCCGAGCGTCATCGGGATCAGAAACCAGTAGGTCCAACGGATCCACTGCACGACGGGATGCGCGGCGCCGGTCGAGGTTCGCACGTGTACAGGCCCGATGGCGAAATGGGTGCCTGCTCCGGCATGGCAGGCGCCGCAGGTTTTTCCGAGGTTCGCCGTATTCACGGTGGAGCGCGCGTCGCTGGAGGGGAAGATGTTGTGCACGCCATGACAGGACGCGCAGTTGGCAACGACTTGCGACCCGCCGCGCGCGGCGAGGCCGTGATAGCTGTCGGCGTAGGAGGGAACGCGGTCGGTGGGCAGGTTGTAACGCAAGGCCAGGCGCTCGTCATTGTGGCAACGCCCGCAGGTATCCATGGAGACGCGGTTGGCATTGACCAGCGATCCTGGCTCGTTCGGCGCGAGAATCAAGTGCTCGCCGTGGCAGTCGCTGCATACGGGCGCGGCGGAGACGCCGTTCGTCATGGCCTGTCCGTGGACGCTCTCGAGATAAGTATGGCTGATGTCTTTGTGGCACTGTCCGCAGGTCGCGGGAATGTTGAAGTGGTTGACTTTGGAGCGGGCATCCTGCGAGGGAAGAATGTTGTGGCTGCCGTGGCAATCGGAGCAGGTTGCGGCCGCGCCATCGCCGGCGATGACGGCTCTTCCATGGACGCTTTGTTTGTAGAGTTCGACCGGATGCGCAAATGGAATCTTGTGCCGCGATAGAAACTGCGTGTTGCTATGGCAGGAGGCACAAGTATCCGGAAGATTCTTTTTGGCCACGCGCGAGGTGGCATTGCTCGAAGCTTGAATCTCGTGCACGGAGCCGTGGCAGGACAAGCAATTCGGCGCGTCGGGATCGCCTTTGGCGGCAGCTTGGCCGTGGATGCTCTGGCGGAAATCCTTTAGTTCGTCAGCATGGCACTGCGCACACTTTGTAGGTGCGACCTGGGCGGCGGCGGCAATTTCGTGCTGATCGCCGTGGCAGGATTGACAGGAGACATCGACTTGGCCGTGGATGCTGGCCGCAGCGTGCGCCGCCTCATCGGCGTGGCAAGTGGCGCATTGCACCTTCGCCACTTTGGTGGGATGCGGAAACTCTTTGATCGATATGTGGCAGTCGGTGCAACCTAAAATTCCGCCGTGAACGCTGGCCGCATGCTTCGCCGGATCAATTGCAAGGCTCTTGCCGCTGTCAGACTTCATCTCTGCTTCGCCGTGGCAGGCCAGGCAACTTTCGTCCTGCTTCAGCGGATGGGCGGGCTTCGATTGGGCTCGGACCGGAACTGGTAAAAGTAAGACAACGAAAATAAGAAGACCAGAAAGAATCAGTACCGGGTTAGCGAAATTGAAGCGTTCGATGATGTCTTTAGCAATACTTTTTGCAATGATTGTTTTTGCATTCGGCGCCCTATTATTATTCGTAGGCACGCTTTTTCTCCCTCCCCGATCTCTTACTTCATTCCGAGATCGGCAAGCACTTTCGGATTCGTCTCCCCCACCGCCAGCAGGTTATGGCAGGCGCTGCAATCGTTGGTGATGGTCTGACCGTCGGCGCTGGTATGGCTGCCGTCATGGCAACGGAAGCAGCCCGGCGAGTCATTGTGACCAAGATTATTGGGGTGCGCGCCCCAGGTCAGGCGCATGTCGGGAAAGACGTTGCGAAGATAGATGTTCGCCACTTCCTGGCCCGCTTGCTCCACCAGCGTGCGCCGCGTTTGATAGATCTGGGGATAATTGGTTCGATAGAATTTGTTGAGCTCTTCCTTGATGTTCTGCTGCGCCACGTCGCGCGCGGAGTAATTCACCTTCAAAACTTCGACTGCCTTTTTGCGGATGTAGGGCAGTTCTGGACTGATGCGGCCGCTCGACATCTGCTTGTCGACGGCATTTTCGGGCAGGTCGAAGGCGTGGGTGGGGCGGTTGTGGCAATCGACGCAATCCATCACGCGGTGCTCGCCTTTATCCAATTGATCTTTGGTGGGCTTAACGTCCGTCGAAATGAATTCGGTGGTCTTTCCGTTCTCGTCGGTGTAATAGACAGCCGGAATCGTCTCGCGTTCGGCGTCGGTCGAAATGTAGCGGATGCGCGCGTTGTTGGCGAGGTGATGGCCGTGGATGCCGACCGATCCATTCCAGTCTTGTCCGCCGACCTTCAACAGCAACACATCGGTCTGCGGCGTATTTTTTTCGTCGTCTTTGTAGCTGGTGTTCACCAGGAACTTATCGCCCGTGAAACGCTGCGGCCAGTGGCACTGTTCGCAGGTCTCACGCGCCGGGCGCAGGTATTTGACCGGTGAAGGGATCGGCCGCGAATAAGTATGGAACGTCACCGCGACCACCTGCCGCAGTCCGGAGAGCTTGGAGCGCACGAACCATCCTGCTCCCGGACCGATGTGACACTCGACGCAAGCCACGCGTGAGTGCGGAGAATTCTGGTAGGCGGTGTATTCCGGATCCATCACGGTGTGACAGGTCTTGCCGCAGAAATTCGTGGAATCCATATACTCGACGCCGCGGTATGAGGCTGTGCCCACGATGAGAAGGTTGAGCACAGTCGCTACGGCGACATATTCCAAGGTGCGCCGCACGACGGGGAGACGCAGGTCGATGGCGGGGAAAACCGCGGGCAATGCTCCACTATCGCGCAAACTCCGCCGCCGCAGCCAGATGCCCAGGGGAATGAGAAGCAATCCGAACACGAATATGCCCGGGAGAATCAGATAGATGAGCAGTCCAATATAAGGATGCGGCGGCCCGGGCAGGAAAAAGTCATAGAACCAGAAGGCGAGGACGGTGAGCGCAGTGCTCGTAGTGATCACCGCGCCTGTAAGGGTGATGGGATTTTGTCCCAGAAAATAGACTGGCTCCAACCACTCTCGGATGCGTTCTCGCCGATTCATTGGCAACCTCTATTCTCCTTTTCTTTTTGCCCGCGACCGTGCGAGCACACCTCATATTTTGCCGCGGATTCTTCGCCGCAGCAGACAATTTCCCGAACCAATGGAGCTCGCTGAGACTACTTTTTCAGCGTGCGAATGTAAGCCACCAGTCCCTTAACCTCTTCCGGCTTCAACTTATCGCCATACTTGGGCATTTTGGGAGGCTTGCCGTCCGTGATGACTGCCACGAGATCGGCATCCGATTCTTTCTGCACCGCAGCGGATGAAAAATCGTGGCCAGCCACTTTCGCTCCGTCAGCGCCGTGGCACATGGCACATTTTGATTTGTAGGTTGCAGATGCATCCTGGGCATGCGCCGATAGGGGAAGGCTGAGAACTACAGCGAGTGCTATGGCGAAAGCAAACACGGGAAGGCCCATTCTCTTCATTTTTACGCTCCGTTTAGAGTTGGCTGCTGAATATCACAACAACGATACATCAACTCGCAATATTGAGCCTTTTGGGAGGCGAGGTTCTGTGATGGGGGTCACACATGGATGTAATCTCTGCGTTCAAACCGTGTGATTCGTCCCAGTTGTATGCAGGCTCTTAAGATTGCTGGGGCTAGCGCGAACTCGCCGGGAGTGCCGTTCCTTCAAAATACGCTTCGATTTCCTCTAAAGTTTTCCCTTTAGTTTCGGGCAGGAAAACGGTCGCCGTGATGAAGTAGATTACCGTGCATCCGGCAAAGCCGAAAAACATGGCCGAATAACCATGCTTGCCGACGGTCGGCAGAAACATGGCGGCGATGCCCGTCGAAACCGCCTGGTTAATCAACAGAGCGATGCTCATGCCATTGGAGCGAATGCGGGTCGGCATCAGCTCGGAAAGCGCCAGCCAGACGCAGACTCCCGGCCCGATGGCGAAAAATGCCATGAAGACGAAAAGGCTGATAGCCACCAGCCAGCCATTGTGCGTACTCGGCACGGGCGTGATCAGTGCATCGTCAATCTTCAGCGGAGCACGCCGCGCGGCGTCGAGGTCGGCAAATGGGTTGGAGAAAAACGCCACAACTTTATTCGCAGGCACGCAGCTGTCGCGGGTGATCTCGATCGGCGTGGCAACGTAGTCGTCGGAGCGAGCAACCTTAGTGGCGGCGCGAAAATCTCCATAAGAATAAATAACAACTAGTGATGTAGGCCGGTCGCTGATCGCCTTGCCCGCGTCTCCGCTGGCCGCGAGCAGCGCATCGGCAGTCATGTCGTCATATAGCAACGTTAGTTTCTGGCCGGCGTCGGCATAGTTCGCGTCAACCATGGCCTGCACCGCGTCTCGTGAATCGACACGCAGCTTTTCCGTCCGGCGAAATAAGAGGCCGGTGCAAACGAGCGCGACGATGATCCCGGCGCTGCCGACCGACAGCAGGAACTTGCGCCCCTTGCGATCGACGAGCATGACGCTTCCAATCGTCGTCAGAAAATTTACGATGGTAAACAGAACGTAGCCCCAGTGCGCTTCAAGGTCCGAAAGCCCGCTCTGCAGAAGGATATTGGTGTTGTAGCCGATGATCGAATTGACGCCGGTGGCTTGATTGCACGCGAGGATGACGCAGGCCAGCACAAACGGGATCACATACTTTCGCCGCAACAGCGACTCGCGGACAGCTGCACCGGTAGCAGACTTCGCCTTTTCGGCAGCGGCCGCCTGATCCATTTCCGCGAGTTCGACCTTCGCCTGGTCTTCGGTGCGTGATCGGAGGAGTGCGGAATAGGCTGCATCCCTTTCGCCGCGGCGAAACAGCCAGCGCGGAGACTCCGACACCATGAAGCTGCCAATCACAAACAAAATGCCGGGCGGCAGCGATACCCAGAAGATGCTGCGCCATGCTGTGTCTTTAAAGGCGAAGAGGCGCGCGGGATCGCCCAGCCTCGCCACCTTCCCGACACGAAAACTGAAGTACATGCCGACGAGAGCCGCCGTCACGATGCCAAGCGTGAGCAGCCATTGAAAGATGGCCGTTCCCTTGCCCCGGGTCGTCGCGGCGAGGCACTCGGCGAGATAGAGCGGGACGACAACGCCGATCAGGCCGGCGCTGATGCCCTGCAATAGTCGCCCCAGCACCAGCGAGTTATAGCCTTGCGAGAGCGCAATGATCGGAATGCTGCAGACAAACAGCATGCCGCTGACGATCATCAGAGGCTTGCGGCCGATCCAATCGGCGAGCGCGCCCGCAAACAAAGTTGAGATGACGCTGCCCAGGAGAACGGCCGCGACGACGGTTGAAAGCTGGCCAGCGTTTAATCCGGAGGTCGCTTCCAAATAAGGCAACGCGCCGGCAATGATGCCGACATCGACACCGTAGAGTAAGCCGCCGAGTCCCGCGACCAGCAGCAGGAAGCGGTTATAGACGGCTTTATCGTGGCTCATCGTGGCCCATCTTTCTTCGCCGGCGGCCGCTCGCTTTTCAGAAAAAATGTAGAGTATTACGCGCGCTGCTTTTCGAGATGCTTCAGTGTGGGCAGTCCCTTGATGGATTGCCCAATTTTCTTCTCCGCGACGCGCAATTCAAAGAGGCTCTGGAGATTAAGCCAGAATTCAGCTGTCGTGCCGAAAAAGTGGGCGAGACGCAACGCGGTATCGCCCGTGATGGCGCGCTTTCCGTTGAGGATCTCCGTCACCCGATTGGTGGGAACATCGAGTCGGCGCGCCAGTTCGGCGGCGCTCATTCCCAGTTCCTTCAGTTCTTCAGTAAGATGTTCGCCTGGATGGATAGCCATTGGCGCCATGATATTTCTCCTAGTGGTAGTCGACGATCTCAACATTCGAGGGGCCGGGCTCGGTCGCGGACCACGCAAAAACAATCCGCCACTGGTTGTTTATGCGAATGCTATAACTGCCCTTTCGATCACCTTTCAGCGCCTCGAACCGGTTCCCGGGCAATACGGCGAGATCGCTCAAGACAACAGCCGCCTCTAGCCGGTCCAGCTTCAAACGGGCGGCGCGTTCGATTGCAGAAAACGACTTTACCCGCTTGCCAGCGGCGAAGTCCCGGGTCCGCTTATCCCGGTAGCTGACAATCATGACTTAGCTTAGAGGGGGTTACGCGTTACGTCAAGCGTAATGCATTAGACAGCCAGAAATATCTCTCATTCCTATGTGTCAGCTCCCGGTAGTGATGAGAGGCGCTCGATGACGTGCAGGCCGCACTCAGTTTTCGACGTGCCTGGCCAGCGCCCTGCCCTCGGATCTTCGCCCGGCCGAACGGCGCGAGTGCAATGCGTGCAGCCGATGCTGGGATAATTTTGATCGTGCAGCGAGTTATAGGGCACGTCATGTTCGACGAGATAGCGCCAGACTTGTTTCGAACTCCAGTCGGCGATTGGGTTCACTTTCACCAAGTCAAATTTCTCGTCCCACTCGATTTTACTGGCTCCTTTGCGGAATGCCGTCTGATCACGGCGGATGCTCGTGATCCACGCGCGCAGCGTGCTCAATTTGCGGCGAAGCGGCTCAACCTTTCGTAAATCGCAGCATTGGTCGGAATCGCGCGCCCAGAGCGCCGCACCGTGAATGCGCTCCTGCTCTTCGGGCGAGTGCAGCGAAAAAACTCGCTCGATTTTGATCTCATATTTTTGTTCGATTCGGTCGATCAGGCTGTAGGTCTCGGGAAAAAGGAATTCGGTGTCGACGGTGAACACGCGGAAATCCTTGCGCGCGCGCGATGCTATATCGATCAGCACCATGCCTTCGGCTCCAAATGCAGAGGAGATGGCGACTTCATTGCCGAAAGTTTCAAACGCCCAGGACAGCACGCGCTGCGGGTTCCAACTCTCGGCATTTGACTGCGCGTCTGCGATCTTAGCTTTTTCTTGCTTGTTTTGGTCCGGCACGGTCAAAGCTCCTTATTGGCCCCCAGAGTCGGCAGTGGCGAATGGGACGTCTAGAAAAAGCACCGCCGGTAACAGCTGCTCGGCTACCTGCGATGCGCTATCGGCGAGAGCAACGACTTCGCCAACAACCAGCAATGTGGGCGCCGCCAGGTGTGGTGTGCGATGCAGGAGGCGCACCGTCGTGCGATGCGTTTGCTGATATTTCGTGGAGGCGCGCGAGATGACGGCGCAGGGCGTTTCGCTGGACAATCCGGCTACGGTCAGCCGTTTTGCGATCTCGGCATAGTTTTGTCCGGGCATATAAATCACGAGCGTCGCTCCACTTGATACCAGCTTGGTCCAATCGCCACTCTCTTTTTCGGATGATTCATTGTGTAAAGATCGAGTCCCACAGGCACGATGCGCAGTCATGAACACGAGCGCCGACGAGGCTCGACGATGGGTCAGCGGAATCTCGGCCGTAGCGGCCGCGCCGAGAGCCGAGGTCACTCCGGGAACAATCTCGAAAGGAATGGCATTGGCGCGCAGAGCTTCAATCTCTTCTCCGGCGCGCCCGAAGATGAGCGGGTCGCCGCCTTTCAGCCGGATCACGCGCAATCCGAAAGCAGCCAGCGCGACCATCAAACTGTTGATTTCGCCCTGGCTGATTTTCTTTTGTCCGCAGCGCTTGCCCACGTTGTAGATTTGCGCAGTCGCTGGAATCAGTTGGAGAATTTCGGGCGCGACCAGGTCGTCGTGCAGAACTGCCTCGGCGGTGCGTAACAACCGAAGCGCCTTCAACGTCAGCAACTCGGGGTCACCCGGACCTGCGCCGACAAGATAGACTTTTCCCTTCATGCTCCCTTTCCTTTCGCAGTCAGCTCTGGCATTTTGGCGACGGCGGCTTCGAACGCTTCCCTGCTGGCCAGTGAATGCAACAATTCCAGCTTCGTCTCCTTATCGAGATCGCTGGCTAGAATCAGGCGGCGGGTTTCGCCAAGCTGCTTCACCCACGCCGCATAGCCTTCTCCAAACTGCCGTTCTAGTTGCTGTCGAATTTTTTGCGCCAGCGACGGACTCTGACCCGCGGTTGAAATCGCAATCTGCAGGTCGCCGCGCCGCACCACGGCCGGGTAATAGAAATCGCAAAGCTCGGGAACATCCACCACGTTGCAGAGCACGCCGCGCTGCTGCGCCTCGCGATAGATAAGCTGGTTCAGACTTGGTGAGTTCGTCGCCACCACGGCGAGAAACTTGCCGTCGAGGTCATGCTTCGAAAACGCGCGTAGTTCGAGGTCGATCTTCCCCTCTCGTCCCCATTCGCGGACTTGCTCGCTCCCCGCAATTGCGACCACATGGATGCTTGCGCCCGTGTCGATGAGTCCGCCGATCTTGGGCTCGCCAACTCGTCCCGCGCCGACCACGAGGCAGGGCCTTCCAGTGAGCTTCATGAACATGGGAAAGAGGTCAGTCACCGTCGCCTCCTGCCGAATGCGCCAAGCCCACGCTTACCGGCGGCAAATCCCGGATGACCGCGGTCACCGGCGCGCCCGCCAGAAACTCGCGCAACTCCGTGTCGCTGTGCCGCGCAAAAAACTGACGAAGATTTTCGCTCGACTGCCGAGCGGCCAGGTAACGCCTTAGCAATCGCTCGATCGCGTCGGGAACTTCCGTCGCTGGGCAGCGATATCCTGTGAGCCGCGCGGTCGATTGATGCAGACCGAGCGCTCCGCCGAGGCAAAAGTAGTAGGCATCGACGAGGCGACCGTCGACTTTGATTTTTTTGCCATCGATGCCGATGTCGGCAATCCAGTGCTGTCCGCAACTGTTGGGGCATCCGGTAACGTGCAGCTTCAGTTGCTGATCGAAGCCGGGGAGGCGTTCTTCCAGTTCTTCGACCAGCCAGCGAGAAAAACTTTTCGTCTCGGTGATTGCGAGCTTGCAGAATTCCGTGCCACTGCAAGCGATAGTGCCGCGATAGAAGGGCGATCCGCCGACGCGAAATCCGATCGCATCGAGCTCTTTGGCCAAGCTATCGGCATTCACCTGAGGAACATTCACGATGAGCAGGTTCTGCATGTTAGTGGTGCGCAATTCGCCGGTCGCGAGGCGATCGGCCAGATCTGCGGCGGCTTGCATTTGGTCGGCGGTGATTCGTCCGCGCAGGACAGCAGCGCCCACGTAGCAGAGGCCGGACTGCTTTTGCGGATGAATCCCCACGTGGTCGCGATAGACATCTGCTGGCGGACGGTCGTCGACCGCGAGATCGAATTGAAATCCGACGCGCCGCTGCAGTTCGTCGAGAAAACTCTCCGCGGTCCAGCCATGGCGAAGGAAGAGAAATTTCAGACGGGCGCGCTCGCGATGTTCGCGCAAGACCTCTGAGTCGCGAAACAGTTCGGCAATCCCTTTGATCGTGGGCAACACTTGATTCCAGCGAACAAAGGCGTTCAACCGGGCCGCGAGATAGGGTTCGGTGGAAAGTCCTCCCGCGACGCGCAGCGAAAAGCCTATTTCCCGCTTGCCGTGCAACAGCCGAGTGGTCGCGGTCAAGCCCACATCGTTGATCTCGGGATACGGGCACCATACACGGCATCCCGCAATCGAGATTTTGAACTTGCGGGGAAGATTGTAGAAATCGCTATTTCCCGACAACATGCGCGCGGCTTCGAGCGCTAACGGTGAAGCGTCGCAAATCTCGTCCGCGTCGACACCCGCGACGGGACAACCGGTGACATTGCGGGTGACGTCGCCGCAGGCGCTCATCGTGTTCAATCCCACGCGCGCCAGCGCTTCGAGCACATCGGGAAGCTGCTCAATCGTCACCCAGTGCAATTGAATATTTTGGCGGACTGTGATGTCGGCAATTCCGTGGGCGTAGCGGCGGGTGAGTTCGGCGATGGTGCGCAACTGGTTGGAGCTGAGCAATCCGTTGGGGATTCGAATTCTAACCATGAAGCATTGCAGCGCGCGGCCTTCTCCGCCCTGGCCGCCGGTGACGCCTGCTCCATCACCTTGGGTATAGACGCCCCACCAGCGAAAATAAGTCCCGAGCCACTCGGGAGGAATGGAGCCGAAGCCTTCGCGGGAGAAGCGCCGAATTTCATCCAGGCCTTCCCACGGATTCTTGGAGCGTTTCAGGCGCTCAACTCTTTGTGCCTTCGTTTCTGTCGCGGCGTTTGTCATCGTCTACCCCACATTTCAAAATCCTTAGCCCGAAAAATAGGCCGAAAATAAAAAACCCACCGCCAGAATCGATCTGGCGATGGGTTATGAGTGCCGGTATTTAAAAAATGATCTTTAGATCGGCAGCCTCCCCGCGCCAGAGCACACGCATGCACAACAACAACAACAAGCGCACACGCACATCGCGAAAAGATTCTGCCTTACCATAGTTGGCATTCTAGGTGGAGCGGCTCGACATGGTCAACTGACTTCGGTACTCAGGGCCATCGATATTTTCGATAGTGAACATCGGAATTGCCGATCCTGGGTACGGTAACTGGATGCAGTAACCCGGGAAATAATGATCAGTGTTTACTAACAGGATAGTACCCAACCCTTAAGATGAGCGTCTTTCGGAATCTTCCCGGCCTATATCCGTTCGCGTAGAACGGAAGGTGGAGGGCTCCATGAGAAGCGCCGCCTTGATCGTTGCCATTTTATGGTCCTCACTAGCACTCGCCAAAGATTACGAGTGGAGAGACGCTAAGGTCATCGACATCACCGCTGAAAGGCGCAGGGCCGTGGTTGTTCCCATCGCATCGCTGGTTGGAGGATCTTCCACCAAGACCTTTTATTGGATACAAACCACCGAAACGATCTACGTGCTTGGCCCGGTTATCGGCAAGCGGCAGTTGCTGAACGTGACGTTGCATGAACCGACCAAAATTGCCATTGACGGCAAGACCGCGCATATTGTGGATGATTACGGACAAGAGAGAAAGATACCGATCGCCGAGAAAGTTGTTCGTCCGAAATCCAAGGACTCACAGTAGCCGATTAGCAACACCGCCTCAGCAATAACGCTCGGCCGGCACATCGCGCAACCACCGCGCCGCCGATTCGGCCGTGAGATCACGCTGCGGCATGGCCAGCATCTCGTAACCCACAATAAACTTTTTGATCGTCGCCGAACGCAACAACGGCGGGTAGAAATGCGCGTGCAGGTGAAACTCAGGATAGTCCGCGCCATCGGTCGGCCGCTGATGAAAGCCCATCGTGTAAGGAAACGAGGTGAGAAATAAATTGTCGTAACGAATAGTTGTTTGGCGGAGTATGTCGGCCAGGGCGGTGCGCTCGTCGTTATGCAGTTCGTCGAGCGCCGACACAGGCCTTCGGCTGATCAGCAGCGTTTCAAAGGGCCAGACTGCCCAGAAGGGCACGAGCACGACGAAATGATCGTTGGCGCATACCAGGCGTTCCTGCTTCTCGAGTTCGAGGTCGAGGTAATCTTGCAGCAACGTTGTGCCGTGCGCTTGCCGGTAATCTCGAAACGCCGTCAACTCTCTTGACAGTTCGTTCGGTAGAGTTTCGTCGGCCCAAATCTGTCCATGGGGATGAGGATTGCTGCATCCCATGATCGCACCGCGATTTTCGAAAATCTGCACGGAATTAGTGTGAGGATCGCTCGCCAGCGCGGAAAATTCTTGCGTCCACGCATCGACCACGTGCCGCAGTTCGGGCACATTCATGCGGGCCATGGTGAGATCGTGCCGCGGAGAGAAACAGACAACGCGGCAGCGTCCGGCTTCGCTCCGAGCTACGAGCAGTTCCCTTTCGTGAAATTCGGCCTGCGGCGTATCCGGTTTCAGTGCCGCAAAATCATTATCGAAAACAAACGTCTCGGTGTAGGCGGGATTTCTCACTCCCCCGGCGCGGGTGTTGCCCGGGCACAGGTAACAGGTGGGATCGTAGGCAAGCGTAGCCTCCGGAGGAACTTCTTCGACTTGGCCCTGCCATGGCCTCTGAATGCGCTGCGGCGATACCAGCACCCATTCCCGAGTGAGCGGATTGAAGCGGCGATGCGGATTTGATGCCAGGTCTGAGAAGTTCATAGTTTGAATTAAATTGGATCATTGAATAAAAGATCGGGTCATCTCGCCATCGGGTGATCGAAGAACAAAGGCGTTTGACTTCAGATCACCCGATGGCCCGGTCAGCCGATTACCCGATTCTTTCGTATCCGTCAGGATGCGCGCGGTGCCATTGCCATGCGCTTTCCACGATCGTTTTCAATTCCGGGAATCTCGGTTGCCAGCCCAGTTCGCGGCGAATTTTTCCCGAGCCGGCGATTAATATTGCTGGGTCGCCCTCGCGACGCGGCGATTCGATCACTGGAATTGCATGCCCGGTGACCTGCCGCGCCACGTCCACCACTTCGCGTACGCTGAATCCCTGGCCGTTGCCGAGGTTGTAGATCAGAGGCTGAAAGTTTTCAGACGCGTCTTTTTCCGAAAGCCCCAGCGCATCGAGTGCCAGCAAATGCGCGTGCGACAGATCGCTGACGTGTATGTAATCGCGGACGCAGGTGCCGTCGGGTGTGGGATAGTCGGTTCCGAAAATATTCACATTGCTCGCACGCCCGAGTGCGACGTTGAGAATTCGCGGAAGCAGATGCGTCTCCGGTTGATGGGCTTCGCCTTGATCAGGGCGCGACGCGCCCGCGGCATTGAAATAGCGCAGGCTGGCGTAGCGCAGTCCATGAATGCGATGGAACCACGCGAGCATGCGCTCGACCAGAAGCTTCGATTCGCCGTAAGCGTTCGTCGGATTCAGAAGATCGTCCTCTTCAATCGGAGTGCGCTCCGGATTGCCATAGAGCGCGGCCGTCGACGAAAAGACAAAGCGCTTGACTCCGGCGGCGAGCATGGCTTCGAGAAGAGTCAACGCGTTGGCGGTATTGTTGCGGAAGAATGTTGCAGGAGCCTTCATCGATTCGCCCGCTTCGATCAGCGCCGCGAAATGCATAACGGCGTCGATGGCGCGCGACTGGAATAAGGCGTCGAGGGCAGCGCGGTCCGCGAGATCGCCGACGATGAGTTCCGCTTTTTGAGGCACGGCCTGGCGGTGGCCGCGGCTGAGGTTATCGAACACAACTACCTGATGGCCCGCCTGCAACAACTCGCCGGCAACCACACTGCCGATGTAACCCGCTCCGCCGGTAACCAGAATCTTCATGACTTGTCTGCCACAGGGCAGGGGACAGGACAGAGCAGGTGACGGGTGACAGGTGACAGGAAAATCTCGCCGACTAAACTTCTATGCCTTTCCTGAGGTCTCAAGACCTGATCCTGCTACCTCTTTCCTGTCATCGTTTTTCCCGTCACCTGTCACCCTTGCTTGCTCTTCCCTGCTCTTCCTCACTCTATTCTGCCAACGCCATCGTCAGCGGTGCAGATGTAAATCTCAGGTTTGCAACCGATCGCGCGCTCATAACCTTGCTGAATGATCTGCTGGAATCTGTCCACACATTCAGCTTTTATCAGTGTAATTGTGCACCCGCCAAAACCGCCGCCGGTCATTCGTGATCCGTAAACACCTTCTGCTTTCTCGGCCAGTTCGACCATGATATCGAGTTCGGTGCAGCTCACTTCGAAGTCGTCGCGCAGACTGCGATGCGATTCGAGCATGAGTTTGCCGAAAGCTGGCAAGTCTTGGCGCTCAAGCGCCTCGGCAGCCTGTTGCACGCACACATCTTCGGAGACCACATGACGGCAGCGGCGCAACCCTACGTCGGGCAACTTATGACCATATTTTTCCAGATCCTGGAGTGTCACATCGCGCAAGGCGCGGGCGTGCGGCAGATATTTCGACAAGGCGCGCATCCCGGCTTCGCATTCCGCGCGGCGCTGGTTGTATTCCCCTTTGGCGATGCTGTGTTTGACCATGGTGTTACAGATCGCGAGAGACGTACCTTCAGGCACCGGCAGCAGCCGATATTCGAGTGAACGACAATCGAGCAGCAAAGCATTGCCACGCCGGCCGTGGCTAACGACAAACTGATCCATAATGCCGCAGCGCGCGCCGACAAACTCGTTTTCGGCCTGCTGGCAGAGAAGAGCGAGCTTGGTTCGATCGATATTGGTCTGATCGATAGCCGGATGATCGATAGCGGAATCAGTGAGATCAAGCAGCGCGTATCCGACGGCGATCTCGAGCGATGCGGACGAACTGAGCCCAGCGCCCTGGGGCACGTCGCCATCAATCAGCAGGTTGATACCGCCTAGTTTTTTCCCAGAGCGCTCGAGCATGATGGCGACGCCAATCGCGTAATCGCTCCAGTGGCCGGCCCGCGCGGCGGGTAAATGGTCGAGATCGAACTCGATCTGCTCGGAATAGTTTTCCGAATGAATGACCAGTTTGCGGTCGGAGCGCGGCGCGATGGCAACTTCGGTAGAGAATCCAATCGCCGCCGGCATTACGAATCCATCGTTGTAATCGGTATGCTCGCCGATCAGATTGACCCGTGCAGGAGCCTGATAGATGTGGGGAGTCTCGCCAAAGCGCTGCACGAATTTCCGACCGAGAATCGAGGCGCGAGTTTCGAGCGCTACATTTGCTTGGTGCGGCAATTTAAAACAAGCCTCGATCTTCTAAGCCTCAATCCTTCAAAAGAACGGCGAAACCGTAAACGCCTTCGTGTTTGTACAGCGCGCATGAAAGGTTGTCAAGAATGCGGACTGCGGGTGCACACAAAAAAACGTCCTGAGAATTTCTCTCGGGACGCTCCTTTTAGTTTGGCGCTATCAGAATCGTTTCGCGGTATCAGAATCTTTAACCGTCAGTGCGAGACGGCGATGAACAGCGGCGAGTGCATCAAGGACTGAAATTTCTGGTCATCAGTTTTGAAATGAACCTGCACGTTGGTGCTGTCGGAGTCGACAGTAGTGGCGTCAATCGCAGTCTTTTCGATGGGACTGGCATTCATCTTCTTGTAAAGCATGCCGGCCTTGACGATCGTCGACAGAGTAGCTGCTGTCATCGAATCAGCAGTGAGCACGCTGAGATCGAAATTCACGCCCGTCTGAAAGCTCATGGTGTAGCGCGAGGCGAGAATGCGCTTCTTAAGCGTGTCGTAGTCGGCAACCTTGGCGGCATCGCCGAGAGCGGAGAACATCATGGCCTGCGTGCCCTGCTGATCGAGAATGCTCCAGACAGGCGAGCCATCGACGGCGGCCATCTCGTCGGCCATCACGGGATTCGAGTCGAGCGAAGGGCGCTTGCCGTCGCGAGTATCGAGCGCGCTATGCAATGAAGCGGTTGTGCCGAAGGCAAGCGTGTTGTCGTCGAGGAAGGTCATCACCATGTCGCCCATCGGGTAAATATTGGTGCTGCCATATTTCGTGGGCGTGATGCCTTTGACCTTCATTTTCTTGAGGACGGCTTTGGCGGAGAACGATCCCGCTCCGACGTAGATGGTTTGAATGCCCTTTTTCTCGGTGCGGAAGGAGGCGACGTTCAGCTGATCGAGGTCGCGATCGACTCTGATGCCGATCGCTTTGAGGTCGGTCTCGGCTTCCTTGATGTTATCGGGCAGGACCTGTTGTTTAAGCGCCATCGCGGTGGGTGAATCTTTGATGGCGCGGTAATCGACGCCGATAAGTTGCTGAATTTCAGAGGGCACCATGGAGCGCGCCGACGATGCGATCGGCATGGCGAAGCCAGCCGTTGCACACAGAAGTACAACCGCACAACACAAATTCTTCATAGAAATCCTCAAACGAATCTCAGAATGGGTCTGCACCGTTAGATGCAAGCCGAAAACCATACGTTGGCGATCTTTGACGGTGTTACCAACTATTCTAATCGCATTGTAGCCGCGATGGCGCGGCGGGACGTAACTAAAGTGCGTCCTGCGGCATGGACTTAGAACGCGCGAAGCGGGGCGGCTTGCGTGGAAAGTGGAAAGATCCAAGCCAGGATCAGACTTTCATCGCCGCCGCACGATTGCGCATTTCCGCCACGAATGCCCCGTCCGTCGGGGAATCTTTCGTCAGCGCGTCGAGATTGATCTCGACGTTCGCCAGCGCGCCTTCGAGCGCCGCTTTTGCCAGGGCGATTGCGGTGGTCAAATCCGATTTCATGTTCGGATTGGTGATTGGATTAAGATCGGCGGCGATCTTCGCGACCTCGACTGCTTTTTCGGCGACGCCTAGAGGCACGCTGGTCGCTTGCTTGAGCGCGGCACCGATGGCGGCTTCGCCGTCGGAGGATTCTTTGGCCGACTTGTAGGCCTTCATGACCAGGTTGTAAGACTCGGCGTCGGCGTCGATTGCAGCTTTGAGTTCTTCGCGAAGCTGGCCGAGTCTCGCGATCGCTTCGCTAAGCTGACTTTCATATTGCAGGTGTGCTTTCTTGCCGCGCGACATCGACGCCACCATGGACGCCAAGCCGGCAGCCATGGCTCCAGCGGCGGCGGCGGCGCTGCCTCCTCCGGGAGTTGCGGTCGGAGCGGCCAGTTGCTCGATGAAGGGCTCGACTCCGGCGCGCAGGCCGCCAACGGCCATCTTGCCAGTCATGACGGCGGCAAGGCGATTTTCCAGAATCAAAGAGGAATCAAAATTTTCTACTTGCAGGAACCATTCCGCGGCCTGCTCTAACGCTCGCTTCGGAATCAGCCCGACGATCTCGCTTGAGACGGGAATCACGCCGTAGCGCGCGGCTTCGCGTTTCACGAATTCGAAGACGCGATGAATAGGCGTCTGCTCGAAGTCGGTCAGGTTCATCGAGACCTGCGCGAGGCCACGGACGAGAAAGCCGGCGCCTTTGACGAAGCGCAGGCCTCCACTGGAAAAGCGCACGGCCTTGGCGATTTTTTTCGCGATGTCGACGTCGGGCGTATTCAGAAAGACGTTGTAGGCAATGAGCGCCTTACGCGCGCCAACAACTGTTGCACCCGCCGTTGGATGGACGCAGCATTCACCGAAATCGGGCTTGCGCGCGGGATGGGTGGCAATCTCGGCGCGGATGCCTTCGAACTGGCCGCGGCGTATGTTCTCCAGATTCTGGCGCTCGGGCGTGGCGGCTGCGGCTTCATAAAGGTAGACGGGGATTTGAAAGCGCTTAGCGATCTCCGCTCCGACGTGGCGCGCCATGGCTACGCAGTCTTCGATGGTGACGCCTTCGATGGGGATGAAAGGAACGACGTCGGCAGCGCCCATGCGCGGGTGCGCACCCTGATGCTTGGTGAGATCGAGCACTTCGGCGGCCTTGCCCACGCCGCGAATGGCGGCTTCCTGGATGGCCTCGCGCTCGCCGACCAGAGTGATGACACAGCGGTTGTGGTCGGAATCCATCTCGCGGTCGAGGAGATAGACGCCGGGAATTTTCATAGCTTCGATAATGGCGTCAACTTTGGCGGGGTCGCGTCCTTCGGAAAAATTCGGGACGCATTCGACTAGCGTGCTCGGCATGGGGAGAAGGATAACGGGGGGTGGTTGGGTGAGGCAAATGGGGTCGCCCCCTTCACCACGGACACACAGAGACACGGAGAAGACCGTTGCTTAGCCCGCAGATTCGGCACCTCTATTATTTGACAGTACGGGCGTTCGACAGGCAGACTGCGAAACTATGCGGTGCGTCTCTCGACTTTCCGGCCGCATGCAGCGATCTTCGTCGAAAGGATGCGTCATGCCTCGTCGCTCCCTGCTAGCATTATTGTTTGTCGTTTCCTCTTTGCCGGCACTCACCGAGACTGGTAATGGCCAGACTGCTCTGACCCAGAAGGATCGCCACTTCACTTTCCATTACGCCTTCACAGTTAAGAATGTCAGTCCGGGCGAGCGCGTGCGTGTGTGGATTCCGCTGGCGCATTCCGACGCCTTTCAGGACGTCAAGGTCACATCCAAGAGCGGCGATCTATCGTTGAAACAAGTCCGCCAGCCGGATTATGGAAACGAGGTTCTATACGCCGAAACTTCCAAGGCGGATAAGGGGGAGTACAAGTTCTCCGTCGATTACGACGTGATACGCCGTGAGCACGTGGTGCTGGTGAATGGGAAGCCGGTTGCGGAGGCGCGAGTTGCAAACGTACCGCATGTCGAACTTGCTCGCTTTCTTGAGCCCGATCGGCTGGTGCCGGTGACGGGGCTTCCGGCACAACTCGCCGCCGAAGAGACAAAGGGCGCGACCACTCCGCTCGAAAAGGCCAAAGACATTTACGAATACGTTTTTCGCACCATGAAATATGACAAGAGCGGCACCGGCTGGGGACACGGCGACACGCTCTGGGCCTGCGATTCGAAGCATGGCAACTGCACCGATTTTCACTCGGTGTTTATTTCGATGGCGCGGGCAGAGAAGATTCCGGCGCGTTTTCAGATCGGTTTTCCCCTTCCGGCCGATAAACATTCGGCCGAGGTTCCCGGCTATCACTGCTGGGCGGAGTTCTATCTCGATTCAACGGGCTGGGTTCCGGTGGATATTTCAGAGGCGTGGAAGCATCAGGAGATGCACGATTATTTCTTCGGCGCGCACGATGTGAATCGCATGCAGTTTACGCAGGGCCGCGATTTAAAACTTGCGCCCGCGCAGGATGGGCCGCCGCTGAATTATTTTATTTATCCGTATGTGGAGATTGGCGGCAAGGAATATCCGAATGTTTCGATCGCGTTCTCGTTTGAGGATGTCGAGTCGACACCGATCAAAGTTAGCGCCCTGCGGTAGAAACGTGTGTGCTGTCGGCGGAACTTCGCGCAATGTTAGGATCCGGAGTCGCAGTTCGAAGCGTGACATGATCTTTAACTACAGGAGCCCCCCATGCCGAAATATGTGATTGAGCGCGAGATACCGAACGCCGGGAAGTTGAGCCAGCAGGAACTGCAGGCGATCTCGCAGAAGTCGTGCGGCATTCTGCAAAAGCTAGGGCCGCAGGTTCAGTGGGTAGAAAGTTTCGTCACCGACGACAAGATCTACTGTATCTACAACGCGCCGAATGAAGAGATGGTGCGTGAACACGCCCGCCAGGGCGGCTTTCCGGCGAATCGAGTCTCCGCCGTCCGGTCGGTCATCGGCCCGACTACCGCAGAAGGTTAATTCTGGCGATACTTCCTCAATCAGGCGGCCGAGATCGAGCCGGCCGACTATCGGCGTTTTTGATTCTGGCGTAGGCGGGCTCACCGTAGTCGGGCGCTCAAAGCGCGTTCTAGCTCAGCAACTCTTGCGCTACACTATTTGCAGGCTGTGCTCAGCCGACCGGTATGGCGGAAACGCGACGGGAATTTCAGCAGCTCGCGAGAATGAGGTTGAAGGACGCCCGGGTCCTTAGGCAGCGCGGAAACGTAGAGGGAGCATACCACCTGACAGGGCTAGCAGTCGAATGCGCTGTGAAGGCATGCATCGCCAAGAATACCAATCGTCACGACTTTCCTCCTAACCAAAACGCGGTGAGAGACGTTTGGTGTCATGACCTGATTAGACTGGTTCAGGCAGCGAAACTCGAGACTGCGCTGGATTCAGAGAAGACCAGGAACAGATCTTTCAATGAGAACTGGGACGTGGTCAAAGTTTGGAATGTGGATAGCCGGTACCGGACGAAAGGCCTCAACGCTCGCGACCTTTACAGGGCCGTGGCAGGAAAAGGTGGGGTGATGCAATGGCTACGACAGCGTTGGTAGACAAGAGCAGTATTGATCTCGGGCGCAAGGTGATCGCGGCGCTGAGCCGGGCAGGCATTCCAGTCACAGTCGGCCTGTGGGCCTTTGTTTCAGAGGCCGAGGAATGGCAACTGACGATTGCCACGCCACTGGTTGACGAGTTGGGGCCGTTGGCCGCATATGGAAAAGTACACAAGGCGATTCAAAAAGCGCACCTCGAAGGCGAGTTTCCGCTGCGGGGCGTCTTCCTAAGGAGCCCGAGGGACCGCATCCTGCGATTGCTCGAGAAAGAGAGCCGCGCTTTGGGGAAGCTGGGGCATGAAGACTACAGACTGGTTAATCCATCCATCGAGGGCAGCTTCGTCGAAGATGCCTACCTCTACACCGGGTCGGTTGACATCATCCGCACTAACGAGGCCCGCGGAAACGCGGAAGGTAAGTATTCCGTTATCTATATCCCAGGGTCGGGTGGCGGCGCGCGGGACGTCTCGGTCCAGGGATTGGATAGATTAAGAGATTTCCTAGAGGGAGAGATAGGAATCCATGGAGAAATTGTCGAGCGTGCCGTCCGAGATCTTGCCGACAATGGAAATGCCGCCATCCCCAATGTGCAACTCAAGCACTCAAAACTGAAACGGCTGGGACTAGCATAGGGTGATCGCAGCACAGCGACCGACGATCGGCGTTTTTGACTCAGGCGTAGGTGGGCTCACCGTTCTGCGCGCCTTGCTGAATCGCATCCCTGGCGCCAACTATCTTTATTTCGGCGACACGGCGCGCCTTCCCTACGGATCGAAATCGGCGGCCACGGTCGCGCATTACGCGGTCGGGGCGGTGCGCTACCTGCAGGATCAGGGCGCGGAGTTGCTGGTGATTGCCTGCAACACTGCCACGGCGCTGGCGCTCGATGAGATCAAGGCGGCGGCCAGCGTGGAGGTGATCGGCGTAGTCGAACCGGGAGCGGAAGCGGCAGCGGCGGCCAGCCACAAAAAGAAAGTTGTCGTCATCGGCACGGAGGCGACGATCAGCAGTCACGCCTACCAGCGTGCACTCGAAGTCAGGAAGATCGCAGTGCGCGAGAAGGCTTGCCCCCTTTTTGTGCCGCTGGTCGAAGAAGGCTGGGTGGAACATCCGGTGACCGAACAGGTCGCAAGGATTTATTTGTCGGAGGCATTTGCCGGTGACGCGGGCGATTTTAATGCCGACGTGCTGGTGCTCGGCTGCACACATTATCCGCTGATTAAGCCGCTCTTGCGGCGCGTGGCACCGGAGCATGTCGCCATCGTGGACTCGGCCGAGTCGACGGCGCAGGAGGTCGCGCGGCTTTTGGAAGATCCGTCTTCAAGTAAAAACCGCGAACTGGTCGCTGCTTCAATGATCAAGTTTTTTGCTACCGATTCGGCGGAAAAATTCAGGAAGATGGGGTCGCGGTTTTTAGGCCTTCCCGTGGAAGATGTTGTGCATGTGGATTTGAAAGAATAAGTAGCCCGCGCCGTTGAATGACCGGATTGCCGACTTCGTCCAACAACAAAACGGCCGCTTGCGCGACCGATTCATAGGGCTCCAAAATTTTCCTTGTACAGCGATGTCAGTACAAGCGGAACGTCACTTCCACGTTAATCTGCACCGCGACCGGCTTGTTGTCTTTGAGGGCGGGCTCGAAACGCCAGTTTTTTACCGCTTCGAGTGCCTTTTCATCCAGACCCAATCCCAGGGTGCGAGCCACACGTATGTCGCGCGGCTTGCCATCGGGACCAACCACAAGCCACAGCACGCAGGTGCCTTGAAATTTAGCCTTGCGAGCTTCCTCTGAATATTCAGGATCGGGCTGATAGATCACCTTCGGGGCGGAAACGCCACCGCCCACGTGGAAGACTCCGCCGCCAGTACCGCCGCCACGACCGGGACCGAATCCGGGGCCTTCGCCTGAGCCAACGCCGCCTCCGCTACCAGAGCCGATGCCGCCGCCCGCTCCAGTTCCGTTGGACGGCACCGAAGGCAGATGCGACACGGGATCGCCGAGATCAGGCATGTTCGGCTGAACCAACTTGATGTCAGGCGGCACGACAATCGTCGGTGCGACAGGTAGTTTCGGGTCGAGATTACGCACCACCGCCATGGGCGGAGTAATCTGTTGCATCGACTGCTTGGGCAAACGGCCCTGCGAAGCCTGAAGCTTGTCACGATCGCCGCCGCCGCCACCACCTCCGCTTATGCTCTTCGAAGGCGGCAGAACGGGAAGATCATCGGGCGCGATCAGTAGAACGGTTTGCTTCGGCTTGGCTACGTCAACGATCCTGCGACCCAGGTATGTCGCCAGAATAATGGCGAGCACGGCGAGAATATGAACGACAGTAGAGCCGAAAGCGCCCCGCCGCTTGTAGTCGTAGAAGCCCCAGATATCGCGCACCGGAACCGGCTTCGAGGTCAGAACGAGCGGCGGCAGTTTCTTGGGGAAAAAGAATTCATCAATATTGCGGAACAGCGATTTCCAGACAGGCTCGTCCAGAGTCTGATTTTGAAGAAGGAGATGCAGCTCTGGTTCGGGAGCCAGTCCCTGCGCTGGCGTTTGCGGATTCTGCGGTGTTTCTAGTTCTGGCATATTTTCCCGAGCAGCGGCCCAAATTCGCGATGCAGGTGGTCGTACATTTAGATGCGTCCGCGTTCCTCAACGCTTGTGAAAAATATCATTGTAAAGCGGGCGAACCTGACGCGAAACAGACAAGCCTGTCCATATAACGGCTAAATCCGTCTGAATGCCAGGAACCTCAATCTGCAGAAAATTGTACACGCTTTTCGGCGGATGCAGAGAGTACTTTTTGCAATCCGTTGCGAGTGCGGCACCCCGTCCCCGCCCCCTGCTGCGCTGCCTATATAATGAAAAGATTCAATCAGTTGGGAGAATCTTGCAAGTGCCAATGGACTTGAAGTCCACTATCAACCTGCCCAAAACCGGCTTCCCCATGAAGGCGGGGCTGCCCCAGAACGAGCCTAAAATCCTGGCTCGATGGGAGGAGCAGCGGATCTACGACCGCATCCGCGAGGTCCGCAAAGGGTCGCCCACCTACGTGCTGCACGATGGTCCTCCGTACGCCAACGGGCCCATCCATCTCGGCACGGCGATGAATAAATGTCTGAAGGACTTCATCGTCAAATCGAAGAACATGGCCGCCTTCGATTCGCCCTACGTGCCCGGGTGGGATTGTCACGGCCTGCCGATCGAGATCAAAGTCGACCAGATGCTGGGCGGCAAGAAGCTTCAAATGGCGGCGGTCGATGTGCGCGCCGAATGCCGCAAGTATGCGGAGAAATTTCTCGATCTACAGCGGTCGCAATTTAAGCGAATCGGCGTTTTCGGACGCTTCGATAATCCGTATTCGACAATGACGCCACAATACGAAGCGGCGGTACTCGGCATTCTCTATCGCTTTTTGGAGAACGACTTCGTCTACAAGGGATTGCGGTCGGTCTACTGGTGCGTCTTTGACGAAACGGCGCTGGCGGAGGCCGAGGTCGAATATGAGAATCACACCAGCCCGACGGTGTGGGTGAAGTATCCGTTTGCGGGCGATGCGGCGGCGATCGATCCGGCGCTTGCTGATGCGGAGCGGCGCGGCAAGAAAATTTCGACCATCATCTGGACGACGACCCCATGGACACTGCCGGCGTCGATGGCGGTGGCGTTTCATCCGGATGAAGAATATGTGGCGCTCGAAAATGGCGACGACGTGTTTATCGTTGGCGCTCGACTGGCGGCGGTGGTGCAAGAGAAGACTGGGCTGCAATCGGCACGCGAGATTGCGCGTTTCCCCGGCCGCAAGATGGAGTATGCCGATTTCCGGCACCCGTTTCTCGATCGCAAAATCGTTGGCGTGCTCGCCGATTACGTCACCATGGATCAAGGGACGGGCGTGGTGCACACGGCTCCCGCGCACGGCGCAGAAGACTTCATCACCGGCCAGAAATACAAGATCGATCCGACTTGCAACGTGGATAAAGCGGGAATCCTCCGCAATGGCCTTCCCGAGTATGAAGGCAAGCGTATTTTCGATGCCAATACCCCGATCGTCGAATTGTTGAAAGCGCGCGGCGTGCTGCTGCACACGGAAAAGATGGAGCACTCGTATCCCCATTGCTGGCGTTGCCACAACCCGGTGATTTTTCGCGCGACCGAGCAGTGGTTCATCGGGATGGATACGCCGATGAAGCGATCGCCGAAAGGCGAAACAGCCACGGGCGAGACCATGCGCAGCCGCACGCTCGCCGAAATCGCCAAAGTGAAGTGGGATCCAGCATGGGGCGAAGAGCGCATCTCGAACATGATCGCCACGCGGCCCGACTGGTGCATCTCTCGCCAAAGAGTTTGGGGCGTGCCGATCGCGGTGTTTCTGTGCGACAACTGCGGCAAGCCGCTGAACGATCCGCATATCAATCGCAAGGTGGTGCAGTTCGTTGCGCAGCACGGCGCCGACGCGTGGTACACGCCGGAGGCGGATGCGATCCTTGCGTCCGGCCATAAGTGTGCGCACTGCGGTGGTACGAAGTTCAAAAAAGAAACCGACATTCTCGACGTGTGGTTCGAGTCGGGATCGAGCCATGCCGCCGTGCTTGGCCACGAGCCGAATCTACCCTGGCCTGCCGATCTTTATCTTGAAGGCGGCGACCAGCATCGCGGATGGTTTCATTCTTCGCTGCTCTGCGCAATTGGCTATGAGGGCAGCGCTCCGTATCGCATGGTTGCGACCAGCGGATGGACACTCGATGAGCAGGGCCGCGCCATGTCGAAGTCGCTGGGCAACACGGTTGATCCGGTCGAGATCGCGGATACGCTGGGTGGCGAGATTGTGCGTATGTGGGTAGCGTCGGTCGACTTCAGAGAAGATGTAGCCTGCTCGCCGCAGATCATGCAGCGCGTCGCAGGCATCTATCGCGACATCCGCAATACTTTTCGCTACATACTCGGCAATCTCGATGGCTTCGATCCGGTGCGAGATGTGGTTGCGTTCGATGAGATGCAGCCCATCGATCAATACATGCTGCGGCAGGCGGTTGAAGTGTCGGAGGATGTGCAGCGCTCGTATGAAGAATTCGCGTTCCACAAGATCTATCACCGCATCAACAATTTCTGCGGCGTGGAATTGAGCGCTTTTTATTTCGACGTATTGAAAGACAGGCTCTACACATCGGCTCGCAAATCAGTATCGCGGCGAGCGGCGCAGACCGCCATCTGGCGCAGCGGAGAAGCACTGGTGCGCTTGCTCGCGCCGATCATGAGCTTCACCTGCGAAGAAGTCTGGCAGTATCTGCCATCGGTTGCGGGCAGGCTGGAGAGCGTGCATCTGACTACATTTCCCGAAGCGGCAGATTTGTTGGGAGGCGCGGCAGCGGCGAGCGCGGCCGATCCGAAACAGGCAGACGACTGGAAGACGATTCGAGGCGTGCGCGAGACTGTCTTGAAGGCGCTGGAAGAAGCGCGCAACCAGAAGCTCATCGGAGGCAATCTTCAGGCGCAGGTTACGTTGACTGCCGTTGATCCGGTGTTTTCGGTGCTGGAACGTTTTAAGAATGATTTGCGCTACTTCTTTATTGTCTCCGCAGTCGAATTGAAAAAGGGCGCCAGCAATGGGGACGCGCCGGTTGCGGTGCAGGTGAGCAAGGCTCCGGGACTGAAGTGCGAGCGCTGCTGGAATTTTTCAACACGCGTTGGCGAAGATAAAGATTATCCGACGGTATGCGAGCGTTGCAGCGCCGTGCTCAAAGAAATCGGCGCGGAGATTAGTGGATCGTAACTGCGGCTTCTGGCAAACGCGATAAGCTAGTGTTGTGCTCCCAGCCCGCCGCGCAATTTGATGTTGTCATCCTGAGCGCAGCGAAGGACCTATGTATCGTCGCAGCGGCGGAATGCATGGGTCCTTCGCTTCGCTCAGGATGACAACTTAGACTTATATCGACGTAAGAGAAGAACAGAGAACTTTTTCGCAATGCGCAAATATCATCTTCTAATCGCGTTGTCAGTCATCGCTCTCGATCGCGTCACTAAGTGGACGATTGCGCGGCGGCTTTCGTTGCATGACAGCATTCCGGTGATTCCGGGATTTTTTCGCATCATCCACGCCGAGAACCCGGGCGCCGCGTTTGGCATTTTTGCGGATTCGCCGTCGGAATGGAAGGCCGGAATGCTGATCGGCTTTTCGATTATCGCGCTGCTGATTGTTTCGGCGATGCTCTGGAAAAACAGCCACAGCCTGACCTCGACTGGAATTGGTCTGTCGCTGATTCTCGGGGGCGCGATCGGCAACTTGTGGGATCGCCTGGTCAGCCGCCATGTGGTGGATTTTCTTCTCTTCTATATAGGCCCGCACCAGTGGCCCGCCTTCAATGTCGCCGACAGCGCGATTGTGGTGGGAGCGGGGCTGCTGGTGTTCGAGATCGTATTTGCGAAGACACCTAGTCGGCAGTCGGCTTAGATTCAAGGTCAGAGGTAAGAGGTCAGATTGCAGAGGTAAAGCCCTCAAGGATCGTGACCTTCCACCTCTGCAATCTGACCTCTCCCCTCTGCAATCCACGTTTTACGGCGTCCCGTAAAGCTGCCGATACACATTCGCATTGCGCAGAATAGCTTGCACATACTCGCGGGTTTCGGTGAAAGGAATCGACTCTACGAATTCCTGCGGATCGCGGTAGTGGCCTTGTCCCAGCCAGTCGCCTACGCGGTCGGTGCCTGCGTTATAGGCGGCGAGTGCGTATTCGAACTGGCCGTTATACTTGTCGACCATTTCTTTGAAGTAGCGCGTGCCTAGCTCCAGGTTCACGGCTGGGGTAAAGAGTTGCGGGGCGCTGTAGCCCTTGAGTTTGACTTGTTTGGCTACGGTTTTTCCAGTTTTCGGCAGGAGCTGCATCAGGCCTACCGCATTCGCGTGCGAGAGCGCCATCGCGTTGAATTCGGATTCCTGTCTTATGAGCGAGGCTACGAGATAAGGATCGAGGCCATTGAGCACGGAATATTTGCGCAGATCGGCCCAATAGGCTTTCGGGAAAAGCGCCTCCCAATAAGGACGCGGCAGGTCGGGGAGATCGACGGCGAAATAGTTGGGCGTCGTGCGCTTCATGATTTCGATGCCGCGATCGTAGCGGCCACCGTCCTGATAGACGCGCGCCATTTCGGGCGGCGCCCATGTTCCATCCTCCTGGGCGGCAGCGGCTTGCAACTCGCGGACGGCCGCATCGGCCAAGCCCCCGTTCGACAGCAGGCGCGCGCGTTCGACGCGGAGATTATCCTCCGGAGGATCGGTAGCGGTAATCTTGCCGGCGGTCGATAGCGAGCCAACCCGGTCGAGCAGTGCGTAATGCGGCGGATCTTCTTTCGGCGTTGCCTCGGCCCCGCCTGACAAGGCTTTCAAGCGCTGCCGGCCAAACTCGGCATAATAATAGTTGCGGTAGCGATCGGAAAGTTTCTGATAAAAGGCCCGCGCCATCGCGGGATTACCCTCTTCTTCGGCCAGGCGCGCACGCCAATACAAAGCATTGGGAACTTCGTTGGAATCGGGATAAAGCGCGATTTGATCTTCGAAGCCTTTTCGCGCTTCGTCGGTGCGGCCCTGGCGGAAGGCGAGCCAGGCAGCTTTCCAGTGCGCATAGGATGCGCGCGTACCTTTCGGAAAGCGCTCCTGCAATTCGCGGAAATAATCGATGGCGTGGTCGTAATCGCGTTTCAGCAGATACATGTTTCCGGCGGAAAGTAGCGCCTGTTCGAGCCACGGACTCGTCGGACCATATAAACGGAGCTCGGTGAGCCGGCGCTGCACGGCGTCTTCGTCGCTGGCGGAACGCTCGGTCTCGCTGAGCAGATAGAGGCGCTCGGCTTCAGCGTCGCCCTGCTGCACGCCGATCGCGATCAGAATATGGTGGGCCTCTTTGCTGTCATTGCCGCCACTTTTTTCGAGCGCGGCCGCCAACGCCAACTGGACTTCAGCACGGTCGGCGGGACTGACCGCCTGCACTAAATCGCGGTAGTCGTGAGCCGCCTCGTCGTAATGTTTGGCTTTGAGTAGGAGGTCGGCGCGAGTGCGGCGCTCGGCCACGGAGCCCGAAACTCCGAGCTTGCGCAATTCCGCTCCTGCCATGTCGGCCTCGAAACTGTTGGGCAGATTGAAATAAAGATTGCGGAAGGCGCTGGCTGCTTTCTGATTGTCTCCGGCCGCTTCGTAGGCGCGGCCGATGGCGAGTTCCAGATCGCTGCGCTGCGGGGCCCGGTCTTTTTCCAGCAATGACGCAGCCTCTTGCGCCCGGCCTTCCTCCAGCAGCGCGCTCGCGTAGACGAGGTGAGCATCGCGGATGAGCAGCGAGTCGGGAAAGTTCTTATCGAAATCGGCCAGCGTAGCGAGCGCCTCCGCGTTATGCGCCGTTTTCAGGTAAGCATCGCCGAGGTAATAAGCGACATAGTCTCCCAGTTCGCTGGCTCCGGCTTTAGCGCGATTGAGCGGATCAATGGCTTTGGCGTAATCGTGATCGAGCGTGTGAGCGTAACCGATGACCAGCCAGGCCAGCGCTCCGGCATCTTCTTTGGGATGATGGCGCGCATAGGCTTCGACTCCGGCATAGGCGGTCGGAGTGCGATCCTGCAACAACTGTTGCGCCATGGGACGAAGACTGGCGGAGGCGACGAAAGCGCGGCGCACTCGGCGGACGCGCGGCGAGGCGGGCTTGTGCTTTTTCCGTGTAGCCGCGGCGACGGGCTTCTTTCTGGCGGTTGTTGTTTTAGCTGCACTGGGCGCGGTTGGCTTGGTCTTTGCGGTTGCAGGCGCAGTCGCAGCAGGAGACGTACTCTCAGTCGGCGCGGATGATTGCGAATGAGCGACTGCAGACGGAAGGAGAGACGGCGCGACGCCCAGCCAGAGAAGAGAGAAAAATCCAGCGAAAACTGCGACTGCAATACGGCGCACTCAAACCCTACCTAGTGCCGAAAGTTGGCACCCATAATGGAGAGATCGTCTTCTGCGAGACTTCTTATTATTTCATGTTGAAAGTAGTTGGCGGAAGCGGCTGCCGTGCTCCCGTAACGCTTTTGGTACGTGGAGCGGCTCTTCTCAATCGTTTCTTTGAGACGGTCGTAGAGATCTTTCTTTTTCCGGCCCTCGGAGACTTTGGCCTGATTGTAGAGTTTGATCTCGTCGACGAGAAGCCGCGCAAAGCGCTGGGCCTTGCGATGGACTTCCTGATCTTCGGGCGAGACGGCGGAGGCGGACGCAGTGTCCGGCGCGGTGCTGGAATCGGCAATGTCGTTGACTTGCCCGATCGGCAGCGGCTCCGCCAGCGCAGGCTCCATCTCAACTGTCGACTGAGCGCTCTGTGTTTCGGAGGCCATCACTGGAATGTCGAGCGCTGCGTTTGGAACGGCTACCGAGGCCTCACCGGTGGAGGTTGACGCTGCTGCCGCCTTGGCGTGCGATGAAAATGCAGGAGCATGCGCGGCGAACGGATCGTTGAACGCGGGGCCGGCCTGTGCCGCAGGTTGCGAGGGCGCTTCGGCGGATGAAGCGCCACGACCATCAACCGGATGAGAGTCGGCCTGCGCAGTAGACGAATCTTTCTGCGCTTGCTTGCGCAGCGAATTGACCTCGAGCCACGCGCTGGTCGAAAGCACCAGCAGTTCGAGCGAGCCGGCGTCGAGCACACCCGAGGCGTCGTCGCTTCCACCGTCGGCGTAGATGAGAGCGGCCACTTTGTCCTTTAGCAATAACGGAAAAACCCGGACCTCTCCACTGGCTGGCGATCCGAAAGTTTGCAGGAAGCGCGGATCGAAGTCTGCAGCGGGCGCACTCGTCACCACGCGGTCGCCGATAGCACGGCCGACGGCGGCAGCGCCTTCGTCGAGCGCGAAGTCTTTCACCGCGTCGCTGTTGGCGAAACCGCGGGCCTGCCACCCGGTGGCATGGCTGCCTTTAACGACAAAGAGGGCGACGCGAGCCGCATAGCGAGCGCTGGCATCGAGCAATGCGCGCAGGATTTCGCGCTGCGAAGTACCCATCTGGATTTCAGCGACGGCGCGAGCCAAGTCGGCGGCGGTGGTGGAAGAAGGAGCCGAGTTCGCGGCCGCATCGTTGGTGGACGTTTCGACCGGCCCAGCGGCGATCTCTTCCATAACGCGGCGGACGATCTCGCTGCGAAGCTGGGCGACGTGGCTCTCCAAAACCTGGCCCACGACGCGTTCTACGATTGGTTCAATCCAGCCGCGCTCTTTCATTCCGGCATTCCTACTGGCATTCCGACATTCCTACTCCGAGCATTCGTACTCCGAGCATTTCTTACTCCGGGCAACGCTGCACCGGAGTAGAGTTCCTGGTAGAGCTTTGGGGGGAGAAGGGGCGTAACCCTTCTAACCATTAATTATAGGGCCGCTGGCGGGTCTTCTCGGGACACCTTGGTACCTGCCCTACCGGGTTACTTAAGGAAGGATGAGACCATGCCCTCGAATACCGGCCAGCGAAAATCACGGCCACCAAGTACAATAGCACTGGGGCTGCAGCCACGCTTTCGGAAAAATCTGCATCAAGTTACGAATGAGTACCATCCAACCCAACATAGAGCAACCGGTCAGCGAAGAAATGCAGCTGGTCCGGCGCGCCAAACGCGGCGACGATCACGCGTTTGAAGAACTAGTACGGCGCTACGACCGCAATGTTTTCCGCATTGCGCAGCACATTACGCAGAATCGCGAGGACGCTGAAGATGTAGTGCAGGAAGCGTTCCTCAAGGCGTACAGCAATCTGGAGAAGTTCCAGGAGCAGTCGAAGTTTTATACCTGGCTGGTGCGGATTGCGGTTAACGAAGCGCTGATGAAGTTGCGCCGGAGAAAGCCGGAACGCACGGTTTCTCTGGACGAAGAAGTAAAGACGGAAGATGACTCGCTGCCTCGCGAGGTTGCGGATTGGAGCCCCAATCCGGAGCAGAATTACAACCAGGCGGAGTTGCGTGACATTCTGACGCGAACTATACAAGGATTGCCGCCGGGATTCCGGACGGTGTTCGTGCTCCGAGACGTGGAAGGCCTCTCGACCGAAGAGACGGCTGACGCGCTGGAGTTGAGCATTCCGGCGGTGAAGTCGCGATTGTTGCGAGCGCGCCTGCAGCTGCGCGAGCGTCTCAACCGCTTCTTTCAGAAAAAAGGCAATGGCAACGGTAACGCGGATGGCGACGAGTCGAGTGGGGATGGCAACCAGTGAAGTGTTCTGAATTTCTCAACGAACTGACCAATTATCTCGATGGCGTGCTGGACGCCCGGACTAAGTCCGAACTCGACGACCATCTGGCATGGTGCCACAACTGTTATGTCGTCTGCGATACTACCCGCAAGACAATCGAAATCTATCGCGACTCCGAGCTCTACGAATTGCCCGACGATCTGCGCACGCGGCTGCGATCCGCCATCATGAGCAAGTGTACGGCGAGCAAGAAGTCTCAGCCGCCGGGCAGTTGAATATCGCGTTCGCACCCCTCGTCTGGCAAAAACGTCATTAGGGATTCCCCCACTGTAGAGACCTGCTCCCAGAGCGACCAACGCTTCTATTTCCACAGCACCCTCCAACCCTGCCAACCACTACCATGGCGGCGCACACAAAAAAACTGATCACGCAGCCACGCGGAAGGAATTTGCCGCTGCCTTGGTATGACCCGCTACTCGATCGCGGACGGCAACATTCTAAAGTGTGCACTACTGAACAGTCACGGCATGGGAATCGCTGTAGTGTTCTCCGTATCGACCGATCCCAGTTCTGAAAACAGGAGCGTCCCCATGGCACGCAAGATGCATGTTGCAGTTGTCGAGCAATTCGGAAAACCTTTATCGCTTTTGGAATGGGACGTTCCTACTCCCGGAGCAGGTCAAATCCTGATCAAAACCGAGGCCTGCGGCGTCTGCCACACGGATCTCCATGCGGCCCATGGCGACTGGCCGGTGAAGCCCACACTCCCGTTCATTCCTGGCCATGAGGCGATCGGCCTGGTCACTGACGTTGGATCGGGCGTGACAATTGTGAAGGAGGGTGACCGAGTCGGAGTGCCCTGGCTCTACTCCGCGTGCGGCCACTGCGAGTACTGCTTGCGGGCATGGGAGACAGTGTGCCCTGAGGCGAAGTTCGGCGGCTACACCGCGAACGGTGGTTTTGCCGAATACGTCATCGCCGACCCAAACTACGTTGCCCATGTGCCTGAGGGTCTCACCGCGACGGAGGCTGCGCCTTTGATCTGCGCCGGAATCACGACCTACAAGGGGATCAAGCAGACCGAAGCGCGGCCCGGCGAATGGGTCGCTATCTCTGGCGCTGGCGGACTCGGACACCTGGCCATCCAATATGCGAAGGCCATGGGACTACTCGTCTGCGCCATCGACATAGATGATGGCAAGCTGGCCCATGCCACGCGCCTGGGCGCCGACTTCGTGATCAACGCCAAGACTGGCGACCCGGCAGCCGCGGTCAAAAAAGCGACCGGCGGCGGAGCTCATGGCGTTCTGATTACCGCGCCTTCGCTCATCGCGTTCAAGCAGGGCGTTGGCATGACCCGCAAGCGTGGCACTTGCGTCCTGGTGGGACTGCCGCCCGGAGAATTTCCACTTCCGCTCTTCGATGTGGTGGCAAACTGCATCACCATCCGCGGCTCGTTCGTCGGCACCCGTGAGGATATGGCCGAGGCCCTCGCCTTCGCCGTCGGAGGAAAAGTCAAAGCCGATATCGAGCTGCAGCCGCTATCTTCGATCAACCAGATCTTCGACCGGCTGGAGCACGGCGATGTGCCGTCACGCGTGGTCCTAGACTTCGCCCCAGCTAAAACCCGGAACCGGCGCGCGGAGCTGGATCAGCATCTAGCAACTGCGGGTGCAGGTCCCGCGACCCGCCTCTGAGGCGGCGGGGCTGCTTTAGTCAGCAAAGTAGGACGCGGGTTAGTTCTTCGCATTCACCGCAATGCCTGCGGGGTAATCGGGTGGGGGAAAGTGGCGCTTAATCCACGCAAGTGCTTGATTCCGGTTCACCTGCGTGACGTACCTCGTCCGTAATCCTTGCTCGATAATCGACACGAACCTTTTGCCAGCTACGGGAATCTAAGTAGGTACAGCTTATCTCGACCTTAGAGCGAAGGGGATGGGCTAGTTTTCTCGCTTTATTCTGTGGAGGCTGTTCATGTTTAACAAGTTGATGGATGCTATGTTTGGCTGCCGTCACGCGCGCTACAGTTTTCCCATTACGGTTCGCGCCGGATCGCGTCGCAGTTCAACGGGGCAGCGCACGGGGACGTATGTTGCTTGCCTCGATTGCGGACGCGAGTTTCGCTATGACTGGCAGGAAATGAAGATTGTGGGATCGCACAGCAAAGAAGCGGCTCCCTCCCTGGTCACTAAGGAAGCTGCGTAGCGTTTAGAACCGGCGCTGGTCCCGCCCACCCGCCCTGGTGTAGCGGCGGAAATTGAACCTCCGTCGATGCCCGACGGCGCGCTTCGCTCTCAGTTCACCTGTTTACCTGCTCAACTCACTCTTCATCCCGCCGAAGACGAACGAGGCCTTCGACAGCCCTAACCATCCAGTGTGCGCCAAGGGACAGACGCCACGCCACGTTCGTAATATCGTGCGGCGCATGGAAAGCGATAAGCCGGCGCGCTGGAAAGAACTCTGCCAGCAAGTCTCGAACGAACAAGACCCGGCCAAAGTGCTAGCCCTCAGCCAGGAAATCCTCCGCTTGCTGCAGAAGAATGGAGATCGGCGCCCGGATCGCAAAATTTCTTCCGCTGCTTGAACACCTGAGAAAAGTTCTCAGGCCATTCCTGTTATTTCTGTTTTTTTTCATACAATCTTCACAAATCGCTGTGTTAGATTGCCCTTCAGGCCAAGAAATCAAATTGCACACGCAAATTTCTGGAGGAAACTGAATTGGGCAAGGACATGGTCCCCAAGAAGATTTTTTTTACCAAAGGCGTGGGGAAACACCGGGAGCGCCTCACCTCTTTTGAATTGGCCTTGCGCGACGCCGGCATCGCGGCGCAAAACCTGGTTCGAGTTTCATCGATCTTTCCGCCCAATTGTAAGCTTGTCCCGCGCTCGCAGGGACTCACCTATCTCTCGCCCGGAGAAGTCGTGTTTGCGGTGGTAGCCGAAAACTCGACTCACGAACCACACCGCCTGCTGGCCTCCTCGATCGGCGTCGCCATTCCCGCCGACCGCAACACCTACGGTTATCTCAGCGAGCACCATTCCTTCGGCGAGACCGAAGACGCCGCCGGAGACTACGCGGAGGAACTAGCCGCCGAAATGCTGGCCACAACGCTGAACGTGGAGTTCGATTCCGACCGCTCGTGGGACGAGAAGAAAGAGATTTATCGCATCTCGAACAAGATCGTGCGCACGGCCAACGTGACGCAGTCGGCGGTGGGGGATAAGCGCGGGCTTTGGACTACGGTGATTGCTTCGGCCGTCCTGATCTTCGACTGATAAGATCGAATTCCATCGTTTGGGGATGCGTACCGTCGCGGTCAGCACCAGTCTGTCCCGAATCGGATTGGTGTGGAATAATTACAAATGTATAATTACAATTACGGTGTGTGGAAAGAATGCGCTTCGAATGGGATGAAGCTAAGAACCTCTCCAACCGGCGCAAGCATGGTGTCAGCTTCGAGGAAGCGACGGCGGTATTCCTCGATCCGTTGTACGTGTCGGTACAGGACCGTATTGAGGGCGGCGAATTACGCTGGCAGACTCTCGGCTTCGTCGGGGACTTACTCCTTCTCACGGTGGCCCACACTGTAAGAGATAAGAGCGGGGATGGAGCATGGGTCGAGGTAATTCGCATCATTTCGGCTCGCCCCGCTACCCGAAACGAGAGACGACGTTATTGAGGAGGAAAATGGTTAGCTACACGTTGGAAACGCTGCCCGCGTTGACGAAAGCGCGGCGGACAAAACTGAAGGCGCTGGCAACTCGTCCCGACAGCCAGATTGATACCAGCGATATCCCCGAAATGACGGAGGAACAGTGGAAGAAAGCCAAACGTGGTCACTTCTATCGCCCTCGCAAGGAGCAGATAACCGCCCGCGTCGATGCCGATGTGCTCTACTGGCTTAAGTCCCAAGGGAAGGGCTATCAATCGAGGATCAACGCGATTCTGCGCCGCGAGATGCTGATCTCTGTCAAATCAGCCAGGTAGGGTTGGCGTCCCTCCATCATCCGTTCCTGGAAGAACCCTACTCCGCCGCCTTATTCACCACCTGCTTCACCACTTTCGATGTGCTGCCGAGAAGGCTCGCGTCGTTGTTGTAGACCGCCGTGATGGAATCCTTACCCACCGGTAGCGTCGAGGTTGTAAAGATGGCCGAGCCGCCGCTCAGCGTCCCCGTTCCGAGCAACGTTGTACCCTGCATAAATGAGACAGTTTCTCCGTCAACTGGCGCACCCGCCTTCGAAGCGACAACTGCGGTGAATGTCACTGTCTGACCAAACGTGGACGGATTCGGTGACGACGTCAGCGTGGTCGTGCTGGGGGTGAGTATGAAGCCATGCAACACCGAGCTCGCGTCCACGTAGGCTCCCGTGACTTTTCCCGCCGTGTTAATGCCACTAGCGAGAGTTCCCTCGAGCGCACCTGTGCCTGCCGCCGGAATACTGAAGGGCGTGATGGTTCCCGCGGCCGCGCGCACGAAGCCGTGGTACACCACGCTCGAGTCCGCATAGATTCCCGCGATAGTCCCGGCCGTGTTGATGTTGATGCCGCCCGTTCCCTCCGTCGGGGGTCCCTTGAATAGCGCGGTCAGCGAAGCCAGCAAGATGTTCGTGCCTGCTCCCGGCGCGTCGAAAGAAGTTATGGTGCCGTTGAAGGTGCGCACAAAACCGTGAAGCGCGCCACTGCTGTCCGTGTAGCCGCCGGTAATAGTCTGCGCCGCGTTCATGCCGATGGGTGTGATTCCCTGGCCCCCGCCAGGAGCGTCGAACGTGGTTATTGAGCCGTTAACGGCCCGCAGGAAGCCGTGGCTCACGCCACTCGCGTCGACGTAGTATCCCGCGATCTCCCCCGCCGTATTGATATTAAGCGGGTAGGTTCCCTGGCTATAACCAGTACCTGCGCCCGGAGCGTCGAACGTGGTTATCGCACCGCTCTTGGCGCGCACGAAGGGTAAATATCCCTTGACAACA
>PKXQ01000049.1 GCA_003132405.1 Acidobacteriaceae bacterium | reverse complement strand
CTCCAATATTTGTTTCGATGGAACCGAGACCGAGACCTTTTACCCTGACCCTGAGTTCTACAGCCCGTTCCCCATCGGAACCTATAGCGGAAATCATCTAAATATGCCGACCGTCACCAGCTTGGGCTGCGCCTACACTCCACCCGAAATTCAGACCGCGTATGGCCTTACCGGCCTCTACGCGGAAGGCTACGACGGCACCGGGCAGACGATCGGGATTATCGACTGGTGCGGTTCGAGCAGCGTCCAAAGCGACGTGAATGCATTTTCAGCCTACTTCGGATTGCCACAACCGGCCCTGACCATCACTTACATCCCGACGCCAAGCTTTTGTATCGATGAGGGCAACAATAATGCGGAAATTGATATTGATGTCGAATGGGCGCATGCCATCGCTCCCGGCGCCGCCATCAACCTGATCGTTCCGCCCACTAACAGTTTCCAGGACATCGACCAGGCGGAATACATGGCCATCGACGATAGTCTGGCCACCGTCCTCTCCGGCAGCTATGGGGCTGTCGAAATTGATGAACCTTCCTCCGAATTGGAGAACGGCAATCTCATTAACGAGTTTGCCGCAGTAACGGGAATTGGAGTCGGTTTCTCCACTGGAGACTACGGCGACTATGAGGCCTACAATGGGGTGTATCCTTGGTACAATTGGGGCCCACCGAGCGTCGAGTATCCAGCCGATTCCCCCTACGCAACCGCCGTCGGCGGAGTCAGTCTTGCACTCAATTCCGACAACTCCATCGCATGGCAGTCGGGCTGGGGGAATAATCGCCCGTTGCTGGCCGCCGAGGGACAGGTGTACAACCCGTCGTTTCCCACTTATTATTTTAGTCCTGAGCAAAATACCAATTTCGAATGGGGCTCAGGCGGCGGACCCAGCGGCTTCTTCTCCAAGCCTGGCTACCAGAAGAGGGTGCCGGGCAAGTATCGTCAAGTTCCCGACGTTTCCTGGCTCGCCGATCCGTACACGGGTGGTGTGATCCTCATCACGGTTCCTAATGAGTATCCGCCACAGGTGTGGGAGGTGTATGGAGGCACCAGCCTGGCCTGCCCGATGTTCGCCGGGCTTTGGGCCATCGCCCAGCAGGAAGCTGGAGCACCGCTCGGTCAGGCCGCACCCTACCTCTATTCGATGCCGGCTGCGACCATCCGCGACGTTCTCCCGATCAGCTCCAAGACCAATGTTACAGCGAGCATGCAGGAGGCAACGGGTGTCACCAAGTTCTCTGCGCCACAAGTTGCCTGGGACATAACCGGAGTGAAATTTATCTCCGCGATATGGGACTTTGCCTGGGATGAGTACACCGCGTACGACATGACATTCGGCACCGATAGCAGCCTGACCGTCAAGAAGGGCTGGGATAACGTGACTGGCTTAGGAACTCCGAACGCGCAAGCCTTCGCGGACTACTTCGCTCCCGCAGGCAACGAGAAAAGCGAGAAATAGGAGCAGAAGATTTGCGCAGCCAAACTTGGTTCCGCCACTCAGTGCCGCCGGACACGCACAGCCAGAGCAATAAGAGCGTGCTCCGGCACCTGGTTTCTGAGTGCAACGGGTGAGTTTTAAAGCAGTCTTTTCACTTTAGAAAGGGTTCCCTATGCGCCGTCAACTATGCTTCGTGTGCAGCCTGTTGGTTGCTCTCGCTTGTCTCTTCTCTCCCGCTGTTTTCTCCGCGCAGGCGGAAAGCGGCCAGCACCTTCTCATCACCAGGAATGTAGATGAAACAAAGTTAGCCACGCTCGGCGGTAACACCCGGCCGGAGGCGGTGCACGAGAACGACCGCGGGTTGGTCGCGGACGACCTTTTGATGGAACACATGCTGCTCCAGTTGAGGCGATCTCCAGAGCAGGAACAGGCATTGCAACAGTTCCTGGAGGAACTTACCGACTCGTCCTCTCCCAACTTCCATCGCTGGCTTACCGCGAAGGAATTCGGAGACCGATACGGGGTGGCGAAACACGACCGCGACACGATTAAGAGTTGGCTTGAGTCGCATGGCCTCCAAGTCAATGTGGATTATGAAAATGGCATCCTCATCGACTTTTCCGGAACCGCCGGCCAGGTGCGGAAGGCCTTTCACACCGAGATTCACCAACTGACCATTGCGGGCGTGCAGCACTTCGCCAACATGAGTGACCCCCAGATCCCGGCCGCTCTGGAACCGGCGGTAACCGGAGTGGTGTCGTTGCACGACTTCCGCCCGCGCCCAGAATACACCGAAGACAACGGCGACGGGTTCGTGGTGGTTCCCGCCGATCTGGCGACTATGTATAACCTGAATCCGCTTTTCAGCGAGGGTATCTCAGGACAGGGACAAACGATCGCGTTGATCGAGGACTCGAACGTCTACACCACCGCGGACTGGGACTCTTTCCGAACGGTATTCGGTCTTGAGACGTACACCGAGGGCTCGTTGACGCAGATCCATCCGGCGCCTGCCAGCGGCAAAAACAACTGTGCCAGTCCGGGAGTGAACGGCAACGACACGGAAGCGATCCTCGATGCCGAATATGCCAGCGCGGCCGCACCCAGCGCGGCCATTGTGCTGGCTTCGTGCAAGACGAAGACAACCTTCGGCGGCCTGATCGCGCTGCAAAACCTGCTGAATGAAAGCAACGCGCCCCCGTCTCTGGTGAGCATCAGCTATGGCGAGTGCGAAGCTTTTAACGGAGCATCGGCCAATGCCGCGTACAGCGCGGCCTATCAGCAGGCGGCCAGCGAAGGCGTCTCGGTCTTCGTTGCCGCCGGCGATGCGGGCGCGGCGGCCTGCGACGAGAGAAGCAATTTTGCCACCCATGGTATCGGAGTCAGCGGCATTACGTCGACTCCTTATAACGTATCCGTGGGCGGCACCGAATTTTCCATCTTTTATATCGATTTCGGTGCAACCAATACCAGCACTTACGGGTCCCTCTTGTCCTATTCTCCTGAGGAAGCCTGGAACTATACCTGCGTCAACGGGTGGTTCCAGGCGTACGCTGCCAACAGTATCGGCCCCGATTCGTTTGATTGCGAAAACGCCTATTGGATCGACGAATTTGGGTCTTTTGTCGACATGACGGCAGGCGGCGGCGGACCGAGCGGCTGCGCCACGGGAAAGCCGAAAAAGTCTGGCGTGGTGGGTGGAACCTGCCAGGGATGGGCGAAACCGGAGTGGCAAGCGCTGGTCGGAAATCCCCAGGACGGGTTGCGCGATATTCCCGATGTGTCGCTCCTTGCCGCCGGCGGTGCGTTATGGCCTTATACCAGCGCAAGCTATCCAATATGCTTCACTGGGTCTGGTGGCGTCTCCTGTGAGTCCGCACCGGAACACTGGCCTTCGGGCAACGGCACATCGTTCTCCACCTCGATCATGGCCGGCTTTCAAGCCCTGGTGAATCAGAAAACCGGAGAACGCCAAGGAAATCCGAATCCGGTGTATTACGCGCTGGCAAACACGGAGTATGGATCGCAGGGCAACAGTTCCTGCGCTTCAGTCTACCCCGGACCCGCCAGTTCATGCATTTTCTATGACGAGACAATAGACCAAGTCTTTAACGTTCCAACCAATAACTCTGTACCCTGCACCGGCACTTACGATTGCTATTATCCCGACCCCGGCGCATTCGGTGAGCTCTCCACTTCCGACACATCTCGGCAGCTGAGCTTCCAAACCACAACGGGCTGGGACTTCCCGACCGGGATTGGCTCGATCAATGCCGCCAATCTGGTGAATAACTGGCCGACGCCAAAGAAATAGGAGAATAATAATATTACTGTCGGCGAAAATTGCCTTCGTTGCCCCCAGGGCAGCGGAGGCTTTTTTGCGGGCGGTCCTGCCTATCCAAATTGAAATTTTGAACTTCCTTACATCAGCAAGAAGGGTCCCAGGCGTTAGGAGTAAGCTCCGAGAGCCGCTGGATCTTAACATCAGAGAGTCCCGGAAGGACCGCTACCAAGTAGTCGCGGACCGAAATCTTCAATCGACGGCAGCTTTCCACGACCGAGAGAATGGCCGCAACCTTCGGTCCCGCTTGTGGGCTGCCGATGTGCAACCAATTCTTTCGACCAAGAGCTACCGGACGCATGGAGTTCTCCGCCAGGTTAGTACTTAGCTCTAATTCGGGATATTCCAAGAAGCGGGTGAGCTTCTTCCACAGTGCGAGCGCGTACTGGCAGGCCTTGCTAAGTGTGCTGGAAGGCAAAGCAGCGGACTGCGCTGCCTCGATCTTGCTGCGGATATCATCGAGAAGAGGTCTCGCTGTTTCCTGACGCCGAATATGGCGCGCCGCAGTAGTCAGCGTATTGCGGCGAGCTTCTGCATCGACGGCAAACAGTTCGTCCATCTGAGCCACAATCGGGGTTGCAACCGGATCTCGGGGATTTAGCTGCACTGCTTCGAAAAACTGTCTTCTTGCATGAGCCCAACAAGCGGCATGTACCATTCTCGGCCCACCGATTTGATCATACGCTGCATAGCCGTCGGTTTGGAGAATGCCTTCGAACTGTCCCAGGAACCGCTTCGGCCCATCGCGTCCACGGCCTAGACGGAAGTCGAACACCACAGTTCCTCCAGGGCGACTGTATTGCCAGAGGTACGCTTGGTGGTTCTTACCTCGGCACTCGCGTGTCTGCACATCGACTGGGGTTTCATCCGCCTGAATGTAACTTCCGCTGATTAATTCTCGCCTCATTGCCGCGACCATCGGGATCAGCAACTCCCCGACTTTGAGGACCCAGCCATCCAGCGTTGCGCGGCTGATTTCCAAGCGGAGGTCTCGTTCCAGAATCATGCTCTGCCGATGCAGGGGCGTGTGATTGCAATATTTGCTGACGACCGTATCGATAACGATCCGGTCACTCGCCAGGCACTTCTCGATGATCCGTGGCGGCAGGGGCGCTGAGACGACGCCGAGATCCTCGCACGACCGGCAAGCCCGCTTCTCTCGTTTCGTGACCAGTACGTAGTACTTCGCTGGCTCTACATCCAACTGGGAACTCTGCTCATAGCCGATCACCACTGTTTCTTTTCCGCAGCGTTTGCATACACGCTGATCTAATGCGCAGGGCAAAATCCGCTCAACGCGAGGAAGATTCGCCGGCAACTCCTGGCGACCCGGATGCTTGACGGATTTCTGGGTCGAGCGATGCACCGGCGCGTGCTCGATCTCCGCCTGCTCGACCATTTCGCTGACGACAGGCTCAAGCTCGAACAATTTCATTTGCGCCTGCGAAAGTTTTTCTCCGCCCGCACCATATTTCTCGATCCGCATCAGCCGCAGACGCTCTTCCAGCACACGAATCCTCAGCTCCGCATACTGTAGCTTGCTCTTCAGTTGTGCGATGAGTTCCAGATCGGCTGGTGCGGAAGGCGTGGGAGGCGCGCTCACAATGAGTTAACGATTTACCAGAGTCGATCGAAACGTTCAAACAACCACGCCACTTATGCGGCAGCATGTCCTTCGGGTGGAGCTTTCCGATACCACCGCTTGTGCTTAGTTTTGGCCAGATCAATCCCACCTAACAGTAAGGACAGCTCTTCGTGACTCAGGATGACCTTGCCCTGCGCATCACCGGATTGCGGCCAGGTGAAACGCCCTTTCTCCAACCTCTTGGCACAGACCCAGAGACCGCTACCGTCCCAGACGAGGACCTTCAGCCGATTGCGCTGGCCGTTACAGAACAAGAACAGGTGCCCGCTCAGAGGCTCACACGACAATCGATCGCGAACGAGACCGTACAGCCCCTCGAACCCCTTGCGCATGTCGGTGACTCCCGCAGCCAGATAGATCCGTGTAGCTGGGCCCAGTCCAAACACGCTTACGCCCGCTCCAGGATGCCCACCAGGTGCTCGAACGTACTCGTATCAAAATCAGGATACACCTCGATCCGGCGCCCGCCCCGCAGCACCACGGCCAGCCCACAACTCGGTTCCTGCTGCGTCGGCGATTTCTTAGCCGCCAACTCCACCGGCACCAAACGACCGACCGAGGAAATTGGCTTACGCCTTCTCTTCCAACGCAGTTTCTTTAGATGGCGATCCAGAGTGCTGAAGCTCAAACCTCGACCCTGGCAAAACTCGCTCCGCCGCATACCGCTGCTCACAAACTCGGCCACCAACTGTTGAACTTCTGCACGCGTACGTCGCTTGGGCGCTGACAACTCTGTTTTTGCGGTCATCCGGACACTTCAACACGGACCCCGCCTGTCGAACAGGTGTGTTGGTCAGACGCTTACCTTTTTTCAAGATCTCTGGAGTTACATCAAGTGTCGTGTGGGTCGGCCCACCGCCGGGCCATTCCACGATTTGGATTCGACGGTCCTGTCGCGCAGCTTCCCTATCTGAGCAGAGCCCTTGAGGCCTCTAACGGAAACAAAGTCGAAGCTGCCAAGCTAGTTGGGCTTCCGAGCTACCAGACTTTCACCAATTGGCTAGCTCGATATGGAATCAAGAATCGTAAAGAAGAGAATGGCTAGATACAGGCATCCGATGTAATTCTCGGGGATGGTTGGCACTGTCAGAGCCCCGTCCCAATTCCCTGTGCGACGGATGAACCTTGATTGATTTCCAATGCAGAGGTCTTCGAGACATCGGCTCCAAGCTGTGGGCCGAACACTTGTCAATTTGCAGCCAGCCCAGCCAGAGGAGCCAAATCCCTCCCCTAAGGCGCGTGCGTTCAGACTTGAGCACAGCGGTCGTGCTTATGAGCACGCGGGATAATTTGCTTTTTAAGTGGGCCACATTTGATAGCCTACAGCCTATTGACATCTATTAAATTGATATGTTATGATCTATTTTATTAACAGCTAACAATAGGCTGTGACCTATGAATAAACCCAGACTTGCCGCCCAATCCCGCTCGCAACTCGATGAACGCTTCCGGGAACTAGGGCCGGCGAAGCGCTATACCCCGCCCGTCCGCGGCTGGATCAAGGCTCTCCGGGAGGCGCTCGGCATGTCAACCGCGCAACTCGCGAAGCGGCTGGGAATCAGGCAGCCTTCCCTCGTGGCGCTCGAACAGTCGGAAGCAAAGGGCACCATCGAGCTGGCGACATTACGACGCGTAGCGGAGGCGCTCGACTGCACGCTTGTCTATGCGCTCGTGCCCAACAAACCGCTGGAAACGACGCTCCGCGACCGTGCGCGCGCGTTCGCGCGAGGGCGGCGGGCGCCGGTCGAGCACTCGATGTTGCTGGAGGACCAGAAGGTGACGGCCAAGGACGCCGAAGCGCGCCTCGATGAAATCGTGCGCGAGACGAATCCACGGCTGTTCTGGGATTAACACGTGAACGACCTTTTCGAGCAGCCGGACGATGCCACACCGCTGACGCCAGAGGAAATGCGCGAGTTGATGCCCGCGCATATCGCCTATCGGCGCGAGCTGAACGAAGCCGAGCAGGAGAACATCGCTCGTGCGCAGGACTGGGCGCTCAACCGCCGTCGTGATCCGCTGAGCGAGAAATTCGTAAAGGAACTGCACAGGCGGATGTTCGGCGACGTATGGCGGTGGGCGGGCAAGTTCAGGATGAGCGAACGCAATCTCGGGATGGCGTTCCATGAGATTCCCGTCGCGCTGCGCCAATTGCTTGACGATACCAGGGCGTGGATCGAGTACAGGACGTATCCGCCCGACGAGATCGCGGTGCGCTTCCATCACCGGCTGGTGGTGATTCATTCCTTCCCGAATGGCAACGGCCGCCACGCCCGTCTCATGGCGGATCTTCTGGTGATGAGGCTCGGGGCTGAGCGATTGTCGTGGGGAAGCGCGAATCTACAAGGTGCTGGCGAGGTGCGCCAGCGTTATATCGCCGCCCTGCAGGCCGCCGATGACCATGACATCGGTCCGCTCCTGGCATTCGCGCGCTCATAGATTCCTACGGCGATGCGGATCGCCACCCTCATCAGCAGCAGCTCCACCCAGCAGTAACACCACCACCACCGGTGCTGTGGCAAAAGGCCGGCTTATGCGCCGGCCTCTGGCCGGAGAAAGAGTTGACGAGGTTAGAATCTGACGCTTAATGTCGGGTTTGCGATTGGAGTGCGGCTAATGAACGCGGTTAAAGCTCTGCTGCTTGCTGTCATCGTCGCTGGTCTCGGAGTCGCTGTTTGGTGGTACTACGGCGGAACTCCGCAACATTCGTTAGCTCTGATGGCTGACGCCGTGAGGGCGCGGGACTACGAGACAGCGCGCTATTTTGTAGACGACGAACGCATAGCAGAGACGGCCAGCAAATCAGTTCTTGATGCGGCCATGACTCAATTCACAAACAAAATGAAAGCAGACGACAATCCATTCTCAGGACTCGGAGTCGCAGCGTTTCAGATGATGGCTCCGCGTATAAAGGACACAGCCAAGGACAACATCAAAGAGTCAATCAAGCAAGCTCTCAGCGGAGACGACACCTTGACAAACAGGTCAGGTGCGCTGCGATTCGATTCCAACCGCTTTTCTCATCTAAGAATTGAGGAGTGCGTCGTGTCGGGCAATACAGCAGAGGTCGTTATTGGTGGAATACCCCAGCCCAACCCAGCCCAAATCACGGAGGTTCATCTGAGGATGGCACGGATTCCTAACTCGCGTGATTGGCGCATTGAAGAGGTACCTGAACTCGCGGCAGCATACGTGAAACTGTTGGATTCGGAAAAAACTTCCCCACAACCTAGCGAAGCCGCGAATGTGACTCAACCGACCGTTCCCGCCGTCACCGTCTCCAAACCCAATCGCGTACTCGAACTAAGCACAAACGGTGTTTGTGGCATCGACTACTTGAACGCGCCTGTGTGGGATGGCGAGAAAACATGGCTGCCATTGAAAGATGGCAAGCACGAAACAAAAGAGGATTTCGGGGGAAGTTCCACCATAACCGTGAAGCATGTGTTCTGCGTAGGCCGTGGTGTCGGAGAACACGCGCTGCTTGTGACGGATTGGCTTAGTTGTGGGGCTAGCTGCAACGATACGGGAATGGTTCAGGTATACGAGCCGCAAGGTGGACATCCAGTTTTGATACAGCAAATCGGTTTCGACTCTGATGCGGTAGGGACAGACGCGACGTTTGACAAAGATTCCTTGACGTTGACGATCACAGGACGAAGCAATGACGGTAGCGCACACTGCTGCCCACAGAACTTAGATGTTGTCACCTACCAATGGGAAGGTCAGGAGTTTGTACAGACCAGCTATAAGCGAGTACCAGTCCCGCCGTCATAGGGCGGGAGTCACCAAAGTTCTAGAAGCGGCTAATCGCTATACTCTCGGTCGGAGTTGTTGTCAGGTGTAAAAAATTCGGTTTTGTTGTCGTACCTTCGGCATACCGAAAGGTTTCTCTTAATCCCATTTCCGTCGGAATAGCAGGCCGTTCCAAAAAACCAAATCTTGTCGGTATTTTGATATCCGTTCCGCAGTCCGTCCGAGCCGACCAGTCTCAGGATAGAAACCAACTGCTCATCAATTGGAATTGAAAGTTCCTTGCTTTCCCCCGGTTGCAGGGGAGACGACAGCGTGTCGCTATACCTTTGACCGATTTTTGGAGGCAGAGGCTCATCAAGACGGTGGGCCGAAAATCCGTACTGTATCTTGCTGGCTGCTCCTTGCCCGATGTTGGCGATTTCATACTCGAATTTCCACGGGTGAGCATCCTGTTTCCCCGCAGTGGGAATTTCCGTTCCGCGACAGATGGCGATTTTGCGAACGATGAGATGTGGACGCAAAGTTGCAACCAAGGTCTTATTCGCAATCGCGGTCTGTTCAGCAATGGCGAGAAGTGTCAGCAGCACTGCCCATGTTGCAGCCCCGTCCGGCCATCGGACGAAGCCATACCAATGCGGAGCGTTCCATTCCGTATGTGCTGAGTCTTGAACGGGGTGTTTGTCTTGCACGGACACATAGACTGCCAATGCAAAGATAAGAGCAAAGCTGGCAATATATTTTTTCATACACCACCACTCCGTTCTCGTGACGGAAACCGTGCGTCAATCTCCCTCATAATCTCCTCAGCCCATCGTACCGCGTCCGCAATTCGCGGCGACGGTCGCAGGCACCCGCTTCCCGCCGTCCCATTGCGCCAGTTTCCGAGCCGCCAGAATCGCAGCCATGACGCCGATTACACGTTTGCGGCCTTCATCCATCCGAGCATCGTACACCCTTTCGCTTTTGATTCGCTACTAAGAATTATGCTACGCTTTCCACTGTTGACGAGTACAGACGGCTGGTTCCCGCAACTACAATATGGCATGATTCCACTCGGAGGTAGGCTATGGCTGAAGTTACGGCATTAGGGTTTGAGTACGCCAGCCGGACGGGCAACACACTCGATGGCCTGACGGCGACCCGAGAGAAATTGGCGACGGCGCTATCGCAGAACAATGAACTTGAGACCATGTTGAACAATGTCATCTGGGCTTCCGGGTCTGTTGTCGTCATCCTGCTAGTGGTCATTGTCATTCTTGCGGCGACGAGGAACGTCACGGTCGTTGCAAGTGCGTGAGAATTTTGAGAGATCTAGCATCCGCACATGGACATTGAAGTTACTCATCGCAGACGGCGGCCTTTGTCCGGCGTTGAACTTCTCGGCCCTGCGGCTCGGAGATTGATTTCTCCCGACCGCTGGACAGACGCCTACCCCGCAACACCCGAACATGCGAAAGAACTCGATGTGTTGTTGATGTTCGCCGACACGCTGGGGTGTCTTCCCATCTTTGTGCCCAAGTTGGAATCGAGGAACGCCCAACGTGACGAAGCTCTCGAAGAACTCCGCGTCGCCTATTGGCTGCACCACAGCGGATTTCCCGTCGTGGAATGGGAACCGCCCGGACTCAACGGCAAAGTCGGAGAATATCTCATCGGTTCGCCGGACAACGCCAACATCTTTGTCGAAGTGAAAAGCCCCGGTTGGGAGGGTGTTCTTTCGGACGAAAAACGCCGCGCTGGACGGACAAAACAGCCGAAGTACATAAATCTCGAAGGCGGGGCTTTCGGCAATTGGCAACCGTTGCAGAGATGCATCGCGTCAGAACACACGTATCCGAAATTTGCTCCAACTCAACCGAACCTGCTGGTCGTTGCCGACGATTTGCATGTCAGTTTGCTGGACTCACCCGACCACGTCGAGATTGCTTTGTATGCAGACCATGCGATGTACGGCGAGATGGGATACTTCACTTCCCCGAGGTTTGAGAACCTCGGTGGACTTGCGATTTTTAGGGCTGCACAGTTCTTCGGCGGTCACGGTGTCGAGTACGAATTCACAATATTCGACAATCCGTTCGCGTTGCCCAGCACGAAACTTCCTGATTCGATTCTCAAATTCAGGACCCTCGCACGCGGTATGGTTCGCGGAACGGCTGTCACTAGATGGGAGGAACGATGGACAAAGCGATAACTGATACGGAAGAGATGATTTGCCCAGCATGCAACAAACCGTTGATGGCTACGGAGATTGCTCCCGGCAGTTTTCAGTTCACTGGTTGTGCCTGCGACCCGCCCAGAGATCACTTAATACCGCCCGGAGCCATATTGACCAATCTCGGTGGGTTGTGGGTTGTGCGACGGCCCAAGCAGACTGCTGCTTGATTGTTCGACCCGCGAAACATGGCAGGCTCGGGAAACTCTCACTAAACTCTCACTGCGACATCGAAAAAGACCGTGTCAGAGCCTAACGGACAGAGACGCAAAGTGTTAAAAACCCTCGTGAACACTGGCGATTTCTACGATTAAGAGTCAGTTGCTCGCTCACCCTTCTGAAACGCCAACCATTCCGGCACGGATGTCGTTGTAATTCCTGGGAGGGCCGTCATTGTCGCCATCGTGACTCCTACGTTCAGTGCCCGATCCCAAATCCTTGTGCAACGGGCGAAGCTTGTCCACACCCGTGGCTTTAGCAGGTCGGAGCAGGTGGCCGGATGGAATGTAGCAGTTCATTGCGCTGTCTCGCCCGCCCGTGGAGCGAGTATCCGTCCCAGAGCCATCCCATCGACCACCGTTGCAGCGGAATCTTCGAGGTAATAGCGCAGTAGTGATACGGTGTCTCCGTCGGCCGCTTCAATCCTGTCTAAGTGACATGACAGACACTGCATGGATGTCTGCGCCGACGACAGCAGATTGCGAACCAGCAAATGTGGCGAAATCACGCCGCCGAGTTGTTCATCGGACAGAACTCCGTTGTGAGAACTTTTGGCCGGCCACAGCCAAATCGAAAGTTCGCCTAGGTAGACCGCCGCTCGCACCCCCTCGATCTCTACCTCCCCTGCAGATTGTGGCCCGCAGAAACGGACGAGCGGATAAAAGCGCTCCCGTATCAGTTGGACAACATGTTTGTTCATCAGTTTTCCTCCCCGCTTTATTTGATCGATCCGATCCTTGCCATCAATACTGAGCGGCGTTTCCATGTCTGCTCTCGGCGACGTTTAGAGACTAATTCCGTGGCCGTTGAGGTTGAGTCCGCTGCCGGTAGGAGACTGTGCGTTTTCCGCGACGGACTGCGTGAGCGAGTGGCCCGCTTGGTCAAGCGCATTTTCGCGTGTGATGGGCTGCGCGTGCCGGTCAAAGAACTGGCCTTGGGTGTCGATGTGCAACCAACGGTGGGTTTCAGGATGTTGGTAGCTGTGGATGCCGTCGGTTTCGCGTTGCCACTTGTAGACCTGGGCTTCTGTTGGAAGAGCTGTTTCGATGGGGCCGTACTGGCGGTTGCGCTCGGCTTGTTCGGGCGTGAGCGGAGATTGTTGTTCCGGCTGCAATTCATTGTGCTGCTGCATGGTGTGCTCCTTGGGAGTTTGGGATTGTGAATGCGCAGCGAGTGCCTCGTGAAAATCGAGGGCGGAGGTTTTGCTCATATCGGTGCTGAGGCGCTGGGCAAGGGTAGCGGCATCATTGGTGTAAATGTGGGCGTCCTCGGACGCGCGGGAGACGGAGACGTAGGCAAAGCGGGGGTTGAGGAGTTCGGAGAACGTATTGGTGTCCATATTGACGAGGACGCGGTCTTCGGTCAAACCCTGGGAACTGTGGCTGGTGACGGCATAGCCGTGATCGAAGTGCCGCATTCGAGCGAGGTCAAAATTGACAGTCCTTCCGTCATCCATTTTGACGGTCAAGCGATAGTCATTGCCGATGGCTTCGATCCGGCCGCGATCACGATTGTGTACGTCGAGATCCTTATTATTGTGCGTGAACTGGATGCGATCGCCGGTCGAGAACTCACGCGGAAGGCTGGTGTAAACATTGACTCCGCGCAAACGCTGCGGATCGTAGGCCACTTGCTGGCCATCTGCTCTGGCAACGGTGACTCGATTGTTGGGGGGATCGGTCGCGACGACCGTGGCGTAGCTGTTTCTTTCCAGGCCCAGCTGTTGGCTGCCACGAACGTACTGCACGGTGTCGCCGGGGTTGTACTTGGCGGCCCACGCTCGATCTGCGCCGGTCATGTCGTTTCGAGCCACGAGCACCGGAAAAGAAACATTCTCTTTTCCAAGTGCGCCAGAGGCTTGTAACTCGATCCGCACGGACTGATTGATGTCTCGCCGGGAAGCGTTGTCGGGAGAGACAATCAAAGTCTTTTCGGGGTTCGAGGCGTAGTCTCTGGCAATGGCGGCAATGCGCTCTTGCGGATTGGAAATCTCGGTGATGCGCCCCTGAGCTTGCAGCAGGGAGATACCGGTGTGGGTCTCATTCCTGGCAAGATGTTCGACCGCTTTGAGCAGTTCGGGGTCTCTCTGCCGCACGATCTGGTCGAGCTGGGCGGTTCGCATTCCGGCGTCCTGCAGTTGCTCGAAGGGTTTTCCCGCGTCTACGGCCTGATGCTGGCGTGTGTCGCCGATAAGCAGAACGCGATCATGGGGGCCTAGCCGGTCGAGGAAGTCCTTCATCTGCTGGGTGCTGGTCAGACTGGACTCATCAATCAGGAAAAGGCGGCGATTTGCCGGGTCGTCGCGGTTGGTCTGGGCCTGCTCGCGGGTTCCCATCGCCAAATAGGCTTGCAAGGTGTCGGCGGAGATGCCAGCGGCCTGGCGCAGTTGGTGAGCGGCGCGTGCGGTCGGGGCGAAGCCCGCGACAGTGTAGCCGTTGCGCTGGGCAGCTTCGCGGATGGCCGCGAGAGCGGTGGTCTTCCCAGCCCCCGCGAGTCCCTGCAAACCGTGGATTTGATCTGTTGAGGTCAGTATCTCCTCGATGACACGACCCTGGGCCGGGTTCAAAAACTCAATCGCAGCGGCGTGAGACGCAGCGCGCTGTTCGCTCATGATGGGCTGAACGGTGTTCTGTCCGCGCTGCATGTGCTCAACCGTCGCTCGTTCGGCGGCGATGGTTTCGGGAGTCGTTATTCGTGGCCCGGTGTCGTGCTTCTGCGCCGATACTGTTTGGAATTCGCCGAGAGCATGGCGGTGCTTGAAGTTGTCGCGCACCTGGCTGAAAGTGAGATCTCCCATACCGCGGCGCAGCGCGTCGCGCATGATGTCGCGCTGGTCGATCACAGCCTCGCGCTCGAAGTTGCGTTCCTTGGCATAGGAGACGGCTTCCTGCGCGCGCTGGGGCGCGTCGGGCACTCGATTCTGTCCCTGCGCATGAACTCGTTCGTGGGCCTCTCGAACAACCCGGTCGGCCTGATTGCCGAACTTCGCAGCAAGCTGGCGGTGAGCTTCCATAACCTCGACTGGGGTACGAATCTCTTTTTTGTCGCGGGTGTTGTGGGCGGCGATCTGCGCGGCCTCCGGCCCGCTGAAGCCGCTTTTCGCCATGGCCTGCTCGATCTGCTGGCGGCGGGGACTGGAAGCGTTCAGATACTCCAGCGAATACCCTTTAATCTCAGGTGCGCCTTTTTTCCCTGCCTCGATTTCATAGCCGAGATTGCGAAGCCGAAAGGTCAGTTCCGCTTGATAAACAGCGGTAGCAAACTGCTGGCTGTCGAAAAGACTTTTCGGCTGGATGGCGCGCGTGGAGCCATCCTCGCGCTCCGTCATATTGAAGATCACGGCGTGGGTGTGAAGCTGGGGAGCGGCGTAGCCATTGACCGGGCGGGCGGTGTCATGCTCGAACTTTGCGGCGATGAATTTGCCGGTGGTTTCGGCGGCGTGGTTGCCACCGATCCGCGCCTGCGTGTACCGCTCCAACTCTGTGAGGGCGGTTGTGACCGCGTGCCGATGGGCTTCTCTCACCCGCTGTTCGCCGCCAACTAATGCCGTCAAGGAAACGGATTTTGCGGCGGAGAACGTCGCATCCCAACCGGCCCGGTGCTCGACTGGCTTGACGGTGGTTCCGTCTGCGGTGGTATAGCATTGCCCGCTGTGATGACGCACCAGTTGCTCGCCAGTGATGGGGTTTTGGCCTTCGCTCAAACGGGCAAAGTGCTGCGCGTCGACCGCTCCGGCAAGGCCGAATCGCTCGGCCAACTTGCCCTGCCATTCGCCGACGACGGCGCCGTCTTGCTTCCAGTAGTTTTGCTCGGCAGACGTGAACTCTTTGGCGTGGTAGGTCTGCGCCTGGGCGGAGCTGAGGGCTTTTGAGATGGTGAGCAAATCCGCCTCTTAATTCGTAATAAAGTCCAAGGTTGTTTGTGTCGGCTCCTCGGCGTTGACGATGTTGTCGGCCTCTGCGCCGGTGTTCTTTCCGGCGTCGGACGCGGCCCCAGCGGCGTTTGCTTCGACCGGCTTTGCCTCAAGATCAACTGCTGCGCGAGGCGCTGCTGGCACAGCGGGCGGCGGCGCGGCGGAGCCGTTGCGGGCTTTAGCCTTTATGTTCTTGGGATCGAAGGTGAGCTTCTCGTCCGGCAAATGTCTGCGCTCGAATGGAATCTGATACCCCTCGATATCGAGGTAAGGAAAGGAGAAACCGGTGACGTAGTTCTCGTATTTGATGAAGGCGTGCAGATCGGGCAATCCCGAGATTTCTGATTCCATCACTGCGGGTTCGACCTGGATGTCCAGCGCGAAATTTCTGCCCGAGCGCGTTCCGTCGAAGTGGCTTTCTTTCATGCGCTCGATTTCGACTTTGCCGATTGCCTTGCTGACCCACTCGCCTGCATTCGGCTCCTTGGTCTTCAGGAAAATGCTGGTCGTTGGCATGGATAGCATGACCTCTGCCAGGTGCCCGTAGATCACTTCCAACTGAGCCTTCCCCTGAAAGCCCATGATGATGGGATTGTTGCTTTTGCGGTTCTCGGTGAGGGCAGTGTGAAACTGGGGAAGACGCTGCAAGCTGGCCAGCTCGTCGAGCACAAACCAGACCCGTTTCTGGTGGGCTTTCGGTTCGTTCAGGAGGCGCAGCACGAGCATGTCGATCCATACGCTTTGCAGTGGACGAAGCGCCTCCCGCTCGGCTGGAAGCGAGGTGATGAAGATCCAACCCTGGCGTGTTTCAGACCACTCGGTTGCGGTCCACTCGCCGTTGCCAGCGCCCTTGTGTGGCAACAGCCGAAGACTCTTTGCCACCTTGCTGAGAGACGCCAACACGCCAACTCGTTGCGGGGGCGCTGAGGCGTCGATGAAGTTGGCCACCTCTGTGCGAGCGACTCGATTGTCGATCTCTTTTGGGTTACTCATCCATTCGATAAGCTCCTCCGGGGTCGGTCCATAGCGCAGCAGATAAGCGAAGATCTGCTGCGGAATCTCGAAAAAGAACTCGCCTTTTTTGTCCTGCGGAGGCTGGAACAGCGACACCGCGATTGCGTCCGCTTCTGAACTTGTACGCAACTCCTCGGCTGGTCCCCAGTAGGGGCATCGCCTGTCGAGCGGATTGAGAATGATGTCGTGCTTCGGGTCGTAAAAGCGGCGCGTGTACTCCAGCGCCGGGTCGTAGACGATGGCGGAATCGCCGCGGCTTCGAATCTGCCGGAGCATCTGCATAATAATAGTGGTCTTGCCTCCACCGGTGTCCGCGATGATCTGAACGTGTTGCGCCTCGGCCTTGGCCGGGATGCGAAGCATCTCCTTCAGACCGTCGATTTTGATGCCAAGTCCCTCCCCCTGTACCTTGCGGTTGAATTCTTTCGGCGTGAGCCGCTCCGTCCCTTTGAGCCGCCGGCCGTACCTCATTTGCTTGCGGCGTTTGATGTCCTTTCGGATGGAAAACGGGAGCTGTAGGAGCAAGGATAGGAAACCGAAAAACAGTGGCAGCTTGTAAATCTCGGATAGGCTGTCGCCACCGTAAATCGCACTCTTGAGGTAGGCACTCAAGGGCGCATCGATGTAAGAGCGTTCCGGGTCCTGGTAGAGCAGATCATAGCCCGCCTGCAAGGCGGACTTGGAGAGCGCAAGCGGGAGCGGTTTCGTTCCCGGTTCCGGCGTGTTCCCGTCTGCCACGTCCGCGTCCGTGGCTGGTCGCGGTTGGATTCCGCGAGCGCCGATCATCACCAGGCGGTACTTGTCTTTGCGGCTGGCGGAGACGCTGCCCGCAACGCTCGACCGGATGTAGATCGGCGTGTAGAAGCGCTGCAGCGGAGTGTTGCCAAAGGTGAAGCGCAGGTAGACGAAAAGTCCGGTGAGGATCACAGCAAAGAGCACTGCGCCATAGGTGTAGATGGCGCTGTGCGGCGGGAAAATGATCGTTTCTTTTCGTCCCCAGTGAATGCTTGCCATTAGTCTTTCTCCAAGTCTGTCCGCGTCTTGATCGCCAAGGTGCGTTTGTGCTTTTTGACCTCGGCTATGATCCCGTCGAAGACTTCGGGTGTTATCTTCTGCCCTGTCGTGAGTGGTTTCAGAAGGTTCGTGAGCATGAGGCGAAGGCCGAGAATCTCGACCAACTCCGGGCTCACGGGTGGATCGCCGGAGTCGCACGCCAACTCGTCAAGAATCAGCTGCCGGATGAATTCGCCACGCTGGAGCCCGTGCTTTCTTGCCAGGCGTTCGATGTCCTCAACCTCCCGCGGACTGAGCTTCGTGGTGACGCCGATGAGTCGGTATGACGCTTTCGCTTTGGCCTCGGCGGTAAGCTGTTCGTCATTGAAAAAAGACATACATACCTCGGTTTCGGACTGGTGTCCCTAAGTATCCCTGGGTGTCCCTGGGGACACGTAGAAGCTGTAAGTTGCTGCATGCATTCGGTTGCCCCTAGGTGTCCGTAGGTGTCCCTGGCACGACCCTTTGAGGGGTGGAGTGTCACAATTCTTCCGGTGCGAAGCACCGTTCTTGCTCCACCACGAAATTGAATGCAGGATCACGCCTTCACTGCCCGCACAGAAGGCGTTGACTCCACCCCTGCTACAAGCTTCTTTGCAGGCTCCTCCGCTGCACCATTACTCTGACCTTTACGAACGCGCAATGTGGAGGCAACCTGTTTGGCTTGTGGCGTCTTCAGAAAGTCCTGGAAATCACGGTCCTTCGAGAAGACATAGTTGAGCGCCTTGTCCACAACATCATCTGCGGATGCGTGGACGAAAGCGGCGTACTGATCGACCTGCTCGGCGGTGGACTCATCCAGCCGAACGGAAGCACTGATGTAGCGGGTCTGGTTGATTTCAAGTAGTGGCATATTCGTCTCCTTATAGTGGAATCAAGCAATCTTTCTCCGGGCAATCATTCTCTGCGCCGTCTGTGCAATCTCCCGCGCACGAGCGCGGCAGAGTGCGATGGGAATCTCGAATCGGCGACGAACTTCAAGCAGCGTCACAACGTCGTCTATCGGAATGCCTTCGATGAGCCAAAGCCTGGCCGATGCAACGTCAACTGTCCGCTGAGCGTAATAAAGAGGATTGGGCTTATCGGCGCGACGCGAAGCCAGCTTGCGCGTGAGCTTCACGGCGTCTTTGCCACGGGCAAGCTCATGCAGAACCCATGCCCAATCGTGTTCGGAATTGGAGTGGTCAGAAGAATGCTTTCGCGCTGTGATTGCACCGTATGAATGGATAGCATCCGCGGCTAGAATGTCCAGCCGGAAGTCATCGGAATTCCAAGTGGAATCGCCGGGGTATTCGACCGTCACGGGATACGCCGGATCGTACTTGCAATTGAGGAATCCAGGCAGGCGGAGGACGCGGTTGCAGTCGGTACAAGCGGGATCGCCGCCAAAGGTAATTGCAAGCAGTTTCAGGGCGCTTTCTTGCTGTTCGAGAGTGAAGCCGTCAACCCGCCACAGGATCTGATATTTACCGAGCGATGTCGAAAGGATTGCATTCGGTGGGGGAATCGCATACGAGGCCCGAAGCGAGGTGAGGCGAGCCTCACCATCGGTATCTAAATCCAGATAAAGATGCCGTACTCCAGCGATGCATTCTTTGGTGCGTTGGCGGCTGTCCGAGCGAAGCGGATTGGCAGCCACGTAGATGTTCGCGCCAGCGGCGTTCTCGTGGGCGAGCCAGCCGAGGTAACGAGGCGCAAGCGCCGTCTCCAGTTGGACGATCCTCTGAACTGTCGCGCTGGGAACTTCACGGCGTAGAAGGAGAGCGATGGTCTCACCCGGAGAAAAGCGACGGGTGAGGAATTCAGCAGCAGCGGCGGTTGTATTCTGAGCATTAGGCTGTGGCATGTTTCACCTCGAAGATCGGCTCGATCAGGAAGCGCTTGGCGTCCCGGTCGTATCCGCGAACCGCCAGCACTTCCCGGAGGATGCGGCGGCCAGGCTGCCGCTCAACATGAACGACAAAATCAACGGCTTCCCCGATCTCGGCTTCGGTGTCGGAGAAGGTGGTTTGCGCGTGGTTGCGCATGACTAAATTGGCGAAACGGCGGAGCGCTTTCTCCGCGGAATTGGCATGAATCGTCGCTAGCGAACCGGCATGGCCGGTGTTGAAGGAATCGAGCAAGGTTCGTGCCTCGATTCCACGCACTTCGCCGAGAATGATCCGGTCTGGTCTCCAGCGCAGAGCGGACTTCAAAAGGTCATCGAAAGAGATGTTGGCCTTGAACGTATCGGTCTGGCATTCGGTCGACACAATGTTCGGCTTCTGGATGTGAAGCTCGGAGGTGTCCTCAATGACCACGATGCGATCGTGGTCCGGAATGAAGTCAGCCAATATCCGCAAGAGCGTGGTCTTGCCGGTCCCCGTCCCACCGCTGATGAGCAGGGTCTTTCCGCTGCGGATTTGTTCTCCTAAGAAGTCCGCGAGTGACCGCGTCAACGTGCCACGAGCGATCAGGTCGTCTATCGTGTAATGCCGGCTGGTGAACTTTCTGATTGTCAGAGCAGGTGCCGGGCGCACGACCGGAGGAATAACCGCCGCCAGGCGGCTTCCGTCTGGGAGCTGCGCGTGCAGCAAGGGATTGTCCTCGTCTAGTTTTTTGCCGAGCTGATTAGCGATTACTTCGAGACCGGTGCGGAGCTGGCCAGCGTGGAAGGAAATGGTTGCTTCTTGGCGCATGATCCCGTCGCGTTCGTACCACCAAGAAGCATCGGGATTGCCCATGATCTCGCTGATGCTGTCGTCCAGCAGCAGCGGCTCTATCGGGCGAAGAAATGGAAGGATCAACTCGAAACTCATAGTGGGAACCTCACAGCGATGGAAGCCCAGCGGTTAGCCGGGCTTCCGAGAGTGAAGAGGAATGGCTTATGCGGCCGATTCCTCCTGGGGTGATTCATCGTGTTCCTGATCTTCGGCGGCGGCATTTTCAGCGCGGTCCAGCTTCAGGATCGAAGCGACCCGAATCTCCCAGACCCGCCGCTTCGAGTCCGTTTTCTTGCTGTCGTACTCCCGGCTGCGCAGTTCGCCTTCCACCTGGATATGCGCACCCTTGGTAAGCGTTTTGGCGAACTCCGAGAGCTTGCCGAAGACGACGCAACGGTGCCATTCGGTGTGCGAGATGTACTTGCCATCCTTCTTATAGGAGGATTTGGTTGCCAGCGAGAGGGTGGTGACACTGAAGTCCGCGCTATTGGTACGGGCTTCTGCGTTGCTGCCGAGAAAGCCGATGAGGGTTACTTTGTTCTGGTACATGATTGTCTCCGTTTGTTGAATTTCCCGATCTTGATCGGGGCACCAATAAAGCGAGTGGGCCATGCTCCCAAGTGCCGAAGCTCTGCATTTGCGGAGGCTCCGGAGAAATCTTTTCGGCGTTCTTTCCGAACAAGATTTGGAGGGAAACCGTAACCCGCAGGGCGGCGCAGCCGAAGCAGAAGAGCGAGCCGCCGCAGGGCGCATGAAAAAGCCCCGAAGCGGTGCCCGAACAAAAGCGGGATACATAACGGCAGACACGCGCCAGAGCAAAGTTGTCATCAGCCCGTTGGCTGCAGAAGGCTACCGCGATTACCGCTCGATTCGAGCTGGCATGTCCGTCGCAAGAAGAGTGCAGTTCGCCACCTCCGTTGAATCTCGGAAGGCTCTTGTNNTGTGGCAGGCCAGCCGGATTGGCAGCAGAAATGGACATCGTTTAGTCTCTGGGATTCTCTAGTTATCCTTAGCTGAACGCCTGGTCGGCCCGGAAACGCACGATAGTCAGACCGAGGGGGTTCACGGCAAGCTCGTTGTTCTTCACGTTCTCGCGAAAGACATAGGTGACGCTGGCTGTCCATCGCTCCCGCTTGAGTTCGGTATGATCCGCGGGGTTGGTGTAAACCTTCTCGAACTCGATGCGCGCCGAATACGGAGACTGTCGAAGGTCGTCAAGGATGACGTTCTTGATCTCGACATCGACATACGGCAAGGTGCTGTCTTTGATGTAGTTCTGAATGCTGTTGTCCTTGCGCTCCTGGTCGATGACGGCGCGTTGTACATCGCTATTGAGGAAGTAAAGCGACTGCGTTTGATCACGTTCGATGGTGAAACGATTGCGGCTGAAATACAGTTCCGCCCAGCGGGTGAGGTAGTACTTGTTCTCCGCCTCCTGCGGGCGATACTGAAAGTTCCGGTAGTCGATCGCTTCCGCGTGGCCTACGTCATTGATCCGCACAATCATTGGGTGCATGTTGGCGAGCGCTGTCTGGCTCTTATAGGTGAGTCCAGCCAGGCTGATACACACACCGGCGAGCACAAGAATGGTGACCTTTAAGTAGGTATTCATCACCAACGGATCGCCGTACTGCTCTAGGTAACGCTCTGCAGCTCGGGTGATTTCCGGGTTGGCTTTCGTTTCTTCGCTCATCATTTCTGTGCTCATTTCGACCTCGTTTCTGCCGCTGTCGTCTAGATTGCGGCCCGTAATGCCGCCACGGCTACGCCCAAACCCCCACCGTGTCCGCCGGTACCGCCGGTGAATAAGCTGTGCGTCATGGTCGGAATCTTGAAAAGGATGTAGATGTTGACCAGTACCAGAAGAACAAGAAGCGGCAAGGTCTGGACGATCAATGAAGGGTCCGACAAGCTCTGGCCCAGTTGAATGTAGTAATTGGTGAGAACATGAGACAGAACATTTAGCGTTGCCGCAGCTACGACCTTGTAAAAGCTGAATCCGAGATAAGCCTTGAGCCATCCCCAGAACAACCAATCGAGCTTGTCGAAAACAAGGAATGGAATAAAGATCGGCCCGAGCAATCCGATGATCGTCGCTGCGATTGCGCCGTAGGCCACGATTGCAGACACGATTGCGGCTAACAAGGCTAATAGGAACTGCACCACAAAGTACACGATGGCGTAGTACGGAGACATCATGGTGTTCAGCAGTCCCGGTCCTGTCTTGGAAGATGCCGCATTGATCTCGTTCAACATGGTGTTTGAACCATCTGATCCGATTAGGTTCACAAGGTTGATTGTGCCGCCGTCAATAAAGCCCTTGAGGGAAAAGCCAAGTCCAGGGATGGAGCTGTCGTAATAGTTCACCATCGCATAAGCGAAGGTAAGCAGCATGAAGAGGTTGAGAAACCTCCCCATGCTGAATCCGGCCTCGCCGTGTGCCGATGCAAGTGCTTCCTGCACTCCGAACCAAACCATCACGATGGTGGCCAACGCCAGGACAATGCGAATTCCCATCGCCGTGATGGAGGGTGCCACCGTGGCTGCAAGCGACTGGCACGCCTGAGCGATAAACTGGAAGAGACTCATATTTCATCCCCTTGTGTTTTTCTCCTACTCAGTACGCCTGCGTAAGGAGATTTCCCGACCCGCTGCTGGTTGTGGTGATGTTCGCGTTGTAATAGTTTTCGTATCCTGCCGAGTCACGAAATGCCGACTTCATTGCGTCCTGTTGCTGTTTTTGGGCAACTATCTGCTGCAGGGCAAGATTGGCATTGATCTGGTTTGCGTCCTGCTGGGTGCGGAGTTGCAACAGCAAGGCCTGGTTGATGCGCTGCAATGTTGCCATGACGGTCTGTTGGGAGGCGTCCTGAGTTTGCGTCGCGGCTTCAAGATTGGCGATGTCGGTTTGTCTTGAGGTCTGATTCGCCCGGATGGTCCCGAGAGCCTGCAAGTTGTTGGTCATTACGGAGTCGTTGATGTCAACGGTGGCTCCCTGTGCGGCAATCTGCAACTGCCCAGCAACACTGGCAGTGCTGTAGCCGGGGATTACGTTGGCGGTGGTTGGCACGCTCACTTGCTGGTAGGAGGATGCGGCACCCTTCCCCGTATTCGCCGAATTGAGCCATCCCATCGAATTCCCATAGGTGTTCGATATCTGCTGTAGCAGTAGCAAGTCGGAAGTCGGAGACAGAAATCGNNGCAATCTTGACGGTGTTGGTAAAGATTTGCTGGCCCTGCTCGATCTGCTGGAATTGGTTGGAGATGGATTGTTCTTCGTGTTCGATCTGCGTAATGGCGTGGACCGACTGCGTAGGATCGTAGACGATACCGGAACCGAATTGCGCGTGCGCAGCGGGTTGCGATGCCGCAGCAAGGCCGATAGTGAGTGCGGTAACGATTAGCTTCTTCACTTTCTTGTCCTTTCGTCTGCGGTTGGTTGGGCAGGCTCTCACAGCAACACCGCGCTACTGCTGTGCAGCAATAATTTCTTTCTGGATCTGTGCGAGGCGGTCCGCCACTGGCTTACACCGCGCGTCTCGTTCTTTCTTCTTGGCTTCGAGGGCCGCTATCTGCTCCGGAGTCAGCTTCTCTCCTGTCAGAAGTGCTGACGATCCGGCGGTCACTGGATCGATGCAGTCCTTGGCATAGGCCGGGTATTCGGCGTTGTATTGATCCTGCAACTGCTTCACTTTTGCCGCTTTGCTCTGACAGCCGGCAAGGGTGAGAGCCCACAGAACGAAGAGGGAAAGAGCAACTTTTCGCATCAGAATCCTCCTTAGAACGTCTGTGGAATAGTGTGGTTCGAGTACGCAGGAAGAAGCAAGTCCTGCGTGAAATAGACTTTCACGCGATGTCCTTCCCGAATCGTGATCGTGGGCGGTATCTGGATGAAGCGGTCTAGGATAGTGGCCGCAGACTGCGAAACACTTCCCGCAGCCCCGTTGGTGAATGCCTGGGAACCGCTCGTGGTAATGGTGCCGCCTCCCTGCGTGATTTGGCTTGCTCCAGCGACCACACCCAAAGCTATCGAAGTGCCGAAGATCTGAAGGTAGTGATTGTTCACCTTGTCCTTCAATCCTTCCTCACCGATCTGGTCGAGGCCCTGGAACTGGTCGAGATCGACGGAGTAACCGTCCGGCATAATCAGGCGGTGAAAAACAACGGCCATCCGGCGCTGTTGGCCGAAGCCTGTCGCTCCAATCTTCTTTGCTTCGCCCAAGACAACCGTCCCTTCGGGAATAATGACGTGTTGATGGTCATGCGAGTACAAGGGATTTGAGACAAAAACTTTGACCGGCCCCACGGCGTCCCCATCTAGGCGGTTCATCAGAACGGTGTCGAGCACTGAGCCTTCATAAATCAGATAGGGTTGGCCGGTCGCTGAATCGACATTGGCCTCCAGCGGGCGTTTATAGGCTCCGGGCGTGTCTTCGCGTTTCCTTTCGGCTTCTGGAGCAACGAGACTACTGTTTGCCTGCCGGGCGGCAGGGCCATCCTGGGCGGGCATCGTCTGGCCTTGCTATTGTTGCGGTGTTTCGACGGAACCGGAGTAGACAAGGTTGGAAGCGAAACGTGAGCTGTCCGCACGTTCACGCTCTTTCGCAGCGATCAACTGCGCCTGCTGTTGTATGGGCGTCAGTTGCATTTGCATGTCGCCCTGCTGCAATTGCGAGCAGGGCTGGCCCGGAATACAGAGAGCAGGAACACCGGTCGGGCCATAGGCCGTGGCGGCGGTCCGCTGCGCGGGCGTCGCAGACGCAAGCGCCGGATCTCCCATCGCAGCGGCGGCCATTGTTGCCTGCTGCTCCTTCTGACGTTCGGCCTGGATCTGGTTCTTCAACTCCTGAACGTTGCTGTCAGTGTTGTCCTGCAATGTCGGTTGCGGCGGCTGGCCCTTCGCGCTGGCCTGTTGTGCAGGCGTCTTCTTGCTGGACGAACTGAAGAGCGCCGCCACAATCACGAGCAATACCGCACCCAAATAAACGAAGGTCTTGAGGTTTTTCTGCAAGACTCCTTTTGGCAGTCCCAGATTGCGGCGCAACGTGGGATCGCCTTGCGGCTCGGGGTGCGCGTCTGTGCGGGGAGTAAAGATGTTTTCGGTCATGGCGGCTATCCCTTGCGCGTGAATTCCATTTTCTTTTTGCCCAGCTCTACATATCCGCTGTTCATGATCTTCGGGATGATGTAGGTTCCTTCCCGGAGGTCGTAGGTGACGAGGTTGGGCTTGCCGTCCTTCATCTCATACACGCTGAACTTTTCAGGCGCATTCGTCTTGATGTAGGTGAACTTGTCGTCGTGATAGATCGACTGGATGTCGAAGGGGGCTTCATTCGCCTTGTAGACATAATCGAACTTGAGTTGCGTTGGATAGGCGCTCTTGTACTCGTCAACGGCCTGTTCAACATGCGATTGAAGCGCGGCGAGTTGCTGCCGCGACTGTTCGAGTTGGGCAGCGGGCACAAATTGCGCGGGACCGTTCGCGGCCACTATGGCGGAACGGTCGGCAGGCTCCACGATCACTTTTAGGTCAGGGCTGATGGTGGGGGTGGAGCCCGATATGTCTTGGAGTGTGAAACTGTAGATGTTGCCCTTGTCCGTAATGAGGTTCAAGTTGGAGCTGATGCCTTGCTTCGCTGGATGCACAAAACAGAAGTTGCCCACTACGTCCACAATCCAGAAGTCCTTATCGCCAGTGGCGGCCTCCATGATCTTCTCGGTCGGGGGCAACTCGATCAGAGTTGTATATTTCAGCTTGGCGCGGATCGGGACGATGTCCTGCGAGTGATACTGCACCGTGCGNNAGCCCATCCGCAAAACCGAAGCGGTCGAAGTAGTCCCGTTTCTTGAGGTTGTCGCGGGCATTGTTGGTCGCCATCCAGTGCGAGACGGAATCGACGTTCAATTGCACTTTCTTTGAAGTCTGTGCCTTCCGAATGAGCATCTGGCCGGGCGGGAGAAGACCGCCGATGAGGTCCAGTTCCGTATCATTCAGATGAAACGCGTCTCGGTACACCTCGCGGTTCATTTCTGGATTAGCCAGGAAGATTTTTGTAGGGCAACTCTCGGCCACAATCGCCAGCATCCCCGATTCCTCAAGCTCTTTAATGGATTGCGTGGCAAGGATCATGGCGGCGTTGTGTTTGCGCCACGTCTTCTGCGCCTGCACCACGTAGTTGCGGATCGTTTCGTTCCTGATGAATAGCCATGCCTCATCGAGCAAAAAGGTCTTAAACGTGGCGAGCCTTTTCAGGTCGGTAATCTCATTCGATGCCCGGTGTAATACATAAAACAGCAGTGGTTCCAAAACTTCCGGTGCGTCATTCCAACCGTGGAAGTTAAACGTCTGAAAACGGGAGAACGAAAGCGTGTCCTCGGCGTTGTCGAAGAGGAAGCCATACTGTCCACCGCGGGTCCAGCGGTGCAAACGTTCTTTCAACTCGCCAATGATGTTTCCAAAGTTCGAGATGGTGCGCTGGTTTGCCTCCAGCACGTAAATACGCTCGATCGCATCCCACAGTCGGCGTTCCTCTTTGAAGTCGAGTCGGTAACGTTGGTCGTTGCCTTCAATGAGCACACGGAAGAAGCTAAAAAGAAATTGCAGGTTCTCTTTGGTGGGCGGAAGCGAGAATGGATTGATGGTGAAGTCCCGCGCCTCCTGACCGACATTTAGGTACGAGCCGCCGAAGATCGTCGTGAGCGACTGGAAACTCCCGCCAATGTCGAAAATAAAGGTCAGGGGTGCGTACTTCTGTGCATTTTGCAGCAGGAAATTGCAAAAGTAGGATTTGCCACTCCCGGTCATCCCGAGAATCAGCGTGTGCGCGATCTCGCCGTTATGGAGGTTGAGAAAATATGGTGTGCTGTTGTCGGTTTCGAGCGCAGCCAGGTACTCCGTGCCAAGGTGCGGGTTCGTCTTCTCGCCAGGAAGGATAGTAAACAGGAAAGACAGGTCGGCATAGTTCGTGTTCAGCAGATGCAGTTTGCGGAGGTTCATCGCATAGTTGCCCGGCACGGTAGCGAAATAGGCGTTTAGCTGATTGTAGGTTTCCGCAAACAGATTGCCGTCCGCGTTGGTGAAAACGCCAGTAAACTCGGCTACAAGGTGATCAAGATCCGTTGATCGTCCAGACAATGCCCGGCCATAGAGCACAATCGTGAGCGAGAAATCACCAAGCGATTGACCGTCTCCCAAGGCGCGCAGGCAATCGCCAAGGTTTTCAATGTCAGCCTGCTTGGACTCATCCACCAGTACATCGCGCGGGTTCGTCTGCGTGGCGTCGTTGCCCATCTGGGAGACAAACCCTGTCTTCGACATATTGAAGTGGCGGCGGCGCTTGTTCACTTCTTTCCGGGCTTTGTCCGCGGGAAGCGGCGTCCACTCCGTGACAACATAAAAGTTGGCCGGAATTTTCAGAAGGGCGTCCAGCACCAGGGGGCGCGTCTCGTTAATGGCCTCTTTCATCGTCAGCACACGGACGATGTGATCGCCTACCCGCAGATGATCGCGTTCCGCTTCGATGTCGGAGTTGACTACCTGATAGTCGAGAAACTGCGTGGACTGCGGTCTGCCGGCAACACGCCAGTTGTCATAATTCAGCAAACGGCGGAAAAACCTGAACTGCCCTTCTTGATTCAAGACTTCGATTTGCATGAGATCTGCTAGCTGGCGAGTGAATGCCTGCACGTGTTGGTCGAGTCGTTGAAGATCGCGCTCGATATGCGTACGCAATAACGTCTTCATGCTGCCGTTGGTGAACTGCGATTTGAGTTCGCCAATCGCGCCCTCTGGATCGCGCAAGATGCGGGCGATTGCCGCGCCCACGCCGGTCTTCGACCTGGCGCCTTCGAGCAGAATGCAGTAGAAGATTTCAACCTGATAAAGATGGTCGCGCTTGGCTTCAAAGAACTTCCGTCGCTGTTCGATCGCCGCTTCCACGATCGGATCGTCATATTTTGCGAAGGGTATGTCCGGGCGGTTCGATTTGAAGAGGTATTGGTAAACATGGAAGCCTGGGCCAAACGCTTTGAGGGCCGATTCCAACCGTTTCACTGCATATTCCTGTTCCGAGTGGTCAAGACTTTCGTAGTCCACGCCGGGAATACTGAGAACCATGCCTAGATCGCCACTCTTGGTGAGGAAGGCCGTCTCGTTCCAGAATCCGTACAGGTTGATGTGGGCGTTGAGAGACGCACTCTCTTTCCACGGCTTGATGACTTTGTCGAGACGCAGCATCACACCACCTCCACGCGGGGGATGTGCTGCTTGGCTGCGTCATAGCGCAGCTTGTAGCGCTCGGATTTTGCCAAGATGCGGAGGAACGCCGGATCGCTGTTCGTTACCCAATGGCCGAAGGCAAATCCGCCAATGAAAACCGCGATACCTGCGAGGATGGAACTGAAGAGATTGAAAGATCCCACAGCGCCGACGCAGACGAAGTAGAACAACGTGCGCTCCACGCCCAAGTAAGTGAGAGGCTTATGCAGGCTCTTGAAGACTCGATTTGTGCGCTGCTTCTGCTGCGACTTGTCTGGCATAAGTTCCTTGCTTAAAAATAGAGAACAAGTACCTGGGGAATGCGCTACACGCCCCAGAGCCAACTCAGGACATTCACGGCGAGAACGGCTATGCCAGTTCCGGCGGCAACTCCGGCGAGTGCCTTTTTCGCACCAGGTTCGCCGTGGGCGAACCCGTAGCCGCCGATCACTATTGCAACCAGACTTGCAACCTTCGCAATCGTGCCGGTGAAAAGGCTTTGAATGGCAGTAAAGCCGGTGTCGAACGGTGAACCCTGTGCCATCGCTGCCACAGGCATGACGAGCAATAGGGCAATCAGGGTGGCGGTTGGACGCGCCCATTGCGACCGTGCAACGTACCGGATTCGGCGGATGAGACTGACTGAGTACCAATGGTTCATTTGCAGCTCCCGCAGCACCTCAAATCAGCTGCTTGTGGCGCAAACGTAACTCGGCTCAATCGCGATGTCCAACAACTTCTCGTCCGCGTGATATTCCTGGGAGGAATAACAGCCGAACATGGCGTCGCGACCAAGTAAATCGCGCCTCTCGGCCCGATACTCTCGGTAAGGAATCTTCCTCGGAGAGCGACTGGTCGGCAAATGTGACTCGGACACCGCTACACGGAGGGCGTCTTATTTAGACGGCCACGAGATGCCGTTGTACTGGCGGACGCGCACACATGTTTTCCTAAGTCTGCGTCCAAGTGCCTGCCGATGAAGCAGATGAGGCTGTCGCTGTCTGCTTAATAGCGCCTCTGAAACGGCGGCTCCACATCCGCGAAGCGATTTGCTTAACGAAAGTTGATGTGACGAATCGATCTGGTGCTGTCTGATATTCCCAGCAGGAATATCACGTGGACGAGAAGTTGTTGGACACGGCGGCGGGAATGAATCAAATTGGCTCACATCGCCGGTTCCGTGCGGACTCGAACAGCCAAACGGACCGCAGAGGTGGAACGAGGGTTCTATGTCAACCCAGCCTAATCGGATCACTCCACGCGAGCGCTCACATTCGGTTCGAGAGGCGCCCGTGAGCCAGAAATACGCTGCTCGCTTTCTCAACATGCACCCGAAAACTGTACTGCGCAAAGCTCGTGAAGGGACACTGCCCGCTCACCCGGTGGGTACAGAACGTAAGCGCTGGCACTTTTATGTGTCGGAACTAGATGATTGGCTCCGGTCTCAGTTCGTCTGATCCAATCCCGCCGGCGATTCGCAGAGGTGCGGTTTTGATCCATTCATAGCGGTGGCGCGATTGTTTTGCTGCCGCAAGGCCGATCGCCATTGAATCGCGAAGTTGATTGTTGGCTCTTCGTAGCGACAGTGGACATGGGGACGTGCAGTCGGGTAGATTCAACCCACCACCTGCGCTCTCGCAAGGAGGAATCCATTGAAGAGAGCGCGTTATCAAGAAGGTTGTTTAACACGATCCAAACGAAAATCTGGTGCAGTTTGGGAGTATCGCTACAGAGAACGGCAGCCGGACGGCAGCAAGAGGATGCGATGCATTGTCGTGGGAACTGTTGCCGCAACTAAGACAAGGGCAGCAGCACTTCAGCACATCGAGGTCCTTCGAGCTAATGTGAACCGAGAGATCATTGAGACGGGCAGTCCCACGATTACGACTTTCAAGTCGCTGATTGAACACTACCGCGACAGAGAGATGCGGATGGACAACCACGATAAGAAGGCGTACTCGACCAAGAACCGGAACGAAAGCTACTTACGCAAGTGGATAGTTCCTCGCTGGGGTGAATATCGCCCGAGCGACATCAAGTCGGTAGCAGTGGAGGAGTGGCTGGACAGCCTTGTCCTCGATGCCGGCAACAAGAAAGGAAAACCACTAGCAGGGGGCACCAAAGTCAAGATCCGCAACATCATGAGCGCGATCTTTCGCCACGGTATGCGACATGAACTTCTTCCGCGAGTCGAAGCAACCAACCCGATGAAGTACGTTCGGCAGAGCGGAAAGAGGCAAAGCATTCCTGTGGTGTTGGAAGTCGAACAATTTCAAAGCTTGTTCGGAGCTCTCCAGCAAAGAGAACGGACCATGGTGTTAGTGGATTGTGGCAGCGGCTTGCGTTGCGGCGAACTGATCGGGCTACAGTGGCGGGACATCGATTTCGCCCGCAAACAGATGAGCGTCACTCGGTCGGTTGTTGAGATGGTCACCGGGAAGGTGAAAACGGAGGCATCGCAGAAAACGGTGCCCTTGGATGACTTCATGATCGAAGAATTGTTGGCGTGGTACAGAATCACGCCATATCAGAAACCAGAGGACTGGGTATTTGCCAGCGATTCACCCCGTGCCGGGGCGAGACGCGGCAAGCAGCCCTACTGGCCGATGACGATCATGCGGATGTTCATCAAACCGGTGGCGAAAAGGCTGGGCATCGGCAATATCAGCTGGCACACCTTTCGCCATACCTACTCATGCCTTTTGCACGCCAATGGGGAAGACCCCAAGGTCGTGCAAGAGCTACTGCGTCACTCTTCCATCAAGGTCACGATGGACATCTACACGCAAGCGGTGACTTCTGCGAAACGGAAGGCACAATCGAGGGTAGTGCAGATGATCGTTCCCAAACCCACGCTGAGGGCAGGAGATGCGCAGCACCTGTCTTAACGTTACATACCGTTACATGGAGAAGGGCGCCAACTCCCATGCAAGTTGTTGATTAGATTTGGCGTCCCCGACGGGATTTGAACCCGTGTTACCGCCGTGAAAGGGCGATGTCCTAGGCCAGGCTAGACGACGGGGACTTTTATTGGAAGATGTTGGTTTTGCCGCCGAAGTTGATAATAACAGGGCGCTTTTGTCGCGTCAAAACTGTGTACTCGTCCAGTAGATG
>PKXQ01000034.1:1808-18873 GCA_003132405.1 Acidobacteriaceae bacterium | reverse complement strand
GCTTATTCAGAGTTTCCCTAGAGATGAATGGATTTCGTCGCGTCATTTTGCTCCGATGTTAGGTGGATTCGTCGTACTCACGCCCGGAATGTAGACGCCGGCGCCGATGGCTGGGGAACCGGCCTGGAGGGTGAAGTCGCCAGTGGACGGGTTGTTGAGTCGCGGGTTGGCGTTGATTGAATGCGCATCCTGGGACGAAGCCGACTTCCATCCCGCTAATGAGCTTATCTTCGCCCCGCCATTCCAGGTCCAGTATACTGTGCCAGACCCATAAAACACATTGTGGTCTCCGGCATAGGGGGCGCCTCTGTCATCGACGAACCACCATTCGTTTGTCGAAGTGCAACAGACTATATTATTTTTGATGATATTGGTGGAAGGTCCACCAATAGATTCAGTCACAATGGCGTAGTTGTTCTCGTAGAAGTCGTTATTGTAAATGTGGTTCGTTCCTCCCTGGTCAATCAAGATTCCCCAGTAACGCCTGCCGCCTTGGTTGGAAAAAATGTTGTTGTGAACCGTCGCACCAGCCGGACTGGCTAATCTGACAGCAGCCCCGGCACCGGCGCCCGCTTCGGTCGTACCTCGGTCTCCATAATGAACGTTATTGCGCCAAATCAACTGCCCGCTCTGATGATAGATACCATGTCCGTGATGATAGCCCCAGGCATCCATATCCTGGAACGTGCAGTTTTGAACGGTGAGGGTGTTGGTGCTGCTCAGATTGTACGTTTGTATCCCAGAGGGCGCCCCTCCGGTAGTATCTGGATGTTCTCCCGTTCCTCTAAATATGCACGTGTCGATTAAGAAACTTCCCGACCCTACAACATCCTCTATACCAACGCCGATATTGACGGAATCAAGGACAGAACAGTTAGACAGTACGATGTTTTGGGATCCGTGGATATGAACCGAATTAGCCCCGCTATTCAGGTTTCCGCCTTGAGCAAAGGCTAGCCCGTTAAGCGTCACATAATTCACGTTATAAAGAGCGACGGTTTGCCTATCCGACGCTTCAACCCCAGGACTAGTATAGGCGGCACTAGGATGAGTCGTTGAGTACACATACAATAAGTTGTGTGCCCAATACCACTCATTAGTCGCTCCTACTGTCGCTACGCTGGCCTCCTGGGTGCCAAGTGTCCCATTGAACCAGACGGTATACGGCTGTGTAGTTACGGTAGCATACCAAGTATTTAGAACACCAACGCTGCCGATGTCCATATACACCGATGACCCGAAATTGTTGTATGCCAGACCAGATGGAGTGCTAGGAAATGTTCCGAAGGTAAAGGTATATAGATAGGCAGACCTTGTACCATTGGATGTCTTCCCAGGAAAACTATCAGCCCCTCCATTTGATTGCATACAAATCCAGTAGGCAGTAGATGCAGATAACGTTGCTCCTGAAGTTACGGAAGCGACATTCCCCGAGCTTTGCACAAGCGAAATCTGCGCGCTTGTGGTATTTGCTATCAGCGCACCGACGTTATTCGAGTTGTCTGTGTATAAAGCAAACTTGAGCTGCGTCGCGTTTTTCCATCCGCCACCGAAATATGCACTGTAGGATTGGAGGGGGAATGCGGAAGCTCCAGTGGTAACCCGATACCAGATTTCAATGGCCGTGCCAACGGCTCGGGTTGAGGTAGAGGTATCACCGACGGCGGTGATGTTTCCTGCATTACTTGTCCATCCCGTTACCAAATCTGATCCCTTAATAATCGGCTGCGCCCCACTCCCATACGCCCCGAGCGTAATCGGGTACGCCGCCGTCCCGCTCTGCGTCGGAGTCAACTGTTCCCGCCAGGTCCCGCCGCTCTTGAAACCCACCGACTGCCCTGGCAAGAGCGTAGTTGAATTGACTTTGGCGATGGTCTTCCAAGGGTTGGCCAAGGTTCCTGGGTGGGAATCCAGGCCGTTCACGGAGTCCACGTAGTACGTAAATGTCCCTCCAGCGGTGCCCACCCATGGCAATGTCGACTGGGCTCCGATACGTGAGGGGCGCGTTAAGGCCGAAGATGTGGTACCAGGTTGTGCGACGGTAGTTTGAGGCCGTGTGGTGGTTACGGGTTCTGTACACGACTCGATCATCGCATCGCAGAGGGCAGCCGAAAGAGGATATCGGGCGTCTCCAACCTGTTGTGGCATGTATTCATATGGCAAGCCGTACGTAGCAATGCCGCCGAGCCGGTTCCCCTTGATGAGGGCGGCAACTGCTCGCAATTGCTCTGGCCCTACGTAAGGGATAAATGCATCCGTCGCGCAACTTCCGTTCCGGTATTGGATGTACTGGGAACTTCGTGAATCGTCCCAAACGTGAGCGCCAAGGCTCCAATACGTGGAATTCGAAAGGTCACGATACCGAATGAAGCCGATTTCGGCGCGGCCGACCCAAGCCTGATTCGGATCGGTTACGCCGTTCGTGCCGGTTTCGTTCAGACAGGCGTTCCGGATCCGGCCGTAAAACGGCACGGCGAGTCCGAGTTTGCTGGACGCGTTTCCGGCAGACACGTAGTACCAGGACAGAACATCCATCGCTTGGTCTTGGATGTTGGCCCCCTGAAGGGTTGGCGAATCGTACCAAGTGTAGTTGATCGCGCTTCCGGTAAGGTCTTGGGAAGCCAAATCGTAGGCCCGAATGTTGATCTGGTCCAGGTCGTACTGCACCGCGGCAGTCGTGAATCTGTCGGCGAACCCCACCACGACGCTAAGGATGGCTGTGGGCAGTGCCGTGCGAAGACGCCTAATGAGGTCCTGATATTGGTCGGTAATAATGTTTGCCTCCCAGTCGAGGTCCACCCCATCATAACCGGTATTCGTGACAAAGGTTCTGATCCGGTCCACGAACTGTGAGATATTCTGAGGCGCTGTGCAAGCTGACCTGCCCCCCATTTTTAGTCCAGGATAATGAGACTTTCTCCGGGTTTGGGTTTTCGGACATGGTTGTTGTAGCAACACATCCACGGCCGGTCACGGCCCACGCTTTGGCAAACTCCATCGGCGTCAGGTAACCCAACGCCGAATGCGGCCGGACATGATTGTAGTCCCACTTCCAGTCGCCGATCTTGCGCCGCGCATCGGCCAGATCCAGGAACCAGTTCTCGTTCAGACACTCATCCCGGAACTTGCCGTTGAAGCTTTCGATGTAGCCATTCTCCATCGGCCGGCCCGGCGTGATGAAGTGCAGCTCCACCCCGTTCTCCCCGTTCTCATACGCCCACCGGGTGCAACCGTCCATCAGGTTCAGCGTGCCGAACCGCCGTCCGCTGGCGAACGTGTCCTGCGTGAAATCCATCGTCCATATCTGGTCCGGCTCGGTCAGTGGCGCCAACACCCGTCGGCGTCCTCGCTTGCGGCGAATGCCCAGCTTCTCCTCCACCTACAGCCGGTATACCCGCTTGTGGTTGACCACCCACCCTTCGCGCACCAGCAGCACCTGCAACCTGCGGTAGCCGAAGCGGCGCCGTTCTTCCGCCAGTTCGCGCAGCCACACTCGCAACTGGCCGTCCTCCGGCCGCCGCAGATACCGATACGTCCCTCGATGAATCTGGATTAGCCCGCAGGCGCGTCGCTCCGAGACTGCTACTTCCGAGCGCAGCACTACCACCGCCTGCAACGCTCGTTTGTCCAGCAGCAGTTCGGCGACGATGTGCTTGAGCTGGTGGTTCTCCTCCTCCAGCTGCCGCAGCCGCTTCCCCTCACTCACCTCCATCCCGCAGTACTTCCCCTTCCAACGGTAGTAAGTTTGCTCAGTAATCCCGTGCTGACGCCACAACTCCGCCGTCGTTAACCCGGCCTCGCATTGCTTCAAGATCGCAATTACCTGCTCTTCACTATAAACTGGGCGAGCTGTTCGTGAAGGAGGACATTGATTCCCTGCTGGCCAAAGGGCACGAACTCGCCAGCCAAACTTTTGATCACAGCTCCTGCCGCGCGGTATCCCTGTCTGTGTTCCAAGACGACGTCCGCAACGGACGGGAGGGGGTGGAAGAAATCGCTGGCCACGGTTCTGCCAATTTTGCCTATCCGTACGGCCATGTCACGCTTTGGGCCAAAAGGAAGTTGGGGCCCGAGCTCACGAGTTCCAGAGGTATTTTCCCAGGTCTCAACGGGCCGGAGATTGACCTGAGCCTCCTTCGCGCCAACCGGCTTTACGGCGATGTCGATGAATGTGGGCAGGACGTCACCGTGATCGGTCGTTCCGTGTTGGGCCTCAAGGTCAAACAGGGCACTCCCAAATAGGTTGTCTCTTCAAGGTAAAGAAAGGTGTTACGCCTCCTCTGTGGGATGGTCATAGCGGGGACCGCATCTCCGACGTCCTGCAGCGGATGTGATGCGGGAGTGCCCCGCCTGCACAGGTTCTGGGACAAGAAGAATCGATCCTTATTTGCCGAAGTCACGGCTCTGAAGGTCGCGGATTTTGCGGTGACTCGTGCGAACCTGCAGAATGGTGGGAGGGAACTGAATCCCATGGTGCGCGTTTTCGGCGGCTCCACTCCGGCGCTTGCCGCGAACTTCGCGGGAGTAACCGCAGGTGTTCATTGGCATCAGTTACCTCTTTCACAAAACAGGCCACCACAAACTCGAACGGATCACCTCATGGTTAACATCGGCGCTTCCAGTGCCGCCATAACCTATGGACTGACCCACGGATAAGCCGGAGCGCCGACGCTTCTGGCTGTCGGCCAACACATACCATAATTCCGATCAGGTGAATAACTGGTGAGAGATCACATGGAACTCAGGCTGCACCCGCGAATCCTCATCTGGGTACAGGTGTTGATCATCGTGGGTGTGTTTCAATCGATCGCCGCCATTGGCCAGGTCTGTCGCGGTTCAAGCGCGAACCTGCAGTCGGCGGAAACTCCCATAGGACACGCAACACCGCCAGCCGCGGCCGAGCCGAGATTTCTTTTACCTGTTTCCATGACAGCGCCTTTATTGTGTTATTCGTTCCTCCCTGACACGGAACAACCCCGCCGTTCTTCGTAGCGACGACGGCCATGCTGTCGGTGTCCTCCATCGCGTAGGTGCCGCGGTCACGCAGCGCTCCAAAAGAGCCAACATCAGACGAGCCGCGCCCGTGATTAGAGATGCCAGCGGCGGAAAGCAGTAGTCGCCCGATAACTCGCGGCGTTCGCGAGAACTTTGAGAAATTTGTCGAGTCGCTCTTTTTCGATGTCAGGAATGTCAGAACGCTTCCGAAGTCCCTTCCGTTGCTCGATCGCGACTCTGAAGAAGTCTTGTTCTCCCGGATCAACATCGATTTTCCCGCGCAGTTTTGTGGGCCTCAGTCCAGTTAGTTTGCCACGCGCCTCGATACGGAACGCGTCAACGATTTTTGGAATTCGTCCCTTGTTAAGGAGCACGGATGCTACTACATCCGGAAGTGAATACAGTTAGTTTTTATCGACACCACCGGCTTTCATGCGAACCTCGGGACGGCGAACCTCATCAATCTCTCTGCAGCCGCGACTGCGGCCAGGCTGAAGGGAACTTACAGTGTCTTGTTGAACTGGTGGACAACGGGAACTCAGCAGGGGGAAGTCGGGACATTCGTATTCGATGGCAAGAGCAAAGTGACGTGTGACCTGACGATTGAAGTGGCTGGAGGCACTGCGACCACGGTCACAGGAATCGGCACTTATTCCGTCAATTCCGACGGAAGCGGTTCCCTGAGTTTGGCGCTCTCGAACAGCTCGACCATGGACTTTGATTTCGTGATGAACTCGGCTACGGGTACGTCAGTCGCTAAAGGTATACAACTGCTGGAAGTAGACAACCCGAGCAAAACAACAGTCGCTACGGGCAACGCCGTTTACGAATGAGTTGAGGAAAAAACGGGGGTGGGTTTAGCTGTTTGATGTTCCGGTAGCCGGGATTGTGCATTCCGTAATTCGCGCGACCCGGCACCCCTCACCCTAGCTTGACTGACGCTATCAGGCGTGGCTGTTGAAAAACTCAGTGCTTGGACCGGGCTGGTGCGGGCTGGGGAAGTGCTACTGAGTTTGTTCTCTTCTTTTTTTCTAGGTGGTGAGAGTCTGTGGTGGCGTCGGTGGACTTAGGAAGCGCACCAATCGCTTGATGTTCTGTGCCAGTCGCAACCTTCGAGGGTGTACGCATAGGTGTGGCTGTACGACCAGACGAGAATCCGATCCGCCAGGACTGGAGCCATGAATTAACAAATGTAGCGCAGGAAGCTTTAATGCGCCGACTTTACCGCTTGATTGCGAAACTGGCAGAGAACCGCCTAGTTGCTTGAATAAGGCGCAATAACGTCCTTCATACACTCGATGTCCAACGGAGACGACTGACCTCTCCGACCCATCTGCCCGTGCAAGGATCGCCGTCTAGCTTAGCGCTGTTCAGCTAAACTGGTTCGTCATGGGTGAACGTCTGAAGGGCAAGATTGGGATCGTCACGGGTGCGGGCACTGGAATTGGACGCGCATGCGCCATCGCTCTGGCAAGGGAAGGAGCGAAGGTGGCGCTGGTCGGCAGGCGAAGGGACCGCGTGGAGGAGGTTACTCGGGAAATTGGGGATTCTGCCTTCGCGATCGCGGCCGACGTTTCCAGAACGAGCGAAATTGAACATCTGATCGATCAGGCCGTGCGGCGCTTCGGCGGATTGAACTTTCTGCTGAACAACGCGGGGGTTTTGCACATTGGGAGCGCCGAGCAAATTACCGAAGAACAGTGGGATGACACCTTCAATGTGAACGTTCGCGCAGTTTGGCTATTGTCTCGGGCCGCGTTACCTCACATGAGAAAAGTTGGCGGCGGTTCGATTATTAACGTAGCTTCCACGCTTGGAGTGGTCGGCGCTCGGAACCGCGCCGCCTATGCTCCATCCAAGGGTGCGGTAGTCCTGCTGACCAAGAGCATGGCGATCGATCACGGACATGAAAATATTCGGGTGAACGCAATTTGCCCGGGGTTCGTAGAAACCGATCTAACTGCGGCGGTCATGGGCAACGCTCCAGATCCAGCAGCGGTTCGTCGGGAAAGAACCGCTACGCATCCCATCGGCCGGCTCGGCCGACCGGAGGATATTGCCGGCGTTGCGGTCTATCTGGCGAGCGATGAATCGTCCTGGGTGACCGGAGCTGCCTGGCCCGTGGATGGAGGCTATCTCGCGGTCTGACAAATGCCCTCTGGACGCGGCGTCGTAGAGGGGCGGGCGCTGTACGAATACATCCCCGACGCTTTCGAAATATTGCTGGGCGACGACGACATGTTCGGAGGCTATGTTTTCCGCCCGACCTCAAGGATTTGGATCCGGCGAAAGAGGCGGCGGAAACAGTGCGCACTTGCATAGCATTGCTGAACTGGGGCCCGAGGATGTGCCCACGCAGGCGCTCACCAATCCTAAGAGCGGCAAGCAGGCAAAAAGTGGCAGCGTCGAGGACGAGAATCGCGAGCGCCGAATAGAAGCTCGAAGCTGCCTGCATTTCTAGACCGCACCTGCATTTTGCGAGGCCCTGATACCGACCTGACGTTCAAAGTCTTTTGGGCGCGGAATAGTGCTGAGCCGAAAGCCTGAACCACGCAAACCCCACGGCGATCACGTGGACGACCGACTCGGCTGCATCGGAAAAAATGGCAGCCGAATGCGTCATGAAATACACTGTCGTCTTACCGATCAGCATTGCCAGCCCAACAATCAGGGAAAGACGCATGGCGAAGTGCGCATCGCGCAATTCCTGCTCATTCCTTCGGGGTGACGGTCGATCCGTCTTGGTCTGTACGATCTGTTCCGACATGTTTGCCACGCCTCGGTTGGGTGGCTAGGCGCTTGCGCATAACGCTAGTTTACCTCTGGGTCTCCTCGCGTGGTTTCCGTTTCTCGCGCATGAATAACAAGTACCTTCAGAGGTTCGCCGCAGACTGATCAATATTGAACAGACTGGTTTGTTTCTTACCGGGTATTGTTCCGCTATCTTGAACTTTCATGAGCGGAGGCGTTCCGTGCCCATTAACCAAGACGAACATTGGGATAAGGTCGTCTCCTCAGAACTAGACATTCAGAACAAACGACCACTTAGTGTCGCGGTCGACGCGGCAGCGCATTCGGCTGAAAGCATCCCGGTCACAGAAGCGCAGGCTGCGGCTCAATTCCGCTTTCGCATCTTGCTGGTAGACGATCAATATCCAATACGCGAAACCGCTCGGCAGATGTTGGAAAGCGGAGGTTATGAAGTTCTCACGGCGGTGGATGGACTGGATGGCTTACATGCTCTCAGCAAGTCGCTGCCTGATTTGATTATTTCCGACTTGAATATGCCTCGGATGTCAGGATTCGAATTTCTGGCGGTAGTACGAGAGCGATTCCCACACATCGCAACCATCGCTGTGAGCGCAGACTACATAATCAGTGGAAATCCATCCGGAGTTGTAGCGGACACTTTCTTGCAAAAAGGACACTACACTCTCAAAGAGCTTTGCGGCGAAGTAGCGAAGCTTCTTTCTGCTTCTCCGATCCGCTCAGAAAGCAAAAAGAGTGAGATCGCCCCGCTCTTCGTGCCAAGAGACGGCGAGGGGTATCTGATAATCACTTGTCCAAAATGTCTGCGTCCCAATAGACTGGAAGCGATGAATCTGAACGGTGGGGTGCACGAAACGCCTTGTCAATCCTGCGGCACGCCTGTGAGATTTGAAATCAATCACGAGGTTGAGCCGCTGATGAAACGCAAACACGCCTGAGACTCCATTCTTTTTGCTGTACTCAGATCGGCTTGGGACCTTAAGTCGCAACCAGCACCTCTAACAGAGTGGCCGTGTTACGAACACTTAGCACGATCGTTGTGAGTGGTTCTGACACGAGCGGATGTCGGTCCGCCACTGCACCACTTTCCCCCCCGGATGCATGGTCAAATATTTCACGCACAAATGAACGCCGCATTTGCGGCGACAAGGAGAAGAACAGTGAATAAGGATCAGGTTTCTGGCAAGGTTGAGCAGGCGGTGGGAAAGGTAAAGCAAAGCGTTGGAGAAACTGTCGGCAACGAAAAGCTCGCCAATCAGGGAGTTGCGGATCAAGCCAAAGGTGCGGCAAAGGAGACTTGGGGCAACGCCAAAGACGCTGCAAAAGAAGTGCAACAGTCGCACAAGGACGCCGCAACCGACAAGGCGCACCAGACCCGAGACAAGATGAGTCAGTCGGTACAAAATGCCAAGAAGAAGGTCAACGAGAAGATCGACAAATTCAAGGCGCGTCATTCAGCCTGAACAGGGATACGATTCCATCCCTGAACAGGAGCTTCAGCATGAAGAACTTTGGCGTCATCGGTGTCTTGTTGCTGGTGCTCGGATTATTGGCTTTCGTCGTGCCCGTACCGCACAGCGAGAACCATAGTGTGAAGTTTGGAGATAACAAGATCGGCGTCTAGACCCAGAGTAGCGAGAAACTGCCCCCGGCCATAGGTATTGTTCTGGTGGCTGGAGGCGTCCTCGCCTTGGTCCTCAGGAGTCGCAAGACTTAGCATATTCTGCCGTGAAGAAAGAACCCAGCCCCGAACAGGTATTTTCTGTGCTGTCCGATTGGCGGTGCCGCCGGGCGAGAAGTGTCAGCTAGTGGGATGGTGTCCAGCAAGTACGATCCTGTGCCCCGGAGACCACGCCATACCGCCATTTGGCACGCAGGAGCCATTCCCTCCGCGGAAACCCTAACGTAGGCTGGAAAGTGCGCAGTAAACGGGAGCGCCCGTGACTCTAACTGGAGTCCGGGCGCTTTTCGTTTTCTTAGCCGTGATGGCTCTGACGCCTCATGCAGCGACCGTGCGCTCGCACATCTCCGCTGATAGCCACCGGTGCGATAGCCTGAGGATTGGCTCCCGTCAAGGACAGAAATGTTGGCAGCACCAAAGTAAGTGGTTGCTGTACCAATGCCCTCATCAGCGCCCATCAAGGAAGCGTAGTCTTGAAGCATAGGAAAATCAAAGTTTTGTGTTCGGCGAGAACCAAGAATTGAGGCGAGTCAGGTGGGTGTCGTCCGCGGGCGGAAGCAATTCAGATCGCGGCGCGCGGTCGAAGCTATGGTATTTGGGGGGAAAGCGAAGAGCAGCGCGTAAGAATCAAGTATGTCACACTGCGGGATTTGGGGTAGGAAACAACCGCTTCTTTCGGCGAGAGATCCGATTAGCGTGCTCTCGGCACCAGTCGTCGCACCCACTTCATTCTCTTGCCGGTGTGGTCGAGCAGCGGATCATATCCGAAGTCTCGTTTTATTGATTCCGCCCAAGGCCGAGGTTTGGGGCGTGGTTTCCTCTTCTGTCTCAGAATGACAAGAATGGCCGCCGATGTTTGCGAGAGAGACCGCGGAGCAAACAGCCCAAAGCTACGAACAGCGTGCTGATAGCGTTCCGGAATGTGCTGGGACCAACGGTCAATGAACTCTTCCAGTGAGCACTGTACCTCAATACGGCGATGCAGCTTTTTGTCTTTGTACCAAAACCTCACGGTTCGCTCCCCGATGTAAGTGATACGACGCTGCGCGATGGGTGGCCGCCTTACATAGCGACCGGCGTATTGCAGGAAATGCCCTTTGTCTTCGAACGATTGAATCTTGATGCTCCACCAGCGTTCCTCCAGATGAGTGAGCAGGTCTCCCATTTGGTCAGCGGTTAGCTCCGTCCGGAGTTGACCCGCTCGCAGGGCTGCGCGCAGAAGCGCGATCACGGCCTTCCGCCAAGCCTTCATCAGGGCGTCGCGCTCGTAATAAGCACGAGAAACCCAGATGTTGGACGACCCGTCGAGCCCTCCCTCCGTGACCATTGTGTGGACATGGGAGTTGAATTCTAATTTCCCGTTGAAGGTGTGGAGAATGGCAATAGCGCCAACCTTTACACCATACTTTGCACTCACCCGCGCCTTTATGATCTCTGCGGCGATAGCTGACAGAGCCTTAGCCAGCGGCGGATTGTTGTGGAAAAAGGGCCAAAGCAGATCCGGCATTGTGAATGTAATCCCCTTATAAAGGGCGTCTGGCATCGCAGCCCACCGCTCGCGGAGCCACTGCACGGTAGCGCGGTAGCCACAACTCGGGCAGGCTCGCGATTTGCAGGGGTGATAGAGGATGAGCTCCTGATTCTCTGAAGAGTAAACCTCGGCACCCAACTCAGCAGTGCGACATTGCAGCGCTTTGCTGAAAGCCTGGCGAACTGCGGCACGCATCTCGTCTCGGTCCCAGTACGATCGCGCCTGAGACGAAATCTCCTTGAGCGGATGCTGGTATTTCATGTCAGTTTCAACTCCTTTTGAGAAGGCGGCCCGGTGAACAGATCTTGACCGATAAGAACAACCGTGCGCTTATGCCGACCGACCCGTACTGCGACGGATCCAGGCTGTCGCCCCTCCAGGTGCTGTAGGGCGTCGAGAACCGAGACAATGTCGAGGCTGGCTTTTTCTTCTTTCGGCTGGGCGATAGTCTGGCGGATGACCTTGTTCGTCGCGCGTTCCTCGCTGTAACGGATGAACTGCTCCAACTGCTCGGCCCGCGGCAACTTGCAGAATTGGATGGCGCGGTTGATGGTCAGCTTGTTGTCTCGCAAGGCCTCTATCAGTCTCGGGTGCGCAACTTCGAGCATGGACTTAACGTTGCTAACGTAACGCGGGCATACCGCCGCGATGCGGGCAATCTCCTCACGCACATCAATATGCTGAGCTTCCGGCAAATTTGCCGAACCCTTGTATCTGCCCCCGTCGCGCATGTTGTCGAGCGCCCTCTGTTGAAGATTGGGTTCCAGTGCCATCGCCAAGCGAACACGGACAAACGCGTTCCATCCGCACCGGGTTTGGTGGTAGGCGAGTGTGAATCGGAGGGATTCGTCCTCTCTGATCGGATATTCGATGCAGTCAATCTCGTGCCTGCCGTCGAAAACGGCCGACCGCCAGCGCCCAAAGCCAGCGAGAATCGTCCCGTTCGTTGTGACAAGAACCGGCACGGGTGCGGATTGGTCTTTCAGCCGGGCCGCGTCGTTGAACTCGTCTATTACCCCGGTCCAGCCTAGTTCCTCCAGGGCGCGATGCAGCCGGAGTTGTTGTGGAGAACGAACCACCGGACGACCCTCCCACGAACTCGTCGTGGTCGGATTAAAAGAAGGCTGCGGGAACGCACGGAACGCCGGTACAGCGCTCGCACATAGGTTGTTGCCGTGACTATCTTGAAGTTCCAGGTTGGTCTCCTCCTGCGATCCGCTCTAACGATTTGGCGAACGTCGGCGCGGATTAAAGTTGGACACAACTTGGACACAAAAGTGGGGGTAATTCGATAGGTTTTGGCTGGATGCGGGCAGGGAAGAGCAGTAGTATCAACAACAACTTAGCTGTTGATCGTTTAGCTCATAACCCAAAGGTCGGTGGTTCAAATCCACCCCCCGCAACCAAACTTTTCATAGGTTTACGAGCATCGGATGTTTTCACCGCAGGGGCAAAAAAGGGCAATAAGCCCGCCTCCGCAGTGAAAGGCGATAAAACAACCGCTTCTGGCAGCTCTTTTCATTTTGCCTTCCTCACCTCTTGCCTGAGCGCCATCTGCACAACTTTGCTGTTGGCCTCGCGTTTCGATTCCATCATGGCGTTGCCGTAGACGTTCATGGTGGTCGCGATCTGAGCGTGCCGCATTAGCTTCTGCTGGACTCCAATCGAAGTACCGACCAAATCGAGCCACGACCGGTAGGTATGCCGAAAGGTGTGCCAGCCGATGTCGCCCACAGCCAGCTTGCGACCTGCAGGACGAATGTAATCCTGCTGAATCGGACTGGCATGGTAGCAGCGTCCGGTCACGGGACTGGGAAAGACCCAGCCTTCTTCTGACGGTGGACACTTCCGTTTCCAGTTGAGCAAGACAGTACCGAGGTCGGGATCGAGCGGAAGGTCATCTTCGGAGTATTCCGTTTTGACCTCATCCACCACGCCGTCCACCACAGCGCGAGTCACGCGCATGGTGAGTTCGGTGAAGTTGATGTCTGGCCACTGCAGAGCCAGAATCTCGCTTACCCGGAGCCCTAGGCACTGGGCCACAACCACCATCGTGCGGTGCGGTTCCGTCAGAACTTGGAGAATCGCGAAATACTGATCGACGGTGAGAATAATCGGCCTCTTCCAGCGCCGACTCGATCCCGGTATTTCGACCAACCCCATCGGGTTCCGCTCCGTCCGAATCAGCTCCCAGAACATCGCTCTTTCAAAAAGGCGATGCATGAGAGCTTTGATTTTTCCTTTGGTGGTTGCGGTTAGGGTCATGTTGTTGAGCCATTCCTGAACGTACATGGGCCTCACCTGGGACACGGTCACGTTCTCCCACTTTGGCATGACGTGTTTGTTCAGAATGGTCAAATAAGACTTCCTCGTCGAATGCCGTAACGGCAGGGCATCCGCAATGTACCGATTGCACAAAGCGCCAAACGAAACTTGCCCGTCTGCCGCTCTTTCCGAATCTGCCTGTATACGGTGGGACTCGGCTTTCCTCCAGGCGTCGGCTTCCGTCTTGATTTCCTGGACTGTCCCGAGTAGCACCGCTACCTTCTTGCATCCTCCATCAGCTTGCTTTTGACGAAATCGCCAAACCCAGACCGATGGTCCTTCAGACCTTCTCTGTCTTTCAATCCAACCGAACTGATACGTGTTTCGCCGCAATAGAGACCTCCTCTATTCGCGGCGCAAAGAGTGTCGTGAGAGTACCGCAGAGTGCGCCCAATCGTCTAGATCGGAAAAACGGAATCGCCAGCGGTTGCCAATGCGAAATCCAGGGAGACGACCACTACGGGCCAATCGCTTCACCGTCGCCGGGTGAATGCGTAGAAACCGCCCTGCCTCTTCGCTGTCGAGCAACGACTCAAAATGGACGTTCGAATCGACAACTGTCTCAACTGGCCTGGCTACATTCGGTGGCGTAACAGCTCCGACTTGGTCGTTTGAAGACGAGACACGGGACATCAGGGCGGGGTCTGATACTGACTCGATTGGGGCTTCACGGATCAGGTGCGGAGATTGCGGTCGAGCAATCCGACTGGGCTGGGTCGACATTTTGGTCCTCTGTCGGGCCGGACACGGGGATTCCGAACCGACCAATGCCGTTTTCGGCTGGTCGAGTCCGTGTGCAACCGACAATCTTTCCCAACCTGCTTCATTTTCGCCGCCCTGTCTAATGAATTTTGGGGAACGTGTTATTCCTTCCGCGACTAATAACTTTCTGCAACCGACAAATTTCTTCGACTTTTTCTGGCCGGAGGGATTCGTGGAGGTTTAGTTTATTGAAATGGCAAGACTTGCGGAAACGGTAACAATTCAACCTAAATGCCAAAAGGTCTTGATGCAGCAGTGGCAGCCCATCTTTTCTCGGCCTTGTTCCGCAGATTCCGATACCAGTCAGAGCATTTCAGTGAAGCGTTTAGAGGGGTTGTGGACGAGCGAAGAGCTAACGAAACTACATTGCCTATGTATCCCGTTACCAAACAGATGGAAATTTCTTCTTTCTACCTCGACTATGAGCTTGTCCGCTAAACCATAAGCACAAAACGCTATTAGTCCCCCAGGGAATAACAGACTCCCGAACTTTCATTGGACAGCTAAATTAAGTGCGATTACTTTTACGCCACACGCAGCAGATTTTAGCTGCTCCCGGAGGCGCAGATGTTATCACGTTGGTTCCAAGTTCATCTCATTCGCCCACTCCAATCCCTTCTTCGGTCGCAGTGGGCGCGTCCAACCGCCGCTGTTCTCACCCTGCTTTTTCTCATGCCCGTGGCCGCGCTGGCACAGAACTCACCGTTCGACACCGGCTTTACCGCCATCCAAAGCCTCTTCACCGGCACCATTGCGAAGGTTGCCAGTCTGGTTGCCATCGTGATCGGCGGCTACGGCTTCGCGCACGGCGAACCTGGCGCTAAGAAGGCGCTCGCCGGCGTTGCCGCCGGAACGGGCATTGCCGTTCTCGCCGTCAATGTCCTGAGTTGGCTCTGGGGCGTTTAGCGACCTTCCCAGCTACCTACGACCCATTTCACCAACACGCTTTGTTAGGCGAGGGGCTTATGACAGACAAAACACAAAAACATCGAACAAATCGAGTGTTCAAGAGCCTGCATAAGCCTCTCACCTACCTGGGCGTGGAGCGCACTTTGTTCTACTTCGTCTGCGTGGGCGCGGTGGGAGCCTTCAATCTCTTCAATTCCATCCTTGCGGGTATTGCCGTCTTCATCGGCGGTTTTGCCTTCGGTCATTGGGTCACGAACAGCGATCCGGCGTTCCTTCGCATCCTGGCGAGGTCCGAACGCTACAAGCTGCGCTATGACGCGGCCAAACAGCTCATCCCCCGCGTAGAGGTACTGTGATGCTGCGTCTCCATAAGGTCATCAAGCCGTGGAAAGAAAGTGCGGCACTCAACGACCACATCAACCTCTACGGGTTCTGGAATGAGACGACCTTCCTCACCAAGAGCGGCGATGTCGGCATGGTGCTCAGCGTTCCCGGCGTGGACTACGAAAGTCTAGACCGCTCGGAACAGGAATATGCAGTGAAGCGATTGGAGGCGGCTCTGAAAGCCTTTGGCCCAGGCTTCCACGTTTACCAGTATCTCTTCAAGTCGAACCGGCCCGACATACCGTTCGCCAAATATAACGACCCCATCGTGGAAGCGGCGATCGAGCAGCGGCGACAGTTCTTTGAAGCCAAGCGCGACCATCTTTATCAGGTGGAAATCTTTTACTGCATTCTGCTCGAAGGCGCCCGATCAAAAACCGGAGTGGGCGCGGCGTTCAGCCAGCTCTTTCGCGATCCTGCCGGGGCCATCGGTGAGCTGAGGGCGCAGTTCACGAACGACAACATGAAAACTCTGCTGCGCGGCCAGATCGAGTGTGATGTTGCCTGCCTTGACCAGCGCGTGCAGGCATTCGCTCGGCAGATCGCGGACTTCATGCAAATCGAGGTCTTGGATCGGCAGGGGCAATTCACGTTTTTCCGCCGCTTGCTGAATTTCGACGACTGGCGCGTTGCGGGCAAGCCGCAGTCCACGCAGTTCCTCGACTATCAGGTCGTGAACTCCAATATCGAAGCCGAGCGGGACCATCTGCGCGTGGGCGATCACATCGTCCGGGTGCTAACGATGAAAGAGGCCATCACCGAAACACGGCCACTGGCGCTCGATGCGCTGCTGAAAATCCCGGCCAACTTCCGAGTCATTACGGAATGGACGCCGCTCGCGGCGGACAAAGCCCGCAAGGAAGTCAACAAGCGCCGCCGCCACTTCAACATGTCGAAAACCGGGTTTGTCTCGCAGATGGGCAACGACGCCACGAAGACGAACCCGCGCGATGTGCTAGTGGACGAGTCGAAGCAGGCCGACATTGAAAACCTTGGCGACTGCCTGCGCGCCTTGGGCGACGGGCAGTCGCTCGGCGACTTCTCGCTGACGATTGTCCTCTACGGCCGCTCAAAAGCCGAACTGGAGCAACTCGGGGCCGAGTTCGCTGGCATCTTCACCAACGCCGACGGCAGCCTGTTTTCGGAGACCTACAACCAACTCAACGCCTACTTCGCCACCGTGCCGGGCAACTATGCGCTGAACCTNNTCGGCACGGAGTACCTGGCTGTCCTCGAAACGGACAACAGCACGCCCTATTTTCTGAACCTGCACAACGGCGAGGTCGCCCACACGCTGATTCTCGGCATGACCGGCAGCGGCAAATCGTATTTTTGCAATTTCGTCCTGCAAAATGCACAAAAGTACGCACCGCTGACCTTCATCTTCGATATTGGCGGAAGCTTCGAGTCCCTTACGACAATCTTCGGCGGCTCGTACCTAAATGCCGGCCAGGAAGCGCGGGATTTCACCATCAATCCGTTCTCGCTGCCGCAGACCAAGGAAAACCTGCAATTTCTCTTCAGTTTCTTCCGCGTGCTCATCGAAGGCAACGAACAGCGGTACCGGCTGGACTTCAAAGAAGAGCGCCGCCTGTGGGATGCCATCGAGCGCATGTACATGCTGGAGCCGACCCAGCGCACCGTCTCGAACTTTACGAACATCGTTGGCGAGCTGAAGGAACGCCTACATCGCTGGGCACGCGGCGGCC
>PKXQ01000034.1:0-1761 GCA_003132405.1 Acidobacteriaceae bacterium | reverse complement strand
CACCGCGCGTCGAATGAAATTGTCGACCCGCAGAAACTCGCCACCTTCAAGATCTTCCTGCTCGACGAAGCGTGGCTCTTCATCAAGAACGAGACGATTCGCAACTACGTGGTGCAGGCGCAGAAGACCTGGCGCAAGCACAACGCCGCCATGATCCTGGCAACGCAATCCATCAAGGAGCTTGAGGAATCGGGAATGCTGGCAATTGTGGCCGAGAGTTGCCCCACGAAAATCTTTCTGGCCAACCCGGAGATGAACCGCGAAGTGTACCGGGAGGCGTTCCATCTAAACGATACCGAGCTGGACCTTATCGGCGGCCTCGTTCCGCCGGGCCAGATGCTCATACGGAAGGCACAGACCTCGAAGAAAGTGCAGTTGAACGTCGATTCCGTTTCGCACTGGATGGCAACGAACAACGCCCGCGACAACTTGAAGAAGCGCGATTACTTCGAGCGTTTCGGTATCGCCGACGGGCTGCGCCATCTGGCCGAAGACTATCCATTCCAGCCGCGCGGGCTGGCCACGTCAACCTCTAACACGAACCACTAAGGAGATCAGCAATGCGAAATATGAAATACATCGTTAACGCCGTTTTGGCCCTTTCGTCCATCGCTGCCTTGGCGCAGGAATCCGCGCGAACAGTGCAATATCACTCGCAGGATATTGTTGCGATCCGCGCCAAGGTCAAATACACAACCCTGATCGAACTGCCCACGACGGAAAAGATCATGGAAGCCGCCACGGGCGACAAGGATTTCTGGATTGTCGATGTGGTGGGCAATTTCTGTTTTGTGCATCCGGCGAAACAAGGCATCAGCTCCAACTTGAATCTGATAACGGATAGGGGAAACATCTACACTTTCACCCTGCAGGACATCTCCGGGTCTCCGGGAGAACCCGACCTGAAGGTGATCATCGAACCCGCCGACCGCTCTGCAATTGTAGCCGCCAGCGGCCCCGCGCAGTTCGTGCCCGCCGCGCAGCTCGAACAGTCAAAACAGCAGGTCGCCGCCCTTCAATCGCACGTCGAGCAGGCGGTAGACGAGTACAAGAGCAGCTATCCCACGCAGCTCAAGTTCGACTATGTCTATAAGGCCAACCAATCGCCCTTCGACATCCAGTCGATCTATCACGACGACAAGTTCACCTACATCAAGACCAATGCGCCGGAGAAATTCAGCGTCTACGAGATGAAGGACGGCAAGCCGAACCTCGTCACCTATGACCTCCGGGAAGGAACTTACATCATCCCGAAGATCATGGACGAGGGGTATGTGGAATTGGGTAAGAAGCGGATGAGCTTTGCGCGGAAAGGATAGCAGTCATGACCGAGAACAACCGTACTTCTCACACAGACGCGCAGGCCGGGACGCACGCCGAACCCCAGGTCGAGCCAACACTGCGCGGCCTTTTAGAGCAGCCCAAGGGCGTCTTGCAGAAGAACCTCAAGACGTTCGTCTATTTGGGCGCGGCNNGCGAAAGGGCAACCACCGCAACCCACGTTGCAGGACAACACCGACAACAACGTTCAGGACATGAAGAACCAGGTTCAGGCCGAACGGCAAAAAGAGCAGCAGGCAGCCAGCGCAGTTGCAGGGCAAGATCCGGCGCTTGCGTCTGCGACGCCCGCGCAACAGGCCGCCGCCGCGGTCTTTGGCCCAAGCGGCGAGGCATCCGCTTCCTGCGGTTCCGGCCGGCCCTGCGGGCAAGGGCAGCAAGGCACCATGCCGCCACAATTAACTCCCGAGCAACAACAGGCGC
>PKXQ01000083.1 GCA_003132405.1 Acidobacteriaceae bacterium | reverse complement strand
CCGACATTGTCAGAGACGCCTGTTTTCGGCAACAACCCAATTTAGGGTTTGTTCGCCTCAGTCTCTTTTACTCGCTTCATCAATTCAAGCATCAAAGCCGATCCGGTAGCCATGATGCTCTGTGGTGGTTCAGCGACCACATACATCCCTGAGCGCGTGAGGAGTGTAACCTGCGTTCCAGACTTCGGAAGCACAGTATCTTTCCGCGGTACCGCTCGCGAACTCTCCGGGATCGTTGAGGCAATCAGACGTTCGCACAGCAACTTTATTGAAGCATCGGGCTTATCCCAGAAAATGGCTTTGCCCGAGAAATTGAGGTAGCGCGCAGAGCCGTCCTGATAACCAGCCAAGGTCTCATACGCTCCGTGCATGGGTACCTCGATCACTACGCCGAGAATCTCCTTGCCTGAGTTGGCATTCGGCTGCTCCCCCAGTTCGCGCAAAGCTGACCAGACCCATAACTGTATGCGCGTCTCCAGATTTGGGACTTCCAGAATGCTGCGCAATCGGGTTTTGGCCTCTTCCTTCTTACCCGCCTTCGCCAACTCCACCGCATCGGCGAAGGTTTGGAACGGTCCCGGCCTCCCGTCTAATTTCAGTCCCTGCACTAAGACCTCCATTGGCTGACAGGAAAAGAGTCGCTGCCGGATTGGGTCGGCCTCGCTGCCCAACTGAGGAGAATCAGACTTGGAGAGTGGCACCATAATCATTATCAGGAGTAGGAATCTCGTCACGAGTTGGGGATTCATCTGTTTGCGATTCTGGTAGGTAGATCGCGTGGTCGGAAGCGTACCACATCAGTTGGCGTAACATCCCATTATCACTCATTGACTAGCGGTCAAAACGTGTAATCGCCTGCTTACGTCAACTATCAACTCTCAACGATTGAGGCGTCGATACTTGTCATTCAGAGAGGTGGTATCTCCTGCCGTGGAAAAGGGGCTGAAGTCGATGGTTATCCCATTCAATTCCCTGCGGGATGGTCTGATGGGCTTTTGCGACCGCTTCCTCAGCCGAGTGAAATGCCAGCCCTACGCTCTTTACTTTGCCATCCCTAGCGACAACAACTTGGAAAACTTCCCCTTCTTCGTTTAGCTCTTCGGGCGCATCTTCAAAGCCCTCATCGTAGTAGAAATCGAAATTCTGCTTAACAATCCAGACTTCATGAACGCCTTGTCCGTCGTACAGCCAAGTACCAGACTTCACGATTTGGGCGGTCTCCGTCATTTACTCCATCAATTCTAAGCGACACGCTGAGTGGTTGGCGTAACATCCCGATTTCACTCATTGATCCGGATTGGCCTCCCCAAACGAGTGATGACGCCTTTGGAACCCCCGCCCACAGCCGCACGTCGCTCAACCTCCTATACAATTAGGCCGCATCAAAAATACCCGAGGGGGTAACAATGTCGAATCTACAGAATGCACTACACGAACTACGCGAGAAGCGCCGGAGAGCGCAGATAGAAATTGAGAGGTTAGATCAGATAATCTCTGGCATCGAGTCTTTAAACGGTACCGGAGTCCATGAGTCAAGCCGGTCGACGCGGATCATATCCGCAGCTTCACGGCGAAAAATGGCGCTGGCACAGAAAGCGCGATGGGCGAGCATTCGGAAACAGTCGCAGCCCATATTGGTGGGAAAGACAACCGTTTCTGCTCCAGCGAAACGAACCATGTCGGCGTCAGCTCGCAGGAAGATTGCGGCCGCTCAAAAAGCGCGATGGGCGAAGGTTAAGGCGCAAGAGAAGAAGGCGGCATAGCCCAGAAGTTGCTTCTTCCGCGACAATCGGTAGCGTCCACACATGGAGATAGGACCGAAAACGATCGGCCCGACACAAGAGTCGCCATGCCGAGTCCTAACTTCCTACAAGAGGACTTCGGGCCAGTGTCGTCGGGAGTCCGTCCTGGTGCATAACTTCAGTGGCTGGATAGTCGGGCGCCATTGGAGAACCCTTGCGGCCACGGGTGCGTTGGGTAAACCGCGCGCATCGCTTTCGTCGAGCCACGCTATTCTCCCGATTGCCATCCAGTCTTGAATTCGGACGGTCTGCTACGACATTCAATAGTGCTGTTGTCACTTTGTGGCAATTTCAGGCCGTGACCTGGATGGTATAGTTGCGGGTTCCGGAGAGTGCTGCGTGATCCCTCATCGGGAACCAGGTTGTCGTATGGATACCCAGTCTGCTAGACACATCTGGTCGCTGGCATGACCTATCTGCGCCGGGAGGTGCGGTTGTAATGGCCCCGATTCTGCTGTGGCTTATCCTCGTTCTTTGTCTGCTCATATCTGTGGTCAAATACTTGATGGGAATCATTATGAAGTTTTCCTTCCCCAGCACCAGAGCCTTGAAGGACTACACCTATGAACCAACTGTGAGCGTGTTGATGCCTTGCTTCAACGAGGGCAAAACTGTCTATGAGACGATCGAGAGCATCAGTAAGAGCAACTATCCGAACGAGAAATTTGAAGTGATCGCCCAGGACGACTGCTCGGTCGATGACAGCTACGAGTGGATGCTTAAAGCCCAGCGCGATTTCACAAACATACGCATAAGTACGGGGCGAAATGAGGTCAACAGCGGGAAGGCGCGCTCCGTCTGCAACGCCCTACAGCACTCCACGGCAGAGGTCATCATTTCGATCGATTCCGATTGCATCTTTCATCCGGACGCAATTCGCGAGTTGACCGCCTGCTTTGCGGAGCCGGGCATGGGGTCGGTAGGCGGCAGGGTGGGAGTCCGAAATCCCAACGACAGTGTGATCACCGCCATTCAGACGATCATCTACTACTCTGCGTTCCAGCTTTATAAGATTCCGGAGAATTGGACTCGCAGTGTGTGCTGCATCAGCGGGTGCCTGTTCGCAATCCGGCGCAGGTTGCTGCTGGAGATCGAGCCGTCAATCCGGGCGCGCAATTGGTTTGGTATTCCGGTGAGTCAAGGGGAAGACCGTTTTCTGACCCATCAGACGCTGCTGCGAGGCTACGGAACTTACATTAATAATGACGCGCTCTGTTGGACCACGGTGCCGAATACGTTGTCCGTACTTTTCAAACAGCAGCTGCGCTGGCGACGCAGCATTGCGTTTGACAACCTGATTT
>PKXQ01000021.1 GCA_003132405.1 Acidobacteriaceae bacterium | reverse complement strand
GCGCCATCTGCTCTCGGATCCGAAGCACCATAGTTGACCTTAGTCGTGCTGTCGTGGAGGACCGCTTGCCCGCGCCCCATCGTCGTCGAATACTCTTTGCGCACCTCTAGAACGTGTCCCATTTTTGTAAGCTGCTCGATGGATTCGGGGGTGACGCGTGACTCGATCACGATGTTGCACCCTAGTTTTGTATTGACGGTAAACCGGGGCTCTTCCAGAGCGGCCTGGATGTTCATCTTGTAGTCCACAACATTCGAGACAAATTGCGCATGTGCCAATGGTTGATTCATGCCGCCCATAATGCCGAAGCCGATGTGCTGATCCCCGCGCTCCATGAATGCCGGAATGATGGTGTGAAAAGGCCGCTTGCGACCGGCGAGAGCGTTAGGCGACGCAGGGTCGACTGAAAACAGCCCGCCGCGGTTCTGCAGCACGAATCCCATCCCTCGCACCGTCACCCCGGATCCAAAAGCCGAATAGTTACTCTGAATGAAAGAGAGAATATTTCCGTCGCGGTCGACCACCGACAAATAGGTCGTGTCGCTTCCGGAGAGCGCACCGGGAGTGATGGCGCAGTTGGCCCGGGCAGGATCGACCAGGCGGGCACGCTTGGCCGCGTATTCTTTGGAGAGCAACTGCGTTACCGGGATTTTGCCGAACCTGGGATCGCCGTCGTAGGCCTTGACGTCGGCGTAGGCCAGCTTCATCGCTTCGATCCGGGTATGCAACTCTGCGGCGCTGCGGGGTCCGTCGGGAGCAGGTTTGAACTGCTCCATGATATTCAGCATCTCGAGCGCGGCCATGCCATCGCCGTTCGGAGGGAGTTCATAGACAGTCCAGTCTCGATATTGTGTCGAGATGGGCTCGACCCACTCCGAGGAATACTGAGCCAGGTCGTCGGCGGACATCGTGCCTCCGAGCTCCGCCGAGGTCTTCAGAATGGCCTGTGCGATCGTGCCCTGGTAGAACGCCGACTCGCCCTCGTTCGCAATCCGGGTGAGCGCTTGCGCAATGTCGGGATTGCGAAAAATCTGACCTGTCTCTGGCACCGTGCCGCCGGGCAGAAAGACGCGCTGGCTCTCCGAATCCTGCATCAGCCCCGGCGCAGAAGCTTTCCAGTAGTCATGAATGATTTCGGGCACCGGATAACCATGATCCGCATAGAAGATGGCGGGCTGAAACAGCTCCCGCCAAGGTAGCTTGCCGAACCGGTCGTGGAGCTTCGTCCACCCGTCCACGACGCCCGGCACGGTCACGGAATCAATACCGGATTGCGGCATCCCAGACACGCCTTTAGCTTTCAGACGTTCAATGGTGAGCGCTCTGGGTGCCCATCCACTGGCATTCAAGCCATACAGCTTGCCGGTTTTGGCGTCCCAGTAAATCGCGAAGAGATCGCCGCCCATCCCGTTCATCATGGGCTCGGCAACTCCCAACACGGCATTGGCCGCAATGCCCGCGTCAATCGCGGAACCGCTCTGCTCCAGAACTCTTGCGCCCGCTTGGGATGCCTGAAGGTAGCTGGTCGCGACGATGCCATACTTAGTAATCACTACAGAACGTCCGTAGGACCGATCCTGTGCTGATAGGCCACCAGCGGTGGCAGCGAACGCGAGGAAAGCAAGTGCGGCTGTGCGAGAACTCATTCGCTGATCTCTCCAATCCGGATAGGTTTGTGATGCTAGCTCAAGACCTGATCAAGCAGCTGGCCCACAGCTCGTTTTGCTTCGAGTATAGAGTAACGATGGTCCATGGCTCCCGCTAGATCAGTATTAGCAAATGCCACACGGCCGATTGGCGTACTGCCTAGAATTTCGCGGGGAGCAGGTTGGGGGACTGGTCAGTCACTCTGATGGGTGATGAAAATCACGGGTTTCATGCCGATTCGTGGAGTAGCGTTAGCGGTTTCCTGCGTTCTTCCCAACGTGCCCTGAGTTCAGTCACGAGCGACATCATGAATGGCCGACAAGATGTGCTTCCCTGCATGTGGACGAGGCCCTGTCCCTTATGCAAGGCAGTCCTAACAAAGTCGCGCCTGTCGGAGTCGATCCATTGTCAGTGCGGATGGGAATGGGAAGGGCGAGGAGAAGATCGCGGGAAGCTCATCGAGGTAGGTGCGTCAACATCGCCGACAAAGAAGTCTGCGTGAGTAGGGCTGCTGCGACAGCACGACGACCGTGCAGAAGAAAATGTCCAAGCGCCAGCCGAACAATGGCGGCATTCTCCAAACGGTTAGCGACAGCAGAACAGCAAATTCGCGGTCGTAAAAAACCTGCGGGGACTAACAGGCAGGTTATCCTGTAGTCCCCGGAAACTTTTCTTTTCTTAAGGTCTTGTTCTGCGTGGTGCAGCAGATAATTAACTCTAGCGTGAGTTGGTAATCGCGAACAGATTACTGAAGTGCGCCTTTCTCCTCCAAGTACTCTATTTCAACGGGCTCGCCGTTAGACGCATCGGAATGATAAGGCTACTGTTGTTTGGGGACACGGCAGGCTGCCGCGCAATGAGAATCTCAAAATCCAATTTCGTCGCTGGCTGCCGATGCCTCAAACGGCTTTACTGGCAGGTGCACCAGCCAGAATTGGGAGCACCACCAGACGCTTCCGCCGAGGCGATTATGGGGCAGGGACATGAGGTTGGATTGCTTGCTCGCCAGCTTTTTCCGGGCGGCGTGGAGATTGACGGCTCCCGTGGGCTGGAACAGGCGATTCGCAGCACGCAGGAATTAATTGCGAACCCCGTGGTTCCGGCAGTTTTCGTCGATCACTTGTAGAAAATTCCGAGTGCTCCTCGCAATGCGGTCGAATGCCGCCACGAGCACAACGGAAAACCTTTTCCGCCGCGCATCAGCCGTTAGCAGATCGAGCCCCGGACGGCGTGCCTTCTTTCCGCAAACACCACGATCTTCGTATTCGTGCACAACCTCGAAGCCTCGCTGTGCCGCTAACTCTCGGAGATCGTACAACTGACTTTCGACATGCTGGTCGGGTGTGCTCACTCGGACGTAGATTGCGGCGGCTTTTTTCATCTGCTCAGTTGCTTCGATGCCGCTCTCAAGATCATTT
>PKXQ01000029.1 GCA_003132405.1 Acidobacteriaceae bacterium | reverse complement strand
CTCATGGAAGGCGATTACACTCGCAACCCGGTCAGTGAGTGAAATCGTACTCAAGCTTGTTGGTAGGCGGGCATCACTTCAACGCTGCGAGGCAGCTCGAGAGCTCGGCCTCGATCTGTTCGGTGCGACGCTGACCCTCGGCTCGATCCTTGTTGACCTTAGTGAGCTTGAGCTTCACGCCGTCGATCATATGGTTCCGACGTTGGTTCACGGTGTCGTCGTCTGTACCATCGAGCTGATCGATCACGTCTTGGTCGCGTTGGATCTCCTGGACCTCGGTGTTGAGCGTGGCCGTCGAAGGTTCGAGGGAGTTGAGCTTCTCGAGGTTGGCGCGGTAGCACGCGGCTCGGTTCGATCGAGCGTCGTATCGCCCGCGCACGCCGTAAACGATCGCGACGATCAGGGACAAGAACAACAGCAGGACTAGCGCTACAGCGATCGGGTGCTTCTTCACAGTGAAACCTCCTGAACGATCGACTGTGCGTCGAGCAGGAATCGCATAGCTTCTCCGAGTGGATCGTCCTCAACGGCTACTGTATCGCCTCGTGGGTGAAATGGCGATATTTCGCCAGCCGCGTCGCGGAGAGTTCTTCGGGCAGGTCCTTCCGTAACGTTCTACCGTTTGGAAGCCCGGAACATACTGGCTAACTGTTGTAACCAGGCGTGGCTGTTGAAAAACTCGCTTTTCATCCCAAACAGCCAAAATTAGGGGGATAGAAAATGTCTAGGCGACCCGAGAAAATCGATTGTAGGGCTTCCTGACGCGATTTTATTTTGACGACTTTTCAGAGAATGAGTTTTTCAACAGCCACTCCCAATAGCACTCATTGACCTGAACGTGCCCACGGAAGCGCCCTTTCTGGCAGCCACCCGACCCGAATTCGGCTTCTGGGAAGTCAGCAGCTGACAATCAGTGAGATTTCTGCCGAACGGAACTAATCCAAAATGCACCTTAATATCTGGGTCCAATTAGGGTCCAATAACATTTCCCGATAGTTCCTTACAACGCCAAAGGTGGCTGCCAGTGCCGTTGAATGTCAATCAGTTACCGTTGAAGAGGACCTTGACACGGTAGAGGTCAGGAGTTCGAGTCTCCTCGTGCCTACCATATTTTTCAACCAGTTAGAAAAGCCATCCAAAAATCTGGGTCCCACTCTGGGTCCAACTGAGCGCGCCAACTCCGAATTGACGTCAGAGAACAGCCGAATCGCGATGCTCTCGGTGCTTCGCATCGTTTGCGGCGGGGCTATTGGATGAGGTTGGTTTTGCTTTGCGACAACAGGCCGGTCGGCAGGATTGCGCCGACCAGTTTGTCCTGCGCCATCCGCTTCGTATGGTTGCGAGTGTTTACCCTGGCCAGATCCAAGTTCTTCTAGGCAATGCCAACGGCACTTTCGGATCTGCCACCACTGTAACGACGGTACCAGACGATGCCCAGCTGATCGCCAGCGGCGATTTTAACGGCGACGGGATTCCGGATTTGGCTTTCCTGACTCCGGCGGGCATTGGCATTGTTCCGGGCCAGGGAAACCTCACCTACGGGAACATCATTTCATCGGTGGCGGGCAGTGTGGCTCCCGGGTTCTATCTAAATAGCCTCGCGCAGGGTGACTTCAACGGCCAGAGTCAAAACGACATGGCTATGGCAGTAGATGGTGGAGTTCTCATCCTCCGGGGAAATGGCAACGGGACTTTTGCGAGCGCCGACTCCTACGACGTCGGACATACGGTGGGCACCGTCGCAGTCGCAAACTTCAACGGAGACAATTTCCCTGACATCGCCGTGAGTGTGTCCGCAACCTATCCCCGGCTTCTACTGGGCAACGGGACGGGCCAGTTCACCCTTGGTACCGATCAGAATCAAAGTTATGGATCGCAGCCTCCCAGCGTAAGCATGCTGACTGGAGACTTCAACGGCGACGGCAAGAATGACCTTTATGTCTTGGAGGCAACCGAAGCCTATCCCTTCGGCCAGCCATTTATCCTTTTTGGCGCGGGCAACGGCACTTTCGCGACGCCCTCAGCGATCAATACGGGACCAGCGCTGGTGGCAAACTTGACCAACAATAATCGCAGCGACATGGTCTCCCAGTCGGGAGATTCAATCCTGGCTTTGCTCGGGCAGACCAATCAGACCTTCACGCAAGCCACGACGACTTTGATCTACCCCACCAGCGGAGTTGCCGCTGTGGGGAACTTGAACAGCGACAACATACTCGACCTGCTGGTTCTCGAATATCCGTCAATGCGCGTGTGGCTAGGAAATGGCGACGGAACTTTCACCCAATCCAACATGGTCAGCAATACGTCTCAGCCGATCAACCAGCAATCCGCCCTGATCGCCGATCTTGACGGCGACGGGAACGGGGACATCGTCGTCGTTCCATATCCCAACCAGGAAGGCCTACCGTTCCCTCTTCTGATTTATTACGGCAATCGCGACGGCACGTTTCAGAATGCCGTACAGTTGCCAATCTCGCACGCTTACACTCAGTTAGTCATTGCAGATGTGAATCAAGACAATAAGCCGGATCTTGTTCTGAGCGACGGAGCCGGTATCGCGGTCATCGAGAATCTTGGCGGACGCAACTTCGGCCCCGAGGAGCATTTCGTCGCCGGACAAAAAATTTCCGGGCTGAGCATAGTAGACGTCAACGGCGACGGATTCCCGGATATCATCGCGGCCAATGCAGGCGGAACCACTGTTGCCGTGCTTCTCAATCAACCAAATGGGAATCCTGTCGACGGCGCCCCAAGCAACGGATCTTTCACTATCTCCCCCGAGCCGGCGCAATATGGGCAGCCCATTACCTTGAGCATCACCATGTCGGTTCCCTCCGGTCCCGTCCCTACCGGTTCCGTGAGTTTCAGCGTCGATGGAGCATTTATCGTCACCAAGTCACTGGCGAACGGAGCGGCCACCGACACGTTTGCCGCGACGCTGAACACCGGGACTCATACTTTCGTAGCGACCTATAACGGAGACAACATCTATAGTCCTGAGAGTTTCTCTTTTCTCCATGTAGTTCTACCGCCCGTCTACGCTACGAAGACCGTTTTGGTAGCGGTGCCGACCGTTGTCTACACGAGCCAGACTGTGAGTCTGACCGCAAAAGTGAACAGCACGGTGAAAGTGGCCGCCGGGTATGTGACCTTCATGGATGGAACCAACTCGATAGGTGCCGAGGCAATCTATACAACTCCAGTTGTAACTCTCGAAACAAATCTGCTGGCTGCGGGAACCCACAGCCTAACCGCCGTCTACCAGGGATATCAGGAACCCTTCAACACACAGGCCATCTTCCAACCAAGTACTTCCGCTCCAGTCAGCTTGACCGTAAATGCAGTTCCGACCACGACAACTTTATCTGCGTCCACGACCTCGCCTACCGCCGGGACGGTTGTGACGTTCAGCGCCAACGTGACAAGCGGCTCAGGCGTCCCGTTCGGCGGCGCGACCTTCTACGACGGAACCATCCCCCTCGGCAGCCTTTCGCTCCAGTCCGGCGGGAGCGGCACCTATAGTACTGCCTCCCTTGCGGTCGGAGTGCATAACATTACGGCGGTATTCAACGCCAACGCGACGTTTGCCAGTAGCACATCGTCCGTCATCGAGGTGACCGTCGTTTCTGCCGGAGCTGCTCTGATTTCGTCTGTTGTTACTGTCGCAGCGACAGGGAGCGGCGATCAGTCACTACTGGTGGCAAGGGTTAGTGCGCCGAACGGCCATCCGGCGGGCGAAGTGATCTTTCTCGACGACGGCAATATCCTGGGCACTGCTACCACGAATGTGGCGCAAACCGCGTATCTCACCGTCCCGCAGTTTGGTGGTGGCGCGCACAACCTGTCTGCCAGTTATACCGGTTCTCCTGAGTTTGCCCCGAGTGTGTCGCCTGAACTGCTTGAGCAATCCCCGTCGGGCGTAGCCGGTTTTTCTTTGGGTATGGGATCGGACTCTGTCGTTGTCACACCCGCAGGCTCGCAGGTCGTGCTGGTCACGGTCGTTCCGACGGCGGGTTTCCAGCAGTCGGTTCAACTGTCCTGCCCGAGTGGAGTGCCCGCCGGATTCGAATGCTCATTCGCGCGCGCCTCGCTCTACAGCGGCGACAGCTATCTCAGGATACAAACCTCCTCAAAGGCTTCGAAGGGATCGACAACCCTTGGTCGGTTGTACGGAGTGACATTCGGCCTTCTCTCATTCCTGCTGATCGGAGTCGCGAGTCGGCGCCGCATTCATTGCCTCGCGCTGATCGTGGTTTGTGCGAGTCTCACCATCCTGACGGGATGCGGGAATTCGTCTAGTGCTTCTGCGACCCCACAAATGATGGTTCTGTCAATTCAGGCGAGCGCGGGAAACGGCGCAGGTACGGTTGTCCACTCGGCACAAATCCTGCTTACCATTCGGCCCTCGGAATAGAAAATGATCACGCGAGCCGTTTCGCAGAATTACACATCGTCTTTCACTTACCGCGACTCTATGGCCCAGTCGGTATGGGTTCCGGGACAGAAAATGACGACTCCGAATGCTCGACACCCGCAACTTCGTTCGGGCGTCGGACGTTGTTAGGTGAATTCTCCTATTGGTGAAACATCACGTTCACGTTGGGCGAACGGTAATCCACGTTGAAGTTCGCGATTACCAGATCGAGTTTTCCTGGATGGACCAATGAGGAAGACGCGAGTCCTATGGTGCTGGCTCCGGAAGCAAAGAAAGCACGTTTATACTGGCCGTTTCCCTGGTTAAAGAAGATCACGACCTGTTGGGTAAACTCCAGGCCGACGGCGATATCGGGACGCCCGTCGCCGTCAAAATCTCCCGTGGCGATAGCCCATGCTCCAGGCAGGCCACCAACGAAGTCCACGGTATCAAGGATCGCGCCAAGATAGAACGTACCGTCTCCGCGGCTGTAATAGATGAACACTCCGGTGGTCTGAGGCCAGACGATGGTAATGTCTGCGTAGCCGTCGCCGTTGAAGTCCGCCACAACCGGAATGCTTCCTTGCGAAAGGTTCGGAGCGCCCGCACCGACCTCGATCGCCTTGAAGTTTCGATTCCCCTGGTTCAAGAAAACGAAAGTATCGCTGGCAATATCGAGACGCCCAACGCCATTGAAACCGCCGATGGCGTAGGTATCGAAGGTGTCAGGCATGGCAGCGGGAGTGAACTGATATTCACTGTTGCCGTAGAGGATGCCGCCCACCTCGACAATGTCAGGATGGCCGTCGCCGTCCATGTCCGCCACAGTGAAGTAACCTTGCACTGGCGGCGGAACGGTGATGGGAGAAGAGCTGAAGCCAGGGGTTCCGTTGTTCGGCCAGATCAAAAGGTTGGCGGCGTTGCCCCCGATAAGATCCACGACGCCTTTGCCCGTTAAGTCCGCAAGCATGTATCCACGCTGGTCGGTATGGGCGGCCAATGTGAAAACCCCGCTCCCTTGATTGAGGTAAACGGCACCGGGCACCCCATTGTCCGAATCACCAGGAATCAAGATGTCTGGCAGGCCATCACCATTAATGTCGCCCAATGAAGGCGGACCGGCTTCGGGCGGAGTTAGAGGAAGCAATGACGGGAAATCGCGATTAGTGCGACCGAGAGCGACTGAAACAACATTGAAGCGGTCGGGAGTAACCACGTCGGGAATGCCGTCGTCGTTGATGTCGGCCGCGGCAATCTGGAACCATCCCATGGGTCCAACCACGTTGACGGGTGTGAAACCTCCCTGCCCATCTCCGAAGAGATAGAGGATGTGGGAAGGTTCGGTTTCGCCGTCGATGCCTGCCAGGTCGGGAAAACCATCGTGATCAAAATCGCCAGAAACAAATTGAAGTGGCTCGTAGGCGAGAGGCGGCGCGATGGTGGTAGTTGCGGCCCTAGTGAAGGATCCGTTTCCGTTCCCGGCGAAGGCGTCGAGGTCAATGCCGTTGGCGGGCAATGGAACCTGCACTACCAGATCGGGATTGCCATCGAGATTGAAATCGAGCGTATTGAAAACGCCCGTCACTCCATCGAGACCTGGTGTCAGCGTATCCGTAAATTGTCCGTTGCCCTGATTCACGAGCGTATGAATGAACTCCGAGCTGGGAGATAGGTCGGAGATGGCGTACATAATGTCGGGCCGGCCATCGCCATTGACATCGGCAATCGCAATGCTGGTATTATCTCCCGCGGCGTTCGAGGTCAGGACCACCGGTGCGGCGAAGTTGCCTGCACCCAGATTCTTAAACCAAATCACAATGTTGTAAGTACCGATAGGAGCCTGAACAGAGACGACCACGTCCGGTTTGCCGTCGCCGTCGAGATCCACAATTTGGGGACGACCCGGATAAATACCATTGAAACTCTGCGGCCCGGAAGCCGGCTGGAAGTTGCCATGTCCGTCGCCAAGAAAAATATTGAGCGTGGTTTGAGAAGAGTTATCCGACATCAGGGTTACAAGATCGGCAGTACCGTTGCCATCAACGTCGCCAATCGCCAGCGAATACGGCGTGATACCAGACAGATACTGTGGCGGAGCAAGCGAACCATCGGCTTGACCGTAGAGAATCGCGAGGCTAACCCCGGAATTGGTCACAGGGCCCTGAGTAACAACGTCCGCGTAACCGTCGCCGTTCAAATCCGCGGCTGCAATAAAGGTAGGATCGGACTCGACCCCGACAACGTAGCCCGGAATCGCCTGCATGACGAGAGGTCCCTGCCGAGGCGTATAGAGTGTAAACGCGGATGCGTTGGAGGTACCGGAGCTGTCTTGCACCGTGAACTGGTGTGTGCCCAGGAAAGTGCTGTAGGTAATGTTTTCTGTCGCCTGAAGAGTATCCGTGTCTACGAACGAGGTCGAGGTTGCCGATTGGCCGTCAATTAAAACCTGTGATTGCGGGGTGAAATTCTGACCGATGACAGTAAAGGCCAGAGTAGCGGTTCCGCTGGTATCACTAATCATCTGTGTGGAAGGCGAGACGGCCGTGACGAAAAGCTTGGTGCCGCCCCCACCGCCTCCGCCAGAGTTGCCACTGCCACAACCCGACAGAGCGACGGTAACCGCGAAGAGGCCAATAAGTCGAAAGAAGGTCCGAGTGGCCATTGTGCGATGAGACCGGAATCAGTCTATAGCGTGTCCTCGCTGTTTTGCCAAAGGATTCTTCAGCCGAATGACAGATCTTGGAAGTAATCCGTCAGACATATCCAGCCATTACACCACTCAATCTAGCTACTCTGGCCGACCAGCAAATAGAAGACTTACGCCGCCTTCTTCTGCTGTCCCTTAACCTTCGCCCATCGTGCTTTTTGAGCGGCGGCGATCTTCCTGCGGGCTGACGCCGACATGGTTCGTTTCGCGGGAGCGGAAAGGGTTGTCTTTCCCACTAGTATCGGCTGCGACTGTTTCCTTACGCTCGCCCATCGCGCTTTCTGCGCTAACGCCATCTTTCGCCGCGAAGCCGCTGATATGATCCGCGTCGGTCGGCTTGACTCATGGACTCCGGTACCATTAAGAGACTCAATCCCGGAAATTATCTGGTCTAACTTCTCAATTTCTATCTGCGCTCTGCTGCGTTTCTCGCGAAGCTCATGCAGAGCATTCTGTAGATTCGACATTGTTACCCCCTCGGGCATTTTGATAGCGGCCCAATTCTATAGGAAGGGGAGTGACTTGCGGCGTGGGCTGGGGTTCCAAAGGCGTCATCACTCGTTTGAGGAGGCCAATCTGGGTGAATGAGTGTAATCGGGATGTTACGCCAATCACTGTGGGTGT
>PKXQ01000118.1 GCA_003132405.1 Acidobacteriaceae bacterium | reverse complement strand
ATTGTCATGGAATCAATTACACCCATTGATCCTGTGACCGGGCCGAGATTGAACCAATATGACGGATTTTTCGGCAGCAGGGTGCCCCATCCTAACGTCGCGTTTTCTGCGACGTTTGAGCCTGCCCTGAGCGAAGCCGAAGGGGTGGGATTTCACGGCAGTCGGAATGCCTGGGATTTTTCGTCGGCCCTTTTCCACTGCCGCGAAACAGCGGGTGCATGTTCGAAAAAGAGGAGTCGTTGAGACGCCGGAGAATACTCGCAAATCCTGTCAAGCCCCAATTTCCCCGATTCTCCCGATAAGTCCATGAATAACTTAGGAAAATAAAGTCGGAAACTCTGTCGGGATACCCCCCTGCGAATTGATACAATAGAAGTAGTAGTAAGAAAAGGGTGCGGATCACCTCCCGTACCCTTTTTCCATTGCACCCGCAGCCATCCCCGCCAAGTGCAAGAGCTTCTACCGGTAACCCCGATGAGCGCCCCAATGAACAAGCACCCAATTAACCCTGGGACCCTGAGACCTGACCTAAGGAGAACACCATGCCGACCTATCCCCTAACCATCCGCCGCTGCCAGCACATCAAGGTCAACGGCATCCAATGCGGCTCGCCCGCCAAGCGCAACGAGAGGCATTGTTTCTTTCACGAACAATGCCGCCTCATGAGCCGCGAAATCAATATGAAATTCACCGAGCACGGCATCATCAAGCTCCCCACCCTAGAAGACGCGAACTCCATCCAACTCGGCCTCGCCGAAGTCATGCGCCTGCTGGTGACCCACCAGATCGATCACCGTATCGCCTCTCTGCTCCTGCGCGCCCTTCGCACCGCTGCCGCCAACGTCAAGTTCACTTCCCTGGAGCCCAAGCCCACTCACGTCGTAATCGACCCCAGCTGCGTAGAGAATCGTCCGCTAGGCGCAACCGCCTGGTCCACCGTCGACGGACACGACTACGACATCCTAGCCGACACCAATGACCCAGATAACAATCACGGAGAGGGGCATGAACGAGAGGGGCATGAATCGGATAAACAATCGACTATGGACTTGGATGATCCCGATAACCCGGACGCCTTGGAATTCAGGGCCCGTATGCTACGGATAACCGCCGCCGTACAAGCCGATCCCAATGCCATCCACCTCACTACCAGCGAAATATATCAACTGCATCCATCAGCGCTGTCGCAAACCCAGCACCTTCCAATAAGCAAGCAGCCCGACTCGAAGTCGCCATCGAACGCGCCCGAGACGCTCGAGACGCCCCTCTAACTGCCTGATTTCACATATTTTCCCCGCAAATCATCTGAACTCAAAGATTTACAAGGAATTTTTCCCTAATCGCATGATTCTAAAGATCGGCAATATTAAAAAAAATCGACCATATCGAAATTTTCGCACCCCGGATCATGGGGACGGATGCTCCGGACCTGTCGGCTGTCTGATGGGAAACGCGCACAGCCATCCCGCAATCGGCTACTCTTAAGGAAGTGTGTTTCGCCGTTCGCGTTGATTAAAAGATTAAAGATAGGCGGGATTGTTCGTGACCTACTTTGCAGCCTCCACAAACACAGCCGTCCCATAAGCCAAAACTTCGGTGACGCCCTGCATCACCTCAGTAGCGTCATAGCGCGCTCCGACAACGGCATTGCCTCCAATATCCGCCGCGTGCTGCAGCATCAGGTCGAAGGCTTCCGCGCGAGTCCGCTCGCAGAGATTGGTCAGCAAAGTAATATTCCCGCCGACGATGGTTTGCAGCCCCGCTCCGATCGTCCCAAAGATCGATCGCGAACGCACCGTAATCCCGCGCACCACGCCCAGTGTCCGGACCACGCGAAAGCCATCCAACTCGAACTGCGTGGTTACCATGTTATGCGCCACCATCCGTCCCGCGGTTACCGCCGTCGTATAGTTGCCCATCGCTCCTCCGAAGAGACTCGCCGCTATAACTTCGAACTCATCTCATTCTAATTCAGCATCAATCACAAATTCTTCGGCATCAGCATCCCAGCTCACGCGCAGCACATTAGGCTTGCAGCACACCTGGCAGTCCTCGACGTATCGCTGGCGGCTTCCGGCGGACTCATCCACGGAAGTCTCATTCCACTCGCCGCACCCGGCGCAGACGTAGCCGCTCACCATACAGCTATTTTAGAAGGAACAACGCTAATCCATTGTGCGGCGTCTTCACACTATAATGGTTCCTCTCTCGGAGGCCTTATGCTTTCGCGTCGTCATTTCTTGAAATCCGGTTCCATCGCTGCCGGCATCAGTGTAGCCCTGCCCGCGCTCGCCCACTCCGTCGCAGACGACAAGCCGCCCGCCATCGCCGCTCTTCAATCGCGCCGTGCCGAAGCCAAGCCCATCACCATCGAAGAGCGCGCCCAGCGCCAGGAACGCGCCCGCCAACTGATGCGCGAAAACAATCTCTCCGCCATCATCCTCGGCCAGGGCACATCGCTCGCCTATTTCACCGGCATCCATTGGCAAGGCGGAGAGCGCCTCTTCGCCATGATTCTCCCGGCAAAGGGTGACGCGTTCTACGTCTCTCCCGCGTTCGAAGAAGGCCGCGCCCGCGAACAGATCGCGCAAGCGCCCGAGGGCACGAAGCCCGACGTCCGCATCTGGCAGGAAGATGAAAGCCCGTACCAGCGGGTAGCACAAGGCCTCACCGACCGCGGACTCTCCACCGGCACCATCGGCGTCGAAGAGACAGTTAAGTTTGTCTTCAGCGACAATATTCGAAAAGCCTCGCCCAGCGCCACCTTCACCAGCGCGATCCCGGTCACCGCCGGATGCCGCATGATCAAGGGCCGCCACGAAATCGAACTCATGCGCCTCGCAGCGAAAGTCACGCTAGCCGCTTACGAGGCCACCTATCGTTCGCTAAAAGTTGGAATGACACAGCACGACGTCGCCCACTTGGTAGAAACCGCTCACAGTCAGCTCGGATTCGACGGAGGCGCTGACGTGCAGGTCGGAGAATACTCCGCGTTCCCTCACGGTTCGGTGACTCCGCAAGTCATCAAAGAAGGCACGATCGTCATGATGGATGGAGGCTGCTCCGCGGAAGGGTATCAATCCGACATCACGCGCACCTATGTGCTCGGCAAAGCCAGCGACAAAATGAAGCAGGTCTTCGATATTGTCCATCGCGCCCAGAGCGCCGCGCTGGCCGCCGCGAAGCCCGGAGCAGAAGCCGGCTCCGTAGACGCCGCCGCCCGCAAGGTAATCGCCGACGCAGGCTACGGTCCCGACTACAAATATTTCACGCACCGCCTGGGCCACGGCATGGGCATGGACGGCCACGAGTGGCCCTATCTGGTCCGGGGCAACCCAATCCTGCTACAGCCCGAAATGACCTTTAGCGACGAACCAGGAATTTACATTCGAGGAGAATTCGGCATCCGCCTCGAAGACGACATGCACATCGTGGAAGAGGGCGCAGAATTGTTTACACCGCAAAGCCCATCGCTGGAGGACCCGTTCGGAAAGGCTTAGGAATTGCAGCGGAGCATGCAGGCCATCGAAGCGGAAATTTAAAATTACCCGATTACAAAATGGCAAAATGCGCTCTCACTCCACCACAAATGACCGCACCCGCCGCAGTAGCGACGCCGGCGCTTCCGCATCCATCAACACCAGCCCATCCTGATACTGCCGTGAATAGATGTGCCCGCCCGCCTGCAACTGGGCCAGCAGCTTACCTTCTTTTTGCGGAATGCGCAGCCGCACCCGCCGCGGTCGATCTCCCTCCAGCAATGCATCGACGCGATCGAGCAGAGTGCCCAATCCGATTCCCTTCGCGGCCGATACGTGAATCACCTGCACCTTGTCGTCCGCATCGCTATCGCGCAGCGACTCGCGTTGTTTCGGAAGCAGTAAGTCGATCTTATTCATCACTCGCAGCCGCGGCTTTTTGTCAGCTTCGAGTTCCTTGAGCACGCTCTCCACCTGCGCATCCTGCTCCGCCGACACTGGACTGCTCGCATCGGAAACCTGCATGATCAGCGTCGCCCGCTGCACTTCTTCCAGCGTGGCGCGGAACGCCGACACCAGCGTATGCGGAAGCTGCCGTATGAAACCGACTGTGTCGGAGAACAAAACTTTTCTTTTCGACGGCAGTTCGACCGCGCGAATGGTCGGGTCAAGCGTGGCAAACATACGCGATGACGCCACCACGTTCGCCTTGGTCAGCGCATTGAACAGCGTTGACTTCCCCGCATTTGTATATCCGACGAGCGCCACTAGAGCGACCGGAACCGATTCCCGGCGCTGCCGTTGCTGCGCGCGAATGCGCCGAACATTTTCGATCTGCTGCTTGACATGGCGCACACGCCGGAAGATCTTTCTCCGGTCCGTCTCAAGCTGCGTTTCGCCTGGACCACGCGTTCCGATGCCGCCGCCGAGCTGCGACATTTCCACGCCGCGTCCAGCGAGCCGCGGCAACATATATTCCAGCTGCGCCAGCTCTACCTGTAATTGCCCTTCACGCGTGCGCGCGTGCCGCGCAAAAATATCGAGTATCAGTTGCGTGCGATCGATCACCCGCGTCTGCACCACGCGCTCAATGTTGCGCTGTTGCGAAGGGGAGAGGTCGTGATCGAACAGAATCACGTCCGCGGAAACGGAAGCCGCTGCGCCGGCAATTTCCTCGAGCTTGCCTTTGCCGATCAGCGTGGCCGGATCGGGCCGATCTTTGCGTTGCGTAAACTCGCCCACAATTTCGGCGCCCGCGCTCGCAGCCAGCGCACGTAGTTCATCAAGCGATTCTTCCGAACTGAAGTCCGGCGAATCAGCCGGCAATAACGCAGAGGAAGATGATAATAGAGACGAGGACACTGAAGACGAGGCGGCAACACTCGCGGCATGATCTCGAGCCGCTTGCGCGCCAGCCGTAATGGCAGTACCCTTCTTACTCTTACCAGGGCCCGCGCGGCCGCGCGTGCGGAACTCCACCCCCACCAGGAACGCCCGCTCCTGCTGTTCCGATGGATTCACCACCGCTTTCGCTTGGTTCCGCGAACCACCACGACTGCTTAATCTGGAATCATCTCCGCGCAAGCAAACTCATTTCATCCTTCGGTGCCGGAAGCAGAGCTCGCACTCGCCGCTTCGCCATGGGCGGCGATCGCCGGCTTCGCCTCTGTATGGCTGCTATGCGCTCCGCGCGAAATAACGACCGTTGAAATCGCGTGCTTGAAAATGAGCTGCTCCTGGTTGCTGGTTTCAAGAACCACCGAATACTTATCAAATGATCGGATACGGCCCGTCAGCTTGACTCCGCTGACCAGGTAGATTGTGATGTTGTGCCGTTCCTTTCGTGCCGTGTTGAGAAAAGAATCCTGAATGTTCTGTTGTGCCGGCTTAGCTTCCATTGCCGATCTCCTTTTTTCGAGTTAGACGCTGCGCCATTTGAGCTTTGGGGAGGGCAATTGGCTGCAGCTCTTTTCCTAGGGCTTCTACAATACGGCCTTATCTCCCGCTTTTCAACTTCTACTAAGTAAATATTCTTAAAAGCTTCGTTAGTCGTTGCCAGATCAAAAAATCCTTTTTGGCCTGACGATCGTCGTTGCGGCAAATCGGCATTTTCATTCCGCCGTCAGCCATCTACAATCGTGAGTTCCAGCATAGAGTCTAGAACAAAATTCGAGAGCGACGCTGTAACCGAGGAGTCCCCAATCTTGATCGATATCAACTTCCCTACCGACTTACACACTAACCTTCTAATGCTGTTTCGTTGGTTACATTTTATCGGCGGCTTTACCTGGCTCGGCCTGTTGTATTTTTTTAATCTTGTTAATGTCCCGTTCATGAAAGAGCTGGATCCCGCCACCAAAGGCAAGGTGCTGCCCACCCTGATGCCGCGCGCTCTCTGGTGGTTTCGCTGGGCATCGGTCCTGACTGTATTGATGGGCTTGGCGTTCTGGGGACAAACCGTCTCCATCGACGCGAGAAACGGCGGTGCGTCTTCGGGCATGCCGATGGCCAGCTTCTTTCTGATCTGGACCGTCGTCTGGGCGCTCATGTATGCCTGCACCATCCCCGGCAAAGGCGCGCTCGACAAGTGGCCTGTGCTCGCGGCGATTTATACGGTCATTTTGGTTGTCGCATCCTGGCTCTTTCTGCGCCTCAACAACCATGGGTGGGAGAGCAATGCCCTTCTGGCTATCGGCATAGGCGGCGGCATGGGTTGGGTGATGATGCTGAATGTCTGGGGCGTAATCTGGCGCGCGCAAAAGAAAATCATTAAGTGGACTGCCGACAATGCAGCCAACGGCGCGCCCATTCCCGACAAGGCAAAGTATCTGGCGCGCCAGTCTTTCCTGATCTCGCGCGCAAATTTCGTGATGTCATTTCCGTTGTTGTTCCTGATGGGCGCGGCGAGCCACTATCCTATGTTTGGGAAATAGCATCTTGTAAGTAATGTCACCAGCCCACAGCCGACTCGACTTTGTTCGTGCTTTTGGGTGGCGCAGCGGTTCGCCGATGCGATGAAGGGATCTACTGAACGCCGGCTTTAGCCGCTGAGGAAAGAGCCAATATTAAGCTGACGTTACCTGTCTTCTGAACGCCGCCGGCGTGACTCCCGTCGCCTTGCGGAAGGCTCGCGTAAAGTGGCTCTGGTCTGCATATCCTGCAGCGAGACTAATTTCAGCCAGCGACAGCTCGCGCATAAGCATCTGTTCACACGCCGCACGGATGCGCAGGCGATGAACATGCTCCCCAATTCCCTCTCGAACAAATTTGCGGAAGACACGCGACAGATGCACCGGATGCACTCCCGCCTCATGGCTAAGGCCGTCCAGGGTCAGCCGCTCCGAATACTCGGCCGTAAGTTTTTCAATAACGCGGCCTAACCAAGCCGGCGGATGAGCAACATTCTCGCGCCGCATGCGTGCAACGTGTCCCAGCATCTCCGCCAGCAGGCTCTCGACGACGAGGTCATCGGCCGCTAAGTTTTCTGTCCGATCAGTTCCCATGAACTCGCGATACATTTTCATTCCGAACCACAGCAATGGTCCGCCTGCGCAATCCTCGTGCGCGAGATCAAGCGCAGCCGAGTAATCCGCCAATTTTCGCCGCCAGTTCGGTCGAATTTCGATTTCGAAAAACCGCACTCCGCGCGGCCCAACTTCATCCTGATGCGGAATCCCCGCCGGCCGAAAATGAATAGTAAACGGACGAAACTGCCGCTCCGTGCGTTCGTAACGTTCTCCATATTCGCCTTCGAGAAGAAGCGCAAAGAAAGCCAATTCATGCGCGTGCGCCGGGAGCCTCTTTGGCGACGCGTGCCGTAGATTCGTGAAGATCGCGCCGCACTGCTCTCGCCTCGCTTCGACCGCGCCATAGAAATTGCCCGCTCCCAGCGCCTTCTCGCGACCCGCTTCGGAATCTATATTGCCCATGCTCGCTCCTTCACGTTGCCTTTGTTCTAGACGCGCCCCGCTAGAGTTAGTTAGCCTTGCCTCACGATGTCGAGAACTGCGTGGGAGAAAACTTCATGATTCGCTATTCCGCTTTGCTTTGCCTATCGGCGGTTTTACTGGCCCAATCATCCGCGAAAGATGAGGCAAAAGACGCTCCGAAAGCCGCCCCCAACAATTCCACGCCGCCTGTATATACGGCGGATGGACGCCTCGTGTTCCCCGCCAACTATCGCGAATGGATCTACCTGACGACCGGCCTCGATATGGACTACAACCCGGATCTGGCGGCTATGCCGGGGCACTCCATGTTCGACAACGTCTTCGTCAACCCGGAGGCCTATAAAGTTTTTGTCGCCACCGGCACCTGGCCCGAAAAAACCATGATCGTTCTCGAGGGCCGCATGGCCGCCAACAAAGGCTCGATCAACAAGGCCGGACACTTCCAGACGACCGATGTTATGACGCGATCCGCACACATCAAAGACACGCGCTTCCCCGGCGGCTGGGCCTTCTTCCCGCTGGATGAAGCGAAGCCGACTAAGCAAATTCCGAAAGAGGCTGTATGTTATTCCTGTCACGAGCAGCATGGTGCGGTGGATACCACGTTTGTGCAGTTCTATCCCACGCTTCTCGGAATCGCAAAGAAGAAAGGCACACTGGCCCCTGGCTATTTGAAAGAAGAAGCCGCGGCCGCAGAGAGTTCCGGTAAGAATTAACCGGTTCACGCGTCAATCAAGGCATCTTGAAATTCAAGCGGGTTTAGAACCCAGCGATCCTCAGCCAAAGAGTAAGTCGCGATGCGAAAAAAGCAGTGGGACGCGTTTTTGCGCGCCTCACTGCTGGGAAGAGTGTTGCTATGCTGCCTTACTACGCTGGGAAAAAATCCAGCGCAATTCTACCGCCCATGTCCACCGTGTCCGCCGCCTCCGTGCGATCCGCCGCCTCCGTGCGATCCGCCTCCGCCGTGCGATGCCCCGCCGCCATGCGGAGCTCCGCCACCGTGGCTGCTCGGAGCCGAATGTCCTCCGCCAAAGCTAGGCGCTGATCGTCCTCCACCATAACTGGGGGCCGACCGTCCATAGCTGGGAGCAGAGCGCCCGAACGCCCCGCCGCCATAAGACCGCTGCGTAACGATCGGTTGCCTCATATTCAGAGGCGGCCGCGACGACCCGCCGTAGCTGCGGCTCGACGATCCGTAGCCCCGGCTCTCCGAACCATAGCCTCGGCTCTCAGACCCCGAGCTGCGGCCCGATCCGTATGAACCGCGGTTCTCTGCGCCGCCTACGGACCCGCTCGGCCTTGACTCACTCGATCGGCTAGCCTCAGAACTTCTGCTCGCCTCGGAACTCGACCGCGAAGTCATTGGCGAAAATTTCTGCCAGCCGCCGCCTTCACGTCCGCCAGCCGATGCGCTCGATCTCGCTGCCGAGCCCGAATTCGCACCGGTGCGCTCCGATCCGCTGTTACTTCTACCATTGAAGCCGCTGTTGCCAGATCGCGCCGTTTCACCGCCACTAAAACCTCTTCCGCTCGATGCCGAGCTCGCGCTGCGGGTCGAGAAGAAGTGCTGATTCTGCGAAACATTTCGCGTGGTCGATGCCGCCGCCGCGCGTCCGCTCGCCGAAAAGCTCTCACGGCTCGGACTTACTGGCAATCTGCCGGTAGAGAAGCGAGCATTCTGAAATTGCGAATGAGTCATCGCGTGCGGACTCATATGGCCGGTGCCAAATTCGCCGCCTGAAACGGTAGTCCCACCGTGGAAGTTAGCGTCATGCATCGCCAGGTTCACGTTCGAAAAACGCGAGCCGCCGTGCAACGCGGCAAAGCCGCCCCGGTTATATTCGCCGAATCCGCGAACTCCGAAGCCGCCGCCATACCGCCCATACCAAGGATGAAAACGATCACCCGGTCCCAGTGGGAGCCAACCAATCGATCCCCATCCTCCGAAACCATAGCCGAAGCCAACTCCAAATCCGAAGCCGCCGCCGAATCCAAAGAATGAAACATAAGCTGGCGCCCAGATCGGCCGATAGAACGGATACCCGTAAGCCGGACCCGGCCACCAACCCCACCCGCCATCCGCATACATCCAGCGGCCGTAGTGATACGGAGCCCAGCCCCAGTCGTCGTACGAAACCCACGTCCATCCCCAATAGGGCTCATATACCCAGCGCCCATTGCGATACGGAGCCCAGCCAGGGTCCACGCTTGGCCGCCACACTGGACCATAATCCGGAACCTCCGACCACGTGCCATGACCATCGAGATTTTCGGTGCCAACGTAATAGTCGTTCGTGTGCTTGCGCGCTTCGGAGTTCCGGATCATGTTGTCGCGATCCGTGTTCCACTGATCCCAATCATCGCGCGCCGGCGCTTCGCCAACCTTGTATTGCTCGTCCGCGCCCGCGCCCTGAATCGTAATGAACTGCCCTTGCCCCACGCGCGTGCCGCCCTGCGGAGTCGTAACTTCGATTTCGCCTTTGCGAACCAGCACCTCAGTGTGATCGTCGGCCGTAACCAGAATCCGGAAGCTCGATTCGCGCCGCTCCGTCTTGATGGCCACGTTGGGCGTATCGATTTCCGCGTCCGAGTCGCTGCCCCGGTAAACGGTATAGTTCGCCATGCCGTGCCCAAGTTGAATCTGAATTTGCGATCGCGTCAGCTGCGTAATGTTGGCCTGCGTATGCTCCGCCAGGCGAAGCGTATTGGCGTAGTCGAGTTCGAGTTCAGTGCGCGCCTTATCGCCCGTCGAAACGCGGTCGCCCGCGAGCACGGGGGCATTCAACACTGCCGCCGACCAATCCTTCGAATCGCCACGCTGCGTAGAAACATCGCCATGAATCAAGCTAACGCGCGCCACGCCATTATTCTCTACCGGAGCTGGTGTGTTGTATGTAGGAGCGCTGCCGCCCGAATCGTTGGCATTCGGATCATGCGGCCCACGATAGATTTGACCCTGATCGTTCGGACCTTGATCCATCGAACGCTCCGCCGGTTGCAGCGGCTCATCCTGCTGCGTCGAATCCTGATCTGGAGAATCCTGATCCTGACTCATCGAACCTTGATTAGTCGAGCCCTGATTGTTAGGAGATTGCCCATTCGGAGCCGGCATCTGAATGCTCGGCGATGGCTTCGATTGATCGGGCGCCTGCTCATCCGGATACTCCGCGCCACCTTGGGCACTATTCTGAGCAACGCCCACGCCCGGAATCGCCATCATCAATCCTAAAAGTGCCGCTACTAACCTGAGTTTCACAAACGCCTCCACACCACTTCACACACAAATATCTGAAAAGCTATGCCTGCATCAATGCATGCGACATACCAATGTTGAATGCGAAAGTGATTTTTCGATAACCCGTTGTCTTTTCATTTTGTTAGGAAGGTCAGTCGAGTCAGGTACGAAAGTGGTTTTCACTTCTCCGGTGGCCCGAATCCACCAGGGTGGTGGTTTTCGGCCAGGCGACCGATGACGCGATCGCGAGTTGACCCGATGATTCACTCCGCTTCGTTATCGTCGATCCCAATCTTCGAAAGTCGATAGCGCAGCGCATTTCGTGATAATCCCAGCAGGCGCGCCGCTTGCGATTTATTGCCGCCGGCGCGCTTCAGGGCTTCGCGAATCATCTCATCTTCCCACTGATCGAGCGTCATGCCGTCGGGCAAAAATCGATCGGCCGCGGCTCCCGCGCGATTACGCGGCGAATCCAGTTGTATGTCACTCGCCTCCAACTGTCCGCCCTGCGCGAGCGCGCACGCACGCTCAATCACGTTCTGCAACTCGCGCACATTACCCGGCCAATAATGGCCGACCAGGAGTTGCATGGCTGCGGAAGAGATGCCGGTTATTTTTTCCTCGCGACCGGAATCCCCGGCAAAGCGCGTGAGAAAAAGATTCGCGAGACCCGGAATATCCTCTTTATGCTCGCGCAGCGGCGGAATATCGATCGGAACTACATTCAGCCGGTAGTAAAGGTCTTCGCGAAACGTCCCATCTTCAAGCGCCGCGCGCAAATCGCGATTCGTAGCCGCGAGCAGCCGAACATCAACCTTAATCGTGCGCGTTCCGCCCAGCCGCTCAAACTCCCGCTCCTGCAACACGCGAAGAAGTTTGACCTGAGTAGCCGCAGGTACATCTCCAATCTCATCCAGAAAGAGCGTGCCTTTGTCGGCGAGTTCAAACTTACCCGGCTTGCTGTTGGCGGCTCCAGTAAACGCTCCCTTTTCGTAACCGAAGAGTTCGCTCTCCAACAGATTCTCCGGAATCGCCGTACTATTAATCTTGATAAAAGGCCCAGACGCGCGCCGTGACTTTTCGTGAATGGCACGCGCAATCAAGTCTTTCCCCACCCCACTCTCCCCGCCAAGTAGAACCGTCGAATTAGTAGGTGCAACACGTTCCACTGTAGCCAGCACCTCCTGCATCTTCCGGCTGACAGCCACAATATTGGGATGGCTATACTTCTGCCCCAGCGCTTCGCGCAGCGAACGATTCTCCTCGCGCAGCCGCGAGTTATCCAGCTCCTTGTGGACCACCATCCGCATTTCAGCCAGCGAAAACGGCTTGAGCACATAGTCAGTGGCGCCAGCCTTCATCGCCTCCACAGCGGTCTCCACCGATCCGAACGCAGTCATGACGACGATTGGCAACGCGGAATCCATCCGTTTCGCGGCCTGTAAAAATTCAAGCCCGTTCATTCCCGGAAGCTTAAGATCGGTGAGCACGAGATGAACCGGCTCCGACGCCAGCAGCTTCAAACCACTTTCAGCGTCGCCCGCGGAAAGCGTCTTGAAGCCGTCGTCGCCCAGATTCAGCTCCAATAGCCGCCGCATCTTAGCTTCGTCTTCGATGATGAGAATAGTAGCCATTGATTGAATTCGTTCTGCTGTAGGAAAAAACGCCCGAACCGCTCGCTAATCACGTAGTGGCGAAGGTGCCCTCAGCTGCCCGGCCGAGCCCAGGTCGACGTCTGCCGCCAGCTCGCCCGCATTCTCCAGCGGGAAGAACAGCGTAAAGACCGCGCCGCCATCAGGCGAATTCTCCACATGAATCGATCCGCCATGCCCATCGACAATCTTCGAAACAATAGAGAGTCCCAGCCCGACTCCAGTCTTCTTAGTGGTCACAAACGGATTAAAAATTTCCTCGCGCAATTCCTCCGGCACGCCCGGCCCCGTGTCTGCCAAACGCAACTCGACGCCGTCTCGCCCATCCTTCGCCGCAAGCTGCACATCAACCCGCAAAGTGCCGCCGCGCTCTTCCATCGCCTCATAAGCGTTCTGCACCAAGTTGAGAAATGCCTGCTCGCACAAACTCTCGTCCAGCGGAACCACCGGCAATCCGCTAGCATAGTGCGTTTCAACACGGACAGCCGGCCCCGCTTTCCCCGCAAAACGCCCAGCCACAATTTGCAGCACGCGATCCAGCAGCGCGATCAGGTCCGCGGGATGCGGCTGGGCATGGAGCGGCCGCGCGAAATCCAGAAACTCCGTAACGAGCGCGCTAAGCCGGTTTACCTCCGTCGAAATATAGCCAGCCAACTCCCGTGCCAATTCGTCCGACGCCTGCAATTTTTGCGTCAACATTTCCGCGGAGCCCTTGATCACTCCCAGCGGATTGCGAATCTCATGCGCCAACCCCGCCGACAACTGCCCAAGCGCCGCCAGCCGCTCCGAGCGCCGCGCCTCCGCCTGAGCCTGCTCCAGGCGCCGATTAGTCTCCGCGAGCCGTTCCGCCAGATCGCGATACAACTGCGTTTGATGCAGACTCTGCTGCGCAAACCGGTTGACCACCATCGCCGCCAAAAAGAAAAACAATATGCGCAGCGCAAGATAACCAAAAGCCTCCGGCGTCAACTCGTATTCCTGCATCGCCGGATAGAGATAGGAGCAGTAAGCCGCCGACGCAAGAAAGGTCCAGAACAGTGTCAGCCACGTGCCGCAGTAAAGCGCCGCCGTGACCACCGGCAAATAATAAATAGGATAGTAGCTGCTGTTGATGCCGATTTCGCCGGTGTGATCGATGAGCAGCGTCGCCAGCAAAATCTTGAGCAGGATGACGTAAGCAACGCCGCGCTTGGGAAAGTACGCGATCAGCCGGGACTCGAGCAATTGCACGATGCCGATGGCGAGCAGGATCAACTGCTTGTGCCACTCGAATTGCGGAGGAAGCACAGCCAGTCCGGCAAGGAAGATCAGCCAGATGGCAAGCCAGACCGCATCCAGCCGGTTGAACCGCCGTGACTCAGCATCGACAATGGAAGGCGCAAGCCTCACGCCCCTCCATCCAACCGCAAAATCCCTCCGCCGTCAATCAGGCGACCATATTCCGCCTGACACAATCTTCGCGTATAACCGTTTCCAATCGCCAGGATAAATAGTTTCGATTTTCGCCCGCCCGCCGCAACGACTATTGTTATGATGCGGCTATTGGATTGAGTTCATGATCGTCTCTGAGAACGGACTTCAATGACCAAGGTCGAAGCGATTATTCAGGTATCCAAGCTCGATGCCGTGAAAGACGCACTCCACGAAGTGGGCGTGGAGGGCATGACCGTTTTTGAAGCCAGGGGTCACGGCCGCCAAAAAGGACACACCGAGTTTTATCGAGGACGCGAGTATACGGTCGACTTGATCCCGAAGGCGAAACTCGAAATCGTAGTGGCCGACGAAGTGGTTGAGAAAGTCGTACAGGCCATCACTAGCGCCGCGCGCTCGGGTAAGATCGGCGACGGAAAAATTTTTCTTTCGCGAATTGATGAGGCAATTCGCATTCGCAACGACGAACGCGGTGACGGCGCGTTGTGAGCGCAAATTGACCGGGAAGAAATCGACATCCCCCGCATGGCAGGAAATAAAAACAGGATTAAGGCGCGAGGTTTCAGGAACTCAAGAATTCGTTTCGAGGCAAGCAAAGATCAGCGCACGATTTTCCTAGGACCTGTGACCTGTCACCTGCGACCTGGCAACTGAGGAGGGTGTCATCGAATGACAACCGGCGCCACCGTTCACAGCCAGTTGCGCGACCTCTACGCGCGAGAATCGGCGGCCATCGAACAGGAATTTTCCGTCACTGGCGATGGGCGCACCGCGCTCGCCCACCGCACCGCGCTCGTCGATTCGATCGTTCTTAGGCTGTGGAACGAAATCGCCGTTGGATCGAATGCTGGTTCTGGCACCGAAGCACTCGACACTCCGAAAAATTTCGCCCTCGTCGCCACCGGAGGATTCGGACGCGGCTGGCTTTTCCCCTACTCCGACATCGACCTCCTCTTTCTCTGTGCCACAAGCGACTCCGAGACTGCCCTCAAAGATCCCATCCGCCGCTTCTCACAAGAATTGTGGGACCTCCGCCTCAAAGTCAGTCCGGCCACGCGAAACCTGGCGGAGTGCGAACGCCTTGATCCCGACAACGTTGAATTCACCATCTCGCTACTCGACTGTCGTTATCTGGCGGGTGATCGCGAGCTTTTCTCCCGCCTGCGCGAAAAAGTTATTCCCCGCCTCGTGGCCCGCGAGAGCCACACCCTGATCCTGAACCTCGCCGAAATGACGCGTACGCGTCACCACAAATTCGCCAATACAGTCTTTCATCTCGAGCCAAATGTCAAAGATGGCCCCGGCGGCCTGCGCGACTACAACGTCGCCAACTGGTTGGCGCTCCTTTCCGCCATGGAAAAGTTGAAGGTCTGGCCAGACATGCAAACCCTGCTCCCCGTTTCGTCGCGCCGCGCCTTCGACGACGCCCTCGATTTTCAAATGTCAGTGCGTTGTTTCCTGCATTATCGCCACGGCCGTCACGACAACACGCTCACCTGGGAGGCGCAGGACGAAGCCGCGGCGAGAAAAATTGGCGTCAGCGATTCTGAAATCACGAACGCCGCCGATTGGATGCGCGTCTATTTCGGCCACGTGCGCAGCGTGCATCGCGTCTGCACGCAATTGCTTGAGGAAATTCCGGCCGCCTGGTCGTCATTGCATCGCCAATTCCAGGGCTGGCGGACGAAGATTGCGAGCGACGATTTTTCCGTAGTCGACGGATTGATCTTTCTCAAGCAGCAACCGCAGCAATCGGCCGGACTGCGCGACCCCGAGATGCTCTTGCGACTTTTTCACTTCATGGCCGAGCACGGCCTGAAGCTGAGCACCACCACCGAATATAAAGTCGAACAAGCGCTGCCCGCGCTGGCGTCGACGCCTCCTCGCGGCGCCGAATTGTGGCTTTACCTGCAAGAGACGCTACTGCAACCGCATGCCGCCGACGCTTTGCGCGCCATGAACTCGTTTCGCCTGCTCGCGCTGCTGCTGCCTGAATTGAAAGGGATAGAGGCGCTCGTGGTCCGCGATTTTTACCATCGTTACACAGTCGATGAGCACTCTTTCTTAGCCATCGAAAGTCTGCATCGCTTGAAAGAATCGCAGTCAGAGTGGGACAGGCGCTTCGCCCTTTTACTCAGCGAAATCGAGCAGCCCGAGCTCCTTTATCTCGCGCTCCTGCTGCATGATTCCGGCAAAGCCGCGCAAGGCGAAGGCGAAAGTCACATTGACGTCAGCGTCCGATTTACCAATAGCTGCGCCGATCGCCTCGATCTCGATCCGGCAGATCGCGAGACTCTTCGCTTTCTGGTGGCAAACCACCTGGAAATGTCTGCCGCCATGCGCCGCGATGTTTTCGATCCGGCGAATGTTAAATCGTTCGCCGAAAAAGTGGGCGCGCCCGAGCGTCTGAAAATGCTGTGCCTGTTGACCTACGCCGACGTGAAAGCCGTCAACCCGGAGGCCATGACGCCATGGAAGGCGGATAACCTATGGCAGTTGTATATTGCCTGCGCGAATTACCTGAACCGCAGCGCCGATCAACGGGTGCACACGGATGCAAACGACAGCTCCAACATGGCACCGTCCAATCTGGCGCATCTGCGGTCGCTGGCGGCAGTGGCCGGGAAAAAACTCAATATTTTTCTCGAAGGGTTGCCGCAGCGTTATCTGCGTATTCACGGCGCAACTGATGTCATTGCCCACGCCGAAATGGCCGCCAGGCTCGGTCCGGACGGCGTGCAACTGAGTCTGAAGCAAGTTCGCCATTGGTATGAGCTGACCTTGGTCGCCATCGACCGGCCATTTCTCTTCGCCTCGGTCTCCGGAGCGCTCGCCGCCTGGGGCATGAACATCGTGAAAGCGAATGCGTTTTCAAACGCCGCCGGAATCGTGGTCGACACCTTCTATTTCACCGATCGCTTTCGCACTCTGGAGATGAATCTCCAGGAATGGGATCGTTTGAAAAAAAGCATCGCCGACGTCGTCAAGGGCCAGGCCGATGTGGCGCGCATGTTAAGCGACCGCTTGAAATCGGAGACAGCCGACAGCGCGAAGGTAAAAGTGAAAGTCGCGACCCAGGTTGAATTTGACGACGGCTGCTCCGCGAACAGCACGCTGGTGCAGATTCTGACTCAGGATCGTCCTGGATTGCTCTACCGCATGTGCTCGCTAGTCTCAAAGCAGGATTGCAACATCGAAATTGCGCTCATCGAAACCGAAGGCCAGATGGCAATCGACGTCCTATATCTAAGCTCGCGCGGAACCAAGTTGACTCCCCAGCAACAGGCCGCGCTAGGAAAGGCTCTCCGCGAAGAACTCGCGGCAAAGTAAATTTTTTTCTTCCGGCTCGTATACAAGCCCTCAGTCGTGAATTCGAAGCCTGGGGTTTGTACTGACAACTGACGACTGATAACTGACAACTGCTCTTAGTTTCCGCTCTTGCTATCCGCCACTTCCCGATCCGCGTAATATCCGTCACGCGTCTGCACCGTCAGATCCTTCTTCTTCACCGTCAAGACGACGTGATGATAGCCAGACGATGAACTATCTTTATCCGGCGTATAGCCCATGCTGTACTGAGTTCGGAGCTCCTCGACAATGCTGTCGTAGATTTCACCAACGGTTTGCTTCTTTGTAACCTCAAAGAAGCGTCCACCCGTTTCCTTGGAGATCCGCTCCAGAATCTTCTTGCCGTCCGTGCGCGGCTCCTCAGACCGACGTTGCCCTCCACCCGGTCGCCCGCCGCCTCCTCCACCCGGCCACCCACCGCCGCCTCCAGGCCAGCCACCTCCACCACCACCCGGCCATCCGCCTCCGCCGCCCCCACGGCCCATCCCATTCCCCTGCCGTTGTTCGTGGCGCGGTCCCGCAAAATAAATGCAATAAACAACCGTGTCGGCCCGCTGCGCCGACTCAATCGCGCTCTCCAGATAAGTCTTGCTGCCGCGATCCACTCCGTCCGACAGAATCACATACGCCTTGCGCCCAGGCTGCTTCTTCATCAGTTCGTTCGACGCCAGAAACACAGCGTCATAAAGCTGAGTGCCGCCACGATGCGACTCCGAGCCCGAACCAGACGGAGAATTCGACGGATCATTCGGGTCGTTCGAGTGATCCCGATCCGACGATGTCTTCAGCAAATCGAGGGCCGCTTGCAGCTTCTCCCGCGAAGAAGTCAAATCCTGCAACAGCTCCACTTGACGGTCGAAATGAATAATGAAGGCCTTGTCCTTCGGCTGCACCAGCATCTGCTCCAGAAAACTGCGGCTGGCGTTGCGCTCCGCATCAAGCACCGTCTCCTGGCTGCGGCTGGTGTCGACCAGCAATCCCAGCGTCAGCGGAAGATTCGTATCCTGCGAAAAATATTTGATCGCCTGCGGCCGTCCATCTTCCTGCAGCGTGAAATCGTCCTTAGTTAGATCGCGCACAATCTTGCCATGCTTGTCGCGAACCGTAACCGGCAGTGTCACCACCTTGACGTCGACCGCAATCGTGGTAGCCGGGGCAGCCGCGTCCTGGGCGTGAATCGACCGCCCGATCTCAGGTAGAACGATCAGCACGATTATCACTCCACAAACAGCGAAGACGAAGACAACCGGCCGCGAGAAAGAAAAAAGTTTGAAGATCATATTCTTTTAAGAGAATTCCCGGACTCCTCAATACTAGACACACGTTAACATGAGCCGAATACTAACTGGATGCGCCGCCACGAACCCGTGGTTGCCAGCCGCGGCCGTTAAAGCTCTGTCAATGCCGGGTAAAACTTCGTAAAGGCGCAAATGCGACTAGCCCGCCGATGCTAAAGTTATTTGATGTCATGTTTTCGACAGTTACCGGGGCGATTGGTTCCGGCGCGACGCTCGGTCAAATGTGGAGCGGACACTCCTGTCCGCCTATCGGAAGTGAAACAACCGGTGCAAGCGGACAAGAGTGTCCGCTCCACACTAGTTAAGGCGTGCTTGCTCACCGCCATGCTTGCATCGTTGATTTTCGCGCCGGCTGAGTATACGTTCGCGCAAGAACCCGCCGCGTCCACTGCGCCAGCCGCGCAAGTCTCCAAAGCCGTCGGCGTAATCAAAAGCGTTCAGGCGGATTCCATCACGGTCGCAGCTGAATCCGGCGGCGACGTCACCGCAAAGTTTACTGCCGCGACAAAAATCCTGCGCGTCCCGCCGGGAGAAAAAGATCTGAAGAACGCGACTCCGCTCCAGCCGCAAGATTTGCAGCCGGGAGATCGCGTGCTGGTTCGCGGCCAAGCATCCGCCGATGATATCCACACCATCACCGCGCTGGCCGTAATCGTGATGAAGCAGGCCGACGTAACCGCCAAACAGCAGCAGGAGCGCGATGACTGGCAGAAGCACGGCATCGGAGGCCTCGTCACCAAGATCGACGCAGCGACGAACACGATCACGATCTCTACGGGAGGAATAGGAACCACAAAGACGGTTGCCGTCCAGGTTGGCAAAGATACAATCCTGCGCCGCTACGCGCCTGACTCTGTGAAGTTCGACGACGCAAAACCACAGCCCGCCCGCGAATTCATGGCGCAGCTAAAAGTTGGAGACCAGTTGCGCGCCCGCGGAACTCGCAGCGCCGACGGCAGCGACCTGACTGCCGAAGAAATTGTAAGCGGCTCCTTCCGAAATATCGCAGGCACCATCAAGTCGATCGACGCAGCGAATAATTCGATGACGGTGCAGGATGCAATCAGCAAGAGCGCGGTGGTAGTAAAAGTATCGCCCGATTCGCAAATGAAAAAACTGCCGCCAGAAATGGCGCAACGCATCGCCATGCGATTGAAAGCGGGAGGCGCCAACGGCCAAGCCGCGTCGAACGCAGACAGCACGCACCCTCGCGCAACGCCATCGTCGGCAACAACGCCAGGGGCAACGGCAGAAACCAGAGCCTCGCGCGGACCGGGCGGAGGACAGGGCGGCGGACAAGGCGGCAACGGTCCTCCAGATTTGCAGCGCATGCTGAGCCGATTGCCTAACAGCAAACTGGCCGACCTGCAAAAAGGCGATGCGGTAATGATCGTTTCGACCGAGGGCGGAAACTCCGATGCCGTCACGGCCATCACCCTGCTCGCGGGAGTCGATGCCATCCTGACTGCAGCGCCGAATCGAAGCGCGTCCTCGCTGCTTTCGCCATGGTCGCTCGGCGCCCCCGGTGGAGAGGGCGAAGGCAATAGCAACTAAGTCTCGACCCCTTTATTAATGTGATCTGCCTGGAAAGAAAAGGTGAAACGTTGAAGTTATCAGTCTTCATTCTGGCCGCTCTGATTTTGGCAATGACGATCGGCTCCGCGGCCGCGCAATCGCAGTCCGCCACCGGAATCCTGCGTGGACAAGTGACCGATCCCTCCGGAGCAGTCGTGGCCAATGCCGCCGTCGGAGTCCTCACGTCCGGCGGCCAAACTCATACAGCCAGCAGCAGCAAAACTGGCGCGTACGAAATCAGCAATCTCCCGCCCGGCAAATACACCGTTACCGCCAATGCACAGGGCTTCGCGGTTTTCATTCAAAACGACGTAGCCGTAACCGCCGGCCAAACCTCGCAATTTAACATCGCGCTCGACATCAACGTAAAACAGGAAAAGGTCAACGTTGAAGCCGAGGGACCGACCCTCGATGTCAATCCCGCTAACAACGCCAGCGCCATCGTACTTCGCGGCAAAGATCTCGATGCCCTGCCCGACGATCCCGATGAATTGCTGGCCGATCTTCAGGCGCTCGCCGGCCCTTCCGCCGGCCCGAATGGCGGTCAACTCTACATCGACGGATTTACGGCAGGCGAGCTTCCGCCAAAATCATCAATCCGCGAGATTCGCATCAACTCGAATCCCTTCTCCGCCGAATACGACAAACTGGGCTACGGTAGAATCGAAGTTTTCACCAAGCCCGGCACCGACAAATACCATGGGCAATTCTCGGTTCAGGGCAACAGTTCGGGCCTGAACACGCGCAATCCCTTTCTTGCGCCCGATGAAGCCGAACCCTACGACTCCGTCATCTACCAGGGCAACGTCGGCGGACCGCTCGGCAAGAAAGCATCATTTTTCTTCACCGTCCAGCGCCGCAACATCGACGAAGACGCGGTCGTGGACGCGCCGGCGATCGGCGTGAACGAAAGCGTTCCCAACCCCCGCACCCGCACCAACATTGGCCCTCGCTTCGACTACCAGGTCACTCCCAACAACACGCTCACCGCGCGCTACCAGTATTACCGCGACATCGAGCAAAATGCCGGCGTCGGCGGCCTAAACCTAGCCGAGGCCGGTTACGACACCACTTCTATCGAACACACTGTCCAGATCAGCGATACCCAAGTCTTCGGAAGCCACGTCATCAATGAGACTCGCTTCCAGTACCTGCGCGAGAACAGCGCGCAAAATCCAGTAAGCACCGCCGTCGGCCTTAACGTGGCCGGAGCCTTCACCGGCGGGGGCTCAAGTTCCGGCACTCAGACCGACTATCAGGATCACTACGAACTGCAGAATTACACTTCCATATCCCGCGGCAATAATTTTCTGAAGTTCGGCCTGCGCTTGCGCGATGTGCATGAAGTCAATACTTCCAACGCCGGATTCAACGGCACCTATAGCTTCGCCACCTTTCAGGATTACCAGAATCTCACGCCGAGTCAGCTTGCGATCAACTCCAGTCCCAGCGGCGTAGCACCCACCGTCTCGCTCAACGTGATCGACGCCGGCCTGTACATACAGGATGACTGGAAAGTGCGTCCCAACCTGACCCTGAGCGGAGGGCTGCGCTTCGAAACACAAAATCAAATTCACGATCACGCTGACTGGGCGCCACGCCTGGGCTTTGCCTGGGGCATCGGAGGCGGTGGAAAGAACCCGCCGAAAACCGTTCTCCGCGGCGGCTTTGGTATCTTCTACGATCGCTTCACCAACACCTATGTGCTAAATGTCGATCGCTTTAACGGCGTGGACGAGAAACAGTATGTCGTGGACTCCACGCCCACGTCCCCACTGCCCTATACGGTTCCTCCGTCAGTACCTGCGGCAGGGTCGTCGGCGCCCACAGCCATCTACCAGATCAGCCCCACTCTGCACTCTCCCTACATCCTGCAAAGCGCCTTCAGTATGGAGCGGCAGGTTACAAAAATCGCCAACGCCACGCTGACCTATCTGAATTCTCGCGGCGTGCACCAGCTTCTCACTCTGGTTCCCAATGCTCCTGAGGTCAATTATCCCTATCCAAAGCTAGGGCAGCCGCTGCCCAGTACCTACCATTATCAATACTCGTCCGACGGAGTTTTCTGGCAGAACCAGTTGATTGCCAGCTTCAACATCCGCGCCGGCGCGAAGCTTTCCCTCTTCGGCTATTACTCGTTGAACTTCGCCAACAGCGACGCCGGCGCCGCAGGCAGTTTTCCTTCCGATCAGCACGATCTCAGCCTCGACTACGGGCGCGCCAGCTTTGCCATCCGCGACAAGGTTTTTATGGGCGGCACCATTAGCCTGCCGCGTGGATTCCGCCTCAGCCCGTTCATGATTTTCAATTCCGGCACACCCTACAATGTCACCGTCGGCAACAATGACCTGAGCGGCGACTCCCTCTTCAATGACCGCCCCGCATTTGCCACGAACGGAGCCTGTCTTTCGCCCACGCAGGGTTGTCACTACGTCGTTCTAGGCAGCCCAACCAATCCCATCCAATACACTCCAGTCCCCATCAACTATCTGACCGGACCCAACCAATTCACCCTCAACCTGCGGCTGTCAAAAACCTTCGGCTTCGGCCCTGAAGTGGGCGGAAAAAACAACGCGCAGAGTGGGGGGGGCGGTCCTGGTGGCGGCGGCCCCGGTGGAGGTGGCGGGCGCGGCGGTGGTGGTGGAGGCGGCGGCAGCGTAGGCTTTGGTCCACGCGGCGGAGGCGGCGGAGGCCCCGCCACCAATCGACGCTATAGCCTGACCTTCAGCGTCAACGCACGCAACGTTCTCAACCGAGTCAACCCCGCAACTCCCATCGGCGTCTACACCTCGTCAAGTTTCGGCGAGTCAGTCGCTCTCGCAGGCGGCCCATTCTCCAGCGCAGCCGCCAACCGAAAAATCGAATTGCAAGCGTCCTTCAGCTTCTAAACCAATAGTAGCGCCCCCCTCCCGGCGGCCTGTCCGGGCGAGGCCAAACTGCTAATTAACTTGACAACATTGCAACCATCGTGCCATCCTTAATAAGGTGTAGCTTGATGGAAGGCAACATGCCTCCATATCCTATCTAAGTTATTTGAAATCTGGATTTTGGGTGGATCATCGGCATCTTCTTCTCTAATCGGTGATTCTAGAAGGAATTCACCCCAAGTTTCAGATGTAAGTTATTTGTTATCAATATTTTTAGGAATTATGCCCTTGACAAACCCATCACATTGTGAGACGATTTAAATATGCCGGGATGGCGAAACTAGCAGACGCGGCGGCCTTCCTGACGCCTCTCATTGAGAGCCGTGAGGAAGCCGCTGGGATTCGTCCCGTGCGGGTGCAATTCCCGCTCCCGGCACCAACAATTAGGGTACTACTGGTTGTGGGTCGGACAGTAACGAATACAGGATTTTAGGGCTTGATCTCAGATTGCAGTTGGTGCTATTTTTGATACGCCCGCAGAAGCTCGCGGAAAGAGAACCGTTCCTTGCGAACGGATGATCCATACAAAAAACACCCCAGATTTTTTCTACCTACAAGAGATGATTCCAAAAGAGAACCCCCGCGAAGAGCGGGGGTCTTAGTTTCTTGGGGGATTGTTTATGGACGTGGCGAAGTATCATACCCTTTTCAAGCTTTACAAAGATGAACCCGTCGGCGAGGTGTTTGCGCACTTCCATCCCGACAAAGACCCTCTGACTCAAAGTCTTGATTTTTCTGCTCCGTTCAAAAAGATAGCTGCAAAGACGTTTGAGGGAGCGCCGTCTTGGGACTTCACGCTTCCGCGCTTCCAGAACAAGTACAACGATAAACCCCCAAAATTGCGGAACTACCTGCGATATACATTCATCCGGCTGCGGGATTTGGAAATGGCTGACCCCGGAAAGTACTTTGTGCTTTCGGATGATAACCATTGGTTCAGCTTCAACACTGGACTCCAGGATAAGCATTCGGCAGATCTATTCTGCGTCTTTCAAAAGTATCAACCGTTTACGGGTGCTCAGCAAGCAAAACCAGCGGCGGATTGGGTCTATCGAGGTACGGTGACCTCTCGCGAAGACGCCTATCGGCATCACTTTGGGACGCGGTTGCCGCGATTGGCATGGTATTCCGATGACAGCCGCGATTACGTTTTTAACATCAACTACCATATCGACACTGATGTTTTCGACCACATGTTCGAACGGGCAAAAGACAGATCGGGCTTCCCTCAAGATGCGAGCGATGAATCGGTGCGGAACTATCTGCGGGGGGCCATAGAGAACCTAATTCCAAAGATCAGGCGCAATTACAAAACTGCGATCCCAGTCTATTACGTTGAGGAACAGAGGATGCAATTGCTTCTTCCGTTTCATTCCTCAAACGGTCGCGATGTCGCATGTTTCCTCGTAGAGCGTGATGATCCGAATGAGTGCTACAAAATCAAAACCATCTTGGACATGGACCAAGCTTATTTTGCTGCGCGTCTTATCACGCGACCTGATAAGGAATGGCTCAATCCTTAGTTTTCTTTGGGCTTGATGTTTTCGCTGGTGGCTTGATCTTTAGCACGTCCCTCATCACTTCCTTCAACGGGAGCGGAATGTGCGGGATTGGTTTTGAGTTCGTTATTTTCTTCATTCTCGTCTCCAGACAATCTCTCTTCCTCGAATGGAGGAATCCCGCGTTGCAGTCATGGCAGGGGGTCAAGGTGAAGGCTGATAGTATCGAAATCAATTACGGAAATACCAGCTCGCTCCCCTAGCTTTGCCACTCCTTCATCGTTGCTGTAAATGAACCTCACTTGCTCGATCTTAGCGATTTGCACAATTTGCCGATCTACTTTGATTACCGCTCTCTCCGACTTCGCCCCAGACTTTATGGTGAACCCATCCTTGAGATCTTTTTCCAATGCTTCTGCTGCTTGAATTGCGGCTACTTCATCGAATGGGGCAATCCTGAATCGTGCTGCTTTTTTCAATATTTGAACATGCTGCGCTCTTGCATTTCCTGAATGCACCAGTACCTCTCCCAGGACGGGCGTTGGTATTAGGATGCGTTCGCGTTTCTTCGCAAGTCTGGACAATAATCGCTCTACCGATTGTTGATCGGCAGGGTTGGAGCTTGGAACTTGCGGAAGAAGTACATAAAGTAAGAAATTGGCATCGAGCAAAACCATTGTTTACTCCGCGTCTCCGTGTCTAATTCTTGTCAGAGCCGCCAGTGGGTCAGGAATGTCACGCCAGCCGTTTCCGGGGACGGCGCGGAGCTTGGCAACCGTATCCAGCAAAGATTCGCTATCGTCAAGAACATCACAATCCTGGACATAAAATCTTGTCCGATACCATTCCCCGTCGAATCCTCGATTCCATCTAGCCTCTCCGGTGACGCGCACAAGGGCCTTAAACATTCCAAACTCCGCGATTTGAGCGGCTTTGTCACGGGAGGCCGTGCAGAAGTGAATTATGTTTCCATCCTGCAAGTGAACCGGAACGTTTTCCTTCGGGCTATCCGATCCAACGCGGATCGGAGTTCCCTCTACAACTGCATTTTGTGTTACAGCCGGAAACTTAGCGAGCACCTCCCGGAGTCTGCCGGGGAACTCAATGATTTTTGCTTTCTGGTCGTCAAGGATAACTCCCGTTTGCTCGTAATCTCTTAGCCTCGTATCCACATTCTGAAAAGCGCGATTCTCCTCTGGCGTGCCCTCATTACTTGCGGCGCTCTGCAGTTTTTCACGCGCAGTCAGGGCCGCTTCGAGTGGCATAGAGAACGCGAGATTCGTACTGTTTTCGGATATGTTAACGAGTGCTACGGATTCGTCTCCGAAAAGAACCGCGAGGTCTCGGACATAATCGGCGAGAAGACGGGCGGGCAGTTCTTCCGGCCTAACCTCAGGAATCTTAAATATGATTGTGCGCTTTTCAGGCATGGCAGCGCCTCCGTGGTATATTGGTGCTGCCAGTGGATACACTTATACTGGGACGTTCCGGGAGAACGTTGCGGTTGCCGCCGACGAATTTAGAACTGCCGCGAAGGTCAGCCTGCCAGCTGACCTTTTGCAGCTTTAGCGATGTTGAAATTCGATTTCTTCTCTCCTAGTTCGGCTTTGAGTCCCGCAGCATTAACCGCTTTCCGCCGGTGCCATTGAGCGCCAACAAAGTGCGGTCGCCATCACTAACCTTGCGAGCGTTATACCGGAAATCAAACTCGCTCAAGTAGCGGTGAAGGTGCTGCTTCCCAACATGATGGTATACACCGTTGATCCCGCGTTTCAAAGTAGCAAAATAGCCTTCAATCGTGTTCGTGGTGATGCACAGGCCGTCCTCGTATCGGACGTATTCTTTCGCTCTATGGTTCACCTGAGAGTGCGTGCGCTCTCCGAGAAATGCCTTCTTGAGTACGGTGGAACTGTCCGTCATCACGTGAGCATCTTCATCCACCATCGTGTCAACCATCGTTCTCAGATTATCCGCAGTGACGTGCTCGACATGGCGAGATTGGACGCGACCGCCACGCTGCAAAACGGATACGACGGCGGCCTTATTCGCTACTGGACCGATACGCTTGCGATGGTAGTTATCATGCGGCTTGGTCGTTCCAATGCGCAGCTTGCCGCCAACGTAAGTTTCGTCAACCTCGATAATCCCTGTGAGTTTCGATGACAACGGTTCTTGGCTCATCGTGTAACGAATCCTGTGAGCCATGAACCATGCACTCCTGTACGTGACCTTGAGCATTCTGTGAAGCTGGTGGGCGCTCATGCCCTTCTTGCTGGCGCAGAGCAGGTGATAGGCAAGCAACCATTTGCTCAGGGGGATGTGGGAATCCTCGAAGATCGTTCCCACGGTAACGGTGAACTGCTCACGGCATCCGGCACACTTCCACACACCCTTGCGGACGTGCTTGCCCTTCCCGTTTTCCTTAGCAGGCTTTGGCTCCAGTTTGTAGGCGTTATTGACCTCGCCACAGTGCGGACATACAGGGCCATCGGGCCAACGTAGCTTTTCGACAAATTCCCGCGCCTTGTCATCATCGCTAAAGTGTTGAGCCAGTGCGATTAGGTTGAGTTCATCGTTCGCCATGCATCAACATTAGCTCAAACGTATGGGTTTGTCAAGTGCCTAATTCAGATATTTTTACGATATGTCATTTAAAATCAATGGTTTGGCGGGAATTTCATCCCAAACCAATGATTCTAATAGGAACAGATGCAAAAACAAATCAGGCCTGCAGTATCAGTACTAAATAGTTAACAAAGGCTAAGTAGAATAATCCGCGTTAATCCGGACATACTCCGCCGTCAAATCCGTCGTCAGAAACCTCACCCCAACCCGGCCCCGACCCAGCAACACCCGAACATCGCATACCGGCTGGGCCAGCGTGCGATGCGCCTGCCTCTCATCGAAAGCGCAGCCCATCCCGTTGCGACACACCTTCTGACTGCCGATAAAAATCTGAACGCCTGAGGGATCGATCGCCGCGCCGCATCGCCCCACCGCCGCCAGAATACGCCCCCAATTCGGATCGGCCCCCGCCCACGCCGTCTTGACCAGCATGGAGTGAGCAATCGTCCGCGCCACCAGCAACGCCTCTTTCCGGCTGCGCGCCTGTTCAACAAACAAACGAATCACATGCTGCACGCCTTCGCCGTCGCTAACGATTTGCTCAGCCAGTGATTGACACACAGCAGTGAGAGCGGAAGAAAACTTTTTTCGCGCGCCAGCGTCTTTCAGGCCGACGCCGCTCGCCCCACTCGCCAGCAGCAGCACAGTGTCATTCGTCGACGTATCTCCGTCGATCGACGTGCAATTCAATGAACCGTCACACGCCGCGCGCAGCAACGGTTGCAACTCGCGCGCCGACGCCTTTAGATCGGTGAACAAATACACCAGCATCGTAGCCAGTTGCGGATGAATCATGCCCGCACCTTTAGCCACCCCCAATAACGTGACCTCTTTCGAACCGATCCGCAAGCGCGCCGAAGCAATCTTGCGCCGCGTATCCGTTGTCATGATGGCGTCAGCGAATGCGAGCGCAGCGCGCTCGTCAGCCGATCGTGCCGCAATAAGCTCAGGCAACGCGGCACGGATTTTTTCTGTCGGCAACTGAACTCCGATGATGCCGGTCGATGATGGAAAGATTTCGGCAGCCGGAACGCCCAATAAATTTCCGGCTTCGCGACAAACTTGCTCGCAGGCTTGTATGCCGCGGTGACCCGTGGCGCAGTTGGCATTTCCAGAATTTACGATGACCGCGCGAACCAGCCCCCCAGTCGAAACCAGCGCCTGGCGGCCAATTACGATGGGAGCGGCGACAACGCGGTTCTGCGTGAATAACGCGGCCGCACTGGCTCCATGGACCGCTTCGGCTAGGGCCAGGTCGGGACGGCCGCTGACCTTGATGCCGGCAGCAACGGCCGAAAACGAAAATCCCTTCGGTAGACGAACTTTCTCAGGAGAACGGCGCAGCGAGATCATGCCTGTATCTTCATGCCTGGATCTTCAACCAGTTTTTCGGCGGCGGCAAAATCGCGAAAGCAGGCGCCTGGCCGCGGATCATCGCCACTTCATCGCAGCGATATAGCCGCGGGCACTTGTAACAATCCTTATGAATCTTATCCGGAAGATCCTGGTGATTGGCGAGCGTGAAACCCATGTGTGCGAAGAACTCCGGGATGCGCGTAAACAAGCAGACGCAACTCACTTTATGTTTCTCCGCCTGCGCCAGCAAAGCCTTGACCAGTCGCCGCCCACCGCCTCCGCTTTGGCTCACGGGATCGACGGTAATCGAACGAATCTCCGCCAGGTGCACGCCATAAAGATGAAGCGCGCCGCATCCGATGATGCGCCCGTCCTGCTCGAGCACGACAAAGTCGCGGACGTTCTCGCAGATCTCGGCGAGCGAGCGCGGCAGCAGAGTGCCGTCGCCAGAGTAGGCCGCAACGAGCGCATGTATCTGCTCGGCGTCAGGAAGAACCGCTTCACGCGTGCGCATGAGCCTCTTTTTCGCGCCGCGTCGTGGCGGGCTTCGTTTTCGTTTGGCTGATTTCTTCATGTTTGCGCAATGCCGCGTCCAGAGCCTCGATCAACTGGTCGATGTGCTTCTTCTGAATGATATAAGGCGGAAGAAATCGCAACACAGTTTCGTGCGTGCGATTGATGATGATTCCTTCCTTCAATAATTGGCTGGCGACAGCCTTGGCCAAGTCGGCGGAATCTAATTCAAGAGCCTGCATCAGACCGACTCCGCGGACATCCAGAATTGATTTGTGCTTCTGGTCGAGCGCTGCAAGCGCTGCCTGAAAATATTCGCCCATCGCGCCCACGTGCTTGAGCAATTTTTTCTCCTCGCGCAGGAAGGCGATAGCCGCCGCACAGGCCAGCGGACCTCCGCCAAACGTTGTGCCATGCAGGCCAGGATGCATGCACGTCGCCACCCGCTCCGTTGTAAGGATGGCGCCGAGCGGCAACCCACCCGCCAGCGGCTTGGCAATGGTGACAATATCCGGCAACACGCCATAGTGCTGGTAGCCAAAGTGGCGCCCAGTGCGGCCAAGGCCGCATTGAATTTCATCGAGCACGAGTAGCGCACCCGACTGCCTGGTAAGTCGCGAGGCCAATCCGAGAAATTCAGCACTCACCGGACAAACTCCGCCTTCGCCCTGAATCGTCTCGATGCACACCGCGCACACGTTCGCATCAAACTTGCGCTGCAGATCGTCAAGGTCGTTGAACTTGACGAAAGTCACGCCCGGCACGAGCGGAGTAAACGGAGCGCGATATTTCAGTTGACCGGTAGTAGCGAGCGCCCCAAACGTCCGCCCATGAAAAGAGTTATCCATGGCCAGGATTTGCGTCTTCGCATTAGACGGAACTCCAGACGCGGCGCCAGGCGGATGATTCATCTGCGCAAATGCGCGCGCGAGTTTGAGCGCTCCTTCCCACGCCTCTGTTCCGCTATTGCAAAAGAAAGCGCGATCGAGCCCAGAGATTTCCGTCAGCAGGCGCGCTAGCTCCGCTTGATACTCGTGGAAGAAAAGATTCGAGATATGAATGAGCCGGCCCGCCTGCCGCTTGATCGCGGCCTGTATGGCAGGGTGATTATGGCCGAGCGCATTCACCCCGATCCCACTCAGAAAATCGAGATAGCGTTTGCCTTTAGAATCCCAGAGATAGACGCCGCGCCCACGCACAAAAAGAATCGGCTGGCGCTCGTATGTCGGAAGCAGGAGCTTCGCTTCCATTCGTGAAACAGTTGCGAGGCTCATGCTCTCAACACCTCTGTGCCGCAATCGAGTTTGGTGAAATAAAACAACGGCAGCATTTCAACTTGCGACGCTGGCAGTATCCGCACTCGCCCCACTCCCGACTTAAGCGCCTGCGTGCACGCTTCAAGCTTTGGCATCATCCCCCCGCTCACCACGGACTCGTCGATCAGCCCGGCAGCTTGTTTGGTATCCAGCCGCGCCATCACCGAGCCGTCGGCCTGTTTCACTCCGTCAACGTCGGTAAGAAAAATCAGTGCGTCGGCCTCGCAGGCAATGGCGCACGCCGCCGCCATCTGGTCGGCATTCACGTTGTAGTATTGGCCGTCGCCGCCGAGCGCCAGCGACGACAGCACAGGGATACCGCCTTCTGCCCAGATCGCTTTGAGCCAGCGCGGTTCAGAAAAACAAATTTCGCCGACAAATCCCAGGTCGAATTCAGCATCCTGTTTCTTGCGGGCGCGAAAGACTCCGCCGTCTCCGCCACAAAGCCCAATTGCCGGTTGGCCGGCAGCAGCGATTGCCGCCACCAGGCTTTTGTTCACGATGCCGGCGAGCACCATCAACGCGACGTCCCGCGTTTCGGCGTCGGTAACGCGCAGGCCGTGCACGAAGTCACTTTTCTTCCCGAGCAGCTCGAGCGTCCGCGTCAACGCGCTGCCGCCGCCGTGGACAACGGCCACCTGGTGTCCATCCTGGGAAAGCAACACCACTGCCTTCGCGCATTTCTGCAGCGTGCTTTTATCCTCGAGCGCCTTGCCGCCGATTTTGACCACAATCTTCATTGCAAACCTTCGGCCTCATCCCATCCATACATGAGATTCATGTTCTGCACCGCCTGACCCGCTGCGCCCTTGAGCAGATTGTCGAGACAGGAAACCAGAATGAGCCGGCGCCCGTCGTCCGCGAGAGAGAAGCCGATGTCGCAATAATTGGTGTGGACGGAGAATTGAATCTCCGGCAAAGTCGATGCCGGGAAAACACGCACCCACTTCTTCCCTGCGTAGAAATCCTGAAGACAGCTTTGAATTTTGGCGGCTGTCATCTTGCGTTTCAAATACACGTAAATCGTCGAAAGAATCCCGCGTGGAATTGGCAAAAGATGCGGTGTAAAAATGAACTGACTCGAGTCGAGCGCCAGTTGCTCAAGAATCTCGCCGGTGTGACGGTGCCCGAAGACCGAGTAGGCGGAAAAATTATCCGCTACCGACACGAAGTGTGTGCGCGCCGTAGGCTCTTTGCCAGCGCCGGATACACCCGACTTCGAATCCGAGATGATGCCGCGATTCAAATCGACCAACCCGGCGAACAGTAAAGGCGCGAGCGCCAGAATGACCGAAGTCGCATAACAACCGGGATTCGCCACCAGCGTAGATGACTTGATCTGGCCCGCATTCAGTTCGGGCAAACCGTATACGGCACGCTCAGTCAGCTCGGCCGCAGTCTTCACGTCGGCATCTTTGAACCGGTAGATGGCGCGATGCTCTTCCTGCTTCAGTCGCCATGCACCACTCAGATCGACGACGCACAGCCCGCGAGAAATCGCGTCGGGAACCAGCTCGCGAGAGACGGCGTGCGGCGTGGCTAGAAACAAGAGTTCCACGCCATGCTGCTTAAGCGTGGACCAGGAAAAGGGCTCGACGTGAGCATGGCCGTTGCCGGAAATAGGCGGCGAGGCAGCAGAGGCTGTCGCGGATTTCTTTCTTGGTTCCGCGCTTTCCGGATCTGTCTCCGCTGTGCGCCGCAAAAGCAACGGACTGGCGGTGCGCGGATGGCGGCTTAGAATGCGCGCCAGTTCGAGGCCGGAATAACCAGTTGCACCGAGAACCGCGGTTTTAAGCTTAGCTGCCATCAAATCGCAAACGTGCGGGGATCGATTCCTTTCCTTATTTTCAGTCTCAATTTCCGCATGGAGGAATATTTATCCATTATGATGCATAATTATTCATCTATAGTAAATGGTCTGGTGAAGCTGTCAAGTCGAAAGACGAGTGTTTGCGGGATTCTCCGAAATTGTTAACCACGAAGGTCACCCTTCGACTGCGCTCAGGGCAGGCTAAGGCACACGAAGGAGACAATCAAGAAATGATAACCTTCGTGAGCCTACGAGCCCTTCGTGGTTAAAGATGGGCCGCCGTAGACGAGCAGCGCTAAGGCGAGCATTACATCTGCAGGCGCACGTCGCTGGAGGTGCCGCCGGCTGCCGGAACGTAGCAGTTCAGCGTGTAATCCATCACCATGCGATCGGCATTGAAGCGCCAGCCTAGGGTGCGGATGGTGCGCTTCATGCGCTTGATCCAGCCACGAGGCAGGCCGTCGCGATCGCGCTGATAGTAGAGTGGAATCACTTCTTCACGCAGCACACGCATGAGATCTTCGCCATCGCGAGCATCGTGAACGTTCATGTCGGAGTGAGTTCTGCCGTTGCCGATGGCGAAACCGTTCATGCCATCGTAAGCTTCCGCCCACCAGCCATCCAAAACGGAAAGGTTCAACCCCCCGTTGAGAACGACTTTCTGTCCGCTGGTTCCCGATGCTTCGAGCGGACGCCGCGGACTGTTGAGCCAGACATCGACTCCCTGCGTCAAATGGCGGCCTACGTTGATGTCATAGTCTTCGACAAAGATAAATTTTTCGGCGAAATGCGGATCGCGCATCAATTGCGCAATCTGTTGCAGGACGCGCTTGCCCGGTTCGTCCAGCGGATGCGCCTTCCCGGCAAATACGAACTGCACCGGCCGTTTCGGATCATTGATCAGGCTGGCGAGTTTTTCGATGTCGGCCAAAATCAGGTTGGCGCGCTTGTAGGTGGCGAAGCGGCGGGCAAAACCGATGGTCAGCGCGTCAGGAGTGAGAGCGCGTTCCAGTTGCTGCAGTACCGCGCGTGGTTCATCGCGGCGCGCGGCTTGCTTGACGGCGCGGCGGCGCACAAATTCGATCATGCGCGACTTCAGGTTGAAATGCGTCTCCCAGAGCTCGCCGTCGTCAACGTTTTCGATGCCATCCCAGGTCTTGGATTCGCTGCCGTGCAGATGCCATCCCGTCCCGAGGTGGCGATCGTAGAGGCGAAACATCTGCGGCGCCAGCCAGGTTGGGGCGTGCACGCCGTTGGTGATGTGTCCGATAGAAACTGCGTCTTCGTTTTTGCCGGGAGTTAGCCCGGTCCACATGGCGCGCGAGACTTCGCCATGCAGCGAAGAAACCGCATTGGCTCGCCGCGAAAGCCGCAGACCAAGTACGGTCATGCAAAAACGTTCGTCGCTGTCAGGATTCTCGCGTCCTAGCCCCATAAATCTTTCTTTGGACAAGCCCAGCGCCTCGCGCAGCGGTCCAAGGTGTTCTTCGATCAGATCGGCATCGAACCGATCATGCCCGGCGGGCACGGGCGTATGCGTCGTGAACACAACTTCCCGGGCAACCCGAGGCACGGCCTTATCAAAGCTGATGCCTTCGTCGTCCATGCGTTGGCGAATCGCTTCCAGAACGGCGAATCCGCTATGGCCTTCGTTCAGGTGCAGCACGCCCGGCGTGATGCCAATTGCTCGCAAAGCGCGCAGACCGCCGATGCCAAGAAGTGCTTCCTGATGGACGCGCACCCGGCCATCACCGCCATATAAACGCGAGGTCATCTCGCGATCTTCGGGAGTGTTGCCTTCGACATCGGAGTCGAGCAAAAACAAATCGCAGCGGCCCACTTTCGCGCGCCAAACTTTCGCATAGATCGGACCGTGGCGAGTGTCGACCTGCACCTCGACCGGGCGGCCATTCTTTCCAATCGCCGTTTCCATGGCCAGTTGATTGACATCGGTCTCCAGATACTCCTCGCGCTGCCAACCGTCGCGATCGAGGCGCTGTCGAAAATATCCTTGCCCATAAAACAGACCAACGCCAACGAGCGGGATGCCGAGATCGGAGGCGCTTTTGATATGGTCGCCCGCCAGGACACCGAGGCCACCAGAATAGATGGGGAGCGATTCGTGCACTCCAAACTCGGCCGAAAAATAAGCCACGGGACGCGCCCGCAGAACACCGGCGCGACGCCCACCCCAGGTGTGCTCCGTTTCCTCATACTCGCGCAATCGGCGATAGGCGTAGTTGATGCGGCTGTGCAGGGCTAGTTCGTTGGCGCGCTCTTCGAGTTTTTCCAGAGGATATTCGTTCAGCAGCGCGACGGGACTGTGATTAAGCTGGCGCCAGCGCAGCGGATCGATATCGCGGAACAAGCTCGAAGCATCATGATCCCAGCTCCACCACATGTTGCGGGCCAGGGCCCAGAGCCGCTCCTGCACGGGCGCGATAAAACGGTCGAGCGTACGAGCTTCGCTGACCACGTGCGCCACGCGGCTCGCAGCTTCGGTGAGCTGCCGAATTTGGTTTTCCGGGAACGCCCGCGCTTCTATGGTCTGCACCACGAGAACGCCTTGCAGCACGCCGCGGTCAATCAGCGGAACTCCCAGGAACGAACTGTAAGCGTCCTCGCCCGCTTCGATGAAGTATTTGAATCTCGGATGATTCCTTGCCTGCTCAACCGCCACTGGGCGAACCTGCTCTGCGACTAGGCCAGCGAGTCCTTCATTGACGGCCATGCGCAGTTTGCCCACGCACTCCGGGCGCAGCCCGAGAGTCGCAGCCAGAACAAGATTGGCGCGGTCGGGCTCCAACAGGTAGGCCGAGCAAACATCAGTACCAAAACGCCGGGCAATCAAAGCGACGACGTTCATCAGGGTCTCGACCGGCTTTCCCGGTTCCGCCGCCAGGTTTCCGATTTCCTCGCCCGTCAGCACATAGCTGGCGTCGAGAGAACAGGCAGCGTGGTCTTGATCCTGAACCAGCTCATCCGATCGATCCAAATCGTTTCTCCATTTCAGTTGTCAGGACAGCCGTTGCGCCGAGAACTGGCAACCGACAATTGACGCGTTACCATTAAGATATGTGAATCCGACGTTAAGTCATTCTATCGGTTAAAAAACTGAAAGTGCTTAGATAGCCGAAGGATAAATGATTACTACGGTGTACCTCAGGATGGTCAAATTTGCTTCTAAGATGCACGAAGCCTTACCCAAGTCTAATAGAAGTCTAATAGAACTCTAATATTTCGCTTCATGCCGAGTCCAATTCGAATTGTTGATCGAACCCATCAGCCTGCGCAACCAGTTCCGATCCCTAACCGGCAATGGTCCGATTCGGTCCGACTCGCTCTTCACACAGAAACATACGCGCTGCCCCCAACCGCCAGGAGGACGGTCGGAAGCAGCGCGCACAACGGAGCTTCCTGCTTTCCGGTTAGCCTTGCGTCGGATGCAACACGCGGAACGTGCTACCTCCATTCGACCACACCAGCACCAGCGCATCCTGCCCATTCGGGACGCTCGACAATGCCTGCACCACATCGGACGCAGATTTCGTCGAGTGCCGGTTCACTTCCATGATGACGTCGCCCTGCTGCAAGCCGGCATTGTCCGCCGGGCTGCCAGGAAGAACATCCTCGACTACCGCACCGTGAACCGAATTCTGAAACTTCGGATCCTGCGATTGCAGTTCATTCCGGACGTCCGCCGTCAGGTCAGCCAACTTCATTCCCCAACGTCCTTTGTGTTCGCCGCTGGCAACCTCTGCGCCCTTGTCGCCGCCGAGCGCTTCGACCGTTACGGCCACGCTCATCGGCTTGCTCTCACGCACTACCTCCAGATGGATCGTGTCGCCGGGCCGCTTTTGCCCAACCAACATTTGCAATTGGCCGGCATCATTCACCGGCTTGCCGTCGAGTTCGGTGATCACGTCTCCGGTGCGCAGGCCAGCTTTTGCTCCCGGCGCGTCCGGTTGAACGTCAGAGACCACTGCTCCTTCAGCTTTGTTCATCTGGAAGAACTTCGCGTTTTCGGGAGTGACGTCAGAAATCGAAACTCCAATGAACGCGTGTGTCACTTTGCCATCGCGAATCAGAGTCTCCACCGTCGGTTCCACAATCTGCGCCGGAATCGCGAAGCCCATGCCCGAGAATGATCCCGAGCCGGAGATCAGGAAGGTGTTGATGCCGATGAGTTCGCCATGCGCATTCACCAACGCTCCGCCGGAGTTGCCGGGATTGATGGCGGCGTCAGTCTGTATAAATTTACCCGGCTTGCGGCGATCGCTTACGTCCGGATTCGGACGATTCAGCGCGCTGACAATGCCGCGCGTCACTGTGAACTGAAACCCATAGGGATTGCCGAAAGCCAGCACAGTCTGCCCCGGATGCAGACTGGCAGAATTTCCCCACGGCACGCTCGGAAAATTGCTTCCCTTGATCTTGATGACCGCGAGATCGGTCAGCGGATCGGCGCCGACCAGTTTTGCGGGATAGACTTCGCGGTTGCTCATAGTGACGCGAATATCAACCGCTCCATCGATCACGTGATTGTTGGTGACGATGTATCCGTCGGGAGAGATAATCACGCCGCTGCCCAGACCATGCTCAATACGGTTCTGCGGCTGCTGCTGAAAGTTAAAGTGTCGGCCAAACTGATTGCCCTGGCCGCCGATCGGACCGTCCGGTCCAAAGAATTGCTGCATGTCAGGCGTACCTTCCATGCCGCCTTGCTGCTCGTGAGCCTTCGATACGACTGTGACGTTTACGACTGCCGGCGTAACTCGCGCCGCGAGCGTTTCCATAGCCTGGTCGAGCGTAAGCAAGGCTCCCACACTGTTGTCATCAAGCGCCGCCGCTGCCGGAGTGGGAGCCGCCGCTGCGGTCGCAGACTTCGTGAAGTTCAACGTCGCTACTGTCCCCACCACTGCAACGGCCAACGCGCCCACCAAGAGACGCCGGGTCATTGTTGTTTTACAACCTGCTAGCCACTTCTTCATTTCTTTTCTCCTTGTGTAGCTGACTTAATGTGTAACTGATTGATGGTTCTAATCATTTACAACTAATTATCTAGTTGTTGATTGCAAAAAATTTTGCTACTAAATCTTGCTGGCTACCGGCATACGAGCCAATCGCGCGGCCATCGCGCTAGGCATTGTCACCTGCCAAACCTGCACGCTCCAAACTGTCGCATCGGCAGTCCTATACTGCGAAGTTTCAATGAGTACCAGTGTTCGGAATTCTGGCGCATTTTCCTGAGCTGCAACTGCATTGAAATTGATCGCGACTAATCCTTCGCGCGTCGTCGGTTGATCCAAATTCATCCGCGTTGCGATTGCCGGGGGCTCCGAGAGCTGACTTGCAGCAGCATCCTTCGTTCGGAGGTGCGCATGAACAAGCTTAGGAGTTGCCGCCTCCCGCCGTGTCGCCAACATCGCTCTGTCGGTATGAAATGACGCGGGAATCACAGTCGCCATTGGCGAAGACCGCTGGCCAACTGCGACGGCGTTACCCTGACCGACTATGCTCGCCAGTATGCCAACATCGTTCGCACCTCGGTCAATGGCAATGAACTGCGGCGCGCGCGGCAACACCGCAAGGCAACCTATGAAGAAAACCACAACCATACCCAATGCTGGCTTCCACACGCGCGTGGCCGCGGGCCGTTTCGTATCGAGAATGCGCGCCAACCGCAGCGAAGCTTCACGAGCCCTATGCACAGCTGCTTGCACCATCGATAATTGGCCATTCGCCGGGCGATGCGCCAGGCTTTTCTCCAACAGCGATACCAGGCAACTGGCATATCCGTGCGGATTCGAAGTCTCCGCCAGCACCGCATCGTCGCAAGCCATTTCCCGTTCCACCGAGAGCCGGTTTTCAATCCACCACACCGCGGGATGAAAAAAGAAAAGCCCGCGCACCACCTTCTGAATAAGATTGGTCCAGTCATCCCCGCGCCGCAGATGCGCGAACTCATGCAGCAGGATCACGTTAAGATCTTCAGCCGCCATCTCGCGCAACGCCCACGCTGGCAAAACGATGGTCCGCTTCCAGAAACCGATCGCAGACGGTACGCGCACACTCTCAGAAGATGCGACCGTCGCCCCCGCCGCGCTGATCGCCTCTAAAGTCTTGCGCAGAGTTGGATCGAAGTCAGCGGCGTCGATCTGCTTGCAGCTCCGGCGCAGCCTTCCCAGGCGCCAAAGTCCCGACGCTAGGCGCGCCATCGCCAAGCCCACGCCCGCGGCCCAGATCAGAAAAACAAACAGCGCCCAGCGGGCGGGGAGGTTGATCGCGGGATGCATGCTTCCCCATGCTCCCGGCGCCGTCCCCGCCCCAAGAATCGTATGACCATTGCTAATGCCGCCGAGCAAAGGCAACGCCGCAATTGCGAGTAATGCCAGGAACCAGACCGCGAATCGTGTTCCTGAATTCTGCCCGCGGAGAATGCGCAGCAATCCCCACGCAAAAAATGCGATCAGCAAACCTTCCGGAAGCACATTAAGAATGTGCTCGACCGAAAACTGCGCTGCTGTCTGCAGGGGAAGCCAGTTCATTTCGCATCGCTCCTGATCGCGCTCTTCTGCGTCGTATCCTTCTGCGTCACGTCTTTCTGCGTTAGCATCTGCCGCAACCGGCCAATCTCCTCTGCCTCAAGACCTTGGTCTTCCAGCAGATTCAGAACAAGCTGCTCTTCAGAATTCTTAAAAAAACGGCTCACCAGATGGCGGATCTCCGACCGCGTCGCTTCCTGCTGCCCCACCACCGGGGAATACACGTGCGCTCGCCCATCTTTTAGATGCTTCAAGTATCCTTTTCTTTCCAGCACACGGATGGTGGTAAGAACGGAGTTGTAGGCGATGGCAGGCTTTTCCGTAATAGAATCAAGGACTTGCTGAACCGTGCCCGAGCCCTTCACCCAGAGCACGTTCATGATCCTCAGCTCAGCTTCCGTCAACGTTCCTGATTGTCTCGGCGGCACCGCCAGCCCTCCTTTTTCCTTAGACGCGGCAGGAAGCAAAAAGTAACTAATCTTTTAGTTGCAAGAGGAAATGCTCGAGTTGCCCGCAGGCCACATTTCGGCGGAGACGCCTTAAACTAGTTTCCCGAAAAACTCCACTTTGATTGGGCTTCGGGAAGGGCACGAGTTTTACTCGTGCCGTAAGTCCTGGAGAATGTGTCCGCGCTTTAGCGCCTGAGGCCAGCTTCTAGCCAATTGCGAAAGTTTTTCAAGCAAACTGTAAAGTCCCGAGCAATAGAGGCGAGCATCCGCCAGCGCTCGGCAGCGGTCTTTGATCAAGTCACGGACAAAGCCATTCGAAACCCTGTCGAGATCAGGTGTATCTCTTGATCGGGAGCCAACCCAACTGCCTGACGGGATTCTTATCTTTCGGCGGCTCCCCGCCAATGCCGTACTTGGCCATTTGAAACTCAGCCTCTTCCCACTCTGTCAATTCGCGTAGGGAGGTTTCAACGGCCGCAACGTAGCCGCCCGGCATGTTGATACAGGCGGCTGCTGACGTTACAGTTTGGTGTTGGTGGTCGCATCCTAGGAGACAACCGCTGTCGGTCCAAGCGGCAAAGTAGTAAGTTTGCTTCATTTTCTAGCCCTATGGTCTCAGTGTGAGATGAATATCGCGGCCCGTGTCGCATAACTGATACTGCACAATCAATAACCTGGGCAACGTAACGTACGGCCAAATTGACAAGTGGCCTTTAGTAACATGCGCATTCGTCTCACATTGATACAAGCTATGGGCGCAAATCTATGCAGTGAAATTAGCGGTGGGATCAGAAGGTGTGCGAGCAGAGCGCGTCGAGTCGTCGCTTAGTCGCCGACCAATTCGATCTCTGTAGAATCTAGTTGGTCAGGCGGACGACTGCTGACGCGCGCCAGCCACAAACTCAGCAGCGAAGCACCTGCCAATAACATGACGCAACCCGGCCATCCCTTCCAGCGCCAGAACAGGCCGGTCAAGGTCGCGCCTATGCTGCCTCCTAGGTAGTAGAAGGCCACGTAGAGCCCGGCGGCAGAAGAGCGCGCGCGACCCGCGATTGCGCCCGTCTGTACGGTGGCGGCGGCCTGACCGACGAAAACACCTGAAGAAAATATAGCCAGGCCTATGATGATGACCGGCAAAGATCTCACCAAGGTGAAAAGCAATCCTGCAATCATCATGGCGCAATAGAGAATCGTGGTCCGTCGGAAGCCAAAGTGATCGAGGAAGCGCCCGGACTGCGGCGTGATGACCGCTCCGAGCAGATAGACAAAGAAGATGCTGCCCAGTTGCGCTGAATTCAAGCGAAATGGAGGAGCGGCAAGATAGAAGTTCGCATAGGTGAAGCATCCGACCAGCGCGAAGAGCGCGGTCGCTCCCATGCCGAAGTTGGCCAGCAGCCGCACGCTGCGCAGATGTTGTTTCGCATGATCGACAACCTGCTGCCAGTGCTCGGCGCGCACAAAGTTCTCTGCCAGCGGGAGCCACGCGCGGACAATAATCGCGCCGATGAGGTTGAGCGCAGCAATCACCAGGAAACTGGCGCGCCAATGCCAGTGGGTGGCAATAATGCCGGAAAGAAAGCGTCCGAGAAATCCTCCAATCACTGTGCCGGTCACATACGAAGACATGGCACGCCCCACGCCGCGCCCTGCCCACTCTTCGTTGATATAGGCGAGCATGACCGCGATTACGCCGGGCACAAATAAACCCTGGGCAAAGCGCCAGAAGATGAGTGCGCTCAGGCTGCTGGAAGTCGCGGCCAGGGCGGTAGGAATGGTCAGCAAGAACAGCGATGGGACGATGACCTTCTTGCGACCGCGGCGCTCGGCAATCATGCCGATGATGGGAGCCGTCAGAGCGGTGGCGAAAATGGTAGCGCTAACCGTGAGGCTGACTTCGAACTCGGAGGCATGGAAAATCTGGCGCAAGAGCGGCAGCAACGGTTGTGTGCTGTAGACGCTGAGAAACGTGCACAGGCCCGCCAGCATGGTCGCGACCGTCGCCTTTTCAGGTTTTCCCAAAGAAACTGAAATCCATCCTTATTTGCTGATAATATGCCAAGCGCTGTCGGCACCGCGCTTGCGAATCGGCCGTAGCCGCTTTCGTGCGCACCGCCTCAAGCCCGTGTGACGCGGATCGCGGGTCGGCTTTCGCGGATGTGCTATATCTAGCGCGCACTACGGCCCACCTCCACGACGAGGAGTTTTCTATGCCCGAGCAACAGTTATCCAGAGATGCAAAGATGGCCATGATTTCCCAGTTTCTGGGATTCATGCTTGACGCCTACGACATGGCGCTCGTTCTGATCATGGCGCCAATTCTGGTCAAGGTTTTCATTTCGCCGAAAGGCAGCGCCGCCTGGCAATACATCGTGATTGTGTTCACCTATTCGATCACCATGGCCGCGAGGCCCATCGGCTCGGCTATCTTCGGACGCTATGCCGACAAGATTGGACGCCAGTTCCTCCTGGTTTTCACCATCGGCGGCGTGGGCGTGATGTCGCTGCTCGGCGGCTTTTTGCCGACCTACGCGCAGATCGGAGTCTGGTCCTACGTCGCCTTCTGTTGTCTGCGCTTATTGATGGGAATCTTCTTCGGCGGCGAATACGCAGTGGGTCACACGTTCGCCATCGAATATGCTCCGCAAAAGAGACGCGGAGCGATTGGCGGATTCATCCAATCGGGATTTCCCCTCGGCTATGTCTTCGGCTCGCTGGTCTTTGCCCTTGTTTCGTATCTCACCACCAAAGAAACCATGCTCGCCTACGGATGGCGGATTGTTTTCATGACCGGCGTTATTCCCGTATTCCTGGCGCTCTATATTCGCAGCAGCCTGCATGAGTCGCCGGAATTCGAAAAGGCCAAAGCTCGCGGCAAGATCGAGAAATCTCCGTTCTTGAGCCTATTTAAGCCGCCTCAACTTTGGGATTTCCTTCAGGTCTTCTTCTTTATGACGGGATTGTTTCTTACCGATTACTCCGTCTACGGATTCCTTCCCAACATCCTGACGCTCAAAGGCCGCGGCTTTGACACCACGACCTACAGCTTGATTTACGGTTTCGCTCTGTTCATGGCATTCCTTGGCTATAACTTCTACGGCTGGCTGTCGGATCGAACCGGCAGGAAGATATTGACGCAGTGGTATTGCGCTTTTCTGGTCGTCTTTGGAATTCCCGTCTTCTACGTTCTCTATCACGCCGCTATTGCTCGCAATTTGTGGATGGCCGTCCTCGGCACCGTGATGGCCGCCATGCTTAAGTTGGCTTGGGGAGTCGTTCCCGCTTATCTCTGCGAACGCTTCCCAACGCGCCGGCGCGCTGCCGGCGTTGGCTTTGGATATTCTTCGGGAGCGCTGCTCGGTGCCTGGTTCAGCGCTTACGTGTGGTGGGCGCATAAGATTCCATTTATTGCCGCTATCGAGAAGCAGGATTTGTGGTTGTCGCCGTCGGTCGTTTTGACGGTTGGCGCGATCATGACCTTCGTCAGCCTGCTCTATTCCCCTGAGACGAAGGATCTGCAGCTTGATGAAGTGGGAGAAAGGGAACGAGCCTCCGACGCCGCCAAGGAGGCAAAAGCAGCGAGGGAAAGAACGGCACTGGCCAGTTAGCCAAGCTCGGCCGCCAATAATGTACGTACAAATGTTCCACGTGGAACATTTGTAGTGGCTAAAATGTACGCGCAATAATGTACAACAATTGAATTATAGAGCGAACAAACAGCGAACAAACGAGGGCTAAGCCGCAGCGTCCAGAGGGAATCCAACTCGAATCATCTATCTTCCTGTCCTGCTAAGGAGCTGTCGATGCGGGGGGCGGGGACGCAGGCGTTTGCGTCGCGGGCGATTCGGCGGTAGTGGTTGGAGTCAATGGCGTTCCTCGCGAAATAATCTGCTGCGACGTTGGAAGCGTGGAAGCATCCCATCCTCCGCCTAGCGCCTCGACCAGTTGCACGCTGTCGACAATCTGGGTGATCCGCAAATTTACCGCCGTTTGTTGATTGCTGAAGAGCGTGGTCTGTGCGGTGATGACGTTGAGGTAGGGGTCGATGCCGAGGCGGTAGCGATCCGTGGCCAGCGTCAGTGCGCGCTGCGCGGACTGGATCGCTACATCCTGCTGCTGAATTTCTGTGGAGAGAACGCGCAGGCCGGCGAGATTATCCTCGACTTGTTCAAACGCGGTGAGCACGGTGTTGCGGTAGTTGGCCACCGCCGCATCATATTGCGCGCGATATTGTTCGACGGTGGCGCGGCGAAGGCCGCCATCGTAAATCAACTCGGAGAGCGACGGGCCGACAGAGAAGAATCGGCTGGGCCAGGTGAACCACTGCGAGGCGCTCGTAGATTCAAAACCCGCAGAGGCGCTAAGCGTCAGCGTCGGATAATAGGCGGCTTGCTGGACGCCGATTAATGCATTGGCCTGAGCCATCAGGCGTTCGTTCGCGGCCACATCCGGCCGGCGCTCCAACAGTTGCGATGGAACGCCAATCGGAATCGCGGGCGGTGGAGTCTTCAAAGGCTCGACCGCGACTGAAAAGGCAGAAGCAGGTTTGCCAACCAGAAGCGCAATCGCGTGCTCGTACTGAGCCCGCAGGATGCCAAGATTCGTGTCTAGCGCCTCGGTTGCTTCGAGCTGAGTTTCGGCCTGCGCTACCGATTCATCAGAGTCGATGCCGGTTTCGTAGAGCGCCTTGGTCAGGTTCAAGGACTCTTGATACGCCTTCACGGTCGCGTCGAGGAGTTCTTTGAGAGCATCCTGCCCGCGCAATTGAAAGTAATCGACTGCCAGTTCGGCTTGCGCGGTCAAGCGCGTGTTCTCCAAGTCGGCCGCACTGGCTTGCGCGCTGGCGACGTTGGCACGAACCTGGTTGCGCACGCGGCCAAATAAATCAGGCGTCCAGGAAGCGTCAAAGGGTAAAGAATATTCGGTAAAAGTAGCCCCGGCAGCTGCGCTCGGCGCAATGCCCGAAGAAGAGGGTTGATGCTGATAAGTGATGCCCGGGGCAACGCTGACTGTCGGAAAATATTGCGCGCGAGCCTCGCGCACGATTGCGCGCGCCGCCATGAAATTGGCGAAGGCCGCCGCGACGTTCTGATTGTTGATGCTGACTTGCCCTTCGAGCGCGTTCAACTGCGGATCGCCAAAAATCCCCCACCACTTGTCGTGCAGAGCGCTGTCCTGCGGCTGGGCAACCTTCCAGCCATCCATTTTCTTGAGATCGTCGGGTGTCACTTCTTTGAATGTCCCCGGTGTATCGACCGACGGTCGATGATAATGCGGCCCGACGACGCATCCTGGGAGAAAAAGCGTGCCGCAGAGAAGCGCGGCCGCCGCTCGAATTTTGTTTGTTGCCTTCATCGCTGGGTGAAACTCCTTAGTATGCTACGCGAGTTGCGCGCTTGTGAAGTGGTTCGCGCATAGAGATCATCATCCAAAGGATTCAATCTCTCTCTGTCCCTCAAATTTTCCATGTGCCCGCAGCCATTTCACTCGCAGGCGGTCTAGGGAAAGATAAACCACCGGCGTGGTGTAGAGGGTAAGCATTTGACTCAGAATCAGCCCGCCGATAATCGTAATGCCCAGAGGAGTGCGGAGTTCAGAGCCCGTGCCTCTACCGAGGGCCAGCGGCAATGCGCCAAAGAGGGCAGCCATAGTGGTCATCAGAATGGGCCGGAAGCGCAGGACGCAGGCCTGATAAATCGCATCGCGCGAGCTCTTGCCGTCGATGCGCTCCGCGGCCAGGGCGAAGTCGATCATCAGGATCGCGTTCTTCTTGACGATGCCGATTAAGAGAATCACGCCGATTATGGCGATGATGCTCAGATCCATGTGAAAGATCATGAGCGCGAGGACGGCGCCCACTCCGGCCGAGGGCAGAGTGGAAATAATGGTGAGGGGATGGATGAAACTCTCGTAGAGAATGCCGAGAACTATGTAAACGGCCAGAAGCGCGGCGATGATGAGAATCGGCATGGAATCCTTGGTCGCCTGAAATTGCTGCAGGGTGCCGGAGAACATGCCAGTAACGGTGTCGGGCATTCCGATTTTTTGCTCCATGGCCAGAATGGCGCCGGCAGCGTCGCTGAGAGCCACGCCCGGGGCCAGATTGAAGGAAATAGTCACCGAGGGATATTGCCCCTGGTGATTCACGGCGAGAGGAGCGGTTCTGGTTTCGTAATGTGCGATGGCGCTTAAGGGAATGACCCTTCCTTGCGCGGCCCGTAAGTAGACGTCGTCCAGGCTCACCGGCGACTGCCAGAATTTCGGTTCGACTTCGAGCACGACGTGGTACTGGTTGATATTGGTGTACATGGTCGAAACCTGGGCCTGGCCGAAGGCCTCGTAGAGCGAGTTATCGATCATCTCAGGAGTGATGCCGAGGCGGGAAGCGGTGGCACGGTCGTAAGTGAGCATGCTCTGAAGTCCGCTGTTTTGCTGGTCGGTATTGACGTCCGTTAGTATGCGTATTTTCCGCATATTCTGGAGAAGCACAGGGCCCCACTGCACCAGATCCTGCAGATTGTCGCTCTGAATAGTGTACTGGTATTGGGCGCTGCTTCCCCGTCCGCCGATACGGAGGTCCTGCGAAGCCTGCATAAAAGTGTTTGCGCCCTGCACGGCAAAAAGTTTGGGGCGAAGGCGATCCACAATCTGGCTGGAAGTGGCATTGCGTTGATTAAAAGGCTTCAGACCTACGAAGATAAAGCCGCCATTGGTGGAGCCGCCGCCACCGGTGAATGCCATGGCGTTGGCAACGCCGGGATCCGCTTTGACAACGTCGACAATACGCTGCGTAGCCTTTTGCATGGCTTGAAAAGAAGTATCCTGCGGACCCTGGATGCCTCCGAAAACGACGCCGTTATCTTGCTGCGGGAAAAATCCCTTGGGGACAATCCAGAACAGATAGATGTTGAGCCCGACAGTTAAAAAAAGAACGGCCAGGGTGATGCCGGGATGTTCGAGGACCCATCCCAGGCTGCGTTCGTAGAAGCCCAAAAGTGAAGTGAAGGCGCGCTCGCTGAGCCGGTAAGCAGCACCGTGCTCCTCCTCTTTGACATGGCGGAGCAGGCGGGAACACATCATGGGCGTGGTGGTTAAAGAAATCGCAAGGGATACCAGGATGGCGACGGAAAGAGTAACGGCGAACTCGCGAAAGAGGCGACCGACGATTCCGCCCATGAGCAAAATGGGGATAAAGACGGCCACCAGAGAGATGCTGATGGAGAGAACGGTGAAACCGATTTCACTGGCGCCCTTGAGCGCGGCCTGCATGGGCTTCATGCCCTGCTCAAGATAACGGGTGATATTTTCGATGACCACGATGGCATCGTCGACCACGAAACCGGTGGAAATGGTGAGCGCCATGAGCGAGAGGTTATCGATGCTGTAGTGGCAGAGGTACATGACGCCGAAGGTGCCGATCAGGGAGACAGGAACGGCGACGGCGGGAATCAGGGTGGCGCGGCCGCTCCGCAGAAAGACGAAGACGACCAGAATCACCAGCATAATGGAGACGATGAGGGTACGCTCGACGTCGCGCACGGAAGCGCGAATGGTCTGGGTGCGGTCGACCGCGATGGTGACGTCGATGGCGGAGGGAATCGAAGCCTTGAGCGAGGGGAGCGCGCTGCGGATGCGGTCCACGGTATCGATGATGTTCGCGCCGGGCTGGCGGTAAATGATAATGAGGACGGAAGGCTTGCCGTTGATGAAACCAGCGGCGCGAATGTTTTCGGTAGCGTCGGTGACATTTGCAATATCGGACAGCTTCACGGCGGCGCCATTGTGGTAGCCGACCACGAGTGGCATGTAACTGGCCGCTTTCAGAAGCTGGTCATTGGTTACGATGTCGGCGCTCGTGTTGTTATCAGCCATTTGCCCCTTCGGACTGTTGGCGTTCTGCGAACTCAGCATGGAGGCCACGTCCTGCAATCCGAGGCCATAACTATTGAGTTGCGTGGGATTGACATCCACGCGCACTGCGGGCAGCGAACTGCCGCCCACATTGACCTGACCCACTCCCTGAATCTGGGAAAGGCGCTGCTGCATGATGGTGGAGGCGGCGTCGTACAGCGCTCCGCGATCGTACACCGGGGAGGTAAGGCCCAGGACCATGATGGGAGAATCGGCAGGGTTGACCTTGCGGTAAGTTGGATTACCCGGAAGATTCGAAGGCAGGTAACTGCGCGCGGCATTGATGGCAGCCTGAACGTCGCGTGCCGCGCCATCTATGTTACGGTTCAAATCGAACTGCAGAACGATGCTGGTTGTGCCGAGATTACTGGAGGACGTCATCTCGGTGATGCCGGCAATTCTTCCGAACTGGCGTTCTAACGGGGTTGCGATGGAGGAAGCCATGATTTCGGGGCTGGCTCCGGGCAAGCTGGCGCCCACTGCAATGGTGGGGAAATCAACTTGCGGTAGCGGCGAGACGGGGAGTTGGGTGAAGGCCACCGCTCCCGCCATTGCAACGGCTAAGGTGAGGAGCGTAGTCGCTACCGGCCGCCGAATAAATGGAGAAGAGAGACTCATCGTAATTAATCCACGCTAATCAGCGGGCACGGCCTCCGGTCCACTATCCCGAGCATGGCGCGAAGACCAACGATGCGCCAGCCGGTCGAAGAAGATGTAAATCACTGGTGTCGTATACAGCGTCAACACTTGACTCAGGATCAAGCCGCCAACCATCGATATGCCCAGGGGTTTCCGAAGTTCGGAACCGATGCCGGTGCCGAGGGCTAGCGGCAATCCGCCCAACAGCGCGGCCATTGTGGTCATCATGATGGGACGGAAACGCAGCAGGCACGCTTCGTAAATTGCGTCTTCTGGCCTCTTGCCCTCTTTGCGCTCCGCCTCCAGCGCAAAGTCGATCATCATGATTCCGTTTTTCTTGACGATGCCTATCAGAAGGATGATGCCAATCAGCGCGACCACGCTGAGTTCCTGTCCGCAAATTAGCAACGCAAGAATCGCACCCACTCCTGCTGACGGCAACGTCGACAGAATGGTGATGGGGTGAATGTAGCTTTCATAGAGAACGCCGAGCACGATGTAGACAGTGATTAACGCCGCCAAAATCAAGATCGGCTCATTCGACAGCGAAGCTTGAAAGGAAGCGGCAGTTCCCTGAAACGCGCTCTGCACACTCAGCGGCATGCCAATCTCCTTCTGAGCTTTGTCGATGGCCTTGGTCGCTTCGCCCAGCGACGCGCCCGGCGCCAGGTTAAATGAGATGGTCACCACAGGAAATTGTCCCTGATGATTGACCGAGAGCGGACTGCTCTTCATTTCAAACCGGGTAATGGCGCTCAACGGAATGCCGCCGCCGTTCACCGAAGCAACCGCGCTGGGATTGGCCGAACCGGAACTGGTGGCAGTGTTCGGCGCGGCAGAAGGACTTGGCGATGCTGACGAAGCGGAATTGCCGGAAGCGGTGGTGGCAGTGACCGTCCCCGTGCCAGAACTCGTAGTAAGCGCCGACGGCGCCAGGGCTGAGCGTACGTAGATGTCCTGCAATTTCGTAGGATTCTTCTGATACTCGGGCAGCGTCTCCAGCACGATGTGGTATTGGTTCAACTGCGTGTAGAGCGTCGAAACCTGCCGCTGGCCATATGCATCGTAGAGCAACTGGTCGATCGCCTGGGGTGTAATGCCCATGCGCGAGGCTGTCACCCGGTCGATGGTCAGCGAAGCCGCGAGGCCTGATGTTTGCTGGTCGGTAGCGAGATCGCGCAGTTCCGGAATGGTCTGCAATTTGGCCATCAGCTTGGCCGTCCAAAAATTCAGCTCGCGCTGATCGGGATCTTCCAGGGTGTACTGATATTGCGTGCGGCTCACGCGATCTTCAACCGTGAGGTCCTGCACCGGCTGCATGTAAAGCGTGATGCCATCGATCTTTTCAAGCTTCGGCTGCAAGCGCCGGATTACATCCGAGGCGTTGATGTGGCGATCTTCGAGCGGCTTCAAATTAATCTGGATGCGCCCGCTGTTCAATGTCGTATTCGTCCCGTCAATCCCGATGAACGACGAAAGACTTTCCACCGCTGGATCCTGCAATATCAAATGAGTCAGTTGTTGCTGCTTCTCCGACATGGCGGGAAAAGAAATGGACTGCGTGGCTTCTGAAATGCCCTGAATAATGCCCGTGTCTTGCACCGGGAAAAAGCCCTTCGGCACGATGACATAAAGAACGATCGTCAGGACTAACGTAGCGGCGGCTACCAGCAGTGTTGCGGTTTGGCGTTGCAGCACCCACTTCAACGTTCTGCCGTAAAAGGCAATGATGCGCTCGAAAGCGTTCTCCGAAACTTCGTAGAAACGGGTTTGCTTTTGCCCATGTGTGCTTTTCAAAAGACGCGAGCACATCATCGGCGTAAGCGTCAGCGAAACCACCGCCGAGACGAGAATGGTCACACTCAACGTAATCGCAAATTCGCGGAAAAGCCGGCCCACGATGTCGCCCATAAAGAGGAGCGGAATCAGCACGGCAATCAGAGAAATCGTCAGCGATACGATGGTGAAACCGATTTGCTCCGAACCTTTGAGCGCCGCTTCGAGCGGCGGATCTCCCTCTTCGATGAAGCGAATGATGTTTTCGATCATCACGATGGCATCGTCGACCACAAAGCCCGTCGAAATGGTGAGAGCCATCAGTGTGAGATTGTTCAAGCTGAAGCCAGCGAGATACATCACACCGAACGTTCCGACAATGGAGAGCGGAACGGCAACGCTCGGAATAATCGTCGCCGATACGTTGCGTAAGAAAAGAAAAATAACCATGACGACCAGCGCCACGGTGAGCATGAGTTCAAACTCAACGTCCTTGACCGATGCCCGGATGGTCGTGGTACGGTCCGTCAGTTCATCGATTTGAATGGCGGCGGGGAGATTGCTCTTGAGCAGCGGCAGAAGCTTCTTGATGCGATCGACCACCTGGATGATGTTCGCCCCAGGCTGGCGTTGAATATTCACGATGACCGCGGGAGTTTCGTTCATCCACGCAGCCTGCCGAACATTTTCCACGTCATTGTCGACAGTAGCCACATCCGAAAGTTTGACTGGGGATCCGTTGTGGTAGGCGATCACGACCTTCTCAAAATCGGCAGCGGTGAGGAGCTGGTCGTTCGATTGAATCTGGTAGTCCTGCTGCGGACCGTCGAAGTTCCCGATGGCCTGATCGAGGCTGGTCTGCTGCAAAGCCGTGCGCACATCCTCGAGGTTGATACCGTAAGACGACAGAGCGGTTGGATTGACGCGTACGCGGACGGCGGGTTTCTGCCCGCCACTGATGCTGACTAGCCCTACGCCGGGTAGCTGCGATATTTTTTGGGAGAAGCGCGTATCTGCCAGGTCCTCGACCTGCGACAGCGGCATGGTTTTGGAAGAGAGCGCCAGCGTCAGAATCGGCGTGTCGGCCGGATTCGTCTTGCTATAGATCGGCGGCACAGGCAGATCGGAAGGGAGATAGGTTTGCGCCGCGTTGATGGCCGCCTGCACCTCCTGCTCGGCGACGTCGATGTTCAGCTCGAGCGCAAATTGCAGAACAATAATCGAGCTCCCATCGGAACTCGTGGAGGTCATTTGATTGAGGCCGGGGACTTGCCCGAACTGGCGTTCGAGGGGAGCGGTCACCGCCGATGCCATCACATCGGGACTGGCGCCGGGATAAAACGTGACCACCTGAATCGTCGGGTAATCGACCTCAGGCAGCGCGGATACGGGCAATTGCAGATAGGCGACAAAGCCCGCCAGCAAGATCGCCGCCATCAAAAGTGACGTCGCTACCGGCCGTAAAATGAACGGACGAGACGGACTCACCGCGAACTGCCTCCTGGATTGCTTCCAGAAGCTCCTCCACCGCGCGTTTCCGACGGAGCCGATTGATTGCCTGAGCTCGGCTGCTGCTGGCTTTGTCCCGCTGCGCCGTTGCCACCACCTGCCAGCGGACGCACCATAACCTTGGCCCCATCAAGCAGTCTGTCGAATCCGTTGACCGCGACAACTTCCTGCGGTTCAACCCCCTGTACGGCGGTATTCGTGCCATCCGTAGTGCCGGGAGTAATTGACCGCAGCGAGGCCGTCTGCCCATCTTTAATCACGTAAACAAACGCTCCTTGAGCGTTGCGCTGAATCGCCGGACTCGGGATCAAAGTCACACTATGTTGCGTGTCGACGAGCAGCTTGATGTTCACGAATTGGCTCGGGAACAGAGCTCCGTCCTTGTTATCGAAAATAGCTTTAAGCTTCAAAGTTCCAGTGGTTGGGTCGATAACGTTATCCAGAGTCAGCAATGTGCCAGATGCCAGCTTGGTTCTTTCATCACGGTCATAAGCCTCCACTGTCAATTTCTTCCCCTTGCGCAATTGTTGTTGAATCTGGGAAAGCTGATCTTCGGCAATGCTGAAAATGACCGTAATCGGCTCCAATTGCGTGATCACCACGAGAGCAGTGGTGCTATTCGCCTGCACGATATTTCCTGGATCCACCAGCCGCAGGCCAACCCGCCCGGCGATCGGTGCGGTGATATGCGTGTACACGAGGTTGACCTTGGCATTGGCCAATTGGCCCTCGTCATTTTTTACCGTGCCTTGATCCTGAAAGACGACCTGCTCTTGATCTTCGTATTGCTGCTTGGCGATGGCGTTGCGGTCTAAGGCTTGCTTATAGCGATCCAAGTCGATTTTGGCTTCATTCAGCACTGCCTGATCGTGTGCCAACTGCCCCTCGACCTGCGTCAACGCCGCCTGATACGGGCGCGGATCGATCTCGATCAGCGGGTCGCCCTTCTGCACCATTTGCCCTTCGTGGTAGTAGACCTGCGTAATCTCGCCCTGCACACGGCTTGTCACCGTCACGGTGTAGACGGGCGTAACCGCGCCCAGCGCGTTCAAGTTGATTCCAATGTCGCCTTGATGCGCAACTGCGGTCGACACCAGCACTGGACGCGAGGCCATGTCCATCATGCCCTTCGCCGCAGGATCGGTGCCGCGCCGCTCGTACCATGCCAGCGCGACTAACAGTAAGACCACCGCGACGAGCACCCAAATCCACCGGTGCTTCTTAGGGCTCGTCGAATTCCCGTTCACGTCCCGCTCGAACTCGGGCTCAACCAAGTCGGGTGGTTGTTCCGCCGTTCGTCGCTCTATCACTCGTTGTTCTGTCAATCGCACTCCTCATCGGTCAGGGAGAGTTCGCTGCTAGTCTTGAAGTTGAAATGCGCCTGTAAGGGCGATGCCGGGACAAGTTTTTTCGAGGAAAGACGCAGCGTCACGCACATCTACGCCCCGAACCTTTCTGCTGCATCTTAACACTTATATTCCACCATGTTTTGACGTGCGAGAGAGCAAAATCGGGTCAATTTTTTTGTGAAGAATTGTCAACACTTCCAGCTTCGGCTCAAATCGCGTACGCGTATAATTCAGCCCGTGACTGTCGTCCATAGCAATAAAGTCGATGGCAATAAATCCGCCGCCAAGGCCCGACCCGCCCTGCCCGTAGAAACTCAAAGATCGTTCGTCGGGCGATCGTTTATCTGGCGCTTGTTGCTGGCTCTGGTCGTCTTCTTGTTGATCGCCTACATCACCGATTATTGCGTCTTTCGATATCGCGTGTCGGCTAATCGCCAGCCCTTTGGCAGCATCACCGTCGAACATTACGACGCGATCGCTCATAAAGATGGCAAAGCCGAGCTTATTTTCGATCCACCTGTGCAGCAGACTTGCGTCCACGCAGTTTTCCCGCACGCCGGCAATCCTCCTTGTTGGTATCTCAGCCGCCATACGGAGCAGCGAACCGACATTTGATCCAAATACCTAATGACCGCAGCCATCCGACCGACCGAACCCAAGGACCTCGCGGCCCTCGCGCAATTCCTCATCCGCATCTACAAGTTCGACCCATCAGACCATCACGCTGACCTCGACTTGCTGGAGTGGAAGTACCTGAGCCAGCAGCCCGAAGGCGAAGGCAATCGCAGCTACCTGCTTGAAAAAAATGGCCAGATCGCAGCCCACTGCGGAATTTGCCCAGTAACTTTTCATCTGCCAACCGCCGCCACCGTCCGCAGCGTAACGATGATGGACTGGGCCGCCGACCCATCGATCCCGGGAATAGGCATAAGGCTCTTCCGTCATTTGATGGAGATGGCTCCGACTTCTTTCGTTATCGGCGGCGCGCCACCTACTCGAATGATTATTTCCCGCCTGGGCTTTCGACTGATGGGAAATGTTCCGACTTACAGCGCATGGCTGCGACCCTGGCGTGAATTTCGGACACGTCCCATGACCGGAAGATCGACGCTGCGATTACTGCACGGACTTACACATCCCACGCGCGCTCGCACAAATCGAGCGGGCGAGTGGGCTTGCGTTCAGGTAAGTCAATTCGATGATTCGGTTCTTCCCTTATTAACCAACAGTAAACGCAAGTGGACGTTTTGCCAGCGAACACTCGCGGGCCTGAATCATCTGCTGCTATGTCCTCGCCCCAAAATGCAGGGATTTTTGTTGAAGCGACGGGGCGATCTTGTCGGTTATTTCGTCATCGGATCAGCGGGCTGGGAATCTCGCGTGCTCGATCTGGTCGTGGACTCCGGAGACGCGGAAGACTGGAGTGTCGGGTGCGACCTGGTCACGAAGGCGGCCAGACTCAACCCGGAAGTCTGCCGGATTCGAGCGCTCGCCGCCGTTCCAATTCTGCGCCGGGCGCTAGAATCGAATGGCTACTGGCGCCAATACGACGAACCGATCATGCTGCATGACCCATCGGATCTCCTCGACCACGCCTTCCCGGTGAGCTTTCAGTTCTTCGACGGCGACTCAGGTTATTGACGCTGACTATCGAAGTAGGCCCGCTGCGCTAGAATTTCCCTGACTTCGAAAGGCACCTTGAGATTCGTCAGCCCCGCCCTGAAGCACTTGGTTTTTCCGGCGTTATCGAAGAGCGGCTACCTGCGCCACGCGGCGGGTGATGGCCCAGCGGTCGTCACCTATCACGGCGTATTCCCATCAGGATATGAAATCAGAAATTCCGCGCTGGATGGCAACCTCATGCACGCCGAGGCGCTGCGCCGCCAGCTCGAGCTTCTAAAGCGGCGTTATCATGTGATCACTCCCGACGAATTCTTGCGTTGGTCTGAACTGCAATGGAGTGAGGAAAAAAGCGGCGATGGGAAAAGTTCTCAAGAGAAACGCGCTGCCGTAAAGCAGTCGCTCCCTCCGCGTTCCATCCTTTTGACTTGTGACGACGCGCTTCGCAACACGCTCACGGAAATGGTTCCCATCCTGCACGACTTCGGCTTATCGTGCCTCTTCTTTGCCACCGGCGCGTCTGCTGAACCGACGCCTTCCATGCTCTGGTACGAGGAACTCTACCTCATGGTCTTAGACGCAGCCGGGCCGATCGCGTTGAACCTGCCGGAAGCGGGCATCAGTATCAACAACGTTTCACCGAGGCCGAAACAACGACACGCCTTCTGGTGGAGCTTAGTAGAAAACTTCTCGCAATTCAGCGCACCATCGAGGCGCGAATTTCTGAACCGTATCCAGCAGCAGTTGGGTCTTTCAGAAAACTGGAGATCGAAATTCGTCGAAGACACGCGCCTGGCAGCCAGATTTCTTACCCTTGACAAATCTGGCTTGCAGCAGCTCGCCGCAGCCGGAATGGGCGTCGGCGCCCACAGTCTCTCGCACCCAATATTCGCCCGCGCTTCAGACGACCTCGCCTGGCAGGAAATTTCTGGAAGCAAAACTGTCCTCGAAAAAGCTCTGGGGCAGCCGGTATGGGCCTTCGGCTACCCCTTCGGAAATACTGCAACTGTCACTCGACGAGATTTGAACTTCGCAGAGCGAGCCGGTTTCCGGTGCGCCTTCATGAACACGGGGGGCGGCTTCGGCGCTACGAATTATCGCTTCGCCATTCCGCGAGTCCACGTAACCGCCCACATGAGCTTGTCTGAATTCGAGGCCAATATCTCGGGCTTCTACCGCTCACTGCGGCTCCGCTTTTCGAAGAGGAAGAACGAGGAAGAGCAACTAAGACCTACTTCTTGAGCACTTCAAGCAATAAGACGCCGTTCACTGGCACTTGTAATTCGATCAATCCTTTCGATAGTCGCATACTTTGCACCGGAGAGTCTTCCGCCACACGATTCAGTTCGCTCACTTGCGCCCGCGTTGGATACTGCGGGCTGCCCATCTTCTGATAAGCGGCCAGGGTGTTTCCATGTTCCGAATCGGCGCGGCTCACGCGAACGCGGCTGTTTGAAGGCACGCCGTGAATCTCGAACTCGATCGGAAGCGCGGATCCCTTCTTGTCAGGATCAACCAGATTCCACGCAGCAATAACCAGGGAACCGTCGCGCTCGCGAGTAACTAGAATGTTAGATGGGTCCGATCCCTCTACCACCCGCTCCGGCCCCAACTTATGCAGTAATGCAAACGCACTGTAACTCGGCTTCTTAATACCGCCGAGCGCAACTAAGCCGAAGCCTCCATCAAAAGGCTCACTCCTGGGCCCGTTCTCCTCAAATACGTCGCTGAACGTCCAGAATGACATCATATCCACGAGCCCATCACATTGCCGTATGTCATCGGCAAGCGCGGCGCCCACATACGTTGTATCTCTGGCATGAAGCATTCCGAAGGATGGAACATTCCACTCGGTCCACATCAAGGGCAAACCAGGACGTGGCGAAGACGCAATTTGATCATGCACCTTCTTAATGGCCCGGCACACCCTTTGATCCATCGGGATATCTTCACTTGTTCCGAAGAGATCCTGTACAGTGTCATCGGCATAGCCGTGACTGGAAATGAAGTCAGTGGGAACATTCTCCGCCGCAACGTGCTGAATAAACGCATCTACCCAGTGTGCGGATGAGGTTGCAGGCCCACCGACACGCAGACGCGGACTTACTGCCTTCAGAGCTCTTGCCGTATGGTCGTATAACTCGAAGTAAGTAGCCTGCTTCGGCTCACCCGTCCAGAAATCGATGTTAGGTTCATTCCACACTTCGAAATACCACTTACTTACTTCGTCGATCCCGTAGCGATCTACCAGGTGTTGTGCCAGCGCATGGATAAGATTATCCCATTTCTTGTAGTCTTTTGGCGGCGAGACGATCTGCTTATACCAGAAAGGATGCACATCCTGCCGCAGCGCCAGTTTCCTCGGCATGAAACTGATTTCGAAAAATGGCCGCACACCATTCTGCAGCAAACCATCATAGATCTGATCGACATAAGCGAAGTTGTAAATGGGATTGCCTTGCGCATCCTCATCGTAGACACCATCTTCATCGTGCAAGATGTTATGAAAGCGGACGTAATTGAACTCAGTTACCTTCTTTACTTCGCGAAGGTCATTGCGGTAACTCTCACGTAAGGTGAGAATGGCACGTCCCGAGCCGAATGTCTGCTCCCAAAAGTGAGGGAACGGCCGTCCGGGAGCATGCGCATCGATAACTACTTTCTCAGGCGAAACCTGCGCCGGACACAAAGCAGGAAGCAATGTCAACGCAAACAGAACGCCGAGGGTGAAACGTAAGAGTTTCATAAGCGATTCTTTACGGTAAGACTTCCAACTGGGCGTCCGACCCGCTGGCGGAATCCGGACTGATCCACACGGTAACCTTAGCCGGCTCGACTGTGAATTGGTTGCGATCATTCCAGATGGCAAAGACTTCTGGACCCAGTTGAAATGTAACTTCCTTTGTTTCTCCCGGAGCAAGCGCAATTTGCTGAAATCCTTTTAAGGCGCGTACTGGCTGAGCCGTACTCGTCCCCTGCAGCCTTACGTAAAGCTGAACTAATTCTTCGCCGGCCCGCACGCCGGTATTAGTTACAGCAGCCTCTACAGTAATGGCGTCTGTTGCACCAGGTCGCGCACCTAAAGTCGCGTTTAAATTCCCAGCTCTAAGTTGATTCTTATTGATCTTAGTCTGTCCGTAACTAAAGCTGGTGTAAGAGAGCCCATAGCCAAACGGAAATTGCGGCAAGTTCTGCTCGTCGATGTAACGAGAAACGTACTTAGACTCCACATCGGTTGGAGGGTGTTTAAGGTCAACCTTACCCGGCGGCCTTCCCGTACTTAGGGCGTCGTAATAAAGCGGTTCCTGTCCGACGCTGCGCGGCCAACTTACGACCAACTTTCCGCTAGGATTCGATTCGCCGAAAAGCGTGCGGGCCAGCGCCAGTCCCACTTCTGTTCCGGGAAACCACGCGGCCAGCACCGCCGGCACATGCTCAAACGCCCAAGGCAACGTGAGCGGACGCCCACTGAAAAGAATCAGCACCACCGGCTTGCCTGTGCTGACTAAGGCTTCGAGCAATTCCTCCTGCCGCCCGGGCAGGCCGAGGTGCGCGCGCGACGCCGCTTCCCCGCTCATGGCGGGGGACTCGCCCAGCGTGAGGAACACCACGTCGGCGCGCTTGGCAATCTCGACCGCGGCCGCAATCTCCTCGTCGCTCGCCTTAAGAATTCCGCCGCCTTTGGCGCGCAACACGTTGTTCTCTCCCAAACGTCGCTCTAACTCGGCAGGAAAAGACAAGACTCCGGCCTTTGGAGGGCTAGAAGTTCCCTCCGGATCAGAAGGATTGTCAGCCAGCGGCCCAATCACCGCCACCGTCTTCACGTCCTTCGAGAGCGGAAGAAGTGTTTTGCCCCCGACCGGCGAATTCTTCAGCAGAACAAACGAGCGCTCGGCAATGGTCTGCGCCAACTGCAGACTCTCCGGCAAGAAGAACGCGCTCTGAGCACGGCCTTCATCAACATAAGGATGGTCGAATAAACCGAGCGCCAGCTTTACGCGCAAAACCCGGCGCACACTTTCGTCAACGTTTGCCATCGGCACCGCGCCAGATTGAACGAGTTGCGCCAGTTGATCGTGATAGAGGCTGCTCGCCATATCCATGTCAACGCCCGCCAGCAGCGCCTTGCGCGCAGCTGCGGCATCATCGACGGCAATCCCATGCGCCACAAGTTCGCCGATCGAAGACCAGTCGCTCACGACCATTCCTTTGAATCCCCACTCCTTCCGCAAAATTTCTGTGAGAGTAAATGGATTCGCCGAAGCCGGCACGCCGTCGAGCGAATTGAACGCGCTCATCACAGTCGCGGCTCCGGCATCAACCGCTGCATGAAATGGCGGCAGATAAAATTCACGCAACGTGTGCTCCGAGATCTCGGTCGAGTTGTAATCCCGGCCCCCCTCCGCCGCACCATAACCCACATAGTGCTTGACGCACGCCGCCATGGTGTCCGGCGCATCGAGACGAGCGCCTTGATAGCCGCGCACATACGCTGCGGCCATTGCCGACCCAAGATATGGATCTTCCCCGGCGCCTTCCGCAATGCGGCCCCAGCGCGCATCGCGCGCAACGTCGACCATCGGAGAAAACGTCCAGCGGATGCCAATGGCCGAAGCCTCCGACGCCGCCACGCGAGATGCTCTCTCCACTAAATCCGGATCCCACGTCGAAGCCATCCCCAAAGGAATAGGAAACTCCGTCCTGAATCCATGAATCACGTCGAGCCCGAAGAGCAGCGGAATATGCAACCGCGATTTCTCAATCGCAATCCGCTGATACTCATTAATGAGCGGAGTCTCAATTACATTCAGCAGGGCGCCAATCTGCCCCCGCGCAATCATCTCTTTATAATCACTGCGCCCCGTCCCCGGCCCTGTCGGTTGCCCTGCGGAATACTGCACCAGTTGCCCGATCTTTTCGTCTAACGTCATACTCTTAAGAATGGATTCGACTCTGGCATCAAGTTTCGGATCTGCAACCCCCGATTCGCTCGCACCCTTACGGCTTTCAAACGCCGGCGTCTGCCCTTGTGCTGACAACCAATACTGACCGAGGCAGAGCGCCGCGAAAAGCAGCGCCCGCGATCGCCGCCCACGCCATTTCAGCCGGACACCAGCCGCTACCGCCCCTCGCCCAGCCAGCCCCATTCTTCAACCCCTCGAACAAATTCGATTCTGTACTGAACTAAATCGCGTTAGTTGAACGACGACGGTCTGTATGAGACTACGTTCGTGTCGCCGCTGTCAATAGTTCAGGAAGAAGAGCATGAATAACGCAGGAACGGTCGACCATAAACCGCATCAAGATCTCTGCTTGCCCCCGCGATTTCATTGTGCGAGACTGCGCCGGTGGCAATTAAGAAATCGAAACCGAAGTCGTCCAGCGAATCCGCCGCGCACTCCACCCGGCGTCCCATGAGCCTCAAGAAACTGGCCGAGCATCTCGATCTCTCCCCGGCTACCGTCTCTCTGGTCATCAATCGCTCCAGCGTAGCCGATTCCATTCCTCAGGATACTAAGGATCGCATCTTTGCCGCTGCCCGCAAGTTCAAGTACCGAGCCAATTTCTTTGCCCGTTCGCTCCGTACCCAGCGCAGTTTCACCATCGGCGTCATCGTCCCGGAAGTTAGTGAGGGATACTCCGCCTCCGTCATGAGCGGGGTCGAAGACTACCTGCTCCAGGAGGGCTACTTCTACTTCGTTGCCAGTCACCGGCACCGCTCCGATCTCATCGACGAATATCCGCGCATGTTCCTCGAACGCTCGGTCGACGGCCTCATCGCCGTCGATACTCCCTGGCATCTCAACCTTTCCGTGCCGGTTGTCACCGTCTCCGGGCACAACGAAGTCAAGGGCGTCACCAATATTGTGCTTAACCACCAACGGGCCGCGGAGCTAGCATTGAAGCACCTCTTTCACCTCGGTCACCGCCGCATCGCCTTCATGAAGGGCCAGGAGTTCAGCTCCGATACGGAGGTTCGCTGGTCGAATATCGAACATGTCGCTCAGCAGCTTGGCTTGAAGATCAATCCCCGCCTTGTCACCCAACTCCAAGGCGATTCGCCGTCACCACAGCTTGGCTACATCGCGACCAAGGTTCTGTTGGCATCGCGCAATCCGTTCTCCGCGCTCTTCGCCTTCAATGATATTTCTGCCATGGGCGCGATTCGCGCCCTGCGTGAAGCTGGCAAGCAGGTTCCAGAAGATGTATCCGTCATTGGATTCGACGACATTCAAAGTGCCGCTTTCCAGAATCCTGGATTAACCACTGTGCGCCAGCCCTTGCGCGAGATGGGGAGGGCTGCCGCCGAAATTCTTCTCAAGCGCATCAACCGCCCCGGATCTGAGCTTCGCGATCAACACATTGTGGAACCCGAACTGGTGATACGAGAAACAACCTATCCCGTGCCCACCGGAACTCTCGTGACGGCGAAGTGGCGGCCTTAACCAACCTATCGCTTCTCATAGCAATCTCCGCATTTTCATAGAGACGAGCGGAGTTCCATAGGCGTGATCTTGAGAACGACGCTTGTCTCCCGCCCGCCTGCCCGTCTAAATTTAGCGCTGTGATAGATATGCGATGAACCTCTACTAAATCGCTTTTTTACCGATTTAGTAAGAAGTGGTACATGGTTTGCAAGAGCGTCACGATAGTTTGGCAAAATCCAGGGCGGTCGTGGAGGAATTCAGTCGTATCAAGTTGGGAATCCGCCGCCAGAACGTTTGGGGAAGTGAGCAATTTTGCACAGACCGACCGACGCCTGGATGACTAGGGTGTTGGATTGCATAACTCAGCTTCTCGCAAAATGGCGTAGTTATTTAGTGCATCAACTGAGATTTAGCAAACGCACTTTTTGATCTGAGGAGAATTCCATGAGGCGTTCCACTTTGGCAGTCCGCGTCGCACTGCTGATCGTCAGCATCGTTGCATCGACCGCATTAGTCCAGGCGCAGTATCGAACTTCCATTCAGGGCGTGGTGACCGATTCCACGGGCGCGGTCGTTTCAGGCGCCACTCTCACGCTGATCAATCCCGCGACCGGCGAAAAGCAAGTCAGGACGAGCGATGCAGCCGGCGTGTTCAACTTCAACGCTCTAGCCGCCGCCGCAACCTTCCAGTTGGAAGTTGAAAAAAACGGCTTTCAGAAGAAATTCCTCGACCATATCGACCTGATTCCCGATCAAGCGAACGCTCTCAATGTGGTGCTTGCGATCGGCTCCGCATCGACAACCGTAAACGTTGACGCATCGGCGCTACCCGCGCTCGATACCGAAAGCGCTTCGCTCAACGGCGTCGTCACCGATAACCAGATCCAGCACATGCCATCCTTCGGCCGCGACGTCACCAAACTTACGCAACTAGCTCCCGGCATGTTCAACGATGGTTCGCAAGCCGGCGGTGGCGGGCAATACACTCTTCCCGGCACACAGAGTCAACCCACGTCTTCGGGTGGATCGACTGGGATCTTCGCGACCGAAAATCTTGTTCAGGGTTATTCCAACGGCAACCAGGCTCAGAACACCGGCGTTTCGATTGACGGCATCAGCACTACCAGCGCCGTCTGGGGAGGTGCAACGGTCATCACCCCGTCAGAAGATTCAGTCAGCGACGTAAAAGTTGTCACCAACAGTTATGATGCCGAGGACGGCCGCTTCACAGGCGCACAAGTTCAGATCACTTCCAAAAGCGGCACCAACGACTACCACGGCAGCCTCTTCTTCACCACTCACCAACCGAACCTGAACGCCTATCAGCCGTACTTTGGCTATGGTACTAGATCACAACGGGATGACAGTAAGTTCAATCAGTTCGGCGGCAGCGTCGGCGGCCCCATTTGGAAGAATAAGATCTTCGCCTTCTTCAATTATGAGACCGTGCGCGAGCCCAATGCGAATGTTATCGGCAGCGGATGGTACGATACTCCGCAGTTTGATGCCCTGGCGACCGGCGGGGGGCCCATTGCAGCGAAGTATCTCAGCTTTCCCGGGAATGGCGTGGTCAATCTCGGCCTCGTCCCGAACACTAACTGCGGGAGCGCCGGCCTGATCGAAGGTGTAAACTGTGCAACCGTAGCGGGCGGTCTCAATCTCGGCACCCCATTGACCACGGGTGTGGGTACGCAGGATCTGGGCTGGACGGAGCCTGGCAATCCGGGCTGCGGCGGCGCTGGCACAGGCTGCGGAACGGCGGGTAGCCCCCTAGGTACAACGCCAGATATTGCGGACTACATCACGTCGAATCCGACAACCTTTAATGCAGCGCAGTACAACGGCCGCCTTGATGCAGATGTCACCGCAAGGGACCGCATTGGATTTGCCATCTACTGGGTTCCACTCACGTCCAGTAGACTCAATGGCAATCGTGCCTACGACACCCTCCATCACAGCCAAGTCAACGATGCGTTTTCCGTCATCTGGAACCACACGTTCTCGCCGACCTTGCTCAATGAACTTCGCGCCAATGCTGCCGGGTGGCGCTATAACGAGGTTTCAGACAACCAGCAGTCGCCGGTTGGATTTCCCGTGGACGACATCGGTCTAATTGGCAGCATCACGCCGGAACAATTCGGACCGAGTGTTGGCAACATCCTCAATCAGTGGACTTACAGCTACAAAGACGTGGCTACCAAAATTTTCGGACGCCATACCATAAAGTTTGGCGGTGAGGCTACTCGTCTGTTTTACCTGCAAGAGCAGACTTATAACGGCGTTCCCAACTATAGCTTCTATAACATGTGGGACTTCCTGAATGATGCGCCGCACAGCGAGGGCGGGGGCTTCGATCCTAATACTGGTGTGCCCACAACGTTGCGCCAGGACGACCGCGAAAACCTCATAGGTTTCTTTGGCCAGGATGATATTAAGCTGCGACCGAACCTCACCATCAATCTCGGATTGCGTTGGTCTTATTTTGGCCCGCTCTCTTCCAAGCAGAACAACATGTACCGGGCCACACCGGGTGCCGGGTCGGACTATCTGACCGGCTTGACCGTCAGCAAGGGAGACTCCTGGAACGCGCAGAAAGATAACTTCGGTCCTGAAATCGGTTTTGCATGGAGCCCGAGTAAATTTAACAGCCGGCTCGTGTTCCGCGGCGGTTACGGTCTGAACTATAACCAGGAAGAGATTGCGATCTCGGCCAATATCGACCAAAATCCGGGGCTGGTGGTATTTCCGGGTTTTACCTCTCCATCCCCGTCCGCGATTAATCCTGGAATCTTCTACGCTCTTTCCAACAGCCCGACCAACCTTTACGGCTATCCAGCGAACCCGAATGTGAAGTCCCCTTTAGGTCCCAATGGGTTGCCGACCACCGGTTCGACCGGCGTCGAAATCTTTCCCAACACCCTTCCCACGATGCGGACTCATCATTACTCCTTCGATATGCAGTACGAGCTCGGTCACCAGTACGTAATGTCACTGGGATATCAGGGAAGCTTATCGCGAAACATCTACTTTCACGAGAACCCACTGGCAGTGCCTGCAGTACAAGGAGACGCACTGAATCCGCAACTCAGCGGAAACGACTACTGGGGCGTGAATGGCCGCGGCAATTACAACGCTATGCTCGCAGAATTGAAGCATCAGTTCTCGCGCCAGTTCATGGCCGATGCTCAATACACATGGTCGAGGAGCATGGACACCAGCTCCGCGCCCTACTCGGAGCAGCCCTATCCGTACGATCCCACCCTCAGCTACGGACGCTCCGACTATAACGTCACCAATGCATTCAAAGTGTTTGGCATGTGGCAACCGACGTTTTTTCGCGGCGGCAACAGTTGGGTCGACAAAATCGCTGGGGGCTGGTCGCTTAGTGGTATTTTCAACTGGCACTCCGGATTTCCATGGAGTCCTATGGTAAGCGTCCAGGGCGGACAGCTGTATTGCGGGAATTGCGGTTATTCCAGCTTGTTTCCTGCGGGTTATCTGGGTGGCGCTGGCCACGGCACAAGCAATGAAGCATTCGAACAGACTGCAGCCGGTCCCAGCCAGAACTTTCCCAACGGCGGCGCGGCCTATTTCTCGACGCCGACTTATACTGCCTACAACTGCAAAGCCCCGGCCACGTGCGGTGGAACCGCGCTTCCTCAGAATCCCGGCGTTTACCGTAACTCGCTCACGGTTCCAGGATATAAGGACGTGGATTTGACGATCTCCAAGGGCTTTGGCCTGCCGAAGATGCCGGTACTGGGAGAAAACGCCAGGTTTGAGCTGCGAATGGATGCCTTCAACGTCTTCAACAATTTGAACCTGAGCCCGGGTAGCATCTCGAACAATATTGCAAACTCAAACTTCGGCACGATTTCTAGCGCGCTTGCCGCCCGTGTGCTGACTCTGGGGGCTCGCTTCAGCTTCTAGTTACAGCGTCCGGCCCTTCCCCAAGGCGCACTCGAATTTCGGGTGCGCCTTTTCTTATTTGCGTTCTCGACGCGTCTGCTCCGCGCATTCATTTCCTTCGCGCCAATAGGCTGGCGCGGAATCCGCACGCGACTTTTATTTTGGTGAGGTTGGACTCTGCGGCTTTTTGGCAGGCGAGGCTTTTCGCGGGGAAGGGGCGGGAGTATTTGTCGGGGGCGGCGGAATCGGCGCAACCACTTCCGGCGGCGCATCGCTTAATACTTTTTGAAAAAATCCGGCGGGCACTACGGCTGTGAGAATGGCTCGATCGCCCGACTGCTGCACTTTGAGGCTGTCGAAGAAGTTTTTTACATCCGGATCCGTGCCGTGCACGCCGACGCTGCCCTCGGCGGCGTGAAACAGGCTGAGAAAAGTGGCCGTCTTCTCGGTGATGGCCTGCGCGTCGGCATCGCTATCGGTGAAGGCCACGGCGCGCAGGTGCAGAGCGCGAAGATAGCGCGCGGAAATGACCGCCACGGCAGGCTTCGGAAACAAGAAACTCCAACTGCCCAATCCGTCCAGCGATCCCATCTCGGGCGTCACGCGCAGCACCGCAAACGACAGGCTCGCCAGCGGAACTTCCTTATAGAACTTTCGCAGCAACCATGGCCCGCCGAACGGCGACGCCAGTTTGCGTGACCGGTCGAGAATGCCGCGAATCACTTCAGGATTGGGATGGTTCGAGACCGCGACACTGTCGTAATTCAGAATGACCACACGCACCGTGCGTCCTTCTAGCGGAATGTTGTAGATCTCAAAGCCGCGGTAATCGTCGATGGAAGAAGACAGCTTCTTGAGATACGCGGTCAGGCGGGCCGAATCGAACTTGCCGACGAAGACCTCGGAGAAGCGCAGCTCCGAAGGCGTGCCGGAGCCCGCCTTTCCCCAACTCTGCGGGTAGTGTATGGCGAAGGCGGCCTGCTCCAAGTCGCGCTCCCACTGGAAACTCGTCTCTTCGACAAAATTCTGATATTCCGGCTCGCGCGAAACCGGAGGCAGATGACCGGCGGCATTGAAGGTCCGAATCCATTGAAGATTGACGTAGAAGAAACCGTCCGCTCCCGGAAGCAACCGAGCTGCTTCCGGCGGAGCGTGCTTGCGCAGCGTGATTATCAGAGCAACAGCCGCAACAATCAGCAACAGAACAACAAAGATGGGGAGGCGGCGTCGAATGCGCATCGAATTTGGGGGATGTTCCGCTCATCCGCTGTGACGATGCGGTGAGCGGGATAATGATAGCACCCGCTTGCCATGCCGGGAGTTGCGACAGGGCGCACAAACGCGGTCGATGCAGGACTTCGGTTGCACGCCATTTGCCCTTGTGATAACTTAAATAATTGTCCCGGACATCAGGAAGGGAACAGGGAAGTATTGTGTCCGAAAGGACCCGCTTCCACCTGCTGGCGTAGCTCAGTCGGTAGAGCATCTGATTTGTAATCAGAGGGTCGGGGGTTCGATTCCCTTCGCCAGCTCCAGATAAACAAGATTCCGGAAACAGCGAGGTTTAGGCGGCAACGCGCGCTGGCGGCGCAGTTTGAAAGCACTCCTTCAGTTTATTTTCCGGCGAGTGTAGGTGTCAGGCGGGAGTTCTCGCATTCAGTTTCCCGAGCTGAGAGTTTGCTGTCCTGTGTCGAAGTTGTGGTTTGCGCACAGCGGTGTTTTCGGATTTGCACAGGTGGGTGAGTGGTTAAAGCCAACAGACTGTAAATCTGTCCCTCTCAGGAGGTACGGAGGTTCGAATCCTCCCCTGTGCACCAGAGTCAAGTGGTTGATGGCAAAGCAGTGACGATCAAGAAGAAGTTCGTGCTGGCGTTGGTGGCTTATGCGGTGCTCGGCATTTTGGCTTGGACCACGCTGTCGGACGAGCCGATTCAAATCTTGAATGCGAACATCAGGCTGCGAACCGGGACGCTTCTGATCCTCGGATTGTTTGCGTTTCGGGCGGGACTGTATTACTGGCGGACCCGGATCGAGGATGAGCGGGCCGGGTCTAAGCCGATTGAAGACTGATTTTAAGCGTACGATTTTGAGCGGTAGGTTTTAGGCGGTACGGCGAGCCGATGTAGCTCAGTTGGTAGAGCACTCCCTTGGTAAGGGAGAGGTCATCAGTTCAATCCTGATCATCGGCTCCATGAGATTGAGGGTTTGCTGACAGCTGACGGCTGAGAGCTGACAGCTGGTTGGGCGGGAGTAACTCAGTGGTAGAGTCACAGCCTTCCAAGCTGTTGGTCGCGGGTTCGATCCCCGTCTCCCGCTCCAGAGTTTGAGCGTAGCGTTTGAGATGAATCTGCAGATGGAGCGGTAAAGGTGAAGTTTGAGCAAGGCTTAATTAAGGTCGAGAAGGAACGTGAGTTTGACGACCTGAAGTCCGCGATTGTAAGAGCTTTCGCGGCAGACAGAGTCGCAAAGTATTTGAAGGAACTCGATAGCCGCAACGTTCGAGTGCGCGATCTGGATGCTGTGTTCGCAGTAAACGCGATCGACGCAGCGGCCGAAGAGAAAGCGGGAACTGCACGCTCGCTCTATAAATCGCTACCGGTTTCGGATCAGTCGCAAGTGCGGGAGTTTTATCTCTCGAAGGTGGAAGAGGTAGACCGGGCGGTGCGGGCAAAGTTTCAGAAGCTGTATCAGTACTACTGAGTGGATCTCAGGACGACGATTGATTTGCGCAACAGCCGGCGGCGAGCCGGCGCT
>PKXQ01000002.1 GCA_003132405.1 Acidobacteriaceae bacterium | reverse complement strand
AAAGAAGCGATGACGCACCATGGTTTGACCAAGCAGTAAGAGCATGACCAGCAAAACGATTACAAACACAAACTGTCCAATTCCCGGCGAGGGTGGCTTCGATCCTGGGTCCGTCGAATTCAAAGTTGTCAGAGCTACCTCTCCGCCAGGTCAGGTGCTTGCCTTGGGACTCGCACTCGATGACCGGTCGTTTCCCGTGTCGCTGTTCAAACTGTATCGCTCCTCACCCCGTCACCTCCCACTCCTTTGATCAGGCTGCAGTTCGGTCTCAGCCAGACTTAACATTGAGGCGTCGTACGGGGAATCACCGGCGCTTCCGATAGGAAATGTCGATGAGCAGCTAGCACGTGTTTCCGCCTTCATCGTGTACCGCCAAGAAAGGGAAATCTGTATCATTTTGGACACCTAAATACGACTTTCTGAGAAGTTCCCCGTAACGAGTCATAGAGCAGATTTCATTTGCCCGAAACGAAGCCCTAGTCGTGGAGAACAACGTTCAGAAGTGAACTGTGAACTTGCAATGCATCGCCAGCGTGATAATCAATGAAGCCCAATTTCCTAAACCTGTTCATGAAAAAGCTGACTCGCGGGCGGCTTGTGCCCACCATCTGCGCCAGAGTTTCTTGACTGAGTTTGGGGATAGCAACTTGGGGCTTTTCATCCTTGCCGAAGCGAGCCAGCAGGAGCAGAAGGCGAGCCAGTCGTTTCTCACTGGAATTGAAAAGCTGGTCAACCAAATCCGCTTCGTACCGGACATTCCGGGTCAGCAAGTATGCCACGAACATATCGGAAAATGCCTGTTCCCGGTGAAGCACTTCCATCATGGACTTCTTGTCTATCCGCATCACCGAGCAATCACTCATTGCGATTGCGGAGCACAGGCGGAGAGGCTGCCCTGTAAGGCAACCTTCTCCGAAGAAATCGCCCTCGTTCAGAATGCCGGTTGTGGCTTCCTTCCCGCTCTTCGCCACAACTGTGAGTCTTACCTTTCCTTTCCGTATATAAAAAACAGCGTCGGACGAGTCGCCCTGAATAAAGATCGCCTGCTTTTTGGTAAAGGCTGCGATCTTCCTACCGTCGTCGATGATCGAAAGGAATGTCCTGGTATCGAATTGACTGAGGTTCCTCGCCACTCCCACCGATGTCATGATTGTTCCCCTTTCAAGAGTTTCGAATGCGCATAAGACAACTTCCCCGGATGGAAGCACTGACAAAAGGATGTCTCGAGTCCCATCCTTCCCTCAGACTCGCGAGGGCGATCTCCACGGACCGATCGATGAATTACCCTGCCCGTTTCCATGGGATATCCGTGCGTGGAGCTTGCGGCGAAGGTTCGGATTCCAGCTCTCGTTCAGCTATTTCCTGACAACGCAGGCAGCAATAGGTCCACGGCAACGCCTCCAATCTCTTGCGCGGAATATCACCGGCACAGGCAACACAGATGCCGTACGTGCCGTCAGCAATTCGCCGTAGCGCCGCTTCGATCATTTGGACCAGGCGCCTACGCTGGCTCGTTTGCTGGAACAGAGATTCCTTAGCGACGCTGCCGATGGATTGGTCGCCAGTGTCTTGCGGAGAGTCAACATCCAACGCCCGTGTCTCGCTTGCCAACCGGCCGAGGAGCCGGACAGCATCTTGCCTCCGGGATTCAAGCTTCCACCGGTATTGCTGAATCTCTGCTTTTTCCATAGTCTTCACAATTCCTCCAGTCGTGCGACAAAGACTCCGTACGGGAGAGGCTGTCGCTTCGGCGCTCCCCGCTGCGCCTTCAGAGCCAAGCCCGTCGGCCCCTACGGGTACAGAGTTCGACCCTATGAGTCCAGGTCGTCGAAAACTACTTCCGGTCGTTCCGAGTTCCGAAGATAAGAATCAAAAAAACGAAGCAGGAACGGCGTCTGGCTCCCTATGCCCGCAAACAACAAGACTGGAATGTCAGGCTTGATCCGCTTCATCTGCGCGCGCACCGCACTGCCTGTAGCATCCGGCAAGTCGTATTCCAGAAGAACGCCGTCAACATGCAGATCGGTCAGTAGGCGCAGGGCTTGGCCGCCAGTCGTCGCCGCCATGACTTCATAACCCGCTGCTTCCAGCATGTATTTCAGAGCGCCCATGTACTCAGGGTGATTCTCAACGCAAAGAACCCTTATGTTGCTCATTGGTACCCGCTCCTCCCTGTCTGAAAATATCCGAGCTGATCCTGCTGCTCTTCTCGTAGCGGTATTTCGCGGGGCAGTATCTCTCTAAGAGCCCAGTCAATGTGTTCAACTGCTTCAGAGATCACACGGCTAAGTTGCTGATTTTCAGTTGCGTCTACCGAGAGGGAGATGGGGGTAAGGGCATTCCGGATGTGGTGATTCATCTCGGCAATTACTTGCATCCTTGCCACAGTTAGCCGATGTTGCTGTCGGTGAATGTTTGCAAGCTTCGCAACTAGGCAGGTTAGAACGAAAGCCGACATGCCTTCGGCCAGGAATCGTTCATGATGGCGCCCAAGATCTGGCACCAGAAGGTAGTGCATGAGTTCTGTTACGAAAAAGGACACAAATCCGACTCCGAGGGCGGCGGCTACAACAAATTGCCTCGACGTCGGTTCCTCCCACACTCTTCGACGCCGAATCAGCGTCTCTGGCCGAATTGTGCACCGATTCGCGATTGTTTCTGGGCCAGACCCAGCCGTTAACATCGGATCTCCTCGGGAGACGTGCCAGTTCGACTAGCCTCCCTGAAATCACGACGGACCTGCTCTTCGCATTTCAAAACCTTCTTGAGTTCCTGAACGATGGTTAGCAACTCGTCAGGATCTCTTGCTTCCAGTGCGGCATTGCACAACTCTCTCCAGTTCTTGTGATCTCCTTCTGGCATGGCGTAATTCCTCCGAGATTCTGATTTTCTATAGGAAATGCCGGGGCTTGCGATCTCGTTTTGGCTGCAATGACATTTGCTGCAGCAGGTGGAGGTACAAACCGGATGTAACGCTTAAGAGAGAGCAGGAGGGTTAGCTGATCGGAGGAGGACGGTTGTAATGCCAACCCTCTTTCACGATTTCGAAGGAGGGTTCAACACTGTGGGTCGGGTACGGCGAGACGACTGGTGGCGGCGTATTCAGCGTGATGCTGGGGGTAGTCGCACACTGGGAATCCTCATGATCAAAACACAGTCTATGATCATGGTCCGCCAGCGAGTTGACAGCTAAACCGGTGGAAATGTGAGGGAGACTTGGCGGAGCGATGCGCACTGACAAGAGGCTCAGCGCGGCAATGCACATGATTAGGACGCGGTACGAAACCAATCCGCGACTGCTTTTCCGGATGGGCCGGACAAGCGACATGTGTAAACCCCTCTAGAGCTAGATGATTTTACCGCCGTTTTGGTTAACCGGTAACGAATTTTTCTTGACTGGCCCCGAGAACCCTGCCGAAGTTTCGAGCGCGAGTCATTCTAGGGCCAGAATGAAAAACGATGGTAGAGCTTGGTCGATTCCCAGGCGCTTTCATTGATATCTCTCCAAGAAGTAAGTCATCTTAGAGCAATTCACCACGGCGCGACTGTTCAATACTGCTCAGTTTCAAACATGCCAAGAGTGTTGACTCTGAGAGGAAACAATTCTATGAAAAAAACAATACTGTTTGTTCTCGTGATTTGGGCCGGTGTTCTCCTCGCGCAGGAAAGCAATCCGCCCAGCTCAAGTCAAGACAACTCGAAACATGCCAAAGGACAGATAACAGTTCAGGGTTGCGTCAGCAGATCTACCGGCGACTACATACTGACGAAACAGGATCCGGGCATGACTTACGAACTTCAGGCTACTGGCAAGACCAAGCTTCGCCACTACCTGGGACAACGAGTGGAAGTAACGGGGAACGAGTCCCCTTCGATGAGCACGAGTTCCGACACTTCAGCAAGAACGGGTTCTCCGGCCTCGATGACGTTAACCATCACCTCGATCAAGACCATCGACAAGGAATGCCCCGTG
>PKXQ01000004.1 GCA_003132405.1 Acidobacteriaceae bacterium | reverse complement strand
GCTTGTGCAAGGCGTTGCTGGACCGCATCACAGTCGAGCGCACATCATCGAAACCGGTGCCGAGTCCTACCGCTTTCGCAGAACCTTGGAGGTGCGACAGAAAAAGAAAGCATCGTAGGCGGCTGCTTCTATAGCGCTGGGCAGGGGAAGGAACTCCAAAACGCCGTTCCTTCCCCTGCACCCCATCCTGGCTGGAACCGCAAGACCGGACAGCCATCCTTATTAATACAGGTGGGGCCAAATGTGAGTATCAAGGCGGGGCCAAATCAGGTTGTCAAAAGCACGGATTACGGTGTTAGTGGCCATCGCGTTTATCGAACAGTTCACGCAAAGGAGAGAAATCTCCATTCTGGAAGTTACGACGGCGAAACACCTAATTCCGAACAGTGATGATCTCGACAGGCTTCTTCGCTACGACGCAGCCCACCGACCGAAGTCTTACCCGCGCTCTGGATCGACTCGAGCGCTTGCAACGACGCCGCAGAGGAGAGTCGCTTCTCTCTCCTGTGAGTGCGTGCTTGACGCGATGAATAAGGTCTTGGTTACTGGCTACCGTTGAGCTCTCGGGCGAATTGCTCGACATCCACGGCCTCTACCCCAGGAGTGATTGCCGCTTTCGCGAACGACGAATGCGGTTTGCGGTGGACTACCATCAACCGCGCCCTCGCTTATTCGGCAAAGGGTGTTGCAATGAAAGCAGCGGGGCCGCCATCGCCTAGCAGCTTGTTGAAAAACGTTTCCTAGCACTCGGAACGCCCCGATCGCTCGTGAATCGCCCAACGCTCCCCCGCTTTGAGCAGCGGCAACTCGCTACTGTCCGAGATCTTCGAACTTTAGATTGAGGATCGGATATCGTTTCCAATCCTTGTAGTCGAAGTGCCACCACTCCTGGGGATAAACCGCGAAACCCTGATTTTCCATGGCTTGGCGCAGAAGGGAACGGCGGGCGCGCTCGTCGGTTGTGCCACCGGCATAGTCGGCATAGGCGCGATCGCTCATTTCGTCGTAGCCGCTGGGCATCTTAACTTCTTTGCCCGATTTCAAATCGTATAGTGAGAGATCGACCGCGCATCCGCGGTTATGCTTCGAGCCCTCTCGGGGATCGGCGACAAAAATCTTTTTGTCGTCGGCCGTGGCATCCCAGAAGATTTTGGTGACGTACCATGGGCGGTAGCCGTCGTGGATGATCAGACCGTATCCCTGAGCCTTGAGTTCATGGTGGGCGAGGAGCAACGCTTCCGCTGCTGGCCGTTGAAGGAAGGCCCGGGCCTGAGTGTATAGCGGCGAGCCCAGAAAATTGTTCGAGGTGGCATAGCGGATATCGAGCTTGATCGTGGGATCGAGCTTGACCAATTCCACGAGATCAGCTTTGAGGAACGCGCGCTGCTCGCGCGGTGGCTGCTGCTTGAGCGCTGCAGCGCGCAACTCCTCCACTGGACGAAGAGGTGTGATATGGAAGCTGATCTCTTGTGTGAAGCCGAGTTGCAGCAAAACAATAAAAAGAGCACAAAGAGGAAAATGGAATTTTTTCAAGAAATTCATATGTCTCTCGTATCTCTAACTCTTGCGTTGAATGTAGCACGTATGCTGTAAAAGCCTTTCACAGCCGGCCGAATCCGATTCATCGGCGATGAACGCGGGCCAGGTTATGGCTGCTTGTCCGGAGGCGAGTCCTTGTGTGCGAGATTCTGATAGTTAAGGATTGCGTTGAACACCAGGGCGTAATTGCCTATGGTCTCGCCTCGATAGACTGGGTTGTTGCCGAAGAGTAGCACGTTTCCCTGGCCCAGATGCGCGTTCACCACTACGGCATGCTCAGCGATCGATGAGGGCTTGTCGAGAAGGCCATCGAGTAGGAGCGTCTTGGCGTCGGAGAAGCGCAAGATGACATCCGGCCGGCTCTGAACCGGAATTACCTGCGGATTATTGCGCGTCTGTTCCTCATTCAACTGCTTGGGTTCCCATGGGTGTTGCTTCACGAGCGGCTCCGGCTCCGCGACCTTTCTGCCCTGTGGCTCGTCGCTATCTTCGACGCTGCCGCGGCCGGTTGGCCGTTTCGCGTAGGGGTCGAATGGATCGGACAAGGGGTCCATCAAAACGCGGAATGCCGCGCGGCCGAGGGTATTACTGACGTTGAAGGCCATACCGCTGGCACGGATGACGGGGACATTGGTTCCATAGCCGAATGCTACTGGATTGTCTGGGGCGACGAAGACGGTATTCATCACGGTGCCGACAACTCGTGCATCGTCGTGGGGAGCAACGCTGACGCCTGGGGCAAGACCGGTGTCGATGGCGAACTGAGCGGTGTCTTCGCAGGTGATGAGAAGACCGCCTTGCTCCACGAACTTTTTCAGATGAGCGAGACCATCGTAACCCAAGCCGGGGCGCACGTCAGGAGTGCTGTCGATGGCGCCGAGGTTCGGGGTTAGATCGGATTTCTGCCAGGGCATAGCATTGTTCCACATGGGGATGCCATTAATGATTTCGAGCGCGGAAGAACGGCCAATCGGAGCGAAGGGCACGCTTGCTCTTGAGGTAGTAGTTCTCGAGGAAATGGCGGGTGTTATGCGAGAAGTAGGAGAGCGTGGAGAGCAGAGCACTTTCTTCATAGTTGTTATTGTCGCGCTGCGACCAAGTCACCAAGGGGAGCGGAGGATTCTGACGGTACCACGTGCGCGAGTAATCTTCAGGCTGGAGGATGCGCTTCTCGGTATCGGCGCCACCATTGCCGAAGGTTTCGTAGAGGCGGCTGATGCCGTTGTGCATGCCGGCGAGGAACATCAGATAGCCGGGACTCCAAGTATCGAAGTCGCGATGGACGTCTGGCGTTGTCATTGCCTATGACACTGAAACGCAACTCCGTAGTCCTGATACTGACGATCATCCTGCTCGGCGTATCCGCGCGTCCTCAGTCCGTTCCCAACAGCTCAGTGTCGGCCAACGACCTCGCGCGGCGGGTAGTCACTAACGAACTAGCCTTCCAAGATGACCACGCCAACTGGATGTACCGATTAGAAAAAGAACAGGATGGGAAGAAACAAGTCGAGGAAATTGTTGAGACCAAAGAAGGTTCTCTCAGTCGACTCCTGTCTATTGACAACCGCCCCCTTAACGCGAAACAACAGCTGGAAGAGGACGAGCGTGTGCGGGAGTTAATGACCAGTCGAAGCGCACAACAAAAATTGCGGCGAGCTCTGGACGCTGAGACCCTACAGGGGCGACGCTTGTTCAAGATGCTGCCGGATGCATTTGCGTTCAGCTACGCGGGTGGTGACGGAAACCTGGTGAAGCTGAGTTTTAGACCAAACCCGAGTTTTCACGCGCCATCCATGGAGGCCCGTGTTTTCCACGACATGGAAGGCGAGATGTGGGTCGACCGCAAACAAGAGCGACTGGCTCGGTTTGATGGTCATCTCACACAGACGGTGAAATTCGGATTCGGTCTGCTGGGACACTTGGACAAGGGAGGCCACTTTGAGGTCACGCAGGCAGAAGTTGTTCCCGGCCATTGGGACATGACTACCCTGAGTTTGGAGATGACAGGCAAAGCGCTTCTGTTCGCGAGTATCGGTGTGCAGAAGAAGGAAAACCATCAGGATTTCCACAGAGTATCCGATGATCTGACTCTGACGCAGGCGGCGGACATACTCAACCGACCGATAGTTGTAGCGGATAATCGCTAGTTCATGCGGCAAACCGTACAGCAACAGGGCTATTATCACTGTTCGAACGATATCTGACGGTCAAACTGAACTTATCGAGGAAAAGGAATGTTGTTAGCCGGTAAAGCCG
>PKXQ01000111.1:69315-70406 GCA_003132405.1 Acidobacteriaceae bacterium | reverse complement strand
CAACCCGCGAAATCTTCCCGACCGAAATCTTCCGGTTACAAAGCTCCAGCATCAAGGACGTTACGATGAACGGCAACGTTCGCTACACCAACGCGAACACGAACCTGCAGAACTACTACGACGACTTCCAGGGTCTGGCGGGAACGAACCGCGAAACCACGTATGCCGGCAACGCCCACGCCAAGCGGGAAGCGATCGCCGCCGACTACGGCATCACGTGGCAGGTGCTGAAGAAGCTCAGCATCTCCGATCAGGTCGACTACTCGGATGTGCACCAGCCGGGAGTTGCCAACATTACGAGTCTAACCACCGTGACTGCCGCAACCCCCAGCATCAATAGCACGGCGCTAACCACCACGGTGTTCAACACTCCGCTCAACCCGGTCACGGGCAAGCCAACTTCTACGTTTGAAGGCAGTCCGAGCGTCGCTACGCCGCTGTTTGATTTCTTCGGCCAGAAGTTCATCACGAACAACCTCACAGCGGCGTACGACCTTACGGATCGCACCATATTCACGCTCACCTGGCACCACCAGCAGCACAACATCGGCGAAGGTGCCGCGAACGCCACGGGATACCTGTCCGGCATCTCCAACTTCACCATCAACGAGAACGGCGGTACCTTCGGCGTCGCTATGCAGCCGGCGAACAACTGGCACATCAACGGTTCGGTCGAGGTTCTGTACGCCGACAATGTCCTCACCCCGGTCGCACCCCGCGAGCTTCAGCATTACAGAATTCACACCACTTACCGGCCGAAGACCTGGGCGACGATCTCCGGCGCGTACAATGACCTCGAGCGCCACAACAATACGAACAACACAGGCACAGCGTCCGTTGATGGCCCGCTCCAGCACGTCGATCACAGCCGCATAGTAAGTTTGAACGCCGACTTGATGCCGAACGAGCACTACGGGTTCGACATCGGCTATGCCTACAGCGACGTGTACACGGCGACCAACATCTGCTTCCTGGGCACGGCCTCAAGCCCCACCATACCGGGCGCCGCGACGCCCACCGGCGTGGCTTGCCCGTCTCCGACTCCCCGCGTGGCGGGGACTGCTTATACTTTTGGTCCGGCTAAGGACTTC
>PKXQ01000111.1:0-69242 GCA_003132405.1 Acidobacteriaceae bacterium | reverse complement strand
TTCGGGAGCACAGTATTGCAATCCCTCCAGCACGCTCCCGACGCCGACCGTCCCGGCTCCGGTCGTGCTCTGCAGCACGCTGCCAAATACTGCGATGAGCGGTCCGGCCTACGGGTTCACCGCTCCTCGGAACTTCCATGCCAACAACGTAACCGCTGGAGTGCATTACGAGTTCTAAAAACATCCGTTAGCCTTACTCACGGCCTCGCTCGCACCGCGCAGTGTGGACGGAAGCACACCGCAATTCAACATTCTCCAGCCCCTCGACTCATTGCAGTACAGGTATCAGCAGCCCGTGGCCAACATAGTCGTCGACATTGGCCACAATTTGGCGTGGAATATGGGCTGGAATTATTATCAGTACGCTAAGGGCCCTGATTCATTTGTCGGCCCCACCGCTCGCCGATATTTTCACGCCAACGCGGTGACCGAGTCGCTGCGCTACGAATTCTGATTTTCGCTCTGATTGGGACCGGCCCTCCGTATTTATTTCCGTTCGTTTCTCGTAGACGAATCCGCTAGTTGCGACGCCGTTGGTTGGGTTACGAATTTCATAAAATTCGATTCTGCAAGGCGCGACGGATGCAACTCACCGCCCAAGCCAAAAAATCGGCAGAAGCTCATGATCAGCGGACGCCAACGCACGGGATCGATATGCGGCCGTGCGTCGTTGCCGACCAGCAGATCTTCGTCGACATGCAGCTTCACTATGTGCACTTCGAACACGTTGGCATTCACGTTTTTGCCGAAGGAACGGAAATCGTGGACGATGCCCTCCATTTGCACCGGGCACTCGCGCACGCGCGGCGGCGCTACCGACTCCGACTCCGTCGGCGTGAGCCCTGCGATGCCGAATTTGTCTGCTTCATATCGATAGCCCCATTGGCACTTCTTTTCTGGCACAGGAATTTTGCCCGTGGTCAGCGCGAGGCGGTCCACATGCGTCACCAGATCTTCCGATGGCAGATTAATAACACACTCGCGCGTGCGAATAAGGTTGTCGGACGTCTGGCCCATTTGGCCCAGGCCAAGCATGCAACTCCAGCCCAACCACCATGCCGACGACATCGGCGCAAGGTTCGGCGAGCCGTCCGGGTTCAAGGTGCTGATGAGGGCTACGGGGGTTCCAAAATAAAGGATGGTCGGGTCGATCGTCTTGTGCATGGGCAGACGATATCGGTTTTAGCGAGGAGGCCGCTATCCGCATCTTGCGGTCAAACCGTTTAGGTCGTTTGTTAAGTTCTGACCTCCCCTTGCTCCGCTTCCTGCTATCCTAGAACCCTTCGCCTGGTGAGAACCGACATGAAAATCAAGTCATTGGCTTTGCTGCTGACACTCTTCTTCGCAATTTCCGCTGCGGCCCAGACCACTCCTCACTTTGACGGCCAGACCTGGTGGAACCATATCAAGTTCCTCGCCGACGACAAACTTGAAGGTCGCGATACCGGCAGCCGCGGCGAGCGCGAAGCGCAAAAGTACGCGGTCGAGCAACTCAAGCGAGCGGGCGCGGAACCGGCCGGCGTAAACGGCTACTATCAGCCGGTTAAATTCGTCTCCCGCCAGATTGTCGAGAAAGATTGCAGCCTCGCCCTCATCCGCGACGGCCACCGCGAAACACTCGCGCTCGGCGAAGATGCCATCATCGGCACACGCGTCATGCCAGCACCGGAGGTTGAAGCTCCGCTCGTATTTGCGGGATACGGACTCAAAGTTCCCGAGAAAAATTACGATGACTTCGCCGGCCTCGACGTTCGCGGCAAGATCATCGTGATTCTTACGGGATCGCCCTCGGAAATCCCCGGCGCCCTCGCTTCGCACTACCAGACTGCCGCCGAGCGCTGGAAAGTTCTGCGAGCCGCCGGCGCTATCGGCATCGTCTCACTGCCGAACCCCGCCTCGATGGATATCCCCTGGTCGCGCATGGCGCTCAACCGCGCACATCCCTCCATGGATCTCGACTATCCCGAATTCAACGAAACTGAGGGCGCGAAGATCGCCGTCACTGTTAATCCCGCGAGCGCCGGAAAACTTTTTGCCGGTTCGGGTCACAGCTTCGAAGAAATTGCCGCTCTCGGCAAAGATCGCAAGCCGCTGCCGCATTTTGCGCTCACCGTTTCACTCGCGGCGAAAACAAAAGTTGATGTAACCAGAATCGAATCGGCCAACCTCGTCGCCAAGATTCCCGGCAGCGATCCGGCCCTGAAAGATGAATACGTCGTCCTCTCCGCCCACCTCGATCACATCGGCATCGGAGAGCCTATCAACGGCGACCGCATCTACAACGGAGCCATGGACAATGGTTCCGGCAGCGCCCTCACCCTCGACATGGCGGCGAGCTTTCAGAAGAGTCCCGAAAAATTGCGGCGCTCCATCCTCCTCGTCTTAGTCACTGGAGAAGAAAAAGGTCTGCTTGGCTCGAAATATTTCGCCGCTCATCCTACGGTTCCGCCGAAATCTATCGTCGCCGATGTCAACGTCGACATGTTCCTGCCCATCGTCCCGCTGAAACTCGTCACCGTGCTCGGACTCGACGACTCCGATCTCGGCGACCGTGTCCGCGAAATCGCGCAATCGCTCGGCGTGAAAGTTCAGCCCGATCCCGAGCCGTTGCGCAATCTCTTCGTGCGCAGCGATCAATACAATTTCATTCGCCACGGCGTGCCCTCTGTGATCCTGAGCGTCGCTCCCCAGCCTGGAACCGCCGAAGTTCAGCTTTTCAAAGACTGGCTGACGCAGCGCTATCACGCGCCCTCAGACGATGTAAATCAACCCGTCGACCTCGCCTCGGCCGCGAAATATGAGGAGATCGTCAGAGCCCTGCTCATCAGCATCGCCAATGGCGACCATCGTCCCGAGTGGAAGCCAGATAGTTTCTTCCGCAGATACGCGGAAGTTGCGACAATGAACCACTAGATATTCGCGAAACAATTTAAGGCGTTCTTGCGAGAGGTATTCCGATCATCTGCGATCGCTAATTTCGAGAAACGGCAACATCAGCTTGGAGAGAATACTTGAGCGACTATCTTTTATCCGTGCTCTTAGGAATTGTCGAAGGACTCACCGAGTTCCTTCCCGTCAGCTCCACCGCTCACCTACGGCTTTCTGAGGTTCTGCTGCACGTGCCGCTCGACAGCGGCTACTGGAAGATGTACTCCATCGTCATTCAGTTGGGTGCGATTCTGGTGCTGCCAATCTATTTCTGGAGCCACATCGTCAAGCTGTTTTCCACATTCCCCCAAGGCGAGAAAAAGGACTGCACGATCCTGACTCATCCCCTGAGCCTGGTAATGATCGCATTCGTGATCACCGCAGGTCCGTCTTACCTGCTGACCAAAGTGATCGGCAAGAATCTTGAGAGTCTCTACGTGATGGGGACAGCCCTGCTGCTCGGCGGCATCGTGATGTGGATCGTCGACGCCATGAAAGCGCCGTGGGAAAAAGCCGGGCCTGGAGCGCCGGGCTCTCCCATCCACACTTGGAAAATGGACGATATCCACGGCGGCCAGGCTGTGTGGATTGGCGCCTGCCAGATTCTCTCCGGCGTTTTTCCCGGCACTTCGCGCTCCATGTCCACGATTGCAGCGGGACAGCTGGCGGGAATGTCGCGCGCCGCCGCGCTCGAGTTTTCTTTCTTTCTCTCGATGCCAACCATGGCGATGGCCACGCTCTATACGCTCTTCAAGTCAATCCACGGCGGCAAAGATGAAAATCCCATCGGCGTCGCCCAAATGACAAATCACGAGTGGGTCATCCTCGCCATCGGCTTCGTCGTCTCCTTCATCGTCGCCTACGGAGCCGTCGCTTGGTTCATGGCGTGGGTCCGCAAGCGCGGATTCGCCCCCTTCGCCGTGTATCGCATCGTGCTGGGGATCGCCGTGCTCGCATGGGCCGCGGGAATGATTGGACATTAGAATCGTGCGAGCGCTTCGGCCATGACAATTGCGAAATCGCGGGTTAGAATCGTGCTTAAGACGCGAGGGCAATACTTATGAGCATCAGCATCCACCCCGAACTGGAAACTAAGCTTCGCGCCCTGGCCCAAGCCGAGGGCCTGACTGTCGAGGCTTACCTGGAACGTCCAGTGCATACTGAGCAAAGCGTAAAGGATGAACTGACGGCCCTGGCTCTCGAAGGCCTCGATTCCGGCGATCCGATTGAGGCCGGTCCTGGGTATTGGGAAGCTATGCATCAGGAGCTCGATAAACGCCTTCGGGACACAAGCAGGCGGTGACGCCTCGTTACGTCCTTCGCCCTAAGGCAGATCAAGACCTCCGCGAACAGGCATATTATTTTGCAACCGAAGCAAGCCCCGAGATAGGACACCGTTTTCTGGTAGCCGCCCACAAAACTTTTGCCTTGCTCTCCACGCAGCCCGAGATGGGCCGCCTTCTTCGAACTGCCGCACGCAAGATTGACCTCGTTGAGAGTATTTCAAGTTTCTGGTTTTAGAAAAATGCTCGTCCTGTATTTGTCGCTACCAGCGGTGGTGGAAATTGTTCGGCTAGTCCACGGCTCGCGGGACCTCGCGGCATTTCTTGAACGCGAGAGACTGTAGCGTCGGTCAAATCGGGACGCAAACGGAAAGGCATGAGCCTCAATCGTCCCCGCATTCTCCGTCCGCCATTTACAATCATTCGGACGAGGATTCCCATCGAATGATGCAATCGGCTCGACCTGGCATCGCCAAAACTATGCTTTTATTTCTTACTTCACTACTTCCGGTCGGAGCCATCGCAATAGGCTCCGTCAATTCCGCCTTCGCGGCCACCGCCGCTTTCGGCCCGGACAATCCTTTTTACGCGCCCAGCACGCTCCCTTTCCACGCTCCGCCCTTCGACAAAATTAAGGACGACGACTTCCAGCCCGCAATCGAAGCTGGCATGGCGCAGCAGAAGGCCGAGGTCCAGGCCATTGCCGACAATCCCGCGGCGCCGACTTTCGACAATACCATCGTCGCCATGGAAAAGAGTGGCCAGTTGCTTGATCGCGCTACCTCCGTCTTCTTCGGAATCACCGGCGCGAACACTAACCCCACTCTTCAGAAAATTAGAAGTATCGAGGCTCCCAAACTCGCGGCGCATCAGGATTTCATCTACCTCAACGCCAAGCTCTTCGCGCGCGTGGCCGCAATCTACAAGCAGCGCGCCGATCTTCATCTCGATCCCGAGTCGCTCCGCCTCATCGAGCGCCATTACGACGACTTCGTGCATGCCGGCGCCAATCTTTTCGAAGCCGACAAGACCGAGCTCAAGAAAATCAATGAAGAGATGTCGTCGCTTTCCGATGCTTTCAACACCAAACTTCTCGCCGCCACCAAAGCTGGCGCCTACATCACCACCGACAAAGGCGCATTAGCCGGGCTCTCCGAGGCGCGCATCGCCGCGCTCGCGCAGACCGCCAAGGATCGCAAGGTCGAAGGCTTTGTGGTTCCGCTGCAGAACACCACGCAGCAGCCTGACCTCACTTCGCTGAGCAATCGGGCGACGCGCCAAGCTATTTTCGAGCATTCCTGGAACCGCGCCGAGCACGGCGACGCCAACGACACACGAGATACGATCGCTCGTCTTGCTCAACTTCGTGCGCAGAAGGCAAAACTTTTAGGCTTTCCCAGCTTCGCTGCGTGGAAGCTCGATGATCAGATGGCCAAAACGCCGAAAGCCGCGTTGCAGTTCATGGATGCCATCGTTCCAGCCGCGACCGCACAAGCCGCGCGCGAAGCCGCCGACATCCAGTCCGTCATCGACGCGCAGAAGGGCGGCTTTCAGGTCCAGGCTTACGATTGGAATTTCTACTCTGAGCAGGTCCGCAAAGCTCGCTATGATATCGACGACGCCGAGGTTAAACCCTACTTCGAACTCGACAGCGTGCTGCAGAATGGCGTCTTCTACGCGGCCACGCAGTTATATGGAATCACTTTCAAAGAGCGTCACGACATTCCCGTCTACCAGCCCGACGTCCGCGTTTTTGAGGTCTTCGATACCAATGGCAAACATCTGGCTCTCTTTTATTGTGATTATTTCAAGCGCGACAACAAAAATGGCGGAGCCTGGATGTCTCAATTCGTAGGCCAGTCGCATCTGCTGGGAACCACCCCGGTCGTCTACAACGTTGCCAACTTGCCCAAGCCTGCCGCTGGCGAACCCGCGCTGATCAGTTTCACAGACGTCGTCACCATGTTCCATGAGTTTGGCCATGCGCTGCATGGAATGTTTTCTGACGCCAAATATCCCACTCTCTCGGGCACTTCGACCGCGCGCGATTTCGTCGAATTTCCGTCGCAATTCAACGAGCATTGGACTCTCTATCCCACCATTTTCGCGCACTTCGCGAAGCACTATAAAACCGGCGCGCCCATGCCCGGAGAACTCGCCGCAAAGATCAAGAAGGCGGAAACGTTCAACAAAGGTTATTCGATGACCGAACTTCTCGCTGCCGCCGAACTCGACATGCAGTGGCACTTCCTTCCGCCGACCGCCCCGCTGCAAAATCCCGACGATTTCGAGAAGCAGGCGCTAGACAAAACTCATCTCAACGTCAGCTATGTTCCCCCCCGTTATCGCTCGAGCTATTTCAGCCATATCTGGGAGAGTGGATACAGCGCCGGCTACTACGCCTACCTCTGGACAGAAATGCTAGCCGACGACGGCTATGAGTGGTTCAACGAACACGGCGGGCTCACGCGAGCCAACGGCGACCGCTTCCGCCAGATGGTGCTCTCGCGGGGCAACACCGAAGACCTGGCGAAAATGTATGAGAAGTGGCGAGGCGCCCCGCCCAACTCAAAGGCTATGCTGAAATATCGCGGGCTGGAGGGAACGACGCCGGCGAAGTAGTATTGCGGCAATCGCAAACACGACGACGTCAATCAGGCTACAGTTTTGGTGGCCACAGGCGCGCCCCGTGTAGTAGCCGCAACACTGTCAGTACTTCGCCGAAGATGCGATAAGCTGCAATATAAGGTGTTCCCGCAATCACTAACTCGCGTGTGCCGATTACGCGGCCAGGGCGGCCAATTCTCGGGTGTGTCGCCAGCATGTTGATTTGATTCCGAATCTCGTCGTGCATGCGGTAGGCAGCGGCCGGGTCGTCGCTCGCGATGTACCGAACCAGTTCGGCTAAGTCGGCGTATGCCGCTGGGTGCCAATCAACCCTCACCCGCTCAAGCCTTCTCGGCCACTATCCGGTCAATGATGGCGCGGGTTTCATCCATCACCACATCATTAGGGATACCGGGACGCGGGTCGTCGAGGGCTTGCTGGACCTTCGCGCGAAACCAAGCATCGTGCTCGCGCGCCTCGCGCTGCCGCTGTACAAACTCCCGCATGAACGTCCGAACCAAATCGGATGCGGCCCGATGAGTGGCCGCCGCTTCAGCAGCGAAAGCATCGCGAAGCTCGGACTCCAGCTTAAGCGTGAAAACAGCTTCCTTGGGCATCCTAACCTCGCTGTTATTACTATGACTATACTATATCAGTACGCCGAATAAATATAATGCTCACAGCGACTTCGGGATCTAAATAAACCAACTGCGTACTGGGTATCCTCGTCCCTGGGCATCGCGACTGCACTCACCCAATCCAGATTGCCATGGTATGCGGAGTCTGTCGGCAGTACGATTTTGAGACGAAGTTCTGGAAGCCGCCACGGATTCGGCGTAAAGTTTTTTCTCGGCCTTCTGCAAGACCTTGGTGCTATTTTCAGGCTCCGATATGAGCGCACGGAAACAACGAGATCAGTGGCTACAGGACGTCAGAGACCGCCAGAATAATATCGTCTTTCCGCAAACGCTGGCGAACGAGACTCGGTGTGGCGGAACATCGCCACCAGACCAGCTACCGCATTGACGTGGGCCGGTCTCGCAATCCTCGGCCTCTTTGTTTTCGGATTCATAGCTATTTTGCTCGTAATCTTCATTATTCGAGCAGGTGGGTGGGTAGAAGTATTGGCGGGACTATTGGCTACATTGGTAATCTTCGGTCCGGTAATCGGGCTAGTTGTCTGGGCCACGCGACGTAATTTGCGAAATCTTGAAGATTCACGAGACAAATCGAGAACGCGCAATAATTAAGTCGCACAGTTGTATTTGGATTGGATATCTCTCCACATTGGCCTAAGATGTCTCTATTCAAGCTACTAAATGCGATGTCCGAATCTCGAACTCGACTCTTGGTCTTTGTGCTCTTTGCTGGAGCGATGCTCTTCGCCGTCATCCGGGAAACAAAGGCGCCAGTAGCCTGCCCGCGCCTGCCTCTCCACAACAGAGACTCGCGATCAGTCGGCAAACTCCTATTGCAGTAGCGCTTTCTATTCCCTGCCGCCCAGAACCCAACTCGCCACCCCGCCCGCCTTCCCCGCATTGCCGGAATCTCTCCTTCTTGGCATAATTATCAAGCTCTGGCCACGTAACGACGCTGTCGGGTGAATCTCGCTCCGGCGGCGCGTCGCTGCCCCATGACATTTTTCTCGAAGATTTTTTCGCCCACCAGGAACCGGCGTCTGAACGAGCTCATCGGATTCCTGCTGTGCGTCTCCGCGCTCCTCCTTTTCCTCGCGCTCGCGTCTTATTCGCCGCTCGATCCGTCGCCCAACAGCGCCTCTATCCTCACCGGCTCGCACGCGGCCCGCAACTGGATCGGCATCCTCGGGGCCTATCTCTCCGACCTCGTCTTGCAATTCTGGGGCGTCGGCTCATTTCTGCTGCCCGTCTTCATGGTGATGCTGGGAGCGCGCTGGTTCCGCTCGCGTGCGGTGCAGACTCCCATCGCAAAAACGCTAGGCGCCATCTGGCTGCTGCTCTTCGTGCCCGCGCTGCTCGCCATTCTTCCTGGCCATCTGCGCTGGATGGGCTCGATCCCCATCGAAGGTCTCGTCGGCCGCATCGTCGGAGACGTCTTAATCCGCTACTTGAACGTCGCGGGCGCCTACATTGTCTGCACGACAGTTCTGGCCGTTGCGCTCTATCTCACAACCGCGTTCTCATTCTCGGCGATTGAACTCTGGGCGCCCACGCGCTTCGCCTTTGTCGTGGCGCTAAAAGAGCGTTTCAAAGACTGGCAGGACGAGCGCGAGCGCAAGCGTCAACAGAAGGAACTGGAAAAGCGCCGCGCCGAGAAGCCAGTCGTTACGACGCAACTCGTGCCTGCGCGCCAGCGCGCGGAGAATGTGCGGCAGGAATCTCCGCGGGGCGATTCGCGTCACAACGAGTCAACGTATAGCGATTCGCCACAACACGCAACCGACGCCGAAATTGTGCCGATTGCTGTCCGCTCCGCAACCGCTCCGCGCACCGGGATTGAACGCATGAGTGATGAAGATGAAACCGGCTTCGCTTCCGCGCCTTCCGCGCAGACGTCGGCCGCAGGCGTCGAGGTCACCGATCGCGCCGACTCGGAGCGCAAAGCGAAGACGACTCTCCCAAAGATTGCCGGCAGCTACAAGCTGCCGCCATCGAGCCTGCTGCATCGTCCTGACGAGCAGCAAGCCGTGCACGAAGAAGAGCTCAAAGTCATCGCGCAGGTTCTGACTGCGAAATACGCCGAGTTCGACGTCCTCGGCCAAGTCACGCAGATCAATCCTGGACCAGTCGTGACTACCTTCGAGTTCAAGCCCGAGGCCGGAATCAAGTACAGCCGGATCATCGGACTCACCGACGATCTTTGCCTCGCTCTGCGTGCGGAAAGCATTCTGGTCGAACGCATGCCTGGCAAAAGCACGGTCGGCATTCAGGTGCCAAACCGCGATCGCGAGATTATCTGGCTGCGCGAGAATATCGAGTCGCAGGAATTCCTCGGCACCAAATCCAAGCTCACCTTAGCGATGGGCAAAGACATCAATGGACGCATCGCGGCCGCCGACTTAGCCGGCATGCCACACCTGCTAATCGCGGGCTCAACCGGAACGGGCAAGAGCGTGGCTATCAATGCCATGATTATGTCGATTCTCTATAAGTCGACGCCCGATGAAGTAAGGCTGGTGTTAGTCGATCCGAAGCGGCTTGAGTTAGGGAATTATGAAGGTGTTCCGCATCTGTATACGCCAATCATCACGGAGCCTAAGCTAGCGGCTAATGCGCTGCGCAATGCGGTCCGCGAGATGGAGCGGCGACTGAAATTGCTGGCTGCGAAGGGCGTTCGCAACATCGACAGTTACAATCGGCTGTTCGACGACACTCCGAGTTTGTTCAGCGAGCAAGCGAATCCCGAAGACGGTCCGATTCCGAAGATAGTCATCATCATCGACGAGTTAGCCGACTTGATGATGCTTGATGGCAACAACGTAGAAGAGTCGATAACTCGTCTGGCACAGATGGCGCGTGCTGTAGGCATTCACTTAGTGCTGGCCACGCAGCGTCCATCGGTCGATGTAATCACAGGCTTGATCAAAGCCAACTTCCCTGCTCGCGTGTCGTTCCGCGTAGCCACCAAAGTCGACTCGCGCACCATTCTCGATGCGAATGGCGCGGAATCGCTTCTTGGCAAGGGCGACATGCTTTATCTGCCTTCGGGATCGGCGCGCGTGCATCGATTGCATGCTCCTTATGTGACCGAAAAAGAAATCGCTGCGGTGGTGGAATTCTGGAAGGCGCAAGGGCAGGCGCAGTATCAGGAGAAGTTCCTGGAGACGCCGAAAGAAGATCGCGAAGCGGCGGTTGGAGATGATAGCGATTCGGGAGAAATTTCGGCCGACGATAATGATCCGCTTTTCAATGATGCAGTGCGGTTGGTGATTGAATTTGGCAAAGCCTCGACTTCCCTGCTCCAGCGCCGATTGCGCATTGGCTACGGGCGCGCTGCGCATCTGATCGACCTGATGGAACGCGATGGGATCGTCGGAGCGGCCGATGGACCAAAGCCACGCGAAGTGTTGAAGCGCCCCGATTGGATCTCCGAAATCGAAGAGTCGATGCGGTAGAAGTTGATTTAGGTTTTGTACCATCCGCTCTACCCGCGCCGATAATTAACCGTCGGCTCGAAGAAGTTTGCTGGCAGCGAAATACCGGCGGATCTAAGTTTCTCCTCAAATCTCGGCCGGATGCCCGTAGCGGTGAACGTGCCGAGCACTCGGCCTTCGGGCGAAACTCCCTGCTTCTCGAACAAGAACACATCCTGCATGCTGACTATGTCGACTTCCATTCCGGTGATCTCAGTGACATGCGTCAAACGTCGGGTGCCGTCGTTGAAACGCGCCACCTGCAGCAGCAGCGTAATCGCTGACACGATCTGCCTGCGGATGGCTTTTTCGGGCAAATTCACATTGCCCATCATGACCATCGTCTCCAGGCGAGCAACGGCGTCGCGAGGACTATTGGCATGGACTGTGGTCATCGAGCCGTCGTGGCCGGTATTCATGGCCTGCAGCATGTCGAGCGTTTCCTCGGCGCGAACTTCGCCCACGATGATGCGATTGGGCCGCATGCGCAGGCTATTGATCAGCAGCTGCCGTTGCATGACGGCGCCTTTACCTTCCGCATTGGCTGGGCGGCATTCCAGCCGAACTACGTGCCGTTGCTTGAGCTGCAATTCAGCCGAGTCTTCGATAGTGACGATCCGCTCCTTCTCGGAGATATAGCCGGAGAGGACATTCAGAAGCGTTGTCTTACCCGCGCCCGTCCCGCCGGACACGACGATGTTGAGGCGAGCTCTTACGGCTCCTCGGAGCAACTCCAGCATGGGCTGCGTCAGCGTCTGGCTGGCGAGCAGATCACTTTCCCCGATCGGGATGTGTCCGAAGCGCCGAATAGAAAGATGTGGACCGTCGATCGAGAGCGGAGGAATGATCACGTTAACGCGAGATCCGTCGGCGAGACGCGCGTCCACCATGGGCGACGATTCGTCCACTCTGCGGCCGATCGCGGATACGATCTTGTCGATAATGCGCATCAGGTGTGCATTGTCCTTGAATGTGACGACGGATTCCTCGAGCATGCCAGCTCGCTCGATGTAGACCTCTTTGGCGCCGTTCACCAGGATGTCGCTGATGGTGGGATCCTGCAGCAGCGGTTCGAGCGGGCCTAGGCGGGAGAACTCGTTGAGGATCTCAAGCCCTAGTCTCTCTTTTTCCGCAGGGCTCAGATCCGGAGCACCCAAGGGCATCCTCAAATTCGACACGACTTCCTGAATCACCGCGTACAGCTCACTCCGGGTGGTGTCGTCGGGTGGCGTAATCACTTTGTCCAAGTCAATGTGATTCAGCAGATCGCGATGCACTCCGATCTTTAAATCGAGATACGCACGAAAGGCTAATCCGCTTCTTTTCGTCGCCTGGCCTGAAATCAATGGGCTCGTGACTCGAAGTGCCGCCACTTGATTTAGATCCTTTCCGGCGCGCGGGCCATATCAACGGGGAAGTATAGCGCGGATATCTTTAGAATACCGACCGGATTGATACAGCTGTGGCGGCCCCGCGGCAATCGCAATCGATTTCTTCGCAAAAATAAAGGAGCGTCATTTCGACGCTCCTTTTACCTTACCAATTACTCTTACGAACCGGGACGACCGGCTGACAACACGGCGATCATATTTTCTGTTGCCGCGCTATTGGCCGCCGGGTGAGCCTGCGGCTGCGGCTTGCTGCTTGGCATCGGCTTCGGCTTGATCGGCTGCCTGTTGCTGGTCTTGCAGCGTTTTTTCGGCCGTCGTATCGGGTGACTGGAGGCGGTACGTCGGACGCCGTTGTGCCGGTGTCTGGCGCCTTGGGCATGCCATCGGTGCCTTGTTTCTTCGCCAGTTCGCCTAGGCCGTTGTTGAGTTGCTCCGCGAAGTGGTTTTGCATTTCTTGTAAGTCGTCCACTTTCACGGCTACGGTTTGCCCGGCGGCGCAGTCCGACTTCTTGCTTGCCGAGACGCTCGCGTTGACCGTGTTGTCGGCGTCGGGAGTATCGGTCAGGCGGGTGAGGACGTCGCCGCCGGTCAGTCCGCACTCCTGGCCATTCGCCACCACGGTGAGATTGTTGTCGACGACAAAGGTCCGCCGGGCCGGATCAAGCGCCGGAGGAACCTCGTCGGCTGCGGGAGTTGACGATGGAGCTGAAGACGCTGGCGCGGAGGCTTGGCCGCCTGAGCCGCTATCCTGATTCGCCTGCGCTTGCTGCGCGGCCAGCTGCGCGCTCACCTCGTCGGCGATTGCCTGTTTGACCTCGGGAGTCATTCCTACGGTGGTCGAGCCCGAAGCCGATGGAGGATATCCACCGTCGTCTCCGTAGCTCGCCGCCGCGTCGGCCGCTGCCTCTTGACGGGCCGCATAGGCCGACTGCAATTCGGCTGCAATCACAAGTGGCCGCCCTGACCACCTTGGGCTGTATGCCCGCCTTGCGCTGTGTGTCCGCCTTGCGCTGTGTGTCCGCCTTCGGTCGTGTGGCCACCTTGCGCGGTATGCCCGCCCTGCGCGGCGTGTCCGCCTTCGGCTGTGTGTCCACCCTGCGCCGTATGGCCGCCTTGCGCTGTGTGTCCGCCTTGCGCTGCGTGGCCGCCTCCGCCACCCTTTGCCGGGGCCGCGTGGGACGCGGGCTTGCTGCCACCGGATTTGTGCTCCTCCTGCTTAGGAGGTCCGCCAGCCGAAGCAACTGCAGTGATGGTGAGAAGAACCAGCAATAGAGACCACTTCGTCACGACGGATGTCGATAGGTCACGCAGATTCATTTGCTATTCCTCCGAGGTTAGTTCGCCGATGCCACTTCGCCGATGCTACTTCGCCAAAAGATACGAAACTCGTGTTCACAAACCCGCCCGCAGGAAATAAGTTTCGTCCCGTCAGCAGCTTTCCGCGGCGGTGGGAAATTTTTGTCCGCTGCAACGACTGCCCGTGGTAAATCTGGAAACATGAAATTCCACACAGAATACCTGACTCTGCACACGAAAACCAAGCGCGCTTACATTCACCTGACTCCGCAGGTTGAGAGCGCGCTCAAGAAATCTGGAATCAAGGATGGGATGATCCTCGTCTCCGCCATGCACATCACCGCGGGAGTCTACGTCAACGACAACGAGAGCGGGCTCATCAAAGACATCGACCAGTGGCTGGAGACACTCGCACCGTTCCGGCAGAATTACCAGCACCACCAGACCGGCGAAGATAACGGCGACGCTCACCTCAAATCGCTGATCATCCACCATGAGGTCATTGTGCCGGTCACCAATGGCAAGCTCGACTTCGGCCCGTGGCAGCAGATTTTCTACGCCGAGTTCGACGGGCAGCGCGACAAGCGGGTCATCATTAAAGTAATGGGAGAATAGGCCGATTGATTTATCCTCAAAGGTCACAAGAAAAAGATCACAAGAAGCAAAGCTGACTCTATAACGTGACCTACTACTCGGAGCCGGATAATATGAGCGAAGAACTCAACGAATTGCAGGAACACGCCGAACATGCCCGCGAGCATCCCGATCTTGCACCGGTCACGCTGACCATGGCTGTGCTGGCGGTACTGGTGGCGACGGTATCGCTGCTCGGCCATCGCACTCATACCGAAGAAATCATCTTGCAGAATAAGGTGACGGATCAGTGGGCCTACTATCAGGCCAAGAATATCCGCCTGCACACCGATGAGTTATTCGCCGATCTGGCCGCCGTGATCGCCTCCAAGGACGCTGAAGGCGCGGCCAAGTTTCAGGAGAAATCCCGGGGCGAAGCGGATCGCTATAAAGACGAGAAGAAGGAGCTCGAGGCCAAAGGGCACGAACTCGAGCGGGATTTTGCGGTCACGCACCGCAAAGCCGACCGCTTCGATCTCTCCGAAGTCTTCATGGAGATCGCCCTGGTTATCACCTCCATCACCCTGCTCTCGGGCCGGCGAATCTATTGGCACCTCGGGCTGTTTATGGCTGCGGCTGGGGTGCTCATCGCCGCCTCGGTTTGGATGGTGCGCTAGCGCCTCTCGAAATCCATGGGGGCTTGCCACTATCGGGGCAATCATCACAGCCAGTGGCCCGGTTCGCAAACGTCGCAATTACGCTCGACTCGTAGCTTCGTGGGTCTTCGAATCTGCAGCGTCGCTTCGACGGGGAATGACGGCCATTCGTCGGCCGTGACTATTCTCCGTCAGCGCCACGTTTAGGACATCATCCAGACAGTCAGCTTGCTGAGCTAACTTGCTGCAACGGCAGGTTAGTAAATTCTTATCTCCGCAGCGGCCGTTCGGCCTTGCACGTGCTTCTGTTCGTAGCGCTCTCTGGCTAAAACTCCACAAAGAAAAGACTGGACCCAGCCCATGCTGCAAAAATGCGCTAACCCCACCTGCGCCGTTCCCTTCCTTTCGCTTCGCGAAGGGAAGCTGTTTCTGGCGGAAACCTATCCCTCTGATCAAACAGCTTTCGACGGAAGCCGGCGAAAGGTAAGGCGTCGAGAACATTTCTGACTGTGCGCCGCCTGCGCCACTCATTTCACGCTGCGCTTCGACTCCAACCAAGGGATGATGACCGTCCCGCTCACCGAGCGAGCGAGGCCGAACTTCCTCATGCGCGCTGCGGCCAACAGCTATTGACGGACATGGGGAAGCTGATGGATTACCCAATCACAAAACGCGCGGCCTGTTGCGTTTGCGGCCTCGATACGTTTCGCCACAAGGGATGGTTCCTGGTGGTGGAAAACCGCTGGCTCGACCGCCTCAAGATTCTCACTTGGCATTCCTCGCTGGCGGCGCAGAAAGACATGCGGAGCGTTTGCTGCCGGCAGCATTTGAAGACTCTCATCGGCCACTGGCTGACTCAGGCCAGTCTTCGGCTTCCCCCTACCTACGACCCACCGCTGCCGATCGGCAGCGATCCGAATCTGGCCGACGTCGATCTTGGGGCTGACGCGGTGGGTCGCTTGCTCGGCGAGCTGGCCGTCCATCGCGAATCGTTTTCGCGAGTATGGTCAGGCTCTGCCGCTGCCCTGGAATGCATTGTCGACGCCTTGATCATGATCGGGGATGAAAATCAACCGCATGCCCTCGAATTTCATCTTTCCGACCAACCACGGTCCACGCACGGACTGTCGCTCCAATAAGGCGCTGGCAGAGTCTAGCTCTGCCAGCGCTCCCTCCATACTCGCCAATCTTTTTCCACGGCGTCGGCCATCTTCTCGGCCGCGTTAACCAGCCAGTTCGCCTTTCGCCCGCGCACGTCCTTCAGGATGGCCTTCCGCTTTTCTTCCGTCCCCACGTGAATATTCGCCGTCTCCCGCCCCATCGCCTCCAGCAGCCGGCACTCCCCACGGCTGGTGCCGAGCGCCTCCAGTTCAACCCGCGAACAGTGTGGCGACAAACGCCGCACGATCCAGTGCCCTCGCAACTGCACATAAGGATCGAGACAGCGCACCGCCCGGCGCAGAATTGCCTGATACAAAATTTCGGCGGGCACATGCTTCGGGTACAGCCATTGCAATGCTGACGCGGTCAGTGCCTTCCCTTCTCGTGCTATACGGCCGCCCTTCCATTCCGCGATTGCGACCAGCCGCACTCGACCCAGGCTGCCCATGCCCGCCCTGCGTCGTGCGAGGCGATATGGAATTCCACGCTCCGGCAGAAGATGCTCGATCGCCTCGCGGGCGCTCTCCGGTATCTCTCCCTTCACCGTCGGAAGCCGATCCATTTTCGCCCAGAAGACTTCGGGATCCCGCAGCTTGTTCTCTGCGATCGCCCGCAACCACACGTGCCGCTCGCCCAAGATAAACGGCAAGCCACCCTCCTCCATGCCGCGCTCGTATCCTTCCAGAATTGCCTCGGCCGATTCTTTCGCCTTCATCGTCAGATGCTCTGCGCGCGCGGCCAGCAATGCGCTTGTCGCCAGCCGCACAAGATCCATGGTGTAGGGAAACAGACAGGCTTCATCAAAATCGTTGACGCCCCACACCAACCGCCCGTCGGTGTCGCGCCAGGTGCCAAAGTTCTCGACGTGCAAATCGCCGACCGAGAGAATGTGCGGCACGCGTTCCAGTTCCGCACACACCTCCGGCCAGACTTGCGCCCAGCGATAGAACGTTCCGCGAAAAAACGGAAAAAGAGCCAACGCCATCTGCTCATGCTTGTAGCGTAGATCGGGTTCCACGATGCGGATACGCAGCCGCAGCCAATCCTCATACTTCTTCGTAGCCTTAACGATATTCATGATGGGTCAACGATAACGGATAGCAACGATAAGAAGATAGTCAGGAGCTGTCAAGGCAGAGAGCGATCGGTGAGGAATAGTCAAGACCTGTGGATCGGCGTGCTAGGATGAAGCGCAAGATCAGTCGTAGGAAGGGGACGAAGTTGTCGGAACGATCAAGAACCCTCGCTAATGATAATGATCCATTCAGTGGTCGGCACCCAACTAGTCATGAACGGATGACGGGACTGGCCTGGGATGCGTCCTACTGCAACGGCCCTGCACCCTGGGATATTGGCCAGCCGCAGCCAGCAATCGTGCGTTTGGCATCCGAAGGCGGATTTGCCGGAGCAGTGCTCGATGCGGGCTGCGGCACCGGCGAGAACGCTCTTCACATCGCGTCGTTGGGAGCGTCGGCGGGATTGTCGGTTCTGGGCATTGACGTGGCGGAGACGGCACTCGCGATCGCCCGAAAGAAGGCCCGCGAGAGAACAAACGACCGTGGGATCGAAGTTGAGTTCGTTGCGGCTGACGCTTTCCAGTTGGGACGTTTGGGGCGCATGTTTCAGACGGTACTGGACTGCGGATTGTTCCACACCTTTAACGGCGACGAGCGGCCAGCATACGTGGCGAGTCTGGCGTCGGTGACCGAACACGATGGAACCCTGTATGTGTTGTGCTTCAGTGATGATGGTCCCCAAACTGGCCCGCACCCCATCAGTCAGGAAGAACTGAGAGCGGCGTTTAACCCCAGCAGCGGATGGAATGTCGCCGCCATCGAACCGGACCGGATTCAGACGAGATTCCACGAAAACGGCGCACCGGCCTGGTTCGCGACAATCAAACGGGTGTAGACGGCGGAACTGGTGGTAAGTGCTTTTACTCGTAATGGTCGCAAACCTGACTGCGGCCACATCCAAGAGCTGCTGAGAAATTCCGCCAGTCGCACTAGAATGTACTTATGTATCACTACAATCCATCGACCGCCCTCGAAGAGCTTGCCGAAGAAGCGACCCTGCCCAATCCTGTGCACGTGCGCGACATGATGTTGCGGCGGAAGCTGAGCGCCGATCAGTCGCTCGAGCTCAACCGGATTTTCCTGGAATACCAGAAATTTTTCGGCGAAGCGCAAAAACTGGGCAAGACGCTGCTTCAGCGCCTGGCCGCCTGACGCTCTCGCGCGCTGCGAAACTTCGACGCATTCGAGACATCCCTTGTCTCGAAAACTCTCATCTGATAACAGCCGCAGTGAGCGGCTGTAACTAGCTTCTGTCGAAGGAGAGTTAACGATGGCTAACGAAAATAATGCATCCCAGCCACCCGAGGATCAGGAACAACCCAGCCGCAAGAAAGAAAACAACCCCTTCAGCGAAGAGGAAAAGCATGGCTCCGAGGGCCATCGCCGCTCGCCCGGGAACGCAGAGGAATATCAAGGCGATCCCTCGGTGCAGCCCCGCGCTCCGGGGATTGAAGACGATACGGAGGAGGATGATCGGCGGTCGGCGTGAGCTAGTCAAAGCCCGTGAGCGTGAGCATCGGATAGAGAAATAACGAGCGATATCCAGGCGCCTGCTAAAATCTCGCCAATGCCTAAACCGTCCGCCACCGCCCGCGCCCGCAAAATCAAACTGATTCTCTTTGACGTCGACGGCGTGCTTACCGATGGCACGATATGGATTTTCCCCGCGCCCGGCACCTCGCAAGCCGCGCAGCCGAGTGCGTTGGAGCGCTCTGCTCCGGGCTTTTCGCGACAAGAAGGTCACACCATCAGCATGATCGAAGCCAAGGGCTTCCACGCGCATGATGGCACTGCCATTTCACTGGCGCGGCAGGCGGGGATTAAAACTGGGATCATCACTAAGCGCGTGTCCGAGACGGTCGCCCTGCGCGCGCACGCGTTGAAGATGGATCACATCCACCAGGGCGTGCAGGATAAGGCAGGAGTGTTGGCCGAGATTTTTAAAAAAGACGGAATCACCGCCGCCGAGGCCGCTTTCGTGGGCGATGACGTGATTGATCTACCGGCGATGCGCATGTGCGGGCTGGCCATCGCAGTGAAGAATGCCCGCGCTGAGGTCAAAGCTGAAGCACGCTGGATTACGCCGCACGGCGGCGGCGACGGTGCCGCGCGCGATGCGGTCGAGTACATCCTGAAGGCGCAAGGTAAGTGGAAGCAGGCAGTCGAGGATTACATTGCGAAAGGCTGAGCGATCAGCCAAGGGTCAAGGTCGGCTGAAATCGCCCACCGGCGGCCGGTTTGGGGCGTGCTCGGGTTTGGCAGCCGGTGGGCGGTCGTTCTCCTTACTCACCCTGTCGTTTTCAGGAGCAATGCAGCCTCAAACCCGCCGGCGCGGCGAAAGTTTCGCGGGGCGCTAGAAAATTTCTACTTTTTTTGTAACTCATTCGCCGCCCGCCACTTAATCGGAGATGGCAAGCGTCTTCGCGGCCATCAACTCGGTGAAGCGCGGATCCTTGCGCAAGGTCGAGAACTCGTTGTCTTTATAGACGGACTTGATGCCCGCGTAACCCTCTTCCATGGCCTTCTTCAGATAGTGCAGCGAGCGGTCGGTTTCGCCCGTTCTGGCGAACAGCTTGGCGAGAACGTAATCATAGTGAGCGCGGTCTTCCGGCGATGGAAGTTTTGCCTGGAGCCCGGCGTGCGAGCTGTGTTCGAAGATCTCGGGATCAAGCTCTACCGCATTTTCATAACATCGGATCGCCTTCTCGAACTCCTTCTTGCCGAAATACGCCGTGCCCATGTTGCTATAGAACGAGGCAGCGTCATTCTTCAGCGCGACCGCTTTCTCGTATTGCTTAATGGCGGCGTTGTAGTTGTGGACGGCGTAGTAAGTGACGCCGAGATTGTTGTAAGCGTCGGCATGGTTGCGATCGGCGCGGATGGCGTGCTCGAAACTCTTTCGGGCCAGTTTATAGTGCTGCATCATCAACTGGCAGATACCGATCTTATTGATGAGAGTCGCGTTCCCCGACGCGTGTCGAAGCGCGGCCTCGTAGTAGTCGACGGCATCGAGATAGTTTTTCTCGGTGCGCAGTTCGTCGCCACGGCTCTCCAGTTCAGCAGGCGAGGCCTGCGCAGGCGGAGGCTCAACCCTATGCAGCGGCGGAGGGCCAACTTCGAGCTGTTCCGAGCTCTGAGCGTGAACTGGGACGACGAGAAGAAAAGCGAGAGGAACTACGAGAGAGCTGACGCGGATCCAGGAAAACATATCCCACCCCCGGCCGAACCTACAAATCTACAGAGATTCAGGGCATTTCAGAGCGGGACGCAGCTTGGCGAACCGACTCCGAAAACCCTAACCACAAAGGACACACAATATCACGAAGGCTTTTGGTCTCAATTGGTTGCTTCGTTTTCTTAGTGTAACTTCGTGAACTTGATGGTTAAGGATCTTGCAAGTTGCCCACTACCCACTCAGCGGGCGCTAAAAATTAGGCTGCACGTTTGAGGCCGCGAAAATAGAGGGTCTGCCCATCCCACTATTGCGGCGGCAGGCCACTATCACCGGCCTTAGACGGCGCGGGCGCTGGTTTGTCACTCTTATCATCCTTATCCTTATCCTTGTCCGAAGAGGCGCTGTCTCCCCGGAACACGCCCACAATCTTGCCGAAGAGACTCTTCTTTTTCTGAGTCTCGTCCTCTGTAGATGGTTGGACACCAGAGGCGGTCGCTGGGTTCCCGGCAGTGCCCGGCGGCGGCAGCGCCTTCTCCGAATTTCCGCCGAAGACACGCGAAAAGAAGCCTTTTATCCCGGTGCTCTGGTCGCAAGTGTCGTGCGGTTCGGTGCCGGCGACGAAGGCGATCGTGTAATCGTCGGGGCAAGCTGGCGTCGCCAGGCGGTTGGTGATCTTATCGAGTTGCACATCGATCACACCTTGCGGCTGGGTGAAGGGCTTTACATCGTCATATTGGGGCAATGCCACGGCCTTCTTCATGAACTCCGCCCATATCGGAGCCGCCGTTTGCGCGCCGCTCAGGCGAATGTCGCTGTAATCGTCATATCCAACCCATATGATGCAGAGCAGATTGCTGGTGTAGCCGGCGAACCAGCCATCGTGCGAAGTGCCAGTCTTGCCCGCAGCCGGAGCGGTAAATCCGCGGCTGCGCACGTTATAGGCGGTGCCGAAATTGATCACGCCTTCGAGCATGTTGGTCATAACGAAGGCAACACGAGGATCCAGCACCTGCGCCTTCGTGGTGCCAAAATTCATGATGACGTCGCCCGAGTTATTGCGCACCGAATTGACGAACACCGGCGAAAGCCGCAGACCGCCATTGGCAAAAGTCGTATAAGCGGCCGTCATATCGACAGGCGTCGCGTCGTAGGCGCCGAGCGCCATTGCCGGGGTCGCTTTGACCGAGACGATTCCGGCGGATTTCGCCAGGTCGGCCACCTTGTCGTAGCCGACTTCTTCGGCCACTTTCACGGTCGCGTTATTCAGCGACAGCGCCAGCGCGTAGCGCAGCGTGACGTCGCCGTGATACTCCTCTTTATAATTGCGCGGCTCATAGATCTGATCGCCATAGGAGAAAGTCGACGGTTGATCGGTGACCGTAGACGCCGGCGTGATCACGTTAGTCGAGCCGTCCAGCGCCGTGTTCAAGGCCGCCGCATAGACAAACGGTTTAAAGATGGAGCCGGTTGGCCGCTTGGCGAGCGCGTGATTCAATTGGCTCATGCCGTAGTTTCGTCCGCCGACGAGCGCCTTGATTTCGCCGGTGTGCGGGTCCATCGCGACCAGCGCCACCTGCGCCTGCGGACCTGGCGTGACGGTCGTTTCAAACTTATTCTTGCCGATTTTCTTCTTGTGCGTGCGCATCTTCGTCACTTGGTCGTCGACCAGCTTGATGCCGGTTTCGACCGCCTGCGCCGCCACCTGCTGCAGATCAGGATCGAGCGTGGTGTAGATGCGATACTCCTGCTCGTTGAGTTCGTGTTCGTTCAGTTTGCCGACGACAGTGTCGCGCACCATGTCGACGAAGTACGGCGCATCGCTCGCCTCCACGTTCGGAGGAGCAAGCTTCAGCGGAGTCGCCTTCGCTTTATCGGCTTGTTCGCGAGTAATGTCGTGCGTATCGACCATCGCCTCGATCACAGTGTTGCGCCGTTCAAGCGCGCGCTCAGGATGGCGATACGGCGACAGATAGCTCGGCGCCTGGATCAATCCAGCGAGCAGCGCGGCTTCCGGCAGGGTGACATCTTTGAGGTCTTTGTTGAAATAGGAGCGTGAGCCTTCGGCCAGCCCGGAGATGGTGAACGATCCGCGCTGACCGAGATCAACGCGGTTAGCATAGAACTCAAAAATTTGCTGCTTGGAAAATTTCTGCTCCAGCTCGACCGCAATCAGCATTTCGATCATCTTGCGCTTGAAGGTTTTCTCCGGACTCAAAAAGAATGCCCGCGAAAGCTGCATGGTGATCGTCGATCCGCCCTGCTGATGACGCTGGTGCGTGAAATCTATCCAGGCGGCTTCGGCCAGCCGCAGGAAGTTAACTCCGTTGTGCTGAAAGAATCGGCGGTCTTCGATTGAGGTAACCGCGTCGACCATGACCTTGGGGATCTGGTCGTACTTCACCAATTGCCGTTTGGAGCGCTGTTCGGCGTCGAACAGCGACGTGAGCATCTGGGGCTCGAGTTCATAGGCCGCGAGCTCGCCAGAGACGCGGCTGTTGATGTTCGTGACCGCGCCATCGGCGACCGTGATCGTCGCCGGCTCCGGACTGTGATACGACGCGGGCCCGGGCTGCACTTCAATCGAGCCCGGTTTGACGTGATAGCTGCCGAGCGGCGATTCGTCGGCCTTTTCGGAGTAGCCCGCATGGCGTAGCTCGGCCGCAATCTTAGCGACGGTGGCCTTCGATCCGACTCTGACCACTTGCGGAGCGGCAAAAATCTTCGCTGAAGCGGCGAACACCGGACTGCGAAAACGCTGCTCGATTATGTGGTCGTACTTCACATACCAGAAGACGAAAACGCCGACCACGAGCATCGATACGCAGAGAAAACAAAGCAGGGCAATGCGCACCAGCGGATCGTTCGCCAGCAGGCGGTTTCCGCGGCCTCTTCCCCGCTGGTTGGCGCCTCGGGATGACGGGATTTTCAGCTTAATAGCCATGGACACAACTGTGCTTCATGCTTGAGAGCAATTCTCAGCCCGTAACAGACGAAGTGGCGTTGTCATTGATTCTAAATCGATTCTAAATCACCGAAAGGCCCTTACTACCATTGGATGCGTGTCAAAGGATGGACGGGGTGTGGTTGAGGGACTTACGTGGATGGTTCGGTAGGCGGAGAAGAGTCATGACCGCCGAGGGCACCCTTTGACTGCGCTCTGGGCAGGCTCCCGATCAAAAAGGGTTCTTGCCTGGGTTTCCCATAAAAACTATAAGAGAGTGGTCAGGCAAGAGATGCGTACTTTCAAATAGCTGGTCGAGCTGTTTCTGATCCATCGAAAAGAGATCAAGCACTCGGATCCGAAAACAGCGGTGTCATTCGCAGTGATCATGCTGACCAGTACGCTCGTAGAATTAATCCTCGTAGATCACGATCTGAAGAACTGGCAGGCGGTGATTCCAAAAGATGACCCAGCCCTCAAGCGCGAGCTGCTGCGCTCTTTCTTGAGTTATCTCGGAGTCGAGCAACGGGCATAACTGAGTACCACAAACCATCCAAGGAGGCGAATCATGAGCGATGGAACAAATTCGGCCACGCTGGTAAATTTATCCACGAAAGACGTACCACCTGTCTCAACGCGCCGCCAAGCGCTCGTCCCCATCGCCGCTATGTTAGGCGGTTTGGCTGCCCGTTCCACCCTTTGGGCACAAACTTCGCCGCCGATGAAAGAAGCGCCGGCCACGGCGGCCAACAAGGACCGCACATTTCTTCACCAGGAGATTGACTACAAGGCGACGCCTCAGCGGATTTACGAAGTGCTGCTCGACGCGAAACAGTTCGCGGCCTTCACTGGAATGGCCGCCGAGATCGACTCCAAAGCGGGCGGCGCATTCACCCTTTTCGGAGGATTGGTCGTTGGCCGCAACGTCGAACTGATTCCCAACCAGCGCATCGTGCAGGCATGGCGACCCACGCATTGGGACGAGGGCGTCTACTCCATTGTGAAGTTCGACATGAAAACGCAGCCATCCGGAACCGTAGTGGTACTCGACCACACCGGCTTTCCCCAAGGCGACTTCGACACCCTAGATCAGGGATGGCACAGCCATTACTGGGATCCGCTCAAGAAATTTCTGATGTAGGCAGAGATGATGTAGGAAGAGGTGTAGCCAAAACACGCAGGAGAAAAGTTCCGAGTCGCCGACACTTACTGAAAGCTGACAACTGAGAGCTGCCAGCTGCTCTTCTAATACACGCCCTTATTCTTCGTCGAAGGATGAAACTCAAGCGTAGTCGAGTAGCCGGGAAGCTCGATCGGAACGCTATAATCGGCTTCGATGTTGAGGCTGCCACTGCCAAAACCGCCCACTCGCGACACTTTCACCTGCTTTGGAGTAAGCGCAATATCGTAGTTGCGGGCCTGCTTGATCACGGTCTCGCGAATATCGTCTTCCGTGCGCGTGCTGTACGTCGCCTGCAAAGCTTCGGTCTTGATCGAATCTTCAAACTCGTAATTGGCGAAATACGGCGGAATCACCTTCAGCCCCACCAGCGCCAGCGCCGCGAAAAGGGCGAAGCCGAAGATCAATTTCAATGTTGCCATAAGAAACAATTACTCAATCGCTGGTTGCGACGTCGACCGCGAGCTTTTCATTCTGCGCTCAGACCGCGTGCCATTAATGCCCGGACGGGTGCAGTCCTCGGAAATACTCGCTTATGGCAGAAAGTTTAACGTCCTCCTTGAGCAGAGTCGAGCGCCGAACGACTTCTACAGTATCTTCAGTAACTTTCTTTCCCACATTGATTCTAAAGGGGATACCGACCAAGTCGGCATCCTTGAACTTGACACCCGGCCGTTCATCGCGATCATCGAGCAAAACGTCGTAGCCTGCGGTCTCAAGCTGACGCGCAATCGCCTCCGACGCAGCACGAATCGCCTCGTCTTTCGAGTTCGTCGAAACCACTACTACCTCGAAAGGCGCAATCGAAGGTGGCAGCCAGAATCCATTCTCATCGTTACTCTGCTCGATCGCCGCGGTTAAGATGCGCTCGATGCCGATGCCATAACTGCCCATGATCGGAGCAACCTCTTTGCCGTTGCGGTCAAGCACGCGCGCGCCCATGGACTCCGAATACTTGTAGCCGAGCTTGAAAATGTGACCGATCTCGACCGCCGTATCGATGCGCAGCGGCGAGCCGCAATTCGGACAGTCTTCGCCGGCGGTCACGCTGCGCAGATCAACGTAGGCGGTCGGATGAAAATTCTTCCCCGGGGTCAGGTGCTTGACGTGATAGTTCTCTTTATTAGCGCCGCCGATTAGGTTGGTGCGGCCTTCGAGCGCCGTATCGACCAGCAGAATCGGCTTGCCCGAATCATTCAGGTCGCGAGCCCACTCCGTGCCAAGCGGACCCAAGTATCCCGCGGGCGCGCGGAATAACTCGCGAATCTCATCTTCTTGCATCGGACGCGTCGCCTTCCCTCCGACCGCCGTCGACAGCTTCGCCTCATTCATTTGGTGATCGCCACGCATCAGCAGCACGACGGGCCGGGTGCGAGTCTTTCCTGTTTTTGCGTCTTCTTCGGTGATCACCATCGCCAAGGTCTTGATTGTGTGCTTCTGTGATACGCCGAGAAAGCGCGCCACATCTTCAATCGTCTTCTGCCCCGGAGTATGCACCTCCAGCGGCCCGCCATCGCCCTCCGTCGCCAGGTCTTCGACCGAAGCCAGCTTCGACGCGGCCTTTTCCATATTCGCGGCGTAGCTGCACTTCTCGCAGCTCACCACCTGATCCTCGCCCGCCGGAGTCCGCACCATGAACTCCTGCGACTGCGATCCGCCCATCGCGCCGGAGTGCGCGTCGATCACCATATACTTCAACCCGCAGCGATCGAAGATGCGGCAATATGCGTCGTAATGTTTGAGATAGGAAACGTCGAGCCCCGCAGCGTCGATATCAAACGAGTACGCGTCCTTCATAATGAACTGCCGCACCCGCAGCAGCCCCGACTTAGGACGAGGCTCGTCGCGAAACTTGGTTTGGATCTGATACCAGATCTGCGGCAGCTGCTTGTAGCTGCGCAGCTCCTTGCGAGCAATGTCGGTCATGACCTCTTCGTGCGTCATGCCGAGACAAAGATCGGCGCCCTTGCGGTCCTTGAGGCGAAACATGTTTTCGCCCATCGTCGTCCAGCGCCCGCTAGCCTCCCAAATTTCGCGCGGATTCAAAGCCGGCAGATAAAACTCCTGCCCAATCTTGTCCATCTCCTCGCGGACGATCCCCATGATCTTCTGCGTGGAGCGATTGCCAAGGAAGAGAAACGAATAAATCCCCGCGCCTAGTTGCCGTATATACCCAGCGCGGACGAGAAGCTTGTGGCTAGCGACCTCCGCGTCAGCCGGAGCCTCGCGAAGCGTAGGAATAAAAAGTTGCGACCAGCGGTGCATGAGTATGGTTTCCAATCGATCCAGGAAATTCGAGAGAGAATCTTTGATTGTAAATGACGCGAGATTACAAACGGCGACGTTGTAAACGAGGACGGGAAAAAACTCGCGCAAACGCGGTTATCGGCTAGGCGAGAGTGGCTCTATATAAGGCGACGAGCTTCCCCCAGGCACGCTCGGCTTGGACCTTGTCATAGATCGGCGCGCCATCGCGCATGGGCATATCGGGTATGCACCATCCGTGCTGGGCTGGGTAGACTTCGATTTCGGTCTGCACCAGGGCAGCGGCAAAGGCGTCCCTCAGCTTGTCCTTGGCATCGGGCTGCTTCGTGTCGTCGTTCGCCGCGATCCCAAAATACATACGAGCCTTAATTTTCGGCGCGAGCAAATGCGGGCTATCGGGTTTGTCGGTCACCAGTCCTCCGCCGTGGAAAGACGCACCCGCGCCAATGCGGTCGGGCACGGTCGCAGCGGTCCTCACCACCAGCGCACCTCCCATGCAGTAGCCTTGGGTTCCAATTTTTTTTGCAGTGTTCACTTCTTTTTGCGCGTCGAGGAATGCGACGTAGGCGGCGGCATCCTTTTCGGCGTTCCCGGGCGCGTTCACGGACGCCATCAGCGGCCTCAGTTTCGCCATATCGTCGGGATTCTGAAAGTTGAATTTGGAGGCGTCGGTGAAAGGCGCTTTGGACACGCGATAAAACGGATTGGGCACCAGGACGGAATATCCCTCGGAGGCAATATTCCTGCCAATAGTGCGCATCGACGGCCGTAAGCCGAATGCGTCGGGCCAGATCAGCACGCCGGGATAGGCTCCAGTTTTCGACGTCGGATTAGACTTGGGATTAGACTCGGGATGAGATTTAGGATAAATAAACGCGGCGTCGCAAGTTCCGTCCGGAGTCTTGATCTCGACGTCGGTTTCGACCATCTCAATGCCAATGTCCGCCGTCGCAGTCGATGCTACGGAGGCGGCAATGCCAGCACCCATCAGGAGGGCTCCAAAGTCGCGGCGCGTAATGTCTCCAGGATGCGGGTCGTTCGTCGTCGGATTTTTCTCGTCGTCGATCATGGCCTTTGTGCAGAAAGTTTAGCGCATTTCGCCATCAGACCGCATCCACAGATCATCACAGCCCCTCGAGGGGCCCGTCCTTACGCTTTTTGCGATGAGTGGGCGCTGGCCACTACCTAAATTTGTCATCCTGAGCGTAGCAGGGACTTCACGAAGTGAAGCCCCGCGAAGTCGAAGGACCCCTGCACCCTTCGCGCTCAGCAAGGACACATTTGATTTTGGGTGGCGCAGCGGTTCACCGCTGCGATAACCGGTTTCATCAAATATCACTAGGAGAAGTTCTTCGAGATATACTTTCGGCCATAGGCTACGCTCCCCGGCCGCTGGCCAGTAAAGTGAAGAACAAGAGGCAGCATGTAATTCCGGCGTGTTATCTCAAAGCATGGTGCGACCCAACCACGCCCGCCGGACAGACGCCGTAGATTTGGCGAATCAGCAAAGATGGCAGCACGAAAAAGAAGAAGTCCCCGGATAAATCCTTCACCGAGACCGACAGGTACACCATCCGGCTCCCGAATGGCGACCGCGATTTGACCGTCGAACACACTCTCGCCGGCTTAGAAAATCAGTTTGTTCAGGTGCTCAAGCGCATTCGCAGGCGCGAGAAACTAAGCGTCTGGGATAAGGCGCGGCTGTGCATGTTCACTGCGGCGATGCATTCAAGAACAAAAGCAATGGGTGCTCACTGGAAAGAGTTTTGGGAGAAAGTTCACGGGCAGGTAGTGGCGGGGGAGCGGAAACATAATGCGAAACCCATTACATCGCTGGAAACAGCAGAGATTGTTGAACGCGCAAACCAGGACCTAGTAATGGTTGCACTGCAAGAACAGACGCCTCTGTACTTCGCGATGGGAATGTCAATCCTCGTGACCAATGATGATGTCGGATTCATCACGTCCGACGCGCCTTGCACGTGGGTCAATCCGAAGGCGCATACATTCCCGCCCGGTTTGCGATATCCCGCGCTGGGCCAGCCGGAGATTGAGGTCTCCCTGCCCCTTACGCCCCAACATCTACTGCTCATCTCACATGTCCGCTACCCACTCTACACGGACGTTCCCCAGAGCGGCGTAGATAATGCGAACGGTATAAGGCTCGATTTTTGCACGGAAGAGTTCGTATCCTGGAAAGGCAGTATTCGTCCTGATTGGTTCAAAGTGCCCGAACAACAGACAGACGCATGGGAAAATACGCCGGAAGGCAAGAAATCTATGGCACAGCACGAAGAAGATTTGAAACACCAACGTGAATGGGAGGCGGAACAAAAGGTTAAGTCGGACAAACAAACACCTAACCAAGAAAACAATTCGGACACTACTGTCCCTTGAGGAGAGTTCCACATGGCAACACCCTCTCTCACACCATTGCCGGTCGAACGGATTGAGCGACTAGAGCGACAACTTGCGGTAACCAGACTGTTAATTCTGCTTTCGATTGGGCTGAACCTGTTGCTTGTAGGCATTGGCTTGCAGCATTTCGGTTTTCATCTTGCCAGTCGAACAATCGAAGTTCGCAAGATTGTTCTAACCGACCCGGCGCAGCATGTCCTCGCCGTAATTGGAGTGGACAACAATTGGGACGGTCTGCCCAGCAAGACGTATTATCCCGGTATTGAGTTCCAGGACGAGAAGGGCGAAAGGAAAATGGTTCTCTTTGGGACCGGAGTTTACTTCGCAGAGGGCAACAATTCGGCCAACTTCGGCTTCACTGGTTTGGACTTCAACGACAAGAAAAACGGCACAGACATTTTGTTAAATGGAAGCATCTTTTCTTATTCAACTGACAAGGCGCAATTCATCTTGTTTCATCACCCGGAGGGGCTAGACTTTACAATTGGCGATGGTGAAAACAACTTCGGTGTAAACACCGGACATAATCAGGTCAGCATGTTCGTCGCAAGCCCCAAGGGCGAATTTGACATCACGGCCGATGAGACCGGCGCTCGTGTTCAGCGGTCAGCAAAAGGGCAAAGCAGTCGGTAACTCTATGAAGAGCACTCGTAAATCCCGAAAGCCGATTCCGGCCGAATCCATCGCCCGCCTCGCCGACCAGGGTAGGGACGTGTCACGCTTCTTCACCAACGCTGGGCGCATGATGGCGCCGGGACCGATACGGAGGGTCAATGTCGACCTGGCGTCCGGCATGCTTGAGGAACTGGACCGCGCCGCCAGAGAGATGAACATCAGCCGGCAGGCCGTGATCAAGACGCTCATCCGCCAGGCCCTCGATCAGCAATACCGGGCACGGGAGATTCAACCGTCGCCCGAGCGCAGGGCGAAGAGTTTCAGGCGCGGGTAATTAACGAAATGAGGCCGGTAAGATCAGTCCCTCAGCGGCTGAAGCCGTCGGAGTTAAGCGCTTAGACCGCAGCGGTGAACCGCTGCGCCACCCAAAGGCCTTGACTCACGTTCCGGCTCGTCTCCCCTCCCAACTGGTTGATTTCAAGCAGGATGGTTGAAATCAGCCACTCCCCTTGCCGAAACTTTTTCTCCCCATCCGCGTTCAAATCTGTAGGCGCTTCAGAAAGAACCGAAAGCTGAAGGACCTCGGAATCCCGGCGAATTGAGAGTCAATCGCCAGACGGGAACGAAAGGGAGGTTCACAATGAAATACCTGAGATATGTAGTAATGGTGGCGCTACTGGCTCTGCCACTCGCATACGCGAACGCCGGAGTGGTTGTAGGCGTCGGACCGGTGGGAGTCGGCGTCGGCGTGGCTGGTCCTCCGGCTTGCGCTTACGGCTACTACTCTGATTATCCGTATGCTTGCGCGCCCTACGGCTACTACGGCCCAAGCTACTTCGCTGACGGAGTATTCATCGGCGCAGGCCCGTGGTTCCACGGTTGGGGCTACGGACACGGCTACTACGGACGTGGCTATTACGGACGCGGCGGCTATGTAGGTCGCGGTTATGCGGGACACGGCTACGTCGCACGCGGTAACGCGGGACGCGGCTTTGAAGGACGCGGCTCAGCGGGACGCGGCGGATTCCACGGTGGTGGCTCCCGCGGCGGACGCTAAGTAATGCATCGGGTGACAAGGGATCGGCTGGCATGATCACCCTGCCAGCCGATTTCCTTTTCGGTAGTATTATCCTTTCCGGCGCACCGCTGAGTCGCGATGGCTTTGTCGCTGGCTCGCTGGAGACTTTCGTTGAGAGTTGGCGTTCTTGTTTTGCTGGCTGTTGAGCGGCTTGTTTTCTTTCTTGCTGCCTGACTGTGGTTGACCATCATCCTCCGGGGACAGAATCCGTAACTTCCGTCATGCGATCGCTCCTCGTATCGAATCGATTTTGATTACGGCTGATATCAGATGCGATTGCTAAGGAGAAGAGATGTCTGTCTGTTGGGGGCTCGTCCTCGTACGTCGGTGATCGTGATATCATCCTCGTCGTGCTGGGCGGACGCACCAACGACGAGTGGATTGCGCAATACGGATCAAGCCATCAGCATCCGGCGAATCGCATATGCCACACGCTCGGCATTCCGACAATCCTGCTCTCTTTGCCAGTCTTTATTGCCAGCATCTTCGTGCACTGGCTCTGGATTTATGGGGTCGCTCTATTCCTGATTGGATGGCTCTTTCAATTCATCGGACACGCCTTCGAAGGTAAGGCGCCGGAATTCTTCCACGACTGGCGTTTTCTATTTGTAGGAGTGCGCTGGTGGTGGGCTAAGATTAACGGCAAAGCGTAATCACGAGGGCGCAACTTCTACTCGCGGCGCTTCATCTTCGCTAACTAGCGGCGGGGCCTCTGCTTCTTCGAAATTGACCGAATGATGAGCTTTCCGCCGCCGCTCGCTAGCAGGGGCGTCTTGGCCTTGGCGACAGCAGCGGCCAAGACTGCCGCAACCTCAGGGCGGGCCAGTGTCTTCGCTGATTCTAGGCGGATAAACCGCGTTTGCTTGCCCGAGCCCTGCAGTATCTTTTTTGGATCGGGAAGAATCGCGCCGTGGATGAGGCAAAGGCCCACTCCATTCGCCGCGGCAGCGATGGAGAGGATCGCGTCCGAGGGCCGTTCGGTCGAACCGTAACCGATAACGAAGAAGTTGTAGTTGTCATAGACCAGTTCGTTCGCGGTAGGCAGCTGCTTCCGTAACTCCTTGCGCACCGCGCGAATCAAGGCGCGATTCTTCGGCTCGAATTTGTCGATGAAGCTATCGAGCTGCTTCTTAGCACCCGCAGGTGTTGTTGAAGCGACCTTAGCTGCTTTCTTCATAAAAACTCTTCTTCCACAGTTTATCTCATTGTCTTGAGGCGAATATTTTACGAAACTGCGGGATTTATTTACAATAACTTTTATGCCGTCCGCAGTCTCCTCCTCGCTTGCCTGGGCGCATCCACTGGTTCAGGAATGGTTCACGGCGCGCTTCTCGACGCCGACCGAACCGCAGGAGCAGGGTTGGCCGCACATCCTTGCCGGCCATACTACGCTGATCTCGGCTCCCACCGGATCGGGCAAAACGCTGGCCGCTTTTCTGGCCTGTATTAACCGTCTCGTCTGCAAAGCGCTGGCTGGCGAGTTGAGCGACCGCACCGAAGTTCTCTACGTTTCGCCCCTCAAGGCCCTCGGCAACGACATTCAGAAAAATCTCGAAGTGCCGCTCGGGGAAATTTTGCAGATGGCGTCCGATCGCGGCCTGCTGATGCCGGAGATTCGCACCGCGGTTCGCACGGGCGACACGCTGATGAAAGACCGGCGCCTGATGCTGAAGCGGCCTCCTCACATTCTCGTCACCACGCCCGAGTCGCTCTACATTCTGCTGACGGCGGAGAAGAGCCGCGCCATCCTGCGCGATGTGGAAACGGTGATTGTCGATGAAATTCACGCCGTCGCCGATGACAAGCGCGGCGTGCATTTATCGCTGTCGCTGGAGCGCCTCGAAGCGCTGACTCACAACTCTCCGGTGCGCATCGGCCTTTCGGCGACGCAAAAGCCGATTGAAGAGGTTGCGCATTTTCTCGCGGGCAATGCTGATCCAGAGAATCCGCGCCCCGAGCCGGTGATCGTCAACGTTGGCCACAAGCGCAAGCTCGATCTTGGCGTCGAGGTTCCGTCGACCGAACTGGGCCCCGTCGCCTCGAACGAAATGTGGGATGAGATTTACGAGCGCATCGTGCAATTGGTGAACGCGCACCGTTCGACGCTGGTGTTCGTGAATACGCGACGGCTGGCCGAGCGCATCTCTCATCAACTGGGCGAACGATTGGGCAAAGAGAACGTGGCCGCTCATCATGGCAGCCTATCGCGCAAGCTGCGGCTGGAGGCGGAGCGCAAACTGAAAGAAGGCCAGGTAAAAGTTCTGGTCGCGACCGCATCACTCGAACTCGGCATCGATGTTGGGACGGTCGATCTTGTCTGCCACATCAGTTCGCCGCGATCGATTGCGGTTGCATTGCAGCGCGTCGGCAGATCGGGGCACTGGCGCGGCGCGGTTCCCAAAGGACGATTCTTCGTAACCACGCGCGATGATCTCGCCGAATGCGCCGTACTGGTGCGGGCCATCCGCAAAGGAGAACTCGACCGTCTGATTTTTCCCGAAGCCTCGCTCGACGTTTTGGCGCAACAGATTGTCGCGTGTTGCGCTGCAGCGGGAAGCCCGGCGGCAGCCAGCAAGTCGGACGATCAATCATCGGATAATCAAGCCAATGACGGCTGGGACGAAGACGCGTTATTCGCGCTGGTCAAGCACGCCTATCCCTACCGTAATCTCACGCGCCAGACTTTTGACGAAGTGCTGGTGATGCTCTCGGAAGGCATCGCTTCGCAGCGCGGACGCTACGGCGCTTACCTCCATCACGACCGCATCAATCGCAAGCTGCGGGCGCGCCGCGGAGCGCGACTGGCGGCCATTACGAGCGGAGGCGCGATTCCTGACAACGCGCTTTTCACTGTGGTCGCCGAGCCCGACGGAGGAACCGTCGGAACCGTCGACGAAGATTTCGCAGTCGAAAGTCTGGCTGGCGACATCATGCTGCTCGGCAACACCTCGTGGCGAATTCGGCGCGTGGAAGGAAAAACCTCGCGCGTGTTAGTCGAAGACGCGCACGGCGCACCGCCGAGTGTTCCCTTCTGGCGCGGCGAGGCTCCGGCGCGCACCGAAGAGCTTTCGCTGCAACTTGGTGAATTGCGCAAAGAGATCAGCGACCGCCTGCCGGGCGTGCTGCCGGTTGAGGGATGGCGCAATCTTCCAATCGTTGCCGAAACTGTGAATTGGCTCGGCGAAGAATGCGGGCTCGATTTATCGGGAGCCGAACAATTAATTCAGTACACGCTCGAAGGCCGCACCGTGCTTGGCGATGTGCCGACGCAGACGACCATCATCGCCGAGCGATTTTTCGACGAGGCCGGTGGAATGCAGTTGATCATCCACGCGCCCTTCGGCGGCCGCATCAACAAAGCCTGGGGATTGGCTCTGCGCAAGCGTTTCTGCCGCGGCTTCAATTTCGAACTGCAAGCGGCGGCCACCGATAATGGCTTGAACATTGCGCTATCCGAACAGCATAGTTTCCCGTTGGCCGATGTTTTTCAGTTCCTGCACTCCGAGACGATGGCGCCAATCCTCGAGCAGGCGGCGCTGGCGTCTCCGATCTTTCAAACGCGCTGGCGATGGGACGCAACGCGCGCTTTGGCGCTGCTCCGTTTCCAAGGAGGCAAGAAAGTTCCGCCGCAGATCCAGCGCATGCGCTCGGACGATTTGCTGTGTGCAGTATTCCCCGATGTGGCCGCGTGTCAGGAAAATATCGAAGGCGACATAAAGATCCCCGATCATCCGCTGGTGCGCGAAGTCATGAAAGACGTGCTTACCGAAGCTCTCGATATCGACGGCCTCGGCACAGTGCTGCGCGGAATCGAGCAGGGTCGGATTCGTTGCATCGCGGTCGATACACCCGTGCCGTCGCAGTTTTCGCACGAAATTCTCAACGCGAATCCCTACGCTTACCTCGATGATGCTCCACTAGAAGAGCGGCGAGCTCGCGCCGTCGAGATGCGTCGAGTGTTGCCGGCGTCAGTGTTAGAAGAAGTGGGAGCGCTCGATCCCGCCGCGATTGCGCAGGTGCAGCAAGAGGCGTGGCCGGACGTGCGCGATGCCGACGAATTGCACGACGTGCTGCATACGCTAGTGGCGCTAGCGGTTGAGAGCAGTCAGCTGTCAGCAGTCAGCAATCAGCTTTCAGCTTTCAGTTCAGAGCAAGCAAAACCGGGAATCACCGCTCAATGGACTCCATTATTTGATCGTTTGCGTGCCGCAAATCGCGCGGTGGTGGCGGATTTCGCGGGCAAACAATATTGGGTCGCCGCCGAGCGGCTCGAATATTTCCAGGCAATGCATCGTGTGGTGACGGGGCTCGGCCCCGTCCAGGCGGAGCGAAGCTCCGCCACCACACAAATCGGATTCGATGATGCTCTGCTGACCGCGGTGCAGGGATGGATGCCGCACCTTGGTCCAACCACTGCTTCGGAAATTGGCGAGTTACTGGGGGTGCCCGCCTCGGAAATCGAAAAAGCTCTGTTGCGCATGGAGGCCAGCGGAACAATTCTGCGCGGAAAATTCCGGCCAGGCGATTCGCATACGGCGAACTCGCCGGCTGGCAAGATCGAAACTGAGTGGTGCGAGCGGCGTTTGCTGGCGCGCATCCATCGGCTGACGGTCGCGACCTTGCGCAAGCAAATCGCCCCCGTCACGGCGGCGCAGTTCATGAACTGGCTCTTGCGCTGGCAGCACATCGCTCCCGGCACCCAGATGCGCGGTGAGCATGGGACGCTTGAAGTGATCCGCCAGTTGCAGGGATTTGAAATTCCGGCAAGTGCGTGGGAGCGTTTTATTCTGGCGCGAAGAATTACGGATTACGATCCGGCCAACCTCGATCAGTTGTGCCTGGCGGGCGCGGTCGGATGGGGCCGCCTGTCGCCGCATCCCGCGACTCTTGAGACGACGGGAACGGATGAAAACGGACGCGAGAATCGGCGGCGAGTGATTCCTACGCGCGTCGCGCCGATTGCATTTTTCGTGCGCGAAGATGCCGACTGGCTGCGGCCGCACCATCCCGGAGCGGACGATTCTGCTACTACATTCCTGAGTCCGGTGGCGCAAGCTCTGCTCGAACTGTTGAAGCAGCGCGGCGCGTTATTTTTTCCCGACATGGTGCGCGCCACTGGCCGCCTCAAAGCTGAAGTTGAAACCGGTCTCTGGGAATTAGTCGCGGCGGGGCTGGTGACCGCCGACGGGTTCGAGAATCTGCGCGCGCTGGTGACGCCGAAGAGCGCAAGCGGAACGGGCATAGGAAAAGTGCGCCGGCCGCGTCATGCGCCGGGTCGCTGGTCCCTCCTGCATACCGAGGGCGCCGATCGTGACCGCGGTGTCGAATCCTGCTGTTGGATGTTGTTGCGGCGTTATGGCGTAGTTTTTCGAGACCTGCTGGTGCGCGAAACCAATCTGCCGCGCTGGCGCGAATTGCAGATTGGCTACCGGCGGCTGGAAGATCGCGGCGAAGTGCGCGGCGGGCGCTTCGTTGATGGATTTCTGGGCGAGCAGTTCGCGCTTCCGGTCGCGGTTGAATCGTTGCGCGCGCATCGCAAGCTGCCACTTAACGCCAACGCCGAACGCGTCGTGATCGCCGCCGCCGATCCGCTAAACCTGGTTGGAATTATTGTTCCAGGCGAGCGCATTCCGGCCATCTCGGGAAGAAGCGTGGCGTTTCGCGACGGCGTGTTTGACGCGGATGAAGTGCGGCTCGCCGCGGGCGACTAGCTTTGAGTCATGGCAATTTTAATTTCAGCAGAACCTGCGGATTCAAATACACCCCTTGCCAGCGAACCGCGAGATGCAGATGCGGTCCGGTTGCGCGCCCTGTGCCTCCACTGAGCCCGACAGGCTGGCCTTTCGCTACATCGTCGCCTTCTTTCACCAGGAATTTCGACAGATGCAGATAGAGGGTCAGCAATCCCTGGCCGTGGTCGATCACGACACAATTGCCCTCGAAAAATAGCGGCTGCGCCAGAATCACGCGGCCGTCATTTACTGCAGCTACCGAAGTTCCGCTGGGAACGCGGAAATCGAGTCCCTGATGCGTGCTCTGCACCGTGCCATTGAAGACCCGCTTAACCCCGAAGACATCGGAGATTTGGGCGTCGACCGGAGGCGCGAAAGATCCCTTCCATTCGCGATTTGGACTTACAGTTTTGAATGCCTCGGCCTTTACTTGCCTGTCCTGCTCGATCTCGCGCTGATCTTCCGGACTGGGCGCGGTATAACGTGCCGGAACTTTCAGCAGCACTCGGGGATAGCGTTGCGCTGCGACGCGAATTTTCTTTTCGAATGAGATCGCTTTCCCGGTGGAGGTCTCGGCGTAGAGTACGAGAGAATAATCTCCCGGCTTCGTTTCTTGTCCGGCTCCGGCAAGCGCGAACCACATTTTGTGGGTCGCATCGAAGCTGAAAACAATCTCGTGGCCCAGCCAGTTCCCCGAAAGTGAGCGCACCGGCTGAGGTGTGGAAACGCGGAAGAGAACGGGCGATCCGTTGACCAGACGAACGGGCTGATTGAGGACTGTCCAATGGGCGGGAGTTGCTGCCGACAAATTTCCGGCGACACTAACTAGAAGCATTGCGAGAAGTCGGACCACAGAGCGACCGCGTTCGTGCATCGCGGTCTTAGGCTAGCACTTGAAGAGGGGAACATACAGACGCCTGCGATGTGCGATCTCGAAAGCTTCCGCCGCCCCAGCATGACATTGGTAACTTGTGAGTGGTCCCTGCCTTCTCTTACCATCTTGATACTATGGATTTGCGCGCCCTAGTGGTGTGTTTGGATCAGGAATCCGCCAATCTGCTGATGCTCAGCTTGTCCGAACTGGGGATATTAGTGGAGCGCGCCTCCTCGACTGCCGAGGGACTCGAACTGTTGGAGAGCCATCATTTCAACGCCGTTGTCCTCGACTATCGCCCCGATCAGAGTTCCGAAGAATTTCTGACACGCTTGCGCCAGTCGCCCAGAAACCGCTCCACTCTGCTAATTGCCATCGTCGATAGCGGGTTTAACGCCCGCCCGCTCTTTGGACTGGGCGCCAACTTTGTTCTCTATCGTCCGCTTTCTTCCGAACGCACCCGCATCAGTTTACGGGCGGCGCGCGGCTTGATGCGGCGCGAACGGCGGCGCGCTTCGCGCACACCGGTTAATTCAAAGGCGAACGTCGCCTATCCGGGAACGCCCGAACTAAGCGCCCTTCTGACCGACCTCAGCGAGGGTGGAACCTCGATCCAAACCGAGAGCCGCATTCCGTCGTCGTGCAAAATTTATTTTGAATTCGCCCTTCCCGATCAGGAGCAGATCGTCCGCCTGTCGGGCGAGGTGGCGTGGCAGGACTCCGGTGGCCGCACGGGGATTCGTTTTCTGGACGTGCCCCAGTCGTCGCGGCGGCTCATGCAGAGCTGGCTGCAGCAAAATAATCCGCAGCCGTCGCTGGGGGCACCCCCGGCGATGGTCAATGAATCGGCCTCGAACCAGTCGCTCGCGACCCCGCCGCGCACGAGCAGCGAGTCGCAACTTGAGTCCAGGGATTCCAGCATCCTTTCCAATGCCAGCAACCGGCGCGGCGAGCACCGTTTCGCCTGCAAACTCGGCGCGGAGGTTTACCGGCTCGGATCGAAAGTGCCCAATCGCTGCATTTTGTCCGATATCAGCGAGGGTGGTTGTTACGTTGAAATGCCGAGTCCATTCTCCGGTCAGTCAGGCGTGGAGATTCTGGTGCGCACCTCCGACACGAAATTGAGAATCTCAGGACAGGTGATGACTATCCATCGCGGTTTCGGCATGGGCGTGCGTTTTATGTTTCGCGATTCGGTAGAGCGCGAAGAAGTTCTGCGCCTGCTGGCAATTCTCTCCACTGGTCCTGAACTGGACGAGCAACTCCGCTAAGCGGGCTGCTCTTTTTCCGCTACGGCTCGGCGAAAATATTCCAGCGAAAGCTTAAGCCCAGCCTCCAAATCAACCTTCGGCTCCCATCCCAGCAGCCGCTTGGCCTTCGAAATATCGGGACAGCGCTGCTTCGGATCGTCCTGCGGCAGCGCTTCGAATTTAATCTGGCTCTTTGATCCAGTTGTAGCAATTACTTTTTGCGCGCACTCCAGGATTGTGAACTCGGATGGATTGCCAATATTCACGGGCGCATGCTCATTACAGCGCGAGAGGCGCAGAATTCCATCGACCTCATCGCTTACGTAACAAAAACTGCGGGTCTGGCGGCCTTCGCCATAAACGGTAAGATTTTCTCCACGCAGAGCCTGCCACATAAAATTTGGGATCACCCGCCCATCGTTAATCTGCATGCGCGGGCCATAGGTGTTGAAGATGCGTAAAATCCGCGTGTCCACCCGGTGATAGCGGTTGTACGCCATGGTCACGGCTTCCGAAAAACGCTTCGCCTCGTCATATACCGAGCGCGGCCCTATGGGATTTACATTTCCCCAATAGGTTTCGGTTTGCGGATGCACCATCGGGTCGCCATAGCATTCCGAGGTCGACGCCATCATGAATTTCGCGCTGCAGCGGAGCGCCGTCTCCAGCGCCTCGAATGTCCCATAGGATCCCACTCGCAGCGTTGCGATTCCGTGCGCGGCATAGTCCACTGGGCTGGCCGGGCTGGCGAAGTGAAACACATAATCGAGTGCGCCCCATTCGCCAGGCTGGCAAACGTCTTTTTCGACAAACTCAAAACGCGAATCATTCCGGAGGTGATCGAGATTGCTCGTCCGCCCGGTCAGCAGATTGTCTGCCGCGATGACGGAATAGCCGTCGCCCAGCAGTCCATCGCAGAGATGGGAGCCGAGAAAGCCCGCTCCTCCCGTCACCAGCGCGCGCTTCGTCTTCATCAATTCAGGCACGCTCCTTTTTCTTCGGAAAGGCGGCCGCCGTCGATTCTTCTGTTAACGCCGCCGGACGACCCACGCTGTAATACGAGAATCCGTGATCGACCATCTCTTGTGGATCATACAGATTCCGCCCATCGAGCACGATCGGATACTTGACCAGCGTGCGCAGTCGATCAAGATCAAGCGCCGCGAATTCTTCCCACTCGGTCAGGATCAACAGGGCATCCGCACCGCTCGCGGCTTCATAGGCATCGGCGGCAAAATCGACACCCGATTTCAGCACCTCTTTGGCGCGCTCCATCGCGGCCGGATCGTAGGCGCAAATATGGCAACCCTCGCGGACCAGATCTTGCACCAGCAAGAGCGCCGGAGACTCCCGAATATCGTCGGTCCCACCCTTAAAAGCGAGACCTAACACGCCCAGCCGCTTGCCGCGGAAGGTCCAGAGCACTCCCCGCACCTTGCGCAGGAATCGGTGCCTTTGCTCTTCATTGATACGGATCACTTCTTCGAGGAGGCGAAAGTCGTATCCACTTTCTTTAGCGACGGCGCGAAAAGCCATCAAGTCTTTTGGAAAGCACGAGCCGCCATAGCCGATGCCGGGATTCAAGAAGCGCGGCCCGATGCGCGAATCGGTGCCGATGCCGTCGCAGACCTGCTGCACGTTCGCACCCACCGATTCGCAGATCGACGCTACCGCATTAATAAAAGAAATCTTCATGGCGAGAAATGCGTTGGATGCGTGCTTGATCAGCTCCGCGCTCTTGGTGCTGGTGATGATCAGACGCGGAGGCGCCTTGTCCCTGGCCGATTCCGGACGCGGAATCGCTTCGCCGCGCCCGTAATACCATCCGCTGGTCAGCGGTCCGTAAAGTGCGCGCATGGTCTCGGCGGCGCGTTCGCTCTCGACCCCGACCACTATGCGATCAGGATAGAGAAAATCAGTGACCGCACTGCCTTCGCGCAAAAATTCCGGATTCGAAGCGACATCGACGTGCGCCGGATCGGCGCCATTGCGTGTGAGTACTGTGCGGATCCACTGGCTGGTATATACCGGAACTGTACTCTTTTCGACCACCACCTTATATCCATCGACCCCGCCGGCGATCTCGCGCGCGACCGATTCGACGTACGAGAGATCGGCGTCGCCGCTTTCGGTCGGCGGCGTTCCGACCGCAATGAATACAGCATCGCTGTCGCGCGTGGCCGCCTGCAGGTCGCCGGAAAACTGTATGCGCCCGCCACGATGCCGCGCCAGCAGTTCGGGCAGAAAGCGCTCATGAATCGGCACCTCGCCGTTTCTGAGCGCGGCATTTTTTTTCTCGTCATTATCGACCAGAACAACCTGGTGCCCAAGATCGGCGAAACACACTCCCGTCACCAGCCCAACATATCCGGAACCAACTACCGCGATGCGCATAGCGAGCCTGCTCTCCTTAAATTATCTGTAGATTCTTTTGTGCACATCCGGCTCGTCGGTGTGCCAATTCTTACTTTAGCAGTCTTTTCGCGGCGAGCAGCCTGTCTAATGTAATTGTCGCGTGCCACCGCCCAGGAATGGGAATTCGAATCTCACAAAATATTATGACCGCCGTCACCGAGCCTAAAAGTAACCGTCTCCGGGAAAACGCCTGGCAACCCCGATCGGGAAAGCAGCTAAACTACAAGAGACCGGCTCTTCATGACGAGATTTGCAGCCCTGTTTCTCTTTTGCGCGACGCCGCTCTTCTGCCAGAGCAATAGCGGCGAGTTGCGCCTTAGAGTGACCGATCCCGCCGGCCTGGCTGTAAAAACAACAGTTCAGATTGTCAGCGAGGGAAATCATTATCGGAGCACTCTATCGACCAGCGATCAGGGCCGCCTCGATGTACAGCGCCTGTCCTACGGCGTCTATCAACTCGAGATCACTCAGTCTGGTTTTGCGCCGATGTCCGAGTCGGTCGATATTCATTCGTCGATTCCGACTGAACACACTATCCAACTCCTTCTGCCGACGGTTAGCCAGTCGGTAACGGTGAGCACCGATAAAACACTGATCAATCCGGATCAGGCAGGTTCGGTCAATCAGATAGGCTCTGGACAAATCGAGAACCGGCTGAGCTCGATTCCGGGACGTTCCTTGCAGGATCTGGTGAATTCGCAGCCCGGTTGGCTCTACGAAGGCAATGCCGTCCTGCATCCGCGCGGCTCGGAGTATCAGACACAATTTGTTGTCGATGGCATCCCGCTGACCGATAATCGCTCGCCCAGTTTCGGACCGGCGATCGATGCCGACGACGTGCAATCGTTGACTATCTATACCGCCGGCATACCCGCCGAATATGGACGAAAAATGGGAGGCGTGGTCGAGGTCAACACGCTGCAGGATTCACAGCCCGGCTTCCACGGACAGTTGGCGCTTTCCGGCGGAAGTTTCGATACGGCTGGCGCCGCCGCACAAGGGCAATACGCCTGGGGCAAAAATACCTTTGGTGCCAGCGCCAGTGGCAGCATGACGGATCATTATTTGAATCCCGTTGTGCCCGAAAACTTTACCAACACGGGCACGCTCGGCGATTTTGCCGTCAATTACGATCACGAACTAACCTCAAAAGATCGTCTGCGATTCATCGTTCGCCATGAGCTCTCGCGCTACGACATTCCGAATGAACAGGTGCAGGAAGCTGCCGGCCAAGTGCAAACGGCGGATAACCTCGAGACCATGGGAATCGCCTCTTACGAGCACACGTTCTCGTCCGCGGCGGTCGCCGATTTTCGTACTATGGTCCGCGATAACGCGATTGGTTTTAACTCCAATGCAAATTCAGATCCCATAGAGGTCTTCCAGCAGAACTTCTTTCGCGAAGAATACTTCAAAGGAACCGCGACCATCGATCGTGGGCGGAGCGAGTGGAAAGTTGGGTTCGAGTCCGACAATTTATTCCTGAACGAAAACTTCCGCTACCACATTACCGACGACACTCAATTCAACCCCAACGCTCCAATTGACTTTAGCTTCCTCGCCAACCGGCCCGACCTTGAGCAATCGTTATTCGTGCAGGACCAAATCCGTTTTAAGAATTGGACGGTCAACGCCGGCTTGCGCTGGGATCACTACCAGCTTTTGTTAAATCGCCAGGCCGTCGACCCGCGCTTCGCTGTCTCACGCTATTTTCCTTCCGCCGGTCTTGTCGTGCATTTCTCCTATGACAGAGTCTTTCAAACTCCATCATTCGAGAACATTCTGCTTTCGAGTTCCGGGGCTTTTGCCTCCATCAGCCAGAATTTTCTGCCGCTGCCGGTAGAGCCTTCCGAAGGCAACTACTACGAAGCAGGCTTGACGAAGATTTTCGACGGAAAGCTCAAGCTGGACGCCAACTATTTCCGGCGCCTGGTGGCCAACTATGCGGATGACAATCTGATCGAGGACACGGACATCAGCTTTCCGATTGCATTTCGCAAGGCCGTCATCTATGGCGCGGAAGCGAAAATCGACCTTCCCGACTGGCGCCGCTTCTCTGGCTTCGTGAGCTATTCCTACACCGTGGGGCAGGCGTGGTATCCGGTGACCGGAGGGTTATTTTTGGGCGACGACGCTCAGGGCCTGCCTCCGAGCAGCCATTTTCACGATTCGCAGGACCAGCGCAACACCGTCCGCGGACGTTTGCGTTATCAACTGATGCCGCGCCTCTGGGTCGCAAGCGGAATTCAATATGACACCGGGCTGCCATTCGAGTTCGAAGGCACCCAGCAACAGGCGCTCGCCGAATACGGCCAACAGGTGATCGATCGTATCAATTTTGCCCGCGGACGCATCTATCCATCGTTCCAGGTCAACGCTTCGGCGGGCGCGGATGTGTATCAATCCGACCATGTTAAAACTAGGTTTCAAATCGACGGACAGAATCTCACCGACGTCCTCGACGTGATCGACTTCGGCGGCCTTTTTTCAGGCAACGCCATAGGGCCATCCCGAAGCGTAGCCCTGCGCCTCACCACCATCTTCTAGCCAACTCTCGCCGCGATCTTGCATCCAAAGTGATCGAAGTTGTGACCATGACTGTGCTTTTGGAGGTATACGTCGATGCACAGTTTTTTCTTAACTGGAGGAAACACTCATTCTGGTGTATCCTTTCGGCGGGTCAGTGGTTGCAATATCTAAGGTTATGTTAAGTAGAAACGCCATCCGCAGCCTGTGCCTACCTCTCATTTTCTGCACAGCCTGGCTGTTGTCGCTCGCGCAAGTCACCATTCCCACCAGCCGTGTCGATAATGTGCGTGACGGCGCTAACACTCAGGAAACACTGCTTACTCCTGCCAACGTCAACAAGAACGGATTTGGGCACCTGTTCAGTTTCCCCGTCGACTATGTAGTAATGGCGCAGCCCCTCTATATTCCTAGCGTGACCATTTCAGGCGCTGTCCACAACGTTATCTATGTCGTGACGCAGGCGGATTCCGTATACGCCATCGACGCCGACTCCGGCACTCAGCTCTGGTGGGTCAACTTCACCAATCCCTCTCAAGGAATCGTTACTGCTCAAACCGCGAACGGCACTCTGCCTTGCGGCAACGGATATGGCTATGAGCAAGAGGGGATCATCGGAACGCCAGTTATCGATCCGAACAACAACACCATGTATCTGGTGGCGAAGACGGTGATCAACGGCACGGTCGAACATAACCTGCACGCTCTCGACATCACCACCGGCAACGATCTCCCCGGCAGCCCGGTGCAAATCGTTGCGCAAACGACTTATGGGACAAAAGTTACGAATTTCAAGAGCCTGCACCAGAAGAACCGGCCCGGTCTCCTGCTGTTGAATGGCGTTATTTACGCGGCCTTCGGCTCCAACGGATGCAACGACGACAACAGCGGCTGGGTGCTCTCCTACAACGAAAGCACACTGGCGCAACTCGCCATCTTCAACACGTCGCCCGATCACGGACTAACATCGATCTGGCAAACAGGCACTGGCATCGCCGCCGATGAAAATAACAACATCTATGTGGAGACGGCCGAGGCCTGCGAGACCTGTTACAACATTCCGCAGGGTGCGACTTACAGCAACAGCGTGCTCAAACTTACTCCCGATCTAACTGTAGCGGATTATTTCACGCCATTCGACGTGCAATTCCTTAACACCTACGACGAAGATTTGAGTTCCACAGGAGTTCTCGTTCTTCCCGAGCAAAGTGGCACTTATCCTCACGAACTGGTCGCCGGCGGCAAGCAGGGTTTCGTTTATCTTCTCGATCGCGATGACCTGGGAGAGTTCCACCAAACCTATGACCAAGACATACAAGAATTTTCTCTGATTCCGGGAGAACAGACCGATCAGGCCAAGGACGTCTTATTCAGTTCGCCCGCCTATTGGAATAACACGGTTTTTTTCGCGCCGGATGACTCTCCTGTCCTGGCCTATCCTTTGACGAACGGATCGCTCGGAGTTCCCGCGACGACTGCCGCGAGCTATACCGGCGCTCACTCTCCATCCATTTCCGCCAATGGCAACAGTAACGGAATTCTGTGGGACCTCACGGGCGGAAATCTCTATGCCTTCAACGCTACGAACTTGCAGATGCTTTATGCCAGCAATCAGGTCAAGACGCGCGATGGATTGCCGACGCTTGGACATTTCGTTACGCCGACCATTGCCAATGGCAGGGTTTATGTGGGGACAGAGAGTACTCTCGCAGCCTACGGATTGTTCCAGGTACTCAACATTACTGGCGGCGTTGGGCAAACGGCTACGGTCGGCACCTCGCTAACCTATCCCATACAAATCCAGGCCAACGATCCATACTCCGGACAACCGGACGCCGGCGTCACCCTGACCTTCAGCGATGGCTGCAGCAAGAGCGGCAGCAAGACCTGCGGCACATTCAATCCGCCATCCGCCGTAACCGACGCTAATGGCAACGCGTCGACCACTTACACCCTTCCGGAAAAAGCGGGTACCTACACACTGACGATTTCGGGCACGAGTTCGGGTGTAACCTTCGCCAATGCCACCACCACCGCAACGGCTACCGCCGCCGCTGCCACACACATGATTGTCTTCAACGGATCGAAACAGACTGGCGATGAAGGAACGACTCTCCCCAGTCCGCTAAGGGCGCAGGCGCAGGACGCCTACGGTAATGGCGTCTCCGGCGTCACCATTAATTTTGCGGCCAACAATGGCGCGATTCCCAGTTCGCCGTCCGTGGTCAGCGGCGCCAATGGATTGGCCGGAGTTACCCTGCAGTTGCCCAACACCGTCTGCACGGTTACGGTCACCGTGAGTTCCACCGGCTTTAAAAACGTCGTGTTTACCGAATACTCCGTGGCCCCGGCCGCAGTCCACTAACCCATACTTTTCGCTGATTGACTTCCCCCTGGTTTCGCGGGAAACTCGCTCTGAGCCTGCGTTCTCCCGCATTGCGGCAGGCTGCCTGAAGCCATGGTGTTCCCGCAGCCTATGTCGAGGTCCGAGTTCGGTCCTCACGATTCGCGTGTCAATGATTCGCGAGCTGACGATTCGCGAGTTGATCATTCGTCTCCGCCCGATCCCACTAGCACCCTCGAGCAGCACCTGCGCGCCGGCTTCCCGCCTGATCTTGCTCTCGATCTAGTGCTTAACGAAGTAGTGGTTCGCGCTGCCGAGGCCACCCATGCCGTCGCCGGAGCACTCGCGCTGATGCGCGACGGCCAAATGGTCTGCCGCGCCGCCACCGGCCAGCTCGCGCCCGATCTCGGCATCCCTCTCAATGTGCGCGATGGACTCTCCGGCGCGTGTCTTGAGACTCGCCAGCCGCAGCTATCCGTCGACACCGAATTCGATCCCCGCGTCGATCCCGCCGTCTCGCGCCGCCTCGGCATTCGTTCCATTCTGATCGTTCCCGTGTTCGAAGATAGCGGAAAGAATGCTCAATTTACCGGCGTACTCGAAGTTTTTTCCCTGTCTCCTGCCGCCTTTTCGCACCAGGATCAAGTTTTGCTCGAAGGTTTTGCCGCGGAATGCGCCAGAATTCGTCAAGCTGCCGTTGCACTCAGTCAGCGAAAACCGGCCGCGGCCGCAACAACCGCGGCCGAGTTGCTTCCGCCCGATTCCGCCATACCGGCGGCGGTCGCAGCCAGCCAGCCTGTTGCGATCCGCCCACGCTACGAAGCGTGGACACTGGCCCTCGGAGGTCTCGCGATTTTCACCACCATCGCCGTGAGCTTCCTGATGGGCACGCGCATCGGATGGCTGAGTTCTCCTTCCCATATCCAAGTCCCGCCACCGATCGCGGCAGAACCCGCAGCCGGCAACACCAATCCATCATTCCCTCCATCGCCTGCAAAAACATCTCGCGGAAACGCGCCAGAAGCCGCTTCCGAGAAAATGCCCGCCCGTACGGCCAAGGCGCACTCGGCCGCCGCGGCTGAGCCATCGACCGACGAACTAGTCGTCTACGAAAAAGGGAAAGTCATTTTCCGCATCAAGCCCGCTCCCGTCAAGGCGGACTCGGCGAAACCTGGCAAAGCCACAGGCCACACGCTCGTGTCTGATCCAGTCACGTCCGATTCCACACCGCCCGACAGCAACGCGATTGTAAAAGCGTCGTCCGCGACCAAGCTGGCGCCATCCAGTGTCTGGCTCTCCGCTGCCCAAGCCGAAAAGCTTCTGCGGAGCCGCACCGAACCTCTTTATCCGCCAGAAGCGCTAGCCGCTCACCGCGCCGGCAACGTAGTCCTAGAGGTTCAAGTGGCGGAAGATGGCACAGTCGCAAGCATCCGAACATTGAGCGGAGATCCCCTACTGGCGAGCGCCGCCGCAGACGCAGTGCGCAACTGGCGCTACCAGCCCTATCGCCGCCATGACCGTCCCGCGCAATTTCAGACTGACGTAACTCTGACCTTCAACCTTCCTGACTGAATTGTTCGAATAGCGATCACCATCCCCTTGCCATTTGCTCCAGCTACGGGCGAAACTGATGACGATCCCATGAGAGTATTGGCAAGCTTTCTGTTATCAGCCAGCGACACCGCCCACTTCCCTACCCCCACTGTGCCGGAGATCGCCTTTCTCGGACGCTCGAATGTCGGGAAATCGAGCGTCATCAATTCTCTGCTGGGCACGAAGCTGGCGCGAACCAGCAATACTCCCGGCCGCACCCGCAGCATCAATTTTTATGAGGTGCGCAAGGCCGGACAACCTCACCCCGAATTGCGCTTCGCCGACCTCCCCGGATACGGCTATGCCAAAGTCTCGCGCACGATCTCCGAAGACTGGGCGCGCTTTGTCGATCCCTATCTCCACCAGCGCTCGAGTCTGGCATTGTCTCTGGTGCTGGTCGATTCGAACATTCCGCACCAGGAAAGCGATGGGCAGTTGCTGGAATTTCTGGCCGCCAAAGAGCGTCCGCATCTGATCGTAGCCACCAAGTGTGACCGCCTCTCTGGCAATCAGGTGCGACAGGCGATGAACGCGCTCGGCCGAGCCTACGGTGACATGCCGATCATCGCATTTTCCGCCAAGACCGGAATAGGCAAAGACGAACTCTGGCAAAAGATTCGAGCGGCAGCGGCAAATTTTCAAGCGGCATAACTGAGTACCGTAGCGTTTAGCGCCAGCATCTTGCCGGCTGTCTGGCGGGGCGCTACGTTCGCACGTTAAAGTTTTCCTCCAATATTCCGATCAAGTAGTTGTAGCACTTCGTTGGAGGCATGGTGGATCCGAACATTCATCCTGAACGATTTGGCGACTCGCCGGACCCGAATAGAGCCGAAGAGCCCGTGAGTTATCTTCGCCGACTAAAAAGCGACATGGTGCAACCTCCGCCACCTGCTATCGCCTGGAAAGAGCGCCGGGAAAGTCCCCGGCTTCGTTGCTCGGGGAGCGCCGAGTTTCGGGCCAGTGGGCAGCGACGTGCGCATGAGGGGAACTCTGACCGATATTAGCCTGCACGGTTGTTACGTGGAACTGAACACCACTTTCCCTGTGGGTACTAGAGTGGACCTGGTGCTCAAGTCATTCGGCATACGCATCCACACCCCGGGCACGGTTCGCGCCACCTACCCGTTTCTCGGGATGGGGATCAGATTCAACGATATCGAGATCGAAGAACACCAGCGCCTGAAGCAGTTACTGACGGCCCTGGCTGGACAGAAAGAGTTCGTCCCAAGTGTCGCAGCGGACGAGTCTGCCAAGAAAGAATCGGTGGCGGCGGCCGACTTACCAGCGTTTTTCGAAGCGATCACCGAGTTCTATCAGAAACAGCAACTGCTCTCCCGCGAGGAGTTTTACCAGATCGCCAAACGAGTTCGTCGGCCCTGATCCTTCATATAAACGATCGGACATCGGCATATAAACGATCGTACCGACTGGCGGACCGTTTGGCGGGCTCCGGAAGTGTCGGGCCTGGGAAGTCTGGCTCCGGAAAATGATTACTCTGGTGACCGGCTCTAACGCCTGGCCAGCCAATTCATCCTTTATCATTAAAAGCCTATGGCGAAATTTCTGGTCACAGGCGCCGCCGGCTTCATTGGATCCTCGCTGGTGCGCGCTCTGCTCGAACGCGGCGACGAAGTTCGAGGCATTGATAACTTTTCCACCGGGCGCCGCGAAAACCTCGCCGAAGTGCTCAAGCAGATCGATTTCCGCGAAGCTGACCTGCTCGATCTGAATGCCATGCACAAAGCGTGTGCAGGAGTCGACTACGTGCTGCACGAAGCAGCCATCCCCTCGGTGCCGAAGTCGGTCGTCGACCCTATCGGCAGCAATCGCGCCAATATTGACGGGACGGTCAATCTTCTGGTCGCGGCCCGCGATGCAAAAGTGAAACGCGTGGTCTATGCTGCGTCGTCATCCGCTTATGGCGATACGCCTACACTTCCGAAGCATGAGGCGATGCCGCCCAATCCCATCTCCCCTTACGCCGTGGCCAAGCTAGCCAGCGAACTTTATATGATTTCGTTTTTCCGCTGCTATGGCCTCGAAACCGTCTGCCTGCGCTACTTCAATGTTTTCGGCCCACGCCAGGATCCTTCATCACCCTATTCGGGTGTGCTCGCCAAATTCAGCATACAGATGTTGCGCGGCGAACAGCCCACAATCTTCGGCGATGGCGAGACCAGCCGCGATTTCACCTACATCGACAACGCCGTCTCCGCCAATCTGCTGGCCTGTTCGGCGCCCGCATCCGAATGTGCTGGCCGCGTCTTTAACTGTGCCACCGGACGCCGCATCACCCTCAACGAAACTTTCGCCGCCTTGAAGCCACTGACTGGCTATAAGGGCGAAGTCAACTACGCTCCCGAGCGCGCCGGCGACATCAAGCACTCTCTCGCCGACATCACGCAGGCGCAAAAGCATCTGGGATACAAGGTGCTTGTGAACTTTGAAGATGGCCTGCGCCGTACGGTTGAGTGGTACAAGAACCAGCATCAGCCCGTCGGCGCCTGATCGCCGCGCGTCCGCCCAGTCTTCCGCTTAGGACTTCAGTTGCGTCGACCTTCGCCAAACGATGAGTTGACTCAGGTCGTCACGAAAGGGCCCGTAGGCGCAAAAGCTTTTCTCGTCAAACAATCGCTTGGCGCCGCAACTCAAGCACACCTGATATGAATATCCCTGCTCGCCAATCGGCCAGCTCATCCGGCTATGCCAGCACCCTCGAAAGGCCATGGCGGCTGCCCCCGCTAAGGTTGTCGCTACAACTCCGGGCCACCACCAGGTGGATTTCTTCGTCGTTCGCGGCTCTTCCTGCTCCACTAATTCGATCATCGATTCGAAACCTGATTCCTTTGCCTCTTATCCGCTTTCTCAAGATAGGACGAATCGACGCGGAGGGCAAAATCTGAAGGGTCGTAGCTCTTAATACCGCTCTTCCGTTGATTTCGTCCGACAATCCGCAGGACATCCCAGCTCCCCCAGTCGGACATGTACTACCGGACATTGCGATACCCACCCATTGACTATTACGCTCGAACTTTACAGCCTCCGTCGAACCAAGGCCGGCAATGAGCCCTGCGCCGAGCCAGAGCTACGATAGAGAATTCAGAAAAACAGCGCTAATACAGGTTTCTAAGCTGACCGCACAAGCTGACGCAACACGATGAGTGCCTACCCGACGACTGCCGATCCGATGACGACCGATCCCGGCTCCCCGTTGCAGCAGGGCAACCTCGTCCTCGAATCGATCGCGCGTCAGGAGGCAATGCGTGCTCTTCTCGCCTTCTCCGAACTCCACGAACAGATCCGCAACCGCCGCGTAGCCACAGGCCATGAAGCCGATCGCGACCTCTTCGAGACTGAGCGCTTCATCCTCGATGAAGTGCTGCAACTGATCTGCGATCGTGTGCAGACAATCACCCACGCCGACACCGTCGTAATCGCGCTGGCCGAAAAATCGGACGCGAGCTTGCAGCACGGATCGCAGCAAGACGGATCGCAGCAAGAAAGATATTTGCTCCCGGCTAACCCACAGTTAACCTGCCGCGCTGCCGCCGGCCCGCTCGCCGTCATGCGCGGAGTTCACCTGATCGGCGAATCCGAGTTTCTGCAAGACGCACTCGACACGGGACGCATCCTGCGCTGCGATGATGGCGAAATCGATGCCCGCGTCGAACTCGACTTCGCCCACGCTTTGGGCGCGCGCTCCACCGTGCTAGTTCCCCTCCGCGGACGCCGCGAGCCACTAGGCGTCCTGCAAGCGTTTTCCAGAGCACCGCGGGCCTTCACCGATCAGGACGTTCGCTCGTTCGATCTCTTCGCCGAGCTTGTCCTCTCCGCCCTCAAGCCCGAGGATGAAGACCGCCGCATTCATTGGCTCTCCGACGTGGCCGATGAAGTCCTGCAAGCGAAGCGTCCTGCAACCGCGCCTGTTGCCGCTGTGGCAGAAAGTGAGATTGCTGAGATCGAGCCTGTCATAATTGCGGAGACGGCTCCCGCGGCGACACCGATCTCGACGATCGAAGGGCCGTTCTTCCACGCTCCGCTTCAAGTTCGATCGTCATCGATGACCGAGGAGCCGGCGCTTGTAGGGCCGGCGCTCATTCCCGACGTCGAGGAAGAACTGCCGCAGACCTCCAACTGGCTGCTCGCTGCAGGGCATCCGTCGGACGAGCCTACCTCAGACCTCGCAGACTTCACTTCCGAAATCGCGCCGGAAATCGCTGACGAGTCCTATGCGAGCGCCAACGATGACGATAAAGCGCAAACCAAGCCGCGCCTCTTGGCCTTTCTGCCTCACCTTTCTCTTCCTGGCAGGAATCTTCCCGGATTGAGCGTGGTTCTGGTCCTAGTTATCGTCGCGGCGCTCTTCTCCGCCGGAGCCTGGTGGGGCCTGGAGAATCGCGGAGCGACCGCCGTCAAAGCTGTAGCCGGCAAGGTCGATTCTTTACCTGCGTCAGTAACCGCGCCGCCTGCGCCCTCGAACGTCGTCTCGCCCGCAGCCGATAATCTGATGACTCCGGCCAAGCTCGATCCCGATTCGTCGACGCTCACCGCCGTTTCCGATAGCAAGCTTGCGGCGCTGCCTAAGATCACCGGGCTGCGTCACTGGTCGTCCTCCATGGGAAGCACCGTCGTAATCGACATGGAAGACCAGGTTCCCTATGAAGTGCATCGCCTGATGTCGCCCGAGCGCATCTACTTCGATCTGCATGACACGGCGCTCGCGCCCGACCTCGATGGCAAGACTATGGACGTTGGCGATGCATCGCTGACCCGCGTGCGCATCGCGCAGCCGGTTGCGGGCGTGACGCGAATTGTCCTCGACACCAAAGATGGATCGAACTTCTCCGTCAGCATGGAGTCGAATCCTTATCGGCTGGTAGTCGAACTGCGCGGCAGCGAACGTACTCTGATGGCGAAGCAGACAGCTCCGAAAGCTGCGTCGCTGAAGTTAACGCCTGTAAATTCCACTCTGGCCTCGGCGAACATTTCTCCGACATCGGCTCTGGCGTCGGCTCCCGCTGCGGCTTTGGCCGTGAAAGCGCCTGGGCAGTCTTCTTCCATCCCCGCCAAGACGGGCAAGTTTCGCATCGTGCTTGATGCTGGGCACGGCGGATGGGATCTAGGGACGGTTGGGCATCAGGGAGTGGTTGAAAAGGATCTCGTGCTCGACGTCGCGCAGCGACTCGGCAAGTTGCTCGAATCGCGGCTCGGCTCCGAAGTCGTGTTCACGCGCACCGACGACACTTACCTGCCGCTCGAGCAACGCGCGGATATCGCCAACCAGGCGCAAGCCGACCTCTTCGTCTCCGTGCACGCCAACTACAGCACCTCCGCCGAAGCGCGCGGAGTCGAGACTTACTACTCGAATCTGTTTTCCGCTCCGGGATCGCGCGAGCTCGAAAAGCACGACGACGGAACCCTCGCGAAGCTCACACCTGTCTCGCTCTCGCCCGGAGCGTTACACGAAAAGATTGCCGAATCGGAGCGTCTTGCGGCCAGCGTGCAGCGCGCGCTCTACTCGACTCTATCGGCGTCGAGCCCTGGCATTCGCAATCGCGGCATCAAAGACAAACCTTTTGTCGTGTTGACTGGCACGACCATGCCGGCGATTCTCTCCGAAATTTCTTTTGTCAGCAGTCCGGCGGACGAGCGCAACCTGCAAAATCCCGCCTACCGCCAGCAAATCGCCGAAGCTCTCTATCAAGGCATATCCCGTTACGAGCAAGCCGCTCCGCACGCCAAAGTAGCGCAGCTGCGGACGTCCGCTGCGCGGCAGTAGGCCCCTACCCCCAAAAAGTTTCCCCAAAAACAATTTGTCATCCTGAGCGAAGCTGAGGACCTGCTTTTCCTCCCCGACACTGAGATGTGGGGGTACCTCCCCTCCCCCTACCCTCTGGCAGGTCTATTAGAATCATGATCTTAGCCTGGTGGTACTTTGCAAAGTATTCAGGACTAATGACTTATAGGCAAAGTATTCAGAATTAACGGGTTAGGTTGGGGATGGTGTTTTGCTCGATTTTTTTGAGGGGGCTTGACAGGTGACCCCCTGAAATTCTTGTTTTCAGCGGGCGCCGACTAGTAGGGTTGGGGCGGCTTCGAGGAGTGGATAAAGAAAGGCGCAGTCCCATAACTGCGCCCAAGGGAGCAAACGACCGCTGAGGGGTCGCGTAGCTCGTTGGTTAAACAATCTACGACAGGACTAATTCGGGAGTCTGTTCAAAATTGCTCACTGGCAGGAGATTGTGGGGCCTTGACGGCTACCCTGAAATTCGAGTTTTCGAAGGACGCCGGGCTGGTGGATGGGGCCGCTCCGAGGAGCGGCTTGGAGCGGGCACACCTCTGCGCTGTCACAGGTCGGCTCCATTGTCGGCGGTAAGAGCTGGGGTTGCTGGCCAACCGACGTCGACGCATACAAGCAGCTATTGGAGGCACGCGATGCCGACCGCTGCTAGGCGCGAACCGCCACCGTTGGTGCAAATTACCTGGACTACAAAAAAGAAGGACCGCACAAGAACCGTAGCGATTACCTTGGGCAGTCCGCTTCTGGCACTCCTGTTGCTCCTCGGCGGGTCGCAGCTAGCCGGCGTTCAAAAGGTCACAAGAACGATATGGACGGCGTTGTGTATGGGTCGGTGATGAACGGGTACTTTTGAGGTGCCTGCGTATTGGCAATCTTTGCCAGTCGCGTTATTATGTAGCGAAGCCTATTCGTAGAAAGGGCCGATGCCATGCCTACCCGCAATGTCAATTTGACTGATGCGCTAGACCGTTTCGTAGCTACCAAAGTTAAGAGCGGAAGATACGAAAACGCCAGCGAGGTTGTGCGTGCTGGGCTCCGGACGTTGGAGCGCGAGGAGCGGCGGTATGAAGCGAAGCTTGCGGCGCTGCAATCGGCGATTGACGAAGGTGATGCTAGCGGTATCGCCGAGGGCAATGTATTCGGGCGCGTCCGCAAGGCTCTAAAGCTTCCTGTATCCCGCTAACCTATCCTCCGAGTTCATCCCTCTAACCTTGGGCGGCTTTCGATAGCTGAGTTTCGATTTTCGCGTCGCGCCGAGGATGACATCTTAAGCATCGCCGATTACACCCTTCGCAAATGGGGCAAGACCCAAGCCGCTGATTACCTCGGCGGGTTGGAGGAGTGTTGTCAAGTGCTCGCCGACAATCCTGCGCTGGGCCGACTCTGTGACTACATTCGTCCTGGGTTGCGTCGTCATGAGCATGGCAAGCACGTTTTGTTCTATCGGCAGGAGCGCGGCGGCATTTTGGTCTCTCGCGTCTTGCATCAGCGAATGCTGCCTGAACGACATGCCATCGACGACGAGGACGCGGATTAGCCGCGAGGTCGACTGTAGCAAACAGCAGGTCCTTCGCTCCGCTCAGGATGACAAATCTTTCTTTAAAATGTTCTTGAAATTACGGGGCGCTGGGTTGGGCGTTGCGCAGGGCATCTTCTAGGGGCTGGTTGCTGGGCATATTTTTTTCCAGCACGCGCCAGCCGTCGTCGTAGCTGCGGAAGGCTACGGTGGAGCGGTAGTGGACTCCGCTATCGTAGAGGGCTGCTCCTACCTGATTGATGGCGACCCAGCGCCAGGTGAATTCGACGTCGGCGAAGTTGCCGGCCTTGCTGATTCCGGCGATGCCGAGGAGTTCGCGGCGGGCGGCTTGGATGCCGATGGGTCCATTGTTGGGGAGCGCGGTTGCAATCAGCGGGCGAATCGCGTCGACTCCCAGGGGCGTGAGGACTACGTCCCAGCAGGGCGGAGGGTCGACGTCGGCGGGACATATTTCTTCGGTGGCCTGAATCCAGCCGCGGCGCTGGAGGACTAAGGATTCGGGAGAAGTGAAATCCTTGTTGGAGACGATGCCCTGGCGCAGCCAGAACATTTGGGGAGTTTTGAATTCGTCCGAGGCGGAGATCAGGTCGGCGGCCAGGCGGCGGGTTAGGAAGTCGCGGGGGGAGCAGGCGATGGCCGCTGACAGTAATAGCGCTAGCAGAAGTGTTTTCGTCGTCGGCAAACAGCAGGTCCTTCGCTTCGCTCAGGATGACAACTTATATGTGGTTGACAACTTATATTTTGGATAACAAATTTTAAATGGGCTTTATTGTTGCGAGAGGATTTTAACTAATCGCGACTGCTTGCGGGGCAGAAAAGGGGAGCTGGCTAGCTGTCCGTCGAAATGGGCTGACCAACGGCCGGGGACGGGCTTGTGGCAGGATGGGCACGCGCCTTCGGCGGTGAGCTTGTATTTCTTGATTAAATATCCGTAGCGCTGGATGAGCAATTCGCCGCAGTGAATGCAGTGCGTGTCTTCTAAGCCCTCGACTTGGCCGGGAAGATTGCCGGCGTAGATGTAGCGCAATCCGGCGTTGCGGCCGATGGTGGCGGCGCGTTGCAGATCGGCGGGAGTGGTGTCGGCGGGCGAAGTCATCTTGTAATCCTGATGAAACGCGGTGACGTGCCAGGGGATGTCGGGCGAGACGCTGGCTAAGAATGCAGTCAGCTGGCGGAGTTCGTCGTCGCTGTCGTTGAATCCGGGAATGAGGAGGGTGACGATCTCTAGCCAGATGCCCATGCGATGAAGAGTGCGGATCGTGTCGAGGATGGGCTGGAGGCGCCCGCCGAGCTGGCGATAGTGGCGATCGTCGAAACTCTTGAGATCGACTTTGTAGAGGTCGATCCAGGGATGGAGATATTCGAGGACCTGCGGCGTGCCGTTGCCGTTGGAGACGAATGCGGTGAGTAGTCCGGCTTCGCGAGCCTGGCGGAAAACGGCGACCGCCCACTCGCTGGTAATCAAGGGCTCGTTGTAAGTGCTGACCATCACTTTTGCGCCCTGGGCCAGCGCGTCTTTGACCAGCAGCTCGGGAGTGGCTTCGAGCGGCGGCGAGATGGCGTTCGGATCGCGCAGGGCCTGCGAGGTTACCCAATTCTGACAGTAAGAGCAGTGCAGATCGCAGCCTAACATGCCGAAGCTGTAGGCGAGGGCTCCGGGATAGGCGTGGAAGAATGGCTTTTTTTCGATGGGATCGCATTGCACTCCGGCAACGTAACCCCAGGGAACGTAGAGTTGACCACCGTGATTGAAGCGCACTTTGCAGACGCCGGGCTGCCCGTCGGGAATGGGGCAGCAGTGGCCGCAGGAATAGCAGCGAATGCGGTTGGCGTCGATCTTCTCCCAGAGGGCGGGATCGGCTTCGCGGACGCGGGCGTCGGCGGTCAGGATGTCGTGCAGTGTGGGCACAGGTCTATTTTACGGCTGATTGCCACTTGATGGGCTGTGCGAATGGGTGGGCTACGCGCTGCTGCATCGTTACACGCGGCTCGTGCTTTACCACGGGGGACACGGGGTTACACAGGGGAAGGCTTTCAATTGGCTTCTGATTTCGCGGAATTGTGCTGATGGATCCACGCTTCGGCTTGTTGCCTTGCGGCGGAGATTTGCGCGTGGGTCATCTGAGAGGCCAGACCTTCGAGGCGAATCTTGCTGTTCTGGTCTCCGCCAGCGAAGGCGATGGCGGACCACATGTAGGCTTTGGAGAGATCGGAGGGAACTCCGCGACCGGCCCAATAGTAAGCGCCTAGCGTGGCCTGGGCGGCGACGTAACCTTGATCGGCGGCGCGCTCGAACCATTGCATGGCTTGCGCGTCGTCGGGCGGATAGTTGGCATGGCAGCGAATGCCCATTTGCCATTGCGCGTCAGCGTCGCCTTGGTTGGCTAGTCGCTGCAGTTCTGCGAGCGACGTGGCTTGCGGGCGTTGACCTGAGGAAGATGAGGCCGCCTCGACTACTTCGGAGGAAGTCTGCCGCGGGGCTTGCGGCGAGAGAAGCCAATGTTTGCCGATGATGGGTCCGACGAGATAGCCGAGCACGGTTGCCAACACGACCGTCACCAGGCCTAGCAGGGCGCGATAAACCAGGCGAGGAGGCGCGCCGGGTGTTTCGGGATGATCGTCGACAGGGACATCGAGGTCGGGCTCGGCTGGCGGCGTTGGTCGGTGGATCGACTGGGGCGTTGATTCGATCGGCGCTGCTACGCCCGGCGTTCGAACCGGCGTTCGGCGCTCTTCGACCTGAGGGTCTTTCAGTTGCGTCGTTTCATGATCGGTCGTCTGGCGATAGGTGTTCGGAATCATTTCGACGAGGCGCTCGAGGGTTGTCGCGTGCGCCGTCGCGAAAGCGTTGGGATAAGGAGAGAACACTTCAAGCAGGCCGACCACGCGGAAATCGGAGACGATGGGAACTGCGATCAGCGAGCCGATGCCGAGTGCGCGACCGACTTCGGGATCGACACGCGGATCATTGGCCATATCGTCGCACGAGACGACGAGACCGCTGCGAACGCATTCGCCAGAGAGACCGTGTTTTATTTCGACCGGAGATCCCAGCGGCGGGGCCGGTTCACCGTGTCGAGCGCGGCAGAGCATCTGGTCATCGTTCGAAGGGCGAGTGCTCAAAGGGCGGATCGAAAAGCGGGTTAGAAATGCGAGCGCAGCGCCGCTGGCGCCGGTGAGATTTTGGGCGCGCTCGGTGAGCACCTGCAGAACTGTATCAACATCGTCGCCGAGTTCGCGGATTTCGTGTCGAACGGATTCGATCGAGAGCGCTTGGCTTCGCGGCGGCATTGCGGCCATTGCATTGGGATCAGTCCTGATTTCTGGCTCTGATTCAGCGACCGGCACTGGGCCGCTAATTTTTTCTTCTTCGTGCCGCGCACATTGCTCGGATTGACTCGCATGATTATTAGAGGCGATCAGCAGATTAGCGAAGAGCCACTGTTTCAAGACTTGCCGCGAACGGTCGGAGAGCGCGCGGAACCGAATGCCTCCGCGGCCGCTCTGGTCGCTCCATATAACCTCGCCGCTGCCGTGAATGTAGCTTTTGGTTTCGGGAAGATCGAGGCAAAGCGTAACGGTCCGATTCACTTCGAGGGGTTCAGCCGTTTGAACAGCGAAGCCTTCTTCATGCAAGTCGAGCAATTCACTCAGGTCGACGGCGACGCCAGAATCAGGACCATCAAAACTGACATAAACGGGAGAGTGGAGTTTTTGACGAAGGTTGCGGCGCCGATCTTGAGCAGATGCATCGCCGGAATCCGGCAGCCTTCTTTCGGGCAATGCTTGTTCGGGCGATTTTCCTTCGGGCGATGTTTCTTCCGGTAATCTTTCTTCCGGCAATCTTTGGCCGTGCGATCGTAGAGCGCTCGGATCCATAGTTATTGTGATATTAACTCAGGGAGGAACAGAAGGCACCTCTAGATCAGGAGGGAAAGCCAATTCATAAAGCCCGCTAAAGGTTCGCGGCGAGCAATGGGGTGTCGGCTTGACCAGCGGCAACGAGAACGTCGGGCATAGTGAGCACGCGCTCGACGGCATTGGCGAGGGTAACGGGAAATTCCGAAGTCAGGAGGTTGACATCAAGTTGCAAATCGCGCTGGCTGTAGACGCGATAGACGATGAGTGAGCCGCGATGGCGGTTCGAAGTTGTCACCAAATCGAGCGTTAGTTTCCACAAAGGCTGGTTGGCCAGCGCGGCGATATGAGGGAACTTGCTCCAGTGAAAATGACGATTGTTATCCGCTGCTGGCGCGTGATCGCCGGGAAGCGATTTGAGATGAAGTTCGAAGGCATCGAAATCATTACTGCGAAAGGCGGCGATGAGAATGCTGCGAACCTGATCGAAATCGGCGGCCACTCGCAGTTCTGCAACCGCACGCCGCACCGAAAGATTGTTAATCACGATCTGCCGCTGGTCGATGGTGCGCTGCGCCACGCGCCGCAATTCGCCAAACTCAAGGTAGTTCAGATGCTGTACGCCCAGCCAGATGCCGGTTCCGACGACAGCCAGCACGAGTCCAAGAGTGCTGCCCGTGGGCCAGAGCAGGAAGAGGCTGAGCATGGCGAAAATGGCAGAGACGGCGTAGAGAACGATCACCACTTGGCGATGAGTAAAACCCATCTGCAGCAGTTTGTGATGGATGTGCTCGCTGTCGGCGGTAAAAATCGGGCGGCCGCTGATGAGGCGACGCAAGATGGAGAGCAGAGTTTCGAGAATCGGCAATCCAAACGAGACAACGGGGATGGCAACAGCCACGAACGTGGGAGCTTTTTGGGCACCGGCGAGAGCTAAGGCGCTGAGCAGGAATCCGATGAAGAGGCTGCCGGAGTCGCCGAGGAAAATCGTAGCCGGATTGAAGTTGAAGCGGAGAAATCCCAGGATAGCGCCGGCGAGGATCACGCTCATCAGGGAGCCCAGCCATGAATGATTGACCAGCGAGACGACAAAAACCACCATCGTCGAAAACAAGGCCGACCCGGCGGCCAAACCATCGAGGCCATCGATGAGATTGAAGGCATTGGTAACCGCAACCACCCACAACACTGTGAGGGGTAATCCGACGAACCAGGGCAGCGAGTAGGGTCCGAAAATCACCGGCAGATCGAGAACGCGCATTCCGCCGGCGAAGAGCATCGCAGCGGCGATCGCCTGCACGGCAAACTTCAAATACGGACTTGCGCCGCGAAGATCATCATAGATGCCGAGACAAAAAATCAGGCAGGCCGGAACATAAATACGGAGAAGCGTGGCGGGAGCGAGTCCATCGAGCAGGCGCGGAAATGCGAGGGAGAGCACGAGCCACGCGGTCAAGCTGATCGAGAAAGCCAGAAAAATCGCTACGCCACCAAGCCGGGGAAGAGGAAATTCATGGACATGGCGGCCGTCCCGCGGCAGGGAAACCCATCCTCGCCGCGTGGCCACGTCTCGCACTAAGCGCGTCGCCACAAACGATAGAGCCAACGAGAACGCAAATAGCCCAAAGAACAGAAGTGTCAAAATCAGACTTCCCTTCCGACTGAAACACCCGGCATTTCAGGCCAAGGTCGCAGAACGGATTTTTCCGTCTCTTCTTCCAGACGAAATTTTTTTGCCAGGCGCAGGACGTTCGTAATATTGGTTGCAGAAACTATACATCTCCCGGCTTGAGGTGGGCAAATGCTTCTAGTACTAGCAACTGGATGAGAGGAATGCGGCCATGGACGGACGATGTCAGAGCATTTGGCGTCGTGGTCAGATATCGCGCTGGTTTCGGCTGCGTTCCACTCGGATCCTTACCAGCGATCCCATATTCCCGCGAACGCGAACAGTAGGGAGATGATGCACTTTCAAAAAGTTGGCCGTCAGCAACTCCGGTCGCTGACGGCCTTGGTGGTGACAGCAGAAGCCGCCACCACCACACTGCTCTGTAGTATGAACTCTAAACGCCATTCTCCCGGCGTGTCAACGGCATAGTACGCTGCGAATTAATTCCTGAAAATGCTCACTCAAGGTGAGTTCCCGACGGTTTGTGAGCTTGTCAGATCACCATTCAGTGCGATCTGACAAGCGGACTCACTGGGTCCGTTCTCCCAGAGATCTGTGCGGACGGCTCCCATTGTGTCCTGCCGCTAATCCTCATTACCAGTGCCCCTCAAAACTCTCCTGCGTGGGAAAACTGCAGCTATTCCAGTCTCGACCGAGGACGTACTTCGTCCCGAGCACCGCACGAAAACTTTTTATCGTAGATCATCGGTTGCTACCATTACTGCAACCGCGGCTATATACCGAGTTTCCTTGACGAAAACACATGTTTGAAGGCGCTTACGCATCCGCGACTGCGCCAACGCATCTCACACTGCAATTGCATTGTCCAATTTGGCCACCTCTTCCGAAACCCTTTCTGTACCCACGGACTGAAAACAAGGCGCTTATTGGGTTCGTTTCGCAATCAGCCATCATGACTCACGACTCATCACTGAGCACCATTGGCAATTCAGCATCTTCCGCTTCTGCGGAGTTCTGAAGCGTTGTCCCCGCAGGATCGATGGTGTTCCCACCCTCGTGCGGTGCTGTCGAGGCATCCGTTTCGAGCGGGTCCGAATCACTTTCCGCGGTCTTCGCCTTAGAATGTTGATTGGCGGGTAGCTGCTTTAACATTTGCAAGCTCTGGTCGAAAGCACGGCGATTCGCTGTCATGTAGCGTACCAACGTAAGCATCCCGCCCTGTGGATGGAATTCGCCGCCGCCCGGAGTTAGGTACTTGATTTCGTACTCGAGCCCCTTTTGCAGGCGCCAGTAATCCGTAATCGCTAACTCGACGAGCAGTTCGTCGACAACTTCGCCGCTGCTGTAGCGGTCGTGCAGACTTTCAAACAGGCACTGCAGGCCCTCGTCGAGCAGTTTCCCATCACCAGCGAACATCACCTTCTTGGCCTGTAGACCATGCTTGAAAGAACTGTGGCGTTTACCACGTGCCGTCTTGGGTCCGGTGGACTTCTGGGCGTTTTCACGATTGGCACGGAGCTTGCGCGGCGAGACAGTCTTTTGCGACTGGTTCTCCTGCGTGCTCGCGGTCTTTTCGTGGTTTTCGGTTTGAGAGTTGCCGTCTGGCATAATGCTGCCATCATCGTCAGAATTGGGTTTTTGTTTCATACCGTCCTTGAATATTAGGAAGAATGCCCAAATTTGCGGGGATGTTTCCCGACGAGGAAAACAGCCGTGCGCTTACTCTTCCTACTACAGGAGGTGGTAGCGATTATTCTTGAACGGTAACCAATCAATTTCGCGTGCATCATACACATTTTCAGCAGCTTAAATAGAGATTACCTTTCTGTGCTCTAGTTATCGATTCGCTGCGCACGTCAAAGTACCATGTCTTCGGCAAGCGTCCATGACTCGGGGGGGGCGAGCTTGCTCTTGCTAAGGTCCATTGGCAAAGGAAGACTTAACGTTGGCGATCGACGGGATCCGGACCGACTCCCAGGACTCCGCGGCCGCTGAACAGAAGCCGAAATAAAGCGCACTCGATGGTTTAGTCAGCACGTCCGGAATAGTGACCAGCCAACAATGCCCAAACGACTATCCACCGCGCCTGATTCGGAGTGGCGACAAGAAATCCGGGAAGCGCTTCCTCACCCCTCCACACCGAGCATCGCGCGCCGAAAGATTGAACCGGTAATCGCGTGAAACGACCCAATCTTCCGTGTCGGGTTGTGCGTCCGTACCGCGCGGCATTAGAATCGTGTAGAGTTATGCAGCGCATTCCGAATTTCCTCTCGCACCTCCTAAAACTAGTGGTTGTGCTTGGCATCGTTGGGTTGCTCCAACTGGCCGTGGCACAAAACAGCGGCCCTGTGCAAGACGCTACCAATCAAAGCAACATAACCACGGAACCATCGAAAATTGCCACTCAGTCTCCGGCTGGATCCCCGGAACAAGAGACCTCTCCGCTGACCAATTCTTCCGCACTCGTCATCGGTTCTGGAGATGAGGTAGAGATCACAGTGTACGGCGCGCCTGATCTCTCCGGGCGCACACGCGTGAGCGCCGATGGAAACATCTCGATACCGTTGATCGGTTATGTTCGAGTGGCCGGCCTCAGTAGCAGTGAAGCGCAAGCGGCCATCGTGGCGAAGTTGCGCGAAAATAACATTCTTAACGATCCGCAAGTCTCGGTATACGTTAAGGAATACAATAGCAGCGGAATTTCCGTGGCCGGCGAAGTCGCCAAGCCCGGGTTCTATTCCGCTCTTGGCCCGCACCGCTTGTTTGATGTGCTGCAGGCCGCCGGCGGAACTACCGATAAAGCTGCCAATAAGGTCGTGATCAGCCACCGCGACCAAAAAGACGCGACGACCCTTTCCATCTCGAAAGACCCGGCCGAAATGGCCGCCAGCAATGTCGTCCTCCAGCCGGGCGACACCGTTGTAGTTCCGAGAGCCGGTATCGTCTACGTACTAGGAGAGGTAACTCGGCCCGGTGGATACGTGCTAAATTCCACGGGAGGAATCACGGTCTTGCAGATCGTAGCTGTCGCCGGTGGGCCGAATAAAGTCGCCTCTCCCGGAAAAACGAGACTGCTTCGCCGTACTGAGAATGGTTTTCAAGAGCAAAACATAGATGTGAAGAAACTGCTACGTGGCAAGGCTCACGATGTTTCCGTCCGGGACCAGGACATACTCTTCATTCCCAGTAGTGCGATCAAGGAAGCGATGAATGCTAGTGCGCTGATTGGCATTGCTGCAGGTGCCGCGATATACCGTGTACCCTTCTAGTCGTTCACGGTGCCTGGGTGTGCAAACAGTCGGCGTTGCGTTGGATAGTTGGTCCAGTAGCGACCTGCCTATTTTCACGACGAGGCAGCACTCTTCAGCTTCGACGTTAATCTTGAGACGGAGAGCCGCTGGTCTGCTCTAGCGCCCACTTGACGAGCTGGATATTCGGTTGCCAATTACAGGGAGGAAATTCTTTAAGAGGCCGTTCGCCGTGGTCGGGTTCTCAGCAAGACCGACCTTGCGGCCCCCTTGGGGTTGCTGTTCCCACGATTGGCAAGCCGGTTGTACATTCTCGAAGTTACTTCAAAAACTTCGGAGAGCGGCTCATCCAGTCGCCGCAAATCTGGTGCGGAGACTCCGGGCTCTCCTTCCCGCCGATGACGCGCCGCCGACAGCTCTCGCAGGAGGTGCTTCCCTGCCCCCATCTCCAGTCTCTGGTGTCCGGTTCTCGGCGTTCAGAAATTCCCTGTGAGCCTGCTGCTGCGGGCACTCTTGCGGCGGGTTCCTGCCTCTGTGCCCACTTCTTTCATTTCACGTTCGGATTGTTCCCATGCCTGTTTGTCCTTTTCCGGATTTTCCAACAGCCCTGTGGATGTGCGGAGCGCTGGCGTTCTGCTCACCACACTTGGAATCATTGCTATATAACGGGTTCCGTTTTAATCAGTTGTATAAATCCCCCGTGAGAAGCAGTTCGCAAATTTGGGCCAAACCTCGCACGTCACTTCTCCCGAACCCCTCTGTTTACCGGCAGACTGAAAACAAGGGGCTTATTGGGTTCGTTTCGCAATCTGCCCTCATTCCTCATCGCCGGGCAGGGCTCTCAGTTGCCCCCAATGGTCTACCCGCCGAGGTGAGACGAAATGGCGCCAAGGCATAGGGTGCCGCTGCGGGACGACAACTTGCCCGGCCTCAGGGACCGCCCGGACGATGAGGAGCTGAGCGGACAGTCCCTGCGATGCGGGCTTCGCGGCGAAGCGTCACTCCTCGCCTTCCCTCCTTTCTGCCTGCATCTTGCGCAGTGTTTCGATTGCGCGGTAGAGATCGCGCTTTAGTTTCGTCTGGTAGCGAGTCAGAGTTTCAAGGGCACTTCCCATGACAGCCTCAATCTCAAGGTGATCGACAGTCTGATGGTCGTTGTTTTGCGAAGTCTTAAACGCATTGAGCATCTGACCTCCCACCACTGCCGGACCAGACGTAGCATAGGATCCACATCGGTCCTTGCCGGCAACTGCCCGAACAACCATCCGATCGCAGTCCCATCCGCGATCAAGCGGAAGATCAGAGGCACTAATGGGCAGTTTAAGACTGTTGTGAAAAATCCTGTCCAACCCATCACTGCCCAGGCCATCTGAAAGCTTTTGACGACGCAAGAGTTCCTGGACTTCAAGGCCTTCTATAATCCCGAGCTTCCAGAATACGATCGCAATTTCCTCCACGATAAATTTCTCGATCAACCCCTTCGGACGAAGCTCTGTCTTACAAAGTTGCCGCAACTCCCGAAACTCGACCCGTTGTTCGTGACTGTCCAGTAACACCTTTCTCGCGAGTATGCGGTGCCTGAGAGCGTTCTTCCTTGAATGCGATTTTCCTCGTTCAGTCGTAGGACCGGTCGAAGATTGCGCATTGGCTTTATTGGCGGCCCGAACAGCGTCAGTGACGTTCTTTTTGTGCATATGTCATCTCCAAAGAATTAGGGTCCGGCAGTGCAGTCAGCCCTCGTTCGAACCTCAAGCGCGAGATGACCCGCCGGGTGCAGCGCCATACAGACACTTCCCAGATTTCAAAAATTCACTTAGAGAAAATCAAGATGCGTTCGCGACCATACTGCTTAAATTCGAAGCTCCAGCATGCAACCAATTCTCGGGCATTGGGCATACCCAAAAGGAATCGGCCTTCTTTCCCGATCCATTCTCAGTTTGCACCGTCACGGCGGAGGTTGTCAAGTTGCGTGGAAGTAGTGCTGTTGAATCAATCGCTTGGGGGCCCTATTTCGCAGATGAGTCCAGTTCGGTTAAAAACGGCGACTGTCCTTCCGGTCCCGGTCATGAGTCTTTGACCCTGGCCTTCTGTTTGGCGACCAGGCGCTGCATGAACTTGGAACCTTCCTTCTTGTAGGCTTCGACACCTTCGTGCAGCAGCAACTCACCGACTTGGATTCGGTTGGTCGTCACTGTCGCTGTGCAACCGGGTTGCACAAACTTGGGGCTCGGTGCGCTGTTCCACTCAAGACCAATGCCGACGACAGCGGCCGCATTGGTGGGAGCCACGCTCGGGCAAAGATTGAATACAAATCGAGCATAGCAGCCAAGTGTGCACGCAGTCATGGTAGGGGAACATACAGCGAAAGTCAATAGCAATCTCCAATAGCAATCTCCAATTCTTACGATTGGGAACGTCGTTTAGTGAGATCGGGCGTGCTGAGCAGTGCAATTCGTTTCGTGATCGAAAGCCTTTCGGATTAGGGTTGACGACCAATTTATTTGTATATACAATTAAACAATGAAGATCGACTTCGATCCGGCGAAAAACACGAAGAACATCCGGGAAAGAAGCCTCCCGTTCACGCTCGCCGCTGAATTCGATTGGACCACAGCCATGATCGTACCATCCAGCCGCCACGGCGAAGCCCGCTTTTTCGCGCTCGGCTATATCGGGAACCGCCTTCATGCTCTGGTCTTCACCAAATCCGGTGCGACGGTGCGGGTTATCAGCCTACGCCGCGCCCACAAAACGGAGGTAAAACGCTATGAAGAAAAAGCCTGATCCCGAGATGATCGACAAGGAAAACCCGGAGTGGACCGACGCCATGTTTGCCAAGGCAAGGCCGGCATCCGAAGTCTTTCCCGATCTCGCCGCATATTCGGAGAAACGCAAACGCGGCCAACGCGGCCCGCAGAAAAAACCGCGCAAGGTTCTGATCTCTCTGCGCCTTGAAGAAAGCACGGTCAAGGCCTACAAGGCCGGTGGCCGCGGTTATCAGACCCGGATGGCCGCCGTACTGGAAGAGCACGCGAAATAATTCCCGCCAAACGCAACGGATACCCGGACCAGACGCACCCAGGCCCCGGTCCGGTAAGAAGAAGTTCCCCGGAGTGCAAATGGTCAATCTTGGGAAGGAATTTCGCGGCGATCAGGTTTTGTCTTGCAGATCTCTCTGTGGGGCTCTTCCCGTCTCGGCCGACGACATACTCTTCGTCCCGAGCAGCCGTACGAAGGCTTTTCTCACCGCTAGTTCAATTGTTGCTAGCACTACTGCAACCGCGGCTATATACCGAGTTTTCTGAAGAAGATGCACGTACCCGGCGGTTTGCGGCGCATCTCGGCAATCCTTGAGACAATTCGACTTGTCCGGCGCATGCGATCAAGAATGTCTGCGTACATTCATGTCCCGTGAGTTTACAAAAGAACCAAACCCAAGGGAGTTGCGCCATCACGGAATTGGACCGTCACTCGGACCCCCGAATTTCGGATTTCTGAGCGGAACGACCGTTCAGGATGTGGGTGGAACTCCACTTGGTCAGTAGAAAATTGTCGACAAAAACGGCATCGGTGCCGGAACAAAAAAAGGTGCGAACTGCGTCCCTTGGGCGAACGACCGGGGGCTCGCCAGGAAGATTGAACGAGGTATTCACCAGAATGGGAGCTGGTTCGTGTTCACCAAAACGCCCGAGCAATTCCCACAGCAAACGATTGGTTTCTTTTTCGACGATATGCAGACGCACCAGCCCGCCGGGAAGTTGCAAAGCGCTGGGTAAGACGTCCGCGGCTGCACGCATCACCGCCAGAGAGTTCATGAAGCGGCACAGTGGCGAGCCTTCAAAGTAGCGAGCGCAGTCTTCTTCGCGCACGGAAACGGCGAAGGGGCGGAAGGACTCGCGGTGCTTCACATAATCGTTGAGATTCTCGGAAACGTATTGCGCCCACGGCGAAGCCAGAATGCTGCGATTGCCAAGGGCCCGCGGACCAAACTCCGTGGCGCCTTGGAACCAGCCAACAATCTTGCCGGCCCGCAACAATTGGATGGCGGAGTCGAGTGTTTTCTCAGCGGTGTAATGCAAGGTGTAGCGGGCTTTCACATTGTCGAGGACGTCCTTGATTTCCGTGCGCGCGAAGAAGGGACCCCAGTACACTGAGTGCACTTCCGGGTTGCGCGGTTTGCCCATCTGCTGATGCCAAATCCAGGCGGCTGCGCCCAACGCACACCCCGCGTTGCCGGGAGCAGGTGGAACGAAAATATTCCCCACGCCGAACCTGCGCTCCAGAGAAGCCACGAGAAGCGTATTGTGAAATACGCCACCTCCGAGGCAGATCTGATGGAGGCTGGTTTTCTTCTGAAAGGAGGCGAGCAGGTCGGAGATCAACTCCGTGATGGCGGCTTGCACACTGCTGGCGAGATTTCGTTTCTGCTCAGCAGTGAGCTCTGACTTCTCACCGGGAAGCCCGAGTTCGTCCAACAGGAATCGGGAGGGCACGAAGCCGCCGGTAAGATCACGGCGAAAATAGCGCAGATCAAGTTTGGGGAACACTTCACCTGGACGGCGCAGGATGCGGAGGAAAACATCTTTGTGTACAGGCTCGCCTTCCAGCCCCAGCCATTGCGTTTTGTGTTCTTCTTTCGATGGAGTAAAACCAAGCAGGTTTGTCACTTGCGAATAGACCCAGCCGATCGAGTTCGAGTAAGACATCGCGTCTTGGACTCGAATCCGGTTGCCTTCGCCGACGGCAAGCAAGCCGGCATTGCCATCACCTTCGCCGTCGAGCGTGAGAATCAGTGCCTTGTCGAAGGGCGAGAGAAAAAAGGCGCTGGCCGCGTGATGGTCGAGGTTGACCACCTTGTGCGTGTCCTGCAGGCGCTGCCGCAAGATACGAATGTCGGTAAACTCCCTGGCAAACCGGCTCAGTTCCTTTCCTTGTTGGTAGCTAGTGGCGACCGGAGCGACAGGCGACAGGCAACGACGCGAGAAGGCACGACGCCCCCAGCCGCGAAACGGATTGCCGGCGATGGCGACGACATTAATATCGCTCCAAGTGACGCCGCCCTTCGTCAGGCAGTATTGAATTGCTGCCTCGGGAATGCCGCGGGGAACATTGGGTTGCAACTTGTAATTCTCCAAGGCAGCCTCGATGCCACCATCGCGCACAAGAGCAGCCGCGGTGTCATTCTTGAACAGCGATGACAGACCGAGTATCAGCATGAAACCTCATAACCCCAACCCCGAGGGAGAGGATTCCTCGCGGCGGAAATTATAGTGTGCGATGTACAAAGAGCAAGCCGCTTACAGGTGCAGCAGTTTCTTCGAGAAAGCGTTCGTCAAACAAATTCTGCCGCTCAACATGCGAAGTGAGATGCGGTCGGGATCAGTGTCGCCAAATCGTACCTTAAATCGCATCCTATAATGATCATCGTTCCGCTCCTTTCTCCCGGGCCTTGGTTGGTTGGCACCACCAAAGTCTACTCGGGCGTCGGAGCCGACATTGTTATGGAATCAATTACGCTCACTGACCAACGTGGGCCAATTCTCAACTCAGACAGTGACATCAATTGCAATCGAGGCGATTGCGATCACGACTCAGTCGATGAAACCTTATGGCGATTCCGCACAATCGGCGGAGTGTCCAACAAAGGCGCGTTCCGCTTCGAACGCGTGTTCGAGACACAG
>PKXQ01000001.1 GCA_003132405.1 Acidobacteriaceae bacterium | reverse complement strand
GATCTGCGACAACTGCTGTGGCATCGGCACCGGATGGTGCAGGCGCGCACACGGATGATGAATCAGTTGCAAGCGGAAAACGATGTAGTACGGGAGATCGGAACGTCTGACGTAAAGGCTGTAAAGCGGCTTAGTGAAAAAGTAATCGAAGGCTAAGCTTGAAAATATAACCGCGAGAATCGCAGGCCCCAGCCCGGCATACCAGACGGTCAAGGCGATGGCAAACAGGAAGAGTGGGAACTCTACGCCGCGGAAGTGGTAGCGTTCCAGGAGAAGGGCGATCCCGAGAGCAATCGCGACTGACAAAACCGCGAGGCCGTAGCGTTGAAACGGGGAGGAGATGTTCGGCAATGGCGGCTTCCCTTGCGGCATGACTCCCCACGATGGCTAGATTCTGATTGTTTTGCCCAAGACTGGGCAATCATCATAGCCTATGTCGTCCTGCCGTGCTCAGCCAGCCAACGGCTTGGATTTGTTCCGCAGGATGTCCGGTGGAAAAGAGAATCAGGATGTCGCTGCGCAGGGCGCGGATCGTTCCTGGGTGCGGCGCAGATGGAACATTATTTCACTGGCTCAAACTTTTGGACTCTGCGGCCCCAATCGGTCTCGGCCACATAAACATTGCCTTTGGAATCGACCGCCAAAGTGTGGCCATGGGTAAATTCACCGATCTGGTGACCAGGACGCCCGAAGCTTGAGAGTACTTTTCCGCTAGCATGGTCGAGAATTTTGACTTGCTCATCGCCTCCGTCGTCCACGTAAATATATTTCTGCTCCCGGTCCGGAGAAAAGCCGATCCACCAAGTGGTGCCAGAACTGAGGCGGAGCGTCCCAATATCCGTGCGCTTGTGCGTTGCAGTCAGCGGCATTTTTAGAGTCTGGTACCGGTTTCTGCTGGCCGTGCATCGCGCTTGAGAAGACCAACAGCACAGCCAAGAGCGTTATCCGTGGGGTCGCCATCTTTGATATTGTGCACCCGTGATAGGTGTTGTTAACAGGCGTTTACACGTTTTGACCGCCGGTCAATGAGTGCTAACGGGATGTTACGCCAATGGTCGAACCCACCCAAGACATAGCCCGACCATTGGCATTCTGAGACGATTGAATACAGCAGCGGCTAGTAATCGATTAGCGTTTGCCCCCTGTTGCGTTTCCCCGTCCATCCCGTTCTTCGTTTCCTTGGAAGTGGGCACTATCGACACGCTTTGACGGCTCGGCTTTCTCGCCTCGACTTGGCGTTGGGCCGTTATAGCCCTTCTTTGGGTCCAAACGGTTATTTACGTTGCCCCGGAAGTTGTCAGAGCCATGAAACCACGGGCCAGCACCAGTGAAGGCACCCTCATTAAACCATTCTGGACCATAGTAGCCAGTGGGGGCGCAGTTGAGTGATATCGGGATGTTACAAAAGCAATGCCGATTTCGTTGCTCCGTGCTCACTTCTACGAGCGGCGATATGTGATGAAAGTCACAGACAGAGCGGCAAGGAGGATTCTCTAATATTTCGCAGGAGGCACTCAAAGTGAATACCGCAAACTGTGCCCGACTCCCGCAAAGGGCGGCCATGAACCGAACTCTGGAATGGATTGAGCAACAGCATTTTTTGGGTTTTGGTTGCTCCGAATGCGGCTGGCGGTTTGAACCTTCTGCTGCTCCCACCGGCACATCTTTCGATGAAATAATGCGCAACTTCGAGTTGCAGCGCGACAAAGAGTTTACATCCCACGTTTGCGCCGATCACTCCAAAGGGGGCAGGTAGGTACCCTACCGGTACACCGCACCGAATCATACCCAATCGTGATGCCTGTCGCTGACGGGCGGGTTTTGGTTGGAGAACTGCCGATAGTTGCTGCAACCGATCTTATCCCTTCACTCGAATATCTGGGCCGTGATGGAAGTCACAGATGGCTTCAATGGGTTTCTGTCGGGCCGTGGAAGACACAATTTTCGTCTCTAAAAGCCGCCAATAAGCATGGTTCCCGGTTCCACGGCATTCTGGACCACACGGTTTGTTCATAGCAGATAGCGCGTCCCATTGATCACTGTGCAAAGTGTAAGACCACTTTTCAAGGCACTTACTCAAGGCCAGCCACTCCCCATTGCCTGATATCCAGCGCATCCGGGGGTATTTCTTGAACGCTACGGATTGCTCGTGTGTTCTTCGGGTTTTGGTTTGCTCGGACATTTGTTACTGCTCTTGCTGCGTCGTCTTCTCTGCCGCGATCTGCGCTTTAATAAGTCGGCGCAAGTAATTGCTGGTTGGTACCATCGTTGTTTCTCTACGCGATTCCAGCCAAGCAAACATTTCCGCGTCCACTCGGCAGACGATTACTTTCTCCTTTTGCATTGTGCAGCTCCCACAATGTAGGACATCGTGTTACGAGTAATACTTTTATCCATAAATCGGATTTTCGTATTACATCGGCGATGGCGCTCCACCAGCAATACGAAGCGTGCCCGTTGCCGGATCTCTTTCTATGTCGACCTTTCCTAAGGTAGGGTGCCTTACTCCACTGATTGTGGGGTAGCAGTCGGGGATTTCCTCCATCATCATTTCGGGTGGTGCCATCACCTCTTCCCCAGCTAAGAAACGCTGTATAGCATCATGGACAACGGCGTCTTTCCTTTCTTGTTCAATTTCATAAGGCGACTTTGGAGGCATTCTCGCTGCCGCGATTGCAGCCGCCTTTTCTTCTGCTACAATCTGCGCACTAATGCTTGCATTTATTTGGCGCTCGTATTCTGCTGCGCCTTCTGGTGTTGATATCCAGCGCTCGTGTGCCAAGATATTCAACAGCTCTGGCGTGACTCTTGATAACCAAGCAGAAAAACCGTTCAGGAAGGCGGTCCACTTGAAAACTGTCCGGGAAAAGAACTGCGGATCTTGTTCCTGCCAATATAGGTGTTGCGCAGCTACAAACTTTTCCCATCCATGTTCTGCGATTCGCTTTTCGATTTGTCCTTTCTCATCAGTTCTTCTATCCATCTGCGATGCCAACATGTCGTCGTGAATGTATTTCATCGCTTGGTCGTAAGAAGAAGATTTACACACACCTTCGCTTTTGCTTTTGGTTGCACCGGGTGGTACGTGTGTGTGCGTTTGGTGTTCTTCTGGTGTTCTTATGGTGTCCTGCTGTCTAGACAGCACGGTTTCCGGTTTCCCGCAGCACGGTTTCGTACTTTTCACAGCACGGTTCTGGTTATCTGACAGCACGGTTTTGCCTGTTTCACGGCACGGTTTCGGATTGGGAATAGTGCTGTCTAGACAGCATCGTTTCTCGCCATCATCGGGCAATGGTTTTTCAATTAGCCACTCCCCACCAGGTGCGCGATCAGGAAAGTATTGGCTGTCTAAGCGCAGCGCATAGACGCTGGCTAGCCCTCTGCCATTTCCGGTAGAGGTTCTTTCTATCAAACCTCGTTCTATGTTTTTAGTTAGTCGCATTTTGGCTGGCCGCCCGGTCAAACCGAGCGCATCAGAAATGTTGGCGTTGCCGGGGCGCGAGTTTTTGCCTGTTCTGAAGTCACCGTAATTTGCGAGATACGACAGTAGCGACTTGTCGATGCCATCTAATTCGGGGTGTGTGCAATGTATCGCTGCCAAACACAACGCGCGATGGCTGCGGGGTGTGCCGTTCATAATTTTCCCGCCGTCTTTGCGCGTTCGATAATTGCGCAAGCCAGTGGATTACATTCAGGCGCAAGTTGTTCAATAAGCTCGTCAATGTCATACCACTCGATGCGGCGGCATGAGGCGATGTGGGTGGCCGCGAGCATCTGCATCAGTTCGATGCATTCTGGCTCGGGCATACCGCCCTCAAACAAATTGCGGCGCATTATCTGTACCATATTTTCGCGGTATCTTTGTTCGCTGGCTTCGGCAAGAGCGATTTTATCTGCGGTAGGTGTCATCGGAGTTTTTCTCCATTCCGAGGCGTTCAGTGGTGGACTTACGCAACAACGTTGCTTCGCCGTTGCGGATTTCGATCGTGACGTCGCCAAACATGCGTGTGCGTTCTGCTTCCATCATTACCGTCTCAAGTTTTTTCAACAATGCGTTTTTCGTCATTTGGCTGCGTCTCCTTTTCGTGTTCGATTTCAAGAACCAGAAAAGATCCCCGCGCGACTAACCCATAGCCTAAGTTGGTTATGGTTTCAGCGGCGCATGGGCTACAATCTCGCCCCGGTCGTCCACGTCCGATCCGACGTAGAGCACGTCTAGCAATTCCGCGAACGACTTTTTGAATGCCAGCGCCGCTGCAACAACTGCGGGGTGTTTTAAATCGTTCATCGTCCAACCCGGCAGCGTTCCAACATTCAAGACCACGGACTGCACCACGGTAAGCATTTTGCGGCACACTTCGTTCATCTCCGGGGTTCCTTTGCTCGCAAGTTTGAATAAGTCATCGACGTGCTTCTTGACTACCGATTGCCGGGTCAGTTTGTTCTTAGCCCGATCCGTGGCACCTTTGCCATTCGCGACTCGCATACAGTAGCTTGCGCGATTCCGATCAATCGCGTGGGCCGTGATCCATTTTGTGAAATCGCCGTGCACGTAGAACGCGGCGCGCAAGGACAGTAGCGCCCGACCAAATTCCAACGCAGATGTCTGGTCAGTCGCACTTGCATCTAGGGCCGCCGTTTCGCGCTTCGAGAATTCCTCGGCGGGAACTCTAAGCCCCGTAGGGTTCGCCACTGGCTGCTCGTTCAAACTTTGAATTGTCAAAGTTTCAGGCAGCGCCACTGCGCAGGTTGTGCTCACCGGGCACCTGCTGGCATTTTTGCCTGTTCGATAAACCGGGAAAGGTCGTCGCGGTGAACCAGAACGCGGCCCCCGATCTTTCTGAACGCTAGGAATGTTTTTTGCAGTTTCCACGAGCGGATTGTGGAGATTTTCACACGAAGCACTTTCGCTGCCTCGGCTAGTGTGAGCAATTCAGAGGGTGTTTGGTTGCTAGATTCCATAATGTCTATTGACCTCTTGCATTATTATGCTAGAATCGTGCTAGAGGTTTCAATTGAAAAAGGAACTAAAGCATGGTCAAGCACAAAGGCAGCCCGGTAACCTCTAGCATTACCGTTTATCTGCAAACGGGGAAAACGGCGAAGCAGCAACCGCACGAGGCATTTGCCAACCTAGCTGATGATGGTGCGGCGAATTTCAGCCGCGAATGGGGACCGATTTCAACCATGCCAATGGTTGAACAAGCGAAGTTGGGATGGCGAGACATTCTCCGCACGGCATGGGACAGAGATGTGGAAGCAGTGAAGGAAGTGCAAGGCTGGGTGAATCGCTACATGGTCACCAGCCTCAAGTTTTCGGATGGCCGGATCGTGATGGAATCCGACCATCTGCTCGGCACCATCTACCTACTCTTTCTGCGGGATCACTTATCGGGTAGAACAGCAATTTGCGCGAATCCAGATTGTGAGCAACCTTATTTCATCAAGCACCGCGCCACACAGAAATTTTGCGAATGCAGCGCGTGTGCTGCATACGGACAGCGGGAGTACGCAAAAGCATGGTGGCATCGGGAAGGGAAACAACAACGCGAGCAGCGCCGCAAGAAGGCACAGAAAGGACGGAAGTAATGGGCATCTACAAACGCGGCGACATTTACTGGTATAAATTCATGTTTCGCGGCGAACTGATTCAGGAGTCCACGCGCCAGCGCAATAACAAAGTGGCGCTGAATCAGGAATCGGCACACCGTACTCGCCTAGCGAACGGCGAAGTCGGCATACGTGAAAAGAAGGCAGCGCCGATGCTGCGGGATTTCCTGAAGAACGATTTCACTCCATACGCTAAGACCAAGCACGCGGCCAAACCGCTGACAGTTCGCTACTACGTACAAGGGGCCGACATGCTTTTGAAATCCGAGATGGCTGGAATGCGGTTGAATGAAATCAACGATCAGCACGCCCGCGATTTCGATCGCAAACTCTCCGCGCTATCGCCATCCGGCATCAATCGGGGTTTGCGGACACTACGCCGCGCGCTCAATCTCGCATACGAGTGGGGCAAGCTAGAAAAACCCGTAAAAATCAAACTGGCAGCAGGCGAACGCCAGCGCGACCGGGTGTTGGATGAAAAAGAAATCGTGGCATACCTTGCTGCCTGCCCCCAGCCGTGGAAGGATTGTGCCACGTTGATTTTGGACGAGGGATTCCGGCCCGGAGAAGTTTTCAACCTGCGCTGGGAAGCGGTGCTGCTGAATGACGACGGCACTGGCTTAATTCAGATCGTTGATGGCAAATCAAAAGCTGCCCGCCGTACCTTGCCGATCACCCCACGTGTGCACGCCCTACTGCGAGCAAGGCACGAAGCCAGCGGCCGTCCGGTTGCTGGTTGGATCTTCCCTAGTGGCAGCCGTGTTGGGCACCTCAACGGGGATGTTGCTAAGGAACAGCACACTAAGGCGCTAGAGGATTCCGGGGTTCAGGCTTTCGTTCCATACACGCTCCGGCACACGGCGCTAACGATGCTTGGCACGGCGGCCCACGGCGATGTGTTCACGCTGGCCCGTATCGCAGGCCACAGCAGCATTACGGTAACGCAGCGCTACATCCACCCACATTCAGAGGCAATTCAGCGCGTGTTTACAGCATCGCAATTGCCGGTAGCTACAAAATTAGATACACCAAGAAAAAGGCTTGAGGGTGCCACAGGTAAGAAAAAGTGAAAATCATCAACGTTTATGCTGGTGCCGGGAGGGGGAGTCGAACCCCCAAGACCCGAAGGTCGGCGGATTTTGAGTCCGATGGATCGAAGCCGGAAGATAAGCTAAATGAATGACATACAACCACTTACGCAATAAAGCCTAGTTGTTTTGTGCGGGGAAATTAGGTCTTGTACGGGTCGGAACGTCACGTTTACATCACGGGAACCTCGCGCCACTCGTCCACGAGGTGACTCCTGGCTGATCGAATTGCTCGACTGCGCTCGGCTGTGTCCGGCCCAACAAAGGCGCGATGGGCGGATTCCGCCAACCAGTTTACAAGGGGATTTGAAGTATGGAGGAGAAGGACGAATTCTATTGCCGCCGTTACCTGCAAGTGCCGATGAACACTGCACTTCTTGCATAATACCCTGTGTTTAAGCGGTTTACAAGCCGATGTACTCGTCCAGTAGATGGGT
>PKXQ01000093.1 GCA_003132405.1 Acidobacteriaceae bacterium | reverse complement strand
CCCCGAAGGCGGAGTCGTTCAAGTGCGAGGCATCCGCAAAGGAAAGTACGCCAAGCTCTCGGTCACCGATACAGGTGTAGGCATCCGGCCGGAGGATCAAGCAGTTATCTTTGATGAGTTTCGTCAAGTTGGCGAAGAAAGCGCGAAGAAAGAAGGCACGGGCCTCGGCTTAGCGATAGCCAAGCGACTGATAGAGCAGCATGGGGGAGAAATCGGTGTGGAAAGCCAAGTGGGGAAGGGCAGCCAATTTAGCTTTACCCTTCCCATCAAAGCGCTCCGGGCGTTTCAACAGGCGGCGGGAAAAAACAAAAAATGAAACTCTCGATGTCCGCGACGCTCAGAGAGCGGCGAAATCTAACGGACGGCTACCCTGTCGAGGTAGCATCCCAACAGGAATTTGTCTCGCATCCTCTTTGGGCTCCTCAGGTTCACGACCTCGGGCCCGGTATGCACTCTGGGTCTTGGCTTCCCCTGGCATTCTAGGGGCCACCCAAGTACGGTGTCATTCATTTGAGGGGTAGTACACTTCGGGAAAAATTGTCGACCCCCTCCCACCGGATTTGGGACCCTAGGGGCCGGGGCGCGCTCGCTGGCGGGACGGGCTTGGCGGGCTGTGCGAATCGCGTTCTCGCGTCCTCAAGGTTCGTATTTCGCGCGTGCGGGGCGCGAATCGGTTCGCACGATCCGCGCGCGATCCGGTTTTCCCAATGAACTTGCGATGATCGTAGAGCAGAGAACCTTGCTGTGGGACAGTATCTGCGCAACATCAGAAGAGACGGATAGGAACGGTGATCCGCTTGGGAGACGAGTCGAATGGTGACCAGTGGATCAGTTGAATGGTTACGGAGTGGCAGTTGCCACCCACGGACCACGGCGATCGAAAGCGGACAGCAGGCAAGGTATGCGAGAACCGAGAAACCGAATTTTCCCTCACAGGCCGGACCCATCTCCGCCGACGATCCGCAAGCAGCTGGCTGATTCTGTGCTCTACGGGGAACAGATCAGCACGCGCGGTGGATGTGTTTGGTGCGGCTACAGTCCGGAAGGTGCTTTGGTGGTTGTGGCTGCTACAGCGGACGAAGCGAGGTGCAAGTACCGCGAGGTGCTGCGTCAAAGGGAGAAGCAAAGTGGCTGAGCGCGTGGCGATACAGACGGTTTGAGGACCCCCAAAATCTTGAGCACTAATTGTAAAAAGACCGCCGCATCCGAAAACTCTACATAGACGATTATTTTTAGAATTTGGGATTTGTCGCGCACATCAAGTACGCACTCGCGGGCGTCGGTCATATCAGTTCCCACATGTTTAGACATAGTCACAGATCATGGCTAGACGCTGTGGGCACTCCGATAGGCATACAGCAAACGCTCATGCGCCATGCGGACATTCGCACAACGATGAATGTTTATGGGACCGCGTCAACGGATGCAATGGCTGTAGCGAGTGAGAAAATTGCGCGCTTGGCTCTTAACGGTGCGCAAACAGAGCGCAAGGCAAGTTAAGTCCTTTAGAACTGGCGGAGAGGGAGGGATTCGAACCCTCGATACAGGTGTTAGCCCGTATAACAGTTTAGCAATTGTCTCTGCCGACGCCATACCACGCAACCCCAATTACTTACAGTCGCGCTCCCTTACGAAAACTGACGCAATGTGACCTCATTCGGCAGTTTCGGGACAGTGCTCGGGACACTGCTTTTGCAATGAGTGGATCTCGTAGGTGCTGTGCTTTGTCCAGGGAGCGAGGGCCACGTTGGCAGCGAATATAGCTCTGCCAACGCATTTTCAAGATTTGGCTACGATAATTTGTGGCGCGGACGACTGGCCACTACTTTCTTGTGTAGACGGTTCCGGGAGCATGGTAGGGAGGATCGGAGACCAGGCGAATGTAAGAGATGAGCGACTCGATCTCGGTCTTGTTGAGGGTGTAGCCGTAAGGGGGCATCAATGCAGACTTGTTGATTGCGGGTCCGCCGTGGCTGATGATGGCGGTCAAGTCATCGTCACTTATCTGGTTAAATGTGCCACCCTCGGTGAATGGATGCGGCTTGACTTCGAGATTGTCGTAATTTGAAACTCGCTCTGGCGTCGACTCGGGGTCGTGGCAGCTGGCGCAGTACTTGTTATCGAGTTGAAATCCGAGCTGCTCCTGATATCCCAACGCAATTTCTTCGATGTTCAACTCGACTAGTTTTTGCGCTCTGGTGGATGTGCGCACGGTCAGTTGATATCGGCCTGCCACGCTGCCCAGAGCGACGTTCGTTGTGACCTGTCCGCTGGCGTCGGTCAGGGCGCTGGGCGGATCAAAGGTGACGCTTGCCTGTCCGTTGAAATCGACGAGCGCTCCGGTGACGGCAGCGCCTTGTTCGTCGTTGACCTGTACGACCAAGGGCTGAGGAAGTAGCGTGCCGATTGCTCCTGTCTGCTTGCCTCCGCTTGACTCTACCAGCGCGGCGCCGAATGCGGTGGGCTTCAAGGCAGAAGCTGTCCCCGGCTTGCGAGTGCAGGCTGCACTCAAGAAGATGAGCGAGACCGCGAGTAATGTACGCCATCTTCGCGTCATTATTTCTTTCTCCCCTGGTTGCTGGAGCCCTTTTGCGTCATCAGGAAGGCGGTGAGAGCGCGGGCATCTTCGTCGTTCATGTTGCGGTTCGGCTCGATGGTGCCTGGTTGCAGGGACTGAGGATCCTTCAGCCAGTGGTAGATCCACGCGGCATTCAGACGCGAACCTACTTGCGTGAGGGTTGGTCCAATGTAGCCTTTGTCAGCCTTGGTGTCGATGATGTGGCACGACTGGCAGGCGTATTTGGAATAGAAAAGTTGTCTCCCCTGCTCTACCTGGGCAGGCGGAAAGCTAGTGGAGGATAGAGAGTCGCGGTCGAATGCTGGAGTCTGGTAGACGGTCATCATGTAGTCGGTGAGTTCCGCGATCTCGGATTTCGAGAGATTGAACTTGGGCATGCGGCGAATCAGAGCGGGGCGCAGGGTGCCGGGGTTCTTCAGAAATGCCTCAAGCCAGGGGCGCTGCACGGCAGTGCCTTCCGAACTCAAGTCGGGAGCCATGTCGCCTCCGCGGCCGTTGATGGCGTGGCAACTGAAACAAGCCAAGTCCGCCATCAGTTCGCCTGCGTTGCCAGCGGGCTGATAGTTCGCAAGCGCTTTTGCAGGGATGGTCAATGCCATCGGTAAATCGTGCGCGCCTTCGGTAAACGCGAGCAGGGCAGTGGTCAAGGCATCAATCTGCGCGGGCGCAAGCGTGTACTGCGGCATCTTCAATCCGGCTCCAAAGGAGCGCGGCTGGCGGATCTTGGTGGCAATGTAATCCGGCGTACTACGCTTCATTCCGGGCAGGAAAACAATCTCGGTGAGCGGCTTGCTGCCAACGCGGGTTAATTCGGGAGCGAAGTTATCCGGCTTCCCGATGCCGCTGATCTCGTGACACGCCGCGCAACCATACGTAGTGACGAGAAGCTTGCCGTGCGCAACTTGCTCGGGAGTCGCGGCGTCTAGCCGTACGTTTGCTAATAGATCAGAATCGCTCTTGTTCCCGAGATACGCGGTGAGCAAAGAAACTTGCGGTTCTGTGAAGCGGTAGTGCGGCATCGCCGTTTCCGGATTGTAGACACGCGGATTACGCAACCACGCACGCAACCATTCGGGCTTTGCCTTATTGCCGATTCGAGTTAGTTCGGGGCCGACATCGCCGCCGACAACATTTCCGGCCGCGTTCTGCACGGCGTGACAAGAGGCGCAGAATGATTCTCCGTACAGGCTGGCTCCCGCCGTTGGCTCGGCCGGCGGATTTCTTGCTCCCTCGGTGTCTCTGGCAACCGGCGTGCTATTCGCGATCAGGAACGCGGAAATATCGCGCGCGTCGGCATCGGTCAGCTTGAAATCCGGCATCGTGGTGGTGACGGCGTAGGCGTACGGATTCTTTAGCCAGGCGTAAATCCACTCGCGCGTGGTCTTGTCGGCAATGTGCGAAAGCGAAGGCGGATCGTCGGTTGGCTTCACCCTGCTGCCGTCTGACAATTTGATGGTGTGGCAGTGCACGCACCCATAGCGCCCCAGAAGATTGCGCCCCTGGTTTAGTTGCGGTGTGCCGGTGAGTGGAGCGCGATGACACTGTCCGCAGGACGATTCCAGATAACGTGCGGGAAGAATCGGCTCTTCCCATGCGCGCGTGGCATTGTGTGCTTCCGCCAACTCTGTGGCCGGACCTTGTCCGCGATGGCAGATCACGCAGCCCCAGTCTTTGACGTTGTGAGCGACCGGAGGATGGCCGCGAAAAGGTTCGGGGACGGACGCTGGGTCTTGCAGATTCTTCTCGGTCACGGCCACGTGACACGTCGTGCAGCGATCGACTACGGCGAGTTGCGGCAGCCAGATTTGCTGAATTCCCGAAGTGAAGTGATGCTGCAAGATAAGGCTATCTGGACGCGTAGAAATAAATTTGCGGTATTGACGCTGATAGTGCCGCCACTCATTGAAGAAATCTTTCGTCGGCGCCACCGCCAACGCAATTAAAAGCAGCAGGCTCGCCCATCCGAAACGACGAACTGGAGAAGCGACGAAATTCTGGCGCAGCCATTCTTTAAGTTGAGCGTTCAAGAATTTCTCCACGGCCAGACCCAGACCCAGCCTGGGCCACGGAAGAGTGCGCCGACCGTAGTCAGAATCACGGCCTCCATCAAAAACCAGGTCATGATCCAGAAGGAGAGCGGCTTGCCGCTCAACCAATTTTGAAATCGGCCAACCGGCCGCCCCGCCCACGATGCGGCCAATGCCATGAGAGCTGAGATGGTGAGGACGGGAATGGTGGCATCCCAGGCACCGGCGTGCAACAACAACACGGTCAAGGCGACGGCTATGATGGCGAGACTCATCAGCCGCTGCGACTTATTCCGGTCCCACAGGGTTTGATCTTTTATGTTTACGTTAAAGAAGGGAACTACGATGAGCGCGAGCACGATCAGCGTAGGAAGAATTACGCCCGCGACAAACGGGGGGAAGTAGTGCAGCAATTCTTGCAATCCGGTGAAATACCAGGGCGCTTTGGCGGGATTGGCGGTGTGAAGAGGGTCGGCAAGCTGCTCCAGTGGAGCGTTCCACACCAGCGCCAGGCAAACCAGCACCACCGCTAGAATCTCGATGGCGATCATCTCGCGGAAGAGCAGTTCACGGTAGGAGATGCTCTTTTCTCCGGGAGCCCGCGCGGGCAACTGTTTTCCACGCTCTGAGGGAGAGTTGTTCATCATTATTATGGTTGTTCGGATTTCTCCGATTCCTCGGAATCGGGCGAATACATTCCGCCATCCTGGTGCAGACGCCACATGTGAATGCCGATCAGGGCAATGACCGATAAGGGCAAAATTACCGCGTGCAGAACATAGAACCGCAGCAGCGCGTTGGCATTCACGGTATTGCCGCCGAGCAAGACGAAGCGAAGCTTTTCTCCGAGGACTGGCACCGACGCCATGATGCTGGAGCCGACTGTGACTCCCCAATAGGAGGTTTGATCCCAGGGCAGTAAGTAACCGGTGTAGCTGAGGAGCAAGGTCAGCAGGAGAAGAGTGGAACCGACGACCCAGTTCAATTCGCGGGGCGGGCGAAAAGCTCCTCGATAGAAGACTTTGGCCATGTGGATAAATACGAGGAGCACCATGGCCTGCGCCGACCAGCGGTGCAGATTCCTCAGGAAGAAGCCGGAGGAGACTACGAACTGGAGATTCTTCATGTCCGCATAGGCTTGCGGAATGGACGGGTGGTAGTAGAGCATCAGCAGCAAGCCGGTGCTCAATTGAATGGTGAATGTGCCCAGCGTCAGCGCGCCCAAGTACCAAGTGTGGCGGAATCCGAGTTGCGGCTCACGCACACGGTCGCGGGACATGTGCTTGAGTTCGGCGCCCCAGCGGGCGAGCGCCGTGAGGGGATTTCGAATCGCGCCGTCTGCGTCCTTGCGCTCAACTTTTTCCATGTTCACGCTCGCACGTATTCTTTCTCGGGAGGCACCTTCGTCGCCCGGTCCACTAGCAATTCTCCATCGTCGTTCATCCACATCTTCAGCCAGGGCAGCGGCTTTGGAGCGGGGCCTTCGATGACCGCTCCATCGCGGTCGAATTTGCTGCCGTGGCAAGGGCAGGTGATGCGGTTGATTTCGGGCTGCCATGTCGTGAGGCAGCCGAGGTGAGTGCAGACAGCGCTGAGCGAGAAAAAGCCTTCCTGCGAACGAATAATGTAGATACCCGAATTCACATCAAGCGTGACCGAGTCCGGCGCATAGCGCTCGGGCTTGCCCACGTTGACGATCGGCGAGGGTTCGTAGAGGACATTCGGCTCCAGATACTGATAGGCAAAGGCGACCGTGCCGGCGGCGGCGATGCTTAGTGAGCCCATGCCAAGTTTCAGAAAAAACTGACGCCGATTGACCGTGTCATCGACTTTTGTCGTTTTGGAGTCGTCTGGCATAGGTGTCTCTTAACCGACTTCAACTACAGTCCTCGGAATTCGCACGTTACTTGCTGAGTGTGAAATCGGCTTTGCCCTCGCCTGACACAGTTACCGGTTTGGATTGGTTCTTGGCGCCCTCATTCCATGCGGTCACTGTGTAGCTGCCATCGGGAACATTCTCTATCTTGTATGCGCCCGACTTATCGGTGGTGGCGAAGTATGGTGTGGGAGACACGATGACATAGGCGGCCATCTCCGGATGCACATTGCAGAGCAGGGGCACGACGCCAGGATTGTCAAACTTGAAGGAACGCTTTTCGCCCTTCGGCCAGGTGCCCAGATTGTGGCCGAGTTTTTTGTTGCCGCTAATGGCAGTCCAGAATACATTGTGGGCGACGCTGTCGCTGTTCAGGAAGTCGATCGTGGCGCCCTGCTGCACCACGACCAGGTGCGGCACGAACATAAGACCTTTCTGGTCGATAACCGTGCTGGTTGTCGGCGCCGGGAAAGTTTTGCCCGCGATCACATCGACGTATACCGCCGATTCGCTCTTCGCACCCGAGACTTTCCCAGTGATCGTACCCGCGCTGGCGGTCAAACTCATGGCAGCCACGAGTGCCATTACCATCATTAAACTTCGTTTCATTTTTTTCTCCTTGTCAGTTGCTACTTCAGTCGTTGCTTCCGATTTCAATCTTGTTGGTCGAGATACCGTAATAGGCTGCGATCTGCATGTCAGAAAAGGAACTTCGCGTCCAGGTAAACGGTATTGTTAGAACTCGCGTTACGGCCGGCGCCATCGTAATCGGTGGAACCTCCGTTGAAGCGTGTGTATCCCGTATATTGGGCGGCGAGTTGCAGATTCTGCCACGGCCAATAGGAGAGGTTTGCAGTATATCCGGCGCTTCTCGGGTCACCGTTCAAATTGCCGCTTATCGCACCCGAAGGGTAGAGGAAGACATCGGGTGTGCCCGAGGTGTCGAACCAACCGAAAGTGCCTGACAGACGAGTGCCGTAATGGTATTCGATGTTGGGCATAAAAGTATTGAGATGGTGCCCTCCCGGTGAGGCCAGCGGACCTGTAGGGGGCGGGACGCTGGCGCTGGACGCCAAGTTGGAATTTTCGTGGATAAACGTGCCGCGCAGCGTTAGCACGTCCTTCCTGAACAATGTCTGATCAAGCTGAGTGTCGAAGGCCCAATCGGTGTAACCGTCATAGAGATCACCAACGCCATTATTGATCGCGTTGTTGGTGCTCTTCACGTGCATTCCATAGGTGCCGATCTCGAACTGCGTCGGCCCTCTCGATTCCTGCCAGGCAAGGCGCCAGTAGGGTGCAACTCCGACGATGTTGACAGAAGCACCAACTCCCGGATTCGGCTCAGAACCACCTACGTGTTGCGAGCGATAGAGATCGACGTTGAGATATAGATGGTTGTTCCACATCGCATAGCCGCCGAACCCAGCGACGTCCTGTGCCAACACACCATCAATAATGGGAGTGGCATTGGGAGTCGGCGCAACATTGCTGGAGATCCACGGATAACCCCATGCGGGCGTGTCGTTCCAGAGATCCTCGACTGTTGGATTGTTGTTGAGGCCGAGGCCGTAAACCAGTTCCTTGCCGCCCCACTGCGTCTTATTCGCGAAGCGGATATCGGTGTTATCGCTAGTGAAATGGTCAGATTGGGTTTCATACGTCACTTGAAGGAAACTGCCGACGTGGCTGGTCCATGCTCCAGAGAGAAAGAGGGACATATCTTGAGGAACTTGAAGATTGCCATTCTGAGTTGTGGGCACGGGCGAATTGGTGTTGGTAAATGACGTCTCAAACATTACGGAAAGGGGCAGCGAGGCGAGAAGATCAAGCGCGGCACGCGATTTGCTTCCATCCGCCTTCACGGTTTTGGTGTCATCGCCTCGATCGACGTAACCGAGCAGCTTGAACCTTCGTCCGGCAGGATTGAGTTCGGGAGGCGCGTAGTGGCAGCCGCTGCAGGGCAGGCCGGTCTGCCGTGCATAACTTGGAACGGCCAAGGCCTCGGGAGGACTTAATAGTGCAGAAAGCAAAACCAAGGCAGGCAATACCGCGGTCAATCTCACCGCCACTTTTTTTATCTGGGAGATCATTACAAGTGTATCCATCCGGTCGCCTCCTTGGCGAAATAAGTCGGGGATCATTCCCCACTGTATCAGGTGTGTACGGTGGAGGACATTATGGTAGGGCGCGTCATAGCTGACTGCGGCGTCTATCACGGCGATGTGTGATCACCGTCACACCTTGCGGAAATTCCTAAACTCGGGCGAGGTCTTAGCTTTTTCTTTGGGATCAGTTAAGGTTCCGCAGGCAGGAAAGAGCTGTACGCCGCAACGCGCGGGCTGGGCAGCAACCTGTATAGGCTAGCAGTGCCGGATATGGTGAATCAGCGAATCCTAAGACACGCAAACGTGAGCACGACAGCGACGTACTACATCAAGACAGCAGCCGATGACGTTCGCAACGCGATGGTGAAGTTGGAAAACGTGATTCCTAGCACGCCAAAAAACACCAGAAGCGCATGCCATCGAAGCGCCTTCGACCCTTCGGGACACCAAACCTCGGTTCTGCCGCAGTATCCTCTACAGTGAACTGAGCTGCCGGGGATTGCTAAGTGATTGGGATTGCAATATCTGGCGGAGAGGGAGGGATTCGAACCCTCGATACAGGTGTTAGCCCGTATAACGGTTTAGCAAACCGCCGCCTTCAGCCTCTCGGCCACCTCTCCGGCGTGCGGAATTCCAGTTTACCACGGTCGTTGGATCGACGGGCCCGCCTTCGACTACCTCCCAGCTGGATCCTCAGCCAGTTTTAATCGCCTCCGCAATAACTTCAACCTCGTGAATGCATTTCGAATCTAATGGGGAGTCGCTTTCACTTCACACACCGGCGCGCTCATAATGTAGTTCGTTTCCGATGGAGCTGCCTCGCACCAAGGAGGGTTTCACTATGCTCGTCCCGAGTTGCGGATCGAAAAGAAGATGCAACAGAAAATGCCGCATTTCACTTATCAGTCTTCTCGCATGCATTTCCTCACTCTGGCTGGCAGCGCCAATTCTTGCCCGACAAGCTGCGCCAGCGCCAGCCTTCGCTGCTGGCGAAGCAGCCAACCCAGACAGCGACAAAGCCAAAGCCGCTGGAACCCGCCCCACCGAACCGCCCATGGTTCTTCAGCAACTCAACTCCGCCATCGAGCAACTCACCGCCAGAATTTCCCCCGCCGTGGTCCAAATTCTGGTCACTGGCTATGGCGCGTTGGAGGAAAGCAGTCACGGTCAGACCGCCCTCATAACTCGCGAGCACGCGATCGGCTCAGGAGTAATCGTCGACCCCACCGGCTATATCATGACCAACGCTCATGTGGTCGAAGGCGCGCAGATCATCCACGTAGCTCTTCCCCTGCCGTCAGTCGACTCTCCCGACCGCCTCGCGCCCGTCGGCAAACAGCGCGTCGTCGAGGCCCGACTTGTCGGCCTCCACAAAGATACTGACCTCGCCCTCCTCAAGATTGATCAGACTAACTTACCCACTCTTTCGCTCGGCAGTCATCGGCCAGTCCATCAGGGTGAGTTAGTATTTGCCATGGGCAGTCCTGAAGGACTCGAAAATTCCGTAACTATGGGCATAGTAAGTTCCGTCGCCCGCCAGGCAGATCCTAGTCGTCCCCTGGTCTACATTCAGACCGACGCTCCCATCAACCCCGGCAATAGTGGCGGCCCGCTAGTCGATAGCGACGGCTACGTAATTGGCATAAACACTTTTATTCTTTCCGAAGCGGGCGGCAGCGAAGGACTCGGATTCGCAATTTCCGCGCGCATCGTGCATTTCGTTTACGAGAGCCTCCGCAAGTATGGCCACGTGCATCGCATCGAGGTCAAAGCGGGAGCGCAAACCATCACCGACACCTTGGCCAAAGGTTTGGGCCTCTCGCAAAACTGGGGAGTCGTGATCGACGACGTAACCCCCGGCGGTCCCGCCGATGCCGGCGGCCTCAAGATCGGAGATATCGTGCTCCGGGCCGACGGACGCGCCATTGGCACGCTTCCCGCCTTCACTTCCGCTCTCTACCTGCATCCCCTCGATGAGTCGCTCAAGCTCGAAATCCTCCGCGGCACCGAGCGTAAAACACTCTTCATCGCCGCCCTCGAGATGAAAGACCCGATGGATGCCCTCCCGAGTCTCGCCAACGCCAGAGACAACCTCGTTTCACGCCTCGGAATACTCGCGCTTGATCTGAACGATGACCTGCGTTCCGCTTTAGGTCCGCTGCGCAATCCTTCCGGAGTCGTCGTCGTCGCTCGGGTAGCAGATTTCCTGAGTTCCACCACCGGCCTTCAGACAGGGGACGTGATTCATAGCGTCAACCATACTTCGGTCGACTCGCTCAGTTCGCTCCGCGCCGCCTTGGACCAGATCAAACCCCACGGTCCTGTCGTGCTGCAGATCGAGCGCGATAGCGGACTTCAGTGGCTGGCCTTTGACATGGAGTAACTCATGCAAACTAACTGGTAGTAAGGAAAACAAAGTCCTGACAGTAACATGTGCCTATTTTATCTTAGTTACTTCGAGGGAGTTGTCGCTGCGCCGGTATCTCCCCTCTCTTCTCCCATCATGTGTTGCTTGAATTGCTGCTCGGTTCCGACAAAGAATTCCTCGTACTTTCTCTTGCCTTGTACGCCCGAGCCTTCTCCGTTGATGTTCCCCCATATAAATCGGGTCCCCTCAGCGCCACTGTCAGGTAAAGGCCGCGTCTCTTTGCCGGAGTAATAGAAATAACGATCCTTCGCCCATCCGAATTCTTCCGTCGACGAGGTTCTTAGTACACCGGAAGCAGGAAGCTTAAACTGATATTCGCCTCCCTCAAGCGGTACAGGCGGAGCGCCACTAACCTCGAATTCAACGCGCACCCAGCCTACATATCCTTCCGGAATGAGAAAGCGCGATGGATGTCGGCCAGAGTGCCTCGCGCCGGCTGTGAGCCATACCGTAAGTCCTGCCAGTATTGCAACGGTGAAGATGGCCACCCCGATTCGCGCCGATCGTTGTGTGCCCGCGGGAAAAAGCCATGTAGACTCGCTGTCCAACCGCGGCTGTCGAAAACTCACGAAAGCCGAGTACCCAGTCACTATGAGCAACAGAGCTATTGCCAAATAAGGCAGGATCATTCCAGTTACACTGAATAAGTTACCGAATAGCGAACTTACAACCGGCTTAGTGAGTGGGCAATCGCCGGCCCATAAAAGCACCATGTGGCGAGCGAAGCAAGCAGAGCGAGTTTCGCCGCAGCATGCGGTCTGAAGAGACTCCAATAGGCAGCAACAATCAGGGCCAGCGATCCCGCTAGCGAAACAAACTCGAGCGGGTCAAACGGCGCTCCCACCACGGCCAAGGTCAGCAAAGTATAAACGTGGTACCCGCTCATAACTCCCGCGGCAAAATATAAGACAAACGGAATCATCTTTGAATACTCTACTCCGTTATCACCCAATCTCTGGGCCAGTTACGGCTTCACTCCAATCTCAAAGTTCAAGGTCGAGAGAGATAGCCGATACTGGTACTGAGCGCCGACATAACCAATGGCGGCACCGGTTTGCTGCAACTGTGCCTGACTGAGTTCGACGATTGAGCCCAAACCAAGCTTGTAACGCTCCTGAGCCAGATTCAATGCCAGATCAGCCTCCTTGGCAAGCTCGGCTGCCACGTTCACGCGCTGAAATGCCGTATTCGTTGCCAGCCACGCCGTGCGCACATCCCGCACCACGCGGTCGCGCAGATCCCGCGTATTTTCCGCCGCCGCTTTTGCCCGGTAATTCGCTTCCGAAGCCTGCGCCGTGAAAAGAAATCCATTAAAAATCGGAATGCTCATATTCACTCCGATCGCCCCGTACCAGCTGGAAATAAAATAATTGGGAAAGCAGCCGTTGCTCGTGCAGTCAGGGCGCACTGGCGTCACTCCCGCCATGCCGAGAGCGCTGATGGTCGGGAAGAGTTGGTCGCGCTGCGCGCGGTGAAATTTTTCCGCCGCCTGTTGATCATAGGTAAATGCCTGCAAATCCGGGCGTTGCTGCAAAGCAGTATTGATGAGGACGTCGACATCCGGAGGCGGTGGCGGCGCTTGCGTCTCATCATCGCTCAACTCATAGTGGGTGTCTTTGTCGAAGCCAAGCACCGCAGTCAGCGCGGCAATGCTCGAATCAACATTATTCTGAGCATCGAGTTGCAGCAGTTTGGCCTGCGACAGATTGACCTCGGCAAAGGATAGATCGAGCGTCGATTTCAGTTTGTTCTTGGTAAGTTCGTCGATCTGATGCTCCACCGAGCCGCGCGTGGACACCGTCTGCTGCGCAACTTGGAGCAGCGCCTCGGCTTGCAGCACGTTGTAAAAAGCCTGATCCGTCGCCAGAACGATGTCTTCCGTGGTGGCCAGCGCATTGGCATCTTGCGCCTTCTCCGTAAGTTTTGACGAAGCCACCAGGTTCATTGTGCGCCCGAAGTCAGTGATGAGTTGGCTGAGCGTCACTCCCGCGCCCGCGTGTTCGAGCAACCGAGGCGCATTCAGCGCGCCCGCGCCGATGCGGCTCCCTTCATTGGCATCGACCGCCGTCATTGCGCCGTTAAAATTGGGGAGTTCCGCCGCCCTCGTCTCGCGGTAAACCTGATGTTGTGCCAGCGCCAGCAACCGTCCCACGCTGATCCGCGGATTGTTCTTGATCGCCACCTGTTCTGCCTGCACGCGCGTCAAACGCATGACGTCACCGTGCGCTTGCCCCGCCGGCTGCACTTGCGTACTAGTAGAGGGTATCGTCTGCGATCGCACCCCGCGCGGAAAACTCGCAACCAGCACCGCCTGTGCCTGCGCGAGCCCAACCATGTGAGTCCCAGTCGGCGCGGCTTGCGGCTGCGGGGCGGAGGGTAAGTTCTCGCCTGACCCCGATCTGTCTGCGCCTTGCGCCCATCCTGGCCGCGGCAGGATCGCCCACACAAATAAGAGCAACGTGCAGAATAAAAAAACTTTGGCCCTTGTCATCGGGTTGCCTCTAAATCTCCTCATTAAGCGCCGTGTCCGTCTCTTTTCTGCGAGATCGCCCGAAGCGGAATCTCGCGCTTCATTGTGCAGGCTCCAATGCCGGCGTCTCTTCGCTCTTCGCGCCGCGTTTGCCATACACCAGTAAGTACGCCGCCGGCACGATAAAAATCGTCAGGAGCACAGACGACGTGAGGCCGCCAATGATCGCCTTCGCCATAGGCGCATACTGCTCAGCCCCCGTGCCCAGTTTCATTGCCATCGGAATCATGCCAATAATCGTCGCCAGCGAAGTCATCAAAATAGGCCGCAGGCGCACTCGACAGGCAGTGATCACAGCATCGGCCGGCGACAGTCCCTGCTTCTCCAGGTTGTGCGCGAAATCCACAATCAAAATACTGTTCGAGTCCGCGATCCCCACCAGCATCAACACTCCCATCAGCGACATCACATTCAACGTGCTGCCCGTGAGCGGCAGGATGATCAGCACTCCGACAAAGCCCATCGGTATCGCCAGCATGATCAGCAACGGATCGACGAACGATTTGAATTGCGCCGTAAGAATCAGGAAGAGCAGCACAAACGAAATCAGAAAACCCAGCGCAAAACTTTTGAACGACGCCTCCATCCCCTGCACCATCCCACGCAAATTCACACGCACGTTGCCGGGAATCTTCTCTTTCGCCAGAATGTCCCGCACCGCGCTGGTCACGCGCCCCAGATCCTCCGATTTCGGAGTAATGAACACATCGATCTCCCGCTGAATCTGATAGTGGTCCACTTCCGTCGGCGTCAATATCTGTTTCACACTGACGACATTATTGAGCACCGTCGTTTTGCCGGTTCCACCGCACGCCCACGAAGTGCGCGACATCCCCGGATGTGGCGGCGGCGGACCCGCCGGCCCACAATCCATCTGCGTCCCGCTTCCCGGACCTCGCAGCGGAATCTGTCCCAGATCGAGCATGTTGTGGATCGCCCCCGCGCCATGCTCAAAAAATTGCACCGTCAGATAATAGTCGTTCCCGCTCTTGCGATCGACCCAATAGTTCGGCGCAATCATGTAATTCGAATTCAGCGCAGTAATCACGTTATCGACCACATCTTTTTGCGACAGTCCTAGTTCGCCCGCGTGTACGCGATCCACATCGAGGCGCAGGGCCGGATAGTTCATGTCTTGCGGAATGTAGATTTGCCCCACTCCCGGCAACTCGCGGAAGCGGTTCGCTAGGGTCTGCGCGATACCATAAATTTGATCCAGATCGGGGCTGCTGACCTGCACATCAATCGGCGCCGGAGCCCCCGAATTCAAAATCGCATCCACCATCGAGCCGCTGGAAAAAAATGTTCGGATATCCGGGAACTGGCTCGCCATCGCCTTCTGCACCCGGTCCATATATTCAAAACTGCTGAGATGGTGCGGTTCATTCAGCGCTACCTGCACCGTCGCCGTATAAGGTCCCGAGTTGGTGGTGTAGAGCGCGGAAAAATCCGGCACCACGCCAATGTTAGAGACAACCAGCTTGAGATCTTTCGGCTCTACCTCGTGCCGAATCAAATCTTCCACCTTCGCAACATATTCGTTCGCTAGCTCAATGCGCGTGCCCGTCGGTACCTTAACGTTGATCGAGAACTGTCCCGCGTCAGTCTTCGGGAAAAACGCCAGCCCGAGCAGCGGATAAATCGCCAAGCTCGCCACAAACACCCCAGCCAGCACTAACACCGTCAAACCAGGCCGGACGAGCGCCCGCCTCACCCAATATTCATAAAAGTCAAGGAGCTTATTGAACATCCGGTTGAAGCGCGCATTGAAGCGCTCCATCCAGGACTGATGCTCTGCCCTGGTGGGTTCGACGTCATACTCGTTTGCGTTGGCAGAATGCTGAACATGCTCTACCGGCTTCAGAAAGCGCGAGCAGAACAACGGAATCACCGTCATCGCCACCACAAATGAAGCCAGCAGCGACAGGCAAAACGCCAATGCCAGCGCAGAAAAAAGAAATTTAGCTACGCCGTAGAGAAACACGACCGGGAAAAAGTCGACCACATCCACCAGCGTCGCCGCTAATACAGCCAACGATACTTCCGATCCCCCGACCTCGGCCGCGATCATCGGCGCAGCTCCCATCTCCAGATGGCGGTAGATGTTCTCCAGCGAAATCACCGAATTGTCGATCACGCGCGAGAAAGCCAGCGCCATCCCACCGAGAATCATGGTATTGATCGTGCCGCCCATCATCGCCAACACCACAAACGCCGCCAGCGCCGATATTGGTATCGACAGCAGCACCGCCGACGTGGCGCGGAAGCTTCCCAAGAAAATCAAAATCATCAGGCTGGTAAGAATCAACCCCAGGAAGCCTTCGTGCAGCACGGTAGCGATCGCTTCTTTCACATACACAGATTGATCGAAGACAATGCTCGTCTTCATTTGCGCGGGAATGTCGTAAAGATGCTTGATCAATTCGCGAACGCCATTCACCACCGCAATCGTGTTCGTATCGCCGCCTTGCTTCATAATCGGAATGTAGGCTGATCTTTGCCCATCGATGCGCACGATGTTGTACTGAATCTGGTGAGCGTCCTCCGCCTTTCCAACATCGTTCACCGTGACCCACGAATTCCCCTTGACCTTGAGCGGAAGTTTTCCCAGTTGATCCATGTTGTCAACCAGGCTGTTTGAATAAACAAAATAATCGTACGGCCCCATCTTCACGTCGCCCGCGGGCAAAATCAGGTTGGCATCGTTGACCGCGCTCACTACGTCCATCACACTCAATTGCCGCGAAGAGAGTTTGTAGGGATCGACATACACCATGATCTGCCGATAAATTCCGCCGAACACGCCCGGAATCTCCGCGCCCGGCACCACTGCGATCTGGTTGCGAATCTGAAACTGCGCATAATCGTGCAGCTGCGTTTCGTTCAGCCCCTCGCCCTTCACCGTAACCAGCGCTACCGGCAAACTCGAAGCATCGAACTTCAGCACCACCGGCGGCAGCGTTCCCGGAGGCAAGCGCTTCAGGTCAGCGAGCGCGAGGTTCGACAACTCACTCACATCGGCGTCGGCGCCGGTTCCCGGCTGAAAATAGACGCGAATGATGCTCACGCCCAGCATCGACCGCGATTCCATGTGGTCCACGCCCGAAGCCAGCGTAAAAAAGCGCTCCAGCGGATCGGTGATATCGGTCTCAATATCCTCCGGCGGCATGCCCGTATAAAACGTCGCGACCACCACCTCCGGCAAATTAATCGGCGGAAACAGATCGACCGGCATCCGCGACAGGCTGGTCACGCCAATCACCAGCAGCGTCAGGCAAATCACTGTGATGAAGTACGGATTACGTATCGAAAACCCTGGCATAAGATTTCCCTATTGCATTCCCCTGCATGATCACGGGTCCACGCCCGTCATCAGCTCACTGCGCGTTGTGTTCGTGGTAGTCCATCACGGCTACGATTTGCGGATGAACCTTTTCGCCCGCCTTCAATCCGCTGCGATCGCTCACCACCACCTGCTCACCCTCATTTAATCCGGACATGATCTGCGCATCGCTCGCCGTCTCCAATCCCAATTCCACGGTGCGGTCTTGCAACCCACCATCCGGGCCCACTACAAAGACAGTCGTCTTTCCCTCCTCGTGATTCAGGGCCTGTACCGGCACCGTGTTCACGTCGAGCTGTCGATCGAGCGAAAGCAACGCGTCCGCATAAAGTCCCGGCAACAGCACTCGATTGGGATTGGGAACATCCACTTCCGTGTGCATCGTCCGAGTGTCTTCGCGCACATCCACCGAGAAGCGCGCGACCTTCCCTGGAAAAGTCCGGTTCAAAGAAGGCACTCGCACGTCCACCGGATCGCCCACTTTGATGTATTGAACGTAAGATTCCGGCACCGGTATCACCAACCGAAATAGATCGTCCTGCGACAGCCGCACAATCGGCATCGCCTGCGTGCTTGACCCCGTGCCCGCCTGCACCAGAGTGCCCAGGTTCGCGTAGCGCTCCGTCACCGTTCCCGAAAATGGAGCCGTGATCTTCGCATAATCAAACAGCGTTTGATCATGCGCCAGTTTTGCCTTGGCCGCCGAGAGCTGGCTCTGCGTCGCTTCCACCGACGACTGCGCCGCATCCACCTGCGAAGATGCCGCCAAATCCTTCCCTTGCGCGTCGTCCACTTCCTGCTGTGCCACAATTCCCGGCTCGCTCTGAAACACCCCGTTCAACCGCGTATATTCCAGGTGAAGCGCGTTGTACTGCGCCTGATTCCGCGCCAATTCGTGCTGCGCCCGCGTAACCTGATTCATGGCGTTCTTGATCTCCGCCTGATCCTCCTGCAGTTGCGCCTGCAACTCCGGAATCTCCAGCACCGCCATCACCTGCCCCGCCTTCACGTGCGTGCCGTAGTCGACCGATAACTTTGAGACAAACCCCGACTCCTTGGCATAAACATCGATCTCCTGGAACGGTACCAACTCCGACGACAAAGTGATTTGCCGCCCCAGCGACTTGCGCGCCACTTTCGTTACGCCCACCGTAACCAATGGCGCGCTCGCCTGCGCGCGCTCGCCGCTCCCCGAGCAAGCCGCGAATTCGGCGACCAGCCCCGCCACACAGCCCAGCACGATCAGCTTTGAAAGTCTCGCGGCTGGCGTTGTTCTTCGCCTCACGCCCGACCGACTGCTAATCTCATCCATCGAGTTCTCCTCACCGGACTTTCTCCAGCATTCCCACTCGGCCATTCCTCATCGATTCAAATCCTGCGGACTTCATCACCGCGTCGTCTTCATAATCTCGCCCAACCTGGCCACCGAAAATTCGCTCGACCGGCAAAAATCGATGACCGTTTTCTCCACCTGCTTCAACCGCACCGCTGCATCCGGAATCCTCCTGGCAAATTCCCGCGGCACCGTCAGCACCCCATGCCGGTCGCCATGCAGCAAATCTCCGGGACGCACTTCCATGCCTCCCACTTTCACCGCCGCCCCCACATCGAAAATATGCGCGTAAGCATGAGAAACCGCCACGCTTCCCGCAAACAATTGCAGGCCTATGCCGCGCACCGCCGGCAACTCGCGCACCGCGCCATTCGTAACGTAGCCAATACACTTCAGCGCTTTGAGAATAGCGGCGTGCATGTCGCCAATAAACGCTCCCTCCCCCGGCGGATCATCCATATCTTCGAGCACCAAAATGCGAGGCGCGGGAATTTCAAGAATGCTGTTCCAGAAATCCGTCCGGTCATGAAACGTCCCGCCCACCATCGGCGGTTGCCCGCAGCGCAGACGGCCCGTAGCCGCATACCCGACCATCGGCGGAGCGTCCGCATCTTTGAAAATGCAATGAATGCTGCCATCCACAAATCCAGTGTTCCGCAAGCGCGCGTCAAACGTCTCGATGGCATTCGAGATCATGCAAGTGTCAAACCTGCGCAGCGCATCCAGATCATCTTCCGCCAGTAATGACTCGCTCAGCGATGACTTGATAGCCATGCCCCATTTCCTTTCGCGAAACGACCGGGAGCTCTAACCTGCAATCCCCAACTCTCTATGCGGATGGCCCAGGAACTTGTAAGAACAGTGTGTGTATAGCGGGATGCAATAATCGCATTCTAGGATGCTGTTTCGCCAACTCCCGCTACAAAAAAACCCACAACCGCGGCCACTCGCTGCCCTTCGGCCCAAACGTAATACCCTTACGTCGGTCTGATGACGTGCCTTAAATGTCGGTCGCGCTTCGCAGCCGCAAACCTTGTTGAAGGCGAACAGCGAACGACGTCCCGGCAATACCCAGCATTTTAAAATTAGTAATTAACTATGCAGTAAAGCAGTTAAAGCGCAGGAGGAGGCCGATTATAGAGCCAGCTTTCAGAGATAAGGTTCGCAGATGGGACGACTACCGAAACCGCCAAAACGGATGACCGCGGCGGTTGAAACAACGTGAAAGTGGGAGCTGGCGCCGTCCACTGAACTGCATTGCCGAGAAGATGCTGGCGCTTTGCTTCGGAAGATTGCGCGTTTGCAGCGTCCGCCTTTTCAATCTCCGGCCCCTGTACCGTGAAGCGTGTGGCGAGACTCGCCGTAAGCGAGCAAATGGCAAGAACAATCAGTGCGATCCGGCACCACGACCACAATCTAAAGCCGGCGCTAGAATGTTTCGGCATCACCATTTCGCATCGTATGCCAACAGATTATACATAGCACCGCTGGAAACTGACATCGCACCCGTCATTCGTCTCCAATTTACTTGGACGCCCATAGGCCGCGGCGGGTTGTAAATACGAGGCGCTGCGCCGTTTTGCGAAATCATTAACCACAGATTCAAGACAGCATACCAAGCCAAAGCCTTCGCGATACTCAGTGCCTTTGCGGTTCAACTTTTCGCGGAAATCGCGGTAGGTATTGTAGTTCCCAAAAAACAATCCCTCGCCCCCATTGCCAAGGGGGTTGTCTCTGGGGGTGAGGGTCCCGCAAATCTACGGCAAGTAGTAACGGAACGATGTCATAAACATGTTGTCGATTCCGTGCGGCGAAACGTAAGTCCCTGTGGTTGAAGACTGCAACCCTGTCCACGCATTTCGCACCAGGTACGAATACTGCGGACCAATTTGAATCCTTCCCTTGGGACCGTGATAGGGGCGGATCCAGAATCCAAACGTTCCTTCGACCGTGCTCTGCGTCTGCCCGCTGCAGGTGAGCCCTCCGAAAGAGTAACCGCCACTGCCCGGTACGGTTTCAGAGTAGCAATTCGAATCGCTAAACAACGGCGCCCCATAGCCCACCGGCTTGCCGGAGACGGGATCCAGTTCCCAGCGCTTTCTCACGTATTCCTCGCCGCCGTTCAGGTACACATCAACCTTGGGCGTGTGATACTCCAGCGTAACCAAACCCTGATAACTGCGCAGAGGAGCCAGCGTGCCATCGGCATTGGCGGCGGCATCCGGCAGACCGGACGCGCCGTACCGCCCTACTCCGTTCCCATAGATCGCGTGGACACCAAAGTCCAGATGGTGGGCAACCGTGACGCGGGCATTTCCACCGATGCCGCCGCCATTCTTCGAGGCGTTATAAGCTCCGATCGCGGAAGCAGCAGTTGTGCCGCACAGGCTCGGGTCCAACGTATACTCCACGCACGGATAAACACGGTCACGGAAGCGGCTCAAGATGCCGAAAATTTCATAGTGACCGAACCCTGGCTCAAACGCCGCCTTGAGAATGACGTCCGGAATGGCGTTGAACGAATAGTTCGCGTTTGCCGCTCCGCTGGTGTTCGACGAGGAGTTGTAAAGTCCGCCGCTTGTTCCCGGCGCTCCCAATGCGAAGTTCGAGGCGTTGCCACTCGACGAGAAAATCGTCTGCGGATTCTCCAACGATGCCGCTAGCCAGAAATGATTGTTGAAGCTCTTAGCCACGCGGAACCCATACTGCCGCGCCCAGCTGAAGCCCACGGTATAAGCCGGGTCTATGGTCAGCGGGACAGCTTCCGTCCGGTTGTCAACTCCATGCTTCGTTTCCGTCACCAGGCTCCACATTTGGCCGCCGGTAAAGCTCAAGCCATTGTCCAACGCAGCCTGTGCCCAAACCTGCCGTTGCCGCAGTGAGTAACTGTTGCTCTGGTTGTTGTTGGAGGTCACTGCCGCCGACAGAAAGTCAGCCTCGTAATAGCCGGACAGCTTGGCAATGCTGATCTTGCCCTCAGCCAGCAACGAAATTCGCGACTGACGTCCAGACCCATAGAATTCCGAAATATCGTTCGCGCCGCTTCCCGGCATGTTCACGCTATTGAACGGAGTATTGATGTCCGATCCCAGCGCCCGATTCCGATACACAGTTTCACCCGCCAGGAAGCCGCCCGGAGTGAGCGTCACTCCTTTGAAATGGATCGCCATCGGGCTCTCCATCGCATCCTTAATGCTCTTCTGCGTCTCCTGCAGAGTCATGGCGTTGCTCGTCGCCGTTGTTTTCAAGTCGGTGACATCGCTCTTCAGCGCCATCACCGTCTGCTGCTGGTCAGTTGTTTGCGCCACCGCGGTGTCCGCCTTGCTCTGCGCCTGCGTGGCCACCGCCTGGTTTTGATCAAGCCGCTGCTCCAATTGCTGAATCTTCTGGTCGCGGCTCTGCACCAGGTCGCTCAACTGCCTGATCTGCGCCTGCTGCGCGTCGATTGCCGCCTTCATCTCGCTGAGTTGCTCGGAGACCGTCGGCCCCTTTGCAACTGCTTTCTTGTGGAGGGTCTTCTTCGTTGCCGGGGCGGTCTCTTGCTGGGCCTGTGTGGCCATCACGCTCCCCGCCAGCGCGATCGACAGCAGTGCTGCCATAGTTCGTTTCATTGTTGTTCGCTCCTGAGAAATAAAAAGTTCCAATTGACACAGCAAACCATGACCACAGACATATCGCGTTTACAACTCGCCTTTTGGTGAACCCCCAGCCTAGTCCGCCCATTGTTAATAATTGGTGACAGTTTGTTGAATATTCTGTGAATCGACCCATCCGAGCTAGCGAATCATAATGAGAATTTTGCGCTAGAAGACAGGCCCGGAGGATCAGCGCTCATGTTGGTCAGAGGCCCGCTTGGCTCGCGTAGGGGCAGGGCCTGCCCTGAGCTTGTCGAGGGGGTGCCCTCACCTGCCCGCGGGCGAAGCTCGCAGCTATATGTGTCCCCGGCAACTTTCCCGCAACTTGCGAGAAGATTTTCCCTGCACTAAGTTTCCTCGGTGTCGGAGCCTGCCCTGAGCGAAGCCGAAGGGTGCCTCCGTGGTGAAAGAAGAATGCGGTCACATCGACTCGATCGATGAGAGCGTGAATAGTTTGCGCGTGCGTTATTCTGAAACCTCCTCGTCCTCAAACCGAGGCGATCTCCAGCATGGCGATCTCTCACTCCGAACTCCCGCACTCCGCAAACCGCAAACTGATCCTCGCCGGCCAGATTGCTTTTTTCCCCACCGGCATTCTCACCACCCTGCTCGGCCCCATGCTCTCCATCCTCATCGCCCGCTGGTCGATGAACGACACCCAAGCCGGAAACTTATTCCTCGTTCAATTCCTAGCGTCTCTCGTGGGCGTGCAACTCTCCGGAGTGCTCCTCTCGCGATGGGGATTTCGTCCCGCCTTTCTTCTCGGCCTGCTCATGATGGCAGCCGGCGTAAGCACTCTCTATTTAGGGCCCCTCTGGCTGGGGCTGGTTTCTGTAGCTACCTACGGCTTCGGAATCGGACTGATCGTCCCCACCGACAACTTGTTGATCGCCGAAATCGGCGCGCACTCCTCTGCAACACCGAGCGCCGACTCAACCGCGACCGTGTCGAAAGCCGGAGCCGTGAGCCTGCTGAATTTTTTCTGGGGTGTCGGCGCCGTCTTTTGCTCGCTCATGGTTGCCTGGACCGCCGCCCACAAACTGCTCCCGTTTTTTCTCGGAGCGAACGCCGTCTTTCTCGTGGGCCTGGCCGTGTCGATGCGCAATCTGCCTTTCCCTCCCGCAGAAACCGCCGCCGACAGATCTTCCTCATCCTCATGGCGAGAGCTAGTCAAGAGCCCGGCCATTTGGCTTTTCGCCACCGTCTTCCTTCTCTATCCCGGGGCAGAAACTTCAGTCGGCGGATGGATCGGCTCCTACGTCTCGCGCCTCGGACCGCGCGGCCAGGCAATCGCCTCCATGATGCCAGCATTCTTCTGGTCCGCGCTCACCCTCGGCCGTGCTCTCGGCACCGCGTTCCTGCGCCACGTCTCCGAGCGCGAGGTCTTGCGCACCGGCTACGCGACCGCCGCCGCCGGCATCGCGCTCATGCTCTGGTCTCCATCCCTCGCCGGAGTAATCGTCGGCGCACTCATCACCGGCTTCAGCTACGCTACCCTCTATCCCATCACCGTAGCTCGCCTCTCCGAGCGCTTCGGAGTCGCCGCCCGCAGCATCGGCGCAGTCATGTTTTCTCTAGCCTCCATCGGCCCCGCGCTCCTCCCCTGGCTAGTCGGCGTAGTCTCCCACTCCACCGGCAGCCTGCGTGCCGGCCTTCTCTTGCCGTTAAGCGCAACCGTAATCCTTTTTCTAATTCATCTAGTGGATTGGTAAAGCTCGAAATGGTTTCGAGAAGGAGACGAGTTTTAGAAGTTGTAGAACAACTCGGCTTTGTCTTTCCTTTTGGGTGGCGCAGCGGTTCACCGCTGCGGTTGCAGCTTCGTCTTGATCGCGCCTTTAGGCGCTGAAGTCGCTCGCGTGCGCGACGACTTTCCCGCAGCGAGTCAAACTCGTGACGCCTTGGCGCGCTTCCTCTCGGCAATCCGCAACGGAGTCGTAGAAGCCAACTCCACTCGATTCCGTCCTTTATTCTTCGCTCGATAAAGCGCCTGATCCGCCGCCTGAATCACCTGCTCCGGCTGCCGATAACGCGTACTCGGCTCGCCCACCCCAATGCTCACCGTCACCGACAGGTGATCTGGCAAAAGATGATTGCGTAAATATTCGGACGACGAGTTCAGCCGAGCGGACACCGTTTTCTTCTTCGCCGCCTTCCTCCGATCCCGCTCAACCCCGCGCCGGTCGCCACTTCCCGCGTCGCTCTTTTCAGCAATCCTCTCGGCTCGTCGATCTGCCCCCCGCACATGAAACGTCGATTCCTCAATCGTCGTGCGCAAAACCTCGAGATGTTCGACCGCCTCCTTAGCCGACGTGTTCCGAAAAACAATCGCGAACTCCTCGCCTCCGCAGCGAAACGCCTGCCCATCGCCGCCGACGCCGCATAACCGCTTCGCCACAATGCACAACACCTGATCCCCCACATCGTGCCCGTAAGTGTCATTGAACTTCTTGAAATGATCGATATCAACAATAGCGATGGCATATTGCTGATCCAGCGTAAGCAGCGACTCATTAAACGCCCGCCGCCCGCGAATGCCCGTCAGCTCATCGTGATAAGCAAGCACATAAGAAGTTTCAATCAACGATGCGGCCAGAATCAGCGCAGCAGTAGCCACATAAGCGTCCGACATTTTTCCCACCGGCGCAAACTCCAGCCACAGAAAAACCGCGCCCGTCGACCACACGAATCCAGGTTCAATCGGCTTGCGCGCCTGCACAAACCGCCATACAAAAAGCGCGACAGCCGCCACAAAACTCACAAACAGCCACGCTGGCACAACAGCCGCGCCGCCCCGCGATGAATTGCCCGCGCTATTCTCCGGCCGGCACATCACCGCGAAGATTACCGATTCAAGAAAGAGCAATCCAAACCGCTGTGCGATGCCGGCAATCGTCAAGCCACGCTCGCGCATCTGCGCAAACACCATGAAATTCAACGGCACCAACACTACCGCCAGCGCCACTGCCATTCGCCCCGGCCCTACGCGTCCGCCCTGGCCCGTCGAAAAAAAATCAACCGCGCGGTGCGCCAGCAGCAAAACAAGCAAAGAAAAAAGCACGCGGCTGGAGTTAAATCGCCAGGCCAGCGCCAGTCCCGCCGCAAACACTCCCACATAGTAGAAGCCGAGCGACGGCGCGATCTGCGCGAACAGAGAACTACTGACAAGCGTAGCCGCTAGCGCCAACAGCAAGCCCCCAGGAACCAGCCACACCTTCCAAACTCGCCCGTTCACCCCTCAAGAATACGGCACCGCCCGCCGAACGCCGGTAATGTTTCAGGCACTTCCGGCACGACCCGCTTTTGGGTAGCGCACTCTTGGTAGCGCATTTTGGCTGGCGCATTTTCGGCACCGGATTTTGGGAGGCGATTTGCGGTGGCCCGCTTTTGGGTGGCGCAGCGCTTCAGCGCTGCGATAACAGCTTTGTCTTGACTTCGCCTTTAGGCGCTGAGGTCGCATTCTCTCCCGGCAAACGAACCCTTCCCGCAGCCAGCCTAGCGATGCCGCAACTCTTCAAAATCGAATGCTCCCTTGAATGGCGCAGTGATAATCTTCCATGTTCATGCCTCGCTCTCCGAATTCCGAAATCCGGGTCGCCGTCGATACCGGAGGCACGTTCACCGATTGCGTCTGGGAAGACGCCGGCGTTCTCAAAACTCTGAAAGTCTTCTCCACCCCCGACGATCCCTCACGCGCCATCGCCGAAGCTCTGCAGAAAATTCGCGAAGCGACAAAGACGAAGGACCGCTATGCCGCGCTGACTCTTCTCCATGGCACCACCGTCGGCACCAACGCTCTGCTGCAAAGAATAAGGAGCTCGCGTCGCCCTCATCACCACCGCCGGATTCGAAGACGTCATCGAAATTGGCCGTCAGGCGCGCCCACGCCTCTACGATTTTTTCTTCGATCGCATCGCGCCGCTCGTCGCTCGCGAAATGCGCTTCGGCGTCCAGGAAAGAACCGCCGCCGATGGCCAGATTCTTGAACATCCACCCGAAGCAGAATTGACTCAACTTCGCGAGGCCGTGGAAAAAGCCCATCCCGAAGCCATCGCCATCTGCCTCCTTTTTTCTTTCGCCAATCCAAAGAACGAGATAGCCGTAGCCACCGCAATTTCGAAACTCAACCAACCACTCTCCATCTCCCACAGAATTCTCCCGGAGTTTCGCGAATACGAGCGCACCAGCACAGTCGTAGTCAACGCCTATCTGCAGCCACTCATGCAGAGCTACATGCAAAAGTTGGCCGACCGCGTAATCGCCGCGTCTTCCGCCAGCGCAACAAACAATCAAACCGCGCCCAGAATCTTCGTCATGCAATCGAGCGGCGGCATCACCGCGCTCGAATCGGCTGCACGAGAACCCGTGCGCACCGTGCTCTCCGGCCCCGCTGGAGGTCTGGTGGGCGCAGCCGCCACGGCCGCCCGCAGCGGCTTCCGCAAGATACTCTCCTTCGACATGGGAGGAACCTCCACCGACGTCGCTGTCGTGCAAGATGAAGTTCGCGCGGGCGGCCAATCCGAAGTCGCCGGCATCCCTGTCGGAGTTCCGATGCTCGAGATTCACACCGTCGGCGCCGGCGGCGGATCGCTAGCCCGCTTTGACGCCGGTGGCGCCCTGCGCGTAGGCCCAGAATCAGCCGGAGCCGATCCCGGCCCCATCTGCTACGGCCGCGGCACCGTCCCCACCGTAACCGACGCCAACCTGCTCCTCGGTCGCCTTCGCTCGAACCATTTTCTAGGCGGCGATTTCATCCTCGACCTCGAACGAGCGCGCCGCATCACATCCGAATGGCTGAAGAAGCAAGCGCTAAAGAAAGAAGGTGGAAGGAAAGAAGGCGCGCGCTTAAGCCTGGAACAGTTTTCCGCCGGCGTCATCCGCGTCGTCAACGCCAACATGGAGCGCGCTCTGCGCGTAGTCTCCATCGAGCGAGGCTACGATCCCCGCGACTTTACGCTCGTGGCATTCGGCGGCGCCGGTGGCCTCCACGCCTGCGAACTCGCCGAGGCCCTCGCGATTCCAACCGTAATGATCCCCGCCCATCCCGGCGCTCTCTCCGCATTTGGAATTTTGGTAAGCGACGTGGTCAAAGATTATTCGCGCACCGTACTCTGGCGACTTACTAATCATCATGGCCAGTCAGCGTCGCGATCCAAACTCGAGCAAGAATTCCGCCGCCTCGAAGCGGCGGCGCAAAAAGAATTTCGCGCCGAACAATGGCGCGGCGCTCTCCACTATGACAGGACTCTCGATCTCCGCTATCGCGGCCAAGGCTACGAACTCAACTTGCCGCTCAAGGCTATTAATAAGGATGCGGACAACAACCAGGAAGCGCTCATCGCCCGCTTCCACTCCGAACATCAGCGCCGTTACGGCTATCACCACGCCGGCCGCGAGATCGAACTAGTGACCCTGCGCCTTCGTGCCCGCCTGCGCACTCCGCAGCCCCAGCCGCATTCGCACTCAACCCGCCCGTCGCCGCCCAACCCATCACGCCGCGCAGCGTCCATCGAACAAGCCATCGTCTTCTTTCAAAATAAAAAGTCGACGACCCCAGTTTTCGAGCGCGGCGACCTGATCCCCGGCCGATCAATGCGCGGCCCCGCCATAATCACCGAATACAGCGCCACCACAGTGATCCCGCCGCAAAAGAAATTTTGGCTGGACGAGTCCGAGAATCTCGTAATCAAAATCAGGTAAGCACCGCGAGCGCGGCGCTCTTCACTCTTCTTCCGGGTCCTTCTTTTCCTCAATCGCCATATCCTTCAACTCGCTCGACTCAAAAACATCGCCACATTCCTGGCATTCCACGTATTCCGCTTCTTCGTCGCGAGAAACAATCTGCACCCGCGGATGCTTGCACTGATCGGGACTGACTTTATTCTGAGGAGACTGCGAGGGCTGACTTGGCGTCATAAACTCATCGAAGCAAAACTGTGAAAGGAAATACCCCGAATTGGCGCTATTTTGCGGCGGCAGCGTCAAAGATGTCAAGTGCTCCGCGCAAAAGAAACCGCCCTAATTCGCTTTTCTTCCATCCAGACACAGAGCCAACGACTCTCAAAGTCACGGAGTAACCCAACCGGCCGAAACCTTCTCCCTCTGTTTTGTTTCCTGCAGATTCGAGGTTCTCTCCGCGCCTCCGGGTTTAGGAATTCTCCGAACCGGCTTATCATGGCGGGCGTGACTCGACTCATCGCTCTTTCCCTTCTCACCTTCTGCCTCGCTTCGGTCGCCGGCCTCGTCCAGAATGCCGCACCCGAATTGCGGCTTCCCTTGACCGTCCGCTCCCTTCGATATTCCGCCGACCTTCGCATAACGCCAGGCGAAGACCGCTTCCATGGCTCCATCGCCATCGATCTCGAAATATCACAACCGCTCTCCGTCTTCTGGATCCACGCCAAATCCCTCAAGCTTGAAGAGACCACCATTCGCATCGCGGGCCACGACGTCCCCGCGCAAGCCACGCCAATCGCCGAAGGCGACTTCGTCGCCATCACCACCGCCAGCCCGCTTCCCACTGGCCAGGTGACGTTGCACATCGCCTACACCGGAGAAGTCAGCCGCTCTCTCACCGACGGCGCGTTCCAACAGCAGTCTGGAAGCGACTGGTACGTCTTCACTAAATTCGAGCCCGTCACCGCGCGCCGCGTGTTTCCGTGCTTCGACGAGCCCTCCTTCAAAGTGCCCTGGCAACTGACACTGCATGTGCCGAAAAATTTGAGAGCCTTTTCGAACACTGCCATCGCCTCAGAAAAAGACGAGGCGAACGGATCGAAAGAGGTCGGCTATAAAGAGGTCCGCTTCAATGAAACCAAGCCGCTGCCCTCTTATCTGATTGCCTTTGCCGTAGGCCCTTTCGATGTGGTCGAAACCGCGCCCGTTGGCTCCAACCATCGCCCCAGCCGTATCATCGTTCCCCGCGGCCGCGCCTCCGAAGCTGCCTACGCCGCTTCCATCACGCCGAAGTTGATCGGCTTACTCGAAGATTATTTCGGCACGCCTTATCCCTACGAAAAACTCGATCAGATCGTTGTACCGCTCACCACCGCCTGGGGAGCAATGGAAAATGCCGGCCTCATTGCCTACGGTGATTTTCTGCTCTCGCCAAAAGAGCAAGACACCGGCCTTCTCCAGCGCCGCCGCGCCGAGGCCATGGAGCATGAAATGTCCCATCAATGGTTCGGCGACTTAGTCACCATGTCATGGTGGGACGACCTCTGGCTCAACGAAGCCTTCGCCAGTTGGCTCTCCAGCAAGCTGCTCAACGAATGGAAGCCAGAATGGAATATCCAAGCGGACGCCGCCGCCTCGTCGAACGTAATGCGCAGCGACAGCCTCACCACCGCGCGCACGATTCGCCAGCCCATCGAAGCTCCCGGCGACATAGCCAACGCCTTCGACGGCATTACCTATGGCAAGGGCCAGGCCGTCATCGGAATGTTCGAAAATTACATGGGCCCGAAAGATTTTCAAAGCGCCATTCGCATGTATCTGCAACAACACGCCTGGGGCAACGCCACCAGCGCCGATCTCCTCGCCGCTCTAGATTCTGCATCAGGCAATAAAGTCGGAACCGCATTCTCCACTTTCCTAAATCAAGTAGGCTTCCCGCTAGTATCCGTAAAATTGTCCTGCGAGTCTCATCCGCCGATCGTCGAACTCGAACAACGCCGTTTCCTTCCGCTTGGCTCTCCTGGCGCATCCGATGCCGTCTGGCGTGTTCCAGTTTGTACAAGCTGGAGCGACGATGCCGGCGCGCACCGCCAGTGCAATCTGCTGACGAAAGCCGCTGACCGTTTCGAACTAAAGGGCGCAAAGGGCTGTCCGGCCTGGCTTTTCGCCGACTCGAATGCCGCCGGCTACTACGCCATCAACTATGATGCCGTGCTAGCCACAACATTAATCGCGCAAGGCACGCCAAATCTCCACCGCGACGAATCCGCCGCCGCTCTGCGCAACATTCAACTCATGTTTTCCGCCGGACTGGGGAACACGCAACAGCAACTCAAGTTCGTGGCCGAGTTCAGCCGCAGCTCCGACGCAGGATTAGTGCGCCAGGCCGCCCTCACCGTCGAAAGTATCAGCGACTTCGTTCCCGCCGATCTCAGCCCTAACTATGCTCAGCTAATCCGCGCTCTTTACCGCACTCGCGCACATCAACTGGGATGGAAGCCACAGCCCAACGAATCGCAGGAAGTCCGTCAGTTGCGCATCGAGATCGTGCCGCTAGTCGCCACTCACGGCGAAGATCAAGACCTTTCATCCCAAGCCAACGCGCTGGCGCATGAATGGTTAAAGAATCATCAATCTCTCGACCCCGATATGGTCGAGCCCGTCCTCTCCGCAGCAGCATGGAACGGCGACCACGCCTTCTTCGATCAGCTGGTGGTTGAAATCAAGAAAGACCAAATTCAACGCGAACGCTCCTGGATGATCGGCGCGCTCGATTCTTTCCGTGCCCCCGCCATCACTCACGCACGACTCCAACTGATACTCGGCGGTGGCATCGATCCGAGAGAAATGCGCAACACACTTTTCAACGCCCCCGCACATGCGCGTGAAATCGTCTGGCAATACATCCAGACCAATTTTGACGCGCTCAACTCCGCGCTGCCCGGCGCTCGCGGAATCCCCTTCGGCGCATCCCTTCCGCTTGCCGCCGCAGGTTTCTGCGATGAAGAGCATCGCCGCCAAGTCGAAGGTTTTTTCCAACCGCGCATGGCCACACTGCCCGGCGGTGCGCGCTATTTAGCCAATGCTCTGGAACGCATTCGCCTGTGCAGCGCACGCGCCACAGTGATCAAGCCTGCCCTCATCAGTTTTTTGAATTCTTACAACCAATAATTGCGCTGCGGGAAAGGCACAATACAAAAGACACCAACTTACAAAGGTCTAAGTTTTAGTTATAACTAGAGTTAGAAAAGGGCCACGGCACTCAGCGTCACGGAATGTAAGGAGAGTCGCCATGGGAATTATTGTTCATCACCAACCCGCCGATACCACCCTCCTCTGGAGCATTCACGTTTGGCAATCCGCCTGGGACGGCAACAACGTCTGGGATACGAAAGGCACGCCCACGGCGACCGGCGTCGATTTTCAACTCCCCGACGCTCCCGATCCCCGCAAGCTGCAATTCAAGTTTAACTCCACAGCGCCCGCCACCGGCCTCGACACTTGGGAGCCGGACGATTTCATCCGTCGTCTATTTCGCATCTCGCCGACCGAAGTGTGGACCTTCGAATCTTCCCCGCGAATTCTCTACCAGAATCCCGCGCCCGCCGGAGTAACCTTCAAGCCAGGCGACGTGCTCACCTTCCAGGTCATCACCCAAAGCGCGTTTCGCGGAGGCCAAATCTACATTTGGAGTCCCTACGATTCCACCAGCGCGTCCGCCTACTTCCCGCAAACCGCCCGCGACGACGCCAATGCCACATCCACATTCCGCGTAACTTTGCTCCCCTGGATGACCACCGGCTTCAACTTGAAGCTGATGCAGCCCGCGACAAATAATCAGGCCGCAGTGTGGGAACCCGAAGCCAGCAACCGCGTTTGGCGTCCCTGCGATGGCACGTCTCTTTGGCTGAAGAGCGGACAATGCGACGTGCGCAGCCAGCCTCTCACGCTGACTCCGGTTGCGCTCCAGGTGATGTACAGTGCAAGCCTCGCCAATCCTCCGCAGCTGACATTAAACGATCTCGTCGAAGGATCGGCGTTCCCCTTAGCGAGCACTTCGACGCAAGCCTGCGCCGGAAGCAACCTCTTCAAAGTCGCTACTTACAGCGTACCGATTTATCCCGATGCAAGCTACGCCGTCATCAGCCAGCAAAACGTCGAGAACCCCGCGATCCAACGACCCTTTCCCGCAGACCCCACGGCGCTCGGCACCGTGTCTCGATTCGCGCTCGGAGCAAGCAGTTGGCTCGCCGCCTTCCCGACGATCAGCACGATTCCTTTATCGATCAAACCCCAGCAAGCATCAAGTTTCGCAAGTGGCCTTTCAGTCCAGGTTTCCGTCGGCAACGCTCCCGCCTATGAAACCGTGTCCGCGACTTTGCAACCCGATGGAAGCTGGCAGGCCACTCCCGACCTCGCACAAGACACGACCACCGCCATCGATCTGATTCCGACCGCGGGCACCGAGCCCAAGCCTTACGCGTGGATCGATACCAGCAGATATTTCACGCCATCCGCCTCCACGCCCACGCTCTACACCACCGAAGGCGTCTACGGCGTATGCGCGCGCGCCGCAACCCAGTTTGCCGATCCGCCCAGCCGCGCCGCACTGATGCAAGCCGCATTCGGCAGCGCTGTAGTAAGCACGGGAATTTTCGCCGCCAGAGAAATGCCCCACGGCGCCACCATCCTCGGCGGCCAAATTTATTTTTTCGTCCACGCGCCCCACGCCGTTTGCGCCACACTCATCCTCGTCGATGAAACTTCTCCCGGCGGACCGTCGCGCCAGCAGTTTCCCATGACTCTAACCACCGATACTTTCTACTGGTGGTGCAGTCTCCCCGCCGCGCAAGCCGCGCCCGGAGCGCGATACCGCTTCCTCCTCAACGATGACATAGAAGTCATCGACCCCGCCGCCCGCTCCGTCCAAGACGGAGGCACCCTCAAAACAAGTTTTAACGACAATCCCGCCGACCCCACCACATCCTGGTCCATCGTGCTCGATGTTGCGGCAGTCAGCGCCGCGGCCCACGTACAGCCGTGGCAAACGATGGGCTGGCAAAATTTCCTGATCTACGAAATCCACGCCCGGCGCTTCACTGATCAAATGATCGGCACCCTCACGTCGTTCGATTTGCTCACCGACGAATTAAACGCAACCAGCCGACTAGGTCAATCCGGATATCTGCGCCAACTTCCGGTTACAATCTTCGGCCTCATGCCCGTAACTGAATTCAGTTCCGAAGTCTCCTGGGGATACGATCCATCCTTTTATTTCGCCATCGACAGCTTCTACGGCGGAGCGCCCGCGATGGCCAGTTTCGTCAACGCCGCTCACGTCAACGGCCGCGGCGTAACCATGGACGTCGTCTACAACCACTCCCTCGGCTCGTCCCTCATGAGCATCGCCCCCGACGTCTATCGCAATGGAGACTACGATGGCGACCGCATGAATTGCGGCCATCCCATGGTCGGCGAATATTTTCGCCAGGCCTCCATCTATCTTTTCCGAACTTTCAATCTCGACGGCTTTCGTTTCGACGACACCCAGACCATCGTCACCAAATGCGAAGGCGGCTGGCAATTTCTCGGCATGATCCGCTCCTCGCTACGCGCAGCCGCCTCCGCCGAGAGCCGCGCCTGGCCCTATTGTGTAGCTGAAAATTCCGCCACGAATCCCTGGGACGTTTCCAATCCTTCATGGGGCGTGATGGATGGCCAGTGGGGAATCGACGAGGTCTACCGCATCCGATCCGCCAGCTACGATAGTGCCAATCCTGGCTGGGACGATTCCATCCCGCTCAAAACCGAGATGGATAACCCGCAATATTGGGGACGCCCGTTCTTCCAGGCGACTCGCTTCGGCGAGTCGCACGACATGGTCAGCGGACAAGATCCTCTCAACTTGCGCATCGCCTCACGCCCACCATTCGGCCAAGGCTATCAACTTGCTAAAGCGTTAGGCACGCTCACGCTTCTCTCCAATGGCATTCCCATGCTATTCATGGGCCAGGAGGTCGGCGAAACTGCGGCCTTCTCCTTCACTGACAACGAGGAGTACATCAACCCCCAACTCGACGATCTCCCTCCGGCGACCGCCACCGACAACACCCGCATCCTAGACTGGTTTCGCCAACTGATGGGTCTGCGCAATGATCCCTCGAAAGGCTTGCAAGGCGATGCCAACTATCAGGTCGTCGCCACCGGCAATCGAACTGTAGCCTTTGTCTGCGGCTCCAATCAGCGTATCTTCGCCGCCGTAACCTTCGGCACACCGAACCAGCAACAAGACAGCTCATGGCTCGGCCTCCCCGCCGGCGCTACTTACAAAGAAATTTTCAACTCGTCATGGCCGGCTTATCAGGTCGAGTTCGAGCCCGAACGAACCAATGGCGGCTACACCGCCCAGATTTACAGCGGCCAGATCCTCAACCTCCCCTGGATGGGCGCCATAGTGCTAGAGCGCAATTGAAGAGCCCTCAAAAAAACCGCGAACTGATTGTCCGCGGCATCAACCCTCACGTAGGGGCAGACGCCCTCACCTGCCCAGCGGGCGAAGCCCGCAAGCTCTTAGCAATACTTCTCCCGCTCTACCCCGCGCAAGGCAATGTCACCCGCAGCTGGCACCCTCTTTTTCCATTTTGATTCGCCAACACAATCGACCCGCCATGCGCCTCCGCAATCTGCCGCGACAGCGCCAGCCCTATCCCACTCCCCGCTGGCTTGGTCGTATAGAACGGAACGAACGCATTGCTCGGATTCAACAGCCCCGGCCCATTGTCGTCAATCGTCAGCACCACGCTCTGATCTTCAACCACCCAATGCAAAGTCACCCGCGGATTCTGAATCTCCTCAACAGAATTCCCCGAAACCCCGTCGCCCGCCGACGCTTCCAGCGCTGCCTCAACCGCATTGCGCACCAGATTAATCAGCATCTGCTCAATCTGATCGGCGTCCACCATCACCATCACATCCGGCCCCGGAAAAATCTCCACCGCCAGCCGCGTCTCAAGAAAAGCAACCCGCTCCACCAGCGGCGGCAGCGCCACCTTCTTAATCACCGGAGACGGCATCTGCGCCAACTGCCGATAAGCCTGCAGAAACCGATTCAGCGAAGTAGTTCGCGCCTCAATAATCGCCAGCCCGCGCTCAAAATCCCGTCGATGCTCCTCGTTGAGCCCGCTCTCGCCAAGCCGCCCGCCCAAACTTCCTGCAATCGACTTGATCGGTGCCAGAGAATTATTGAGTTCGTGCCCCAGCACTCGAATCAATCGTTGCCACGCACTGCGCTCTTCCTCGCGAAGCGCCCGGCTCACGTCCGACAGCACGACCAGAGTATGCGGCGCACCTTTCTCGCGAAACTTGCTCTGCCGCACCAGCCAGCGAGCACCACCGCTATTCGCCGGCAAAGCCACCAGCGACTCGTTTGCCGCGCTCAGGCAATCGGCCAATCCGATCTCGTCTGCCGTGCGCCCCAGCAATCGAATCGCAGCTTGCTGCAAAAGTTTTTCCCCCGCCGGATTCACCAACCGCAGCACACGATCCGGATCGAACGCAAACAGCGGAGCGTCAATCTCCTCCACCACCCGCCGCAGCAGCGCCGTCGCTTCAATCGCCCGTATGCGCTGATCCGCCAGCAAATCAGCCAGCGCGTTCACTTCCAACGACAACTCGCCCAGCGCATCTTCCGCAACCGCTCCCCGCGCGCGAAACGAATAATCTTCTTCCCGAAGCGCTCCCACCACATTCGCTAGCGTCTGCAGCGGCTTCACCGTCTGCTCATGCAAGACGAGAGCCAAGATCCACCACACCACCAACACCGCGAACGACAGCGCCACCTTCGATTGCGTCGACCACGTCTGCATCCATATCAAAATCCCGCCGACCAAACTTCCTGGCAACGCAACTAGAAATGAATACAGGCTGATCCGATTTTCATACAGCAGACGAACCCGCTTCCGACCCTTCGGCATTTTTCTCCCGCCGCCGCCGCTCTGCGGGCTAGAGCCCATACTTTTCCATGCGCCGATACAGCGCACCTCGGCTGAGCCCCAACGCCTCCGCCGCCTGGCTTATATTTCCCTGAAAGCGTTGCAGCGCCTTGCGAATCAAAAGCGCCTCCACCGCCTCTAAACTCAACTCCTCGAGATTCTGCCCCTGCGGCCGCTGCAAATTCAGCCCCAGGTCCGCCGGCTGAATCTCGCGCCTGCGACACATCAACACTGCTCGCTCCAGCGTGTGTTCCAGTTCACGAACATTCCCCGGCCACGCATACTGCGCCATGATTTGCAACGCGGCATTATCAAGTCCATCAATCTGCCGCCGATAACGCGATGCATACCGCCGCAGAAAATGTATAGCGAGCGTCGGAATATCCTCTCGCCGCTCGCGCAGCGCCGGCACCCGAATCTCCACCGTATTCAGCCGAAACAAAAGATCTTCGCGAAACTGCCCCGATGAGCACGCCGCTTGTAAATCGGTATTGGTAGCCGAAATCACGCGCACGTCAACTTTCCGCGACCGTGAAGATCCCAACCGCTCAATCTCGCCCGATTCCAGCACGCGCAGCAACTTCGCCTGTTGCCGAATCGGCACATTCCCGATCTCATCCAGAAAAATCGTCCCGCCATCCGCCAGCTCGAAGCGCCCTATGCGATCGGTCCGCGCGTCCGTGAACGCTCCCTTCACATGTCCGAAAAGTTCGCTCTCAAATAATCCCTCCGCCAGCGCCCCCGTGTTCACCGCCACCAGCGCCCGTGAGGCGCGCAAAGAAAGAGCATGAAGCGTCTGCGCAACCACTTCCTTGCCGCTCCCGTGTTCGCCCGTGATAAGTACATTCGCATCCGAAGGCCCAACCCGGGCAATCGCCTCCAGCACCGGCTGCATCGACGCCGCCGACGCAATAAACTCCGGCCGTCCCTGCGCCTGCAACAACCGATTCTCCGCCGCCAGTCGCTCGGCGCGTTGCAGCGCCCGATGCAATTCCACTTGCGTTCTCAAAATCGCCAGTAGCCGCTCATTCTCCCACGGCTTCTGCACGAAATCCCGCGCCCCGCGCCGCATCGCCTCCACCGCCAGTTCGACATTCCCCCACGCGGTCATAACAATCACCGGCAGATTGCTGTCCAGCGCCACAATTTCCGAAAGCAGATCAAGCCCCTCTTGCCCAGACGTAGTGTCACGCATGTAGTTGAGATCGATCAGCAGTGCATCATAAGAATTGCCAACCGAATCCGACGCCAACGCCTCCCTCACCTCAGCCGGCGACTTCGCGCACTCCACCCAATAACCCTGCGGATGCAGCAGCAGTTGAATCGCTTCCAGAATGTGCGGTTGATCGTCAGCCGCGAGAATTCGCGGCGCGCGACTCTGCGGCGGATGAGAAAGCTCGTCAGCTGTTTTGAGCGAGCGGCTATCTTGCGGCTTGGCCGAAGTCGGCATGACTTATGGAGTCGAAGCAGTCACCGTCCCCGTGACCGCGTCCTGAATCAGCACTCCATTATGTTCCAAAGTCGCGCCCGTAGCGCGATCAAGTTCAACCCGCGCCTTCTCGTAAACCGTCATGGCGTTGACCAGGTCCAGCTCAGACAAGGAGAGATCGCGCTGTGCAGTCATGGTCTGATAACTCGATCCTGATCCTAGGTCTTGCTCCTTCTTGGTAATCTCAAACGTGCGCTCCACCAGATCCCGCGCCTTGCGCGCCGACTCCACTCGTGCCCGCGATTGCTCCAACGCATATTGCGCGTTCCGCACTTCAATCCGAATCTGTTTTCTCAGTTGCTCCTTGCGCAGCCCCGCCTGCCGATACTCCAACTCCGAACGATATTGATCCGCCTTAACCACGCGATTGCGAAACGGAATATTCAAGTTCAACCCCACATAATAATCCGAAGATGAATTGTTAAACGCATTCTGCCAGCTGCCCAGCAGGTCGGTCGGAACATTACTGCTGGGGTTTCCGGGCGTAACCAATCCAGCCAGACCGCTGCCACCGTAGTATCCCACCAGCGAGAGCGATGGCAAGAGCGCGTTGCGCGCGGCTTGGCGGCTGATTTGGCGATTCACCAGGTCCACGTCGGTCTCGAGTAGTTCTGGGCGATTCCGCAGCGCCTGATCAATAAGATCGAGTATCGGCGCGTTAGCCTCCGCTTCGGTATTCGCGGCCTGCATCTGATCTGTCGGAACCACCGGCATCTCTTGCAGCGCGGGGTCATCGAGACTCTTGGTCAGCGCGTTTTTCATCAGTGATTCCTGGAGCTCCAGATTCGTTCGCGCCACCGTCAAATCCTGATCGCGCTTCGAAGCCTCGGCCTCCGCCTTCATCACGTCCATCTCCGGAATGCTCTCCAGTTGCAATTGTTTCTTGGCGTTGTCCAGCGTTTGATTAGCAAAAGCTAGCGATTGCTCATTCACCCGCGCCTGCTCATAAGCGCTGACCATATCCCAATAAATATTCTCGATCTGCGTGACCGTCGCCATCACCTGATCTTTAAAAGCGATATCCGAGATCTTCTTGTTGTTCTTCGCAATGCGCAGATAGCGCAAATTCGGCCCAAAGCCGAATCCCGCAAGCAACTGCTGCTGAAAAGTGAACCGGTAATAAGCATTCAATGCCGGGGAGAGAACAAAGTCGGGACTGTTCGTCGTTTGCCGGCTATTGTCGAACATAAAAGAGATCGTGGTGCCGGCGGAAAAAGACTGTGTAAAATTGGCGTTCACTTGCGCTGTATTCAGTTGCAAAGGGGAAATACCATAGGTCGCTTTATTGGACTGCGGCAACGTCAAATGCTCAATCCCGGCGTTTACGCTGAGCGACGGATCATACGATGACACCGGAGTTCCCACTCCCAACGTCGATTGCACCAATCCCGACGCGCCCGCGCCCGCCCCACCCGCCCCGCTCGTCGTGCCACCAGCGCCCGCTCCCGGCGCTCCTGTCCCAAAGCCGCCGATGCCGCCGCCCGGAGTCCCTTGCACCACGCCCGTATTCACGCCGCGAAAGCTTCCGCCAGCTTGCGTGCGCAGCACATCCGTATCCGCAATCGGCAAATTGTAGCGCGCAATCGCCAGATCAAGATTGTTCTCCAAAGCCAGCGCAATCGCGTCCTTCAGCGACAAATAAAGCTTCCCGTCCCGAATCAGCCGGTCCAGTCGCGGAGAATTCGTCAGCGCCGGCTGCGCCGCCTTTTCCCCCATATAAGACCGCAACGGATTGTGCGACTGCGGCATCGCCAACGACTCCGGAGTGCTAATCTGCCCCTGAGCCACCCCGGCCGTAAGTACAAATATCGTCGCCATTAATGTAGTGCCAAAGCCCCGCCCCCGAAAACAACCGATCATCGATTCACCGCCGCATCGCGAGGCTCCGTCGCAGTCAAATTCGCCGGACTTAGATTCGGATTCGCCGTATCCCCCACCACCCATCCATCCCGCATCTGAATCGTGCGCGTCCCATAAGCAGCATTCGCTTCCGAGTGAGTAACCTGCACGATCGTCGTCCCCTGCTGATTCAATTCACGAAAGAGTTCCATGATCTCCTTGGCTTGTTCAGAATGCAGATTGCCCGTCGGCTCATCCGCCAGCAACAGCGCCGGCTTATGAATCACCCCGCGCGCCACTCCAACTAACTGCTGTTGCCCTCCCGAAAGCTGGCTGGGATAAAGATCTTTCTTCGCGACGATCCGAAAGCGATCGAGCGTGTCGGCCACCAGGCTCTGCCGCTCGCTGCGCGGAATATCTTTATAAGACAGCGGCAAATCGATGTTCTCCATCACCGTAAGATCGTCGAGCAGGTGATAACTTTGAAATACCATCCCGATATTCTTCTTCGCCAGCTCCGCGCGCTCCTTCCTCTTCATCGTGTATGCCGCCTGCTCGCGAAACCAATACTCGCCCGTCCACTGGTCATCGAGAAACGCCAGCACATTGAGCAGCGAAGACTTCCCCGCACCCGACGGCCCCATCACCGTAATAAACTCCCCCGGCTGAATTTCCAGGTTGACGCGCCGCAGCACCCATGTCTGTCCCGCCCCACTCTTATAAGTGCGCTCGATATTTTTCAGTTGGATCATTTCACTCCCAATTGTCACAACTCATTTCACTCGTAGCGCAACGCTTTCATCGGCTCCACTCGCGACGCTCGCCGAGCAGGCAACATCGCCGACGCAATCGCCACCAGCGTCACCACCACAATCGTCAATCCGAGCGTCAGCGGATCGCTACTAGAAATCCCATACAGCTGGCTGCGTACCGCGCTCATCAGCAGCAACGACACGGGCAGCGCAATCGCGATACTGATCCCTGCCAGCCACAACACCTCAAACATCACCATCCTCACCACCGACCCGCGCGTCGCTCCGAGCGCCATGCGAATCCCTATCTCGCTCGTCCTCTGCGTCGTCGAATACGCCAGCACTCCGTATAAGCCCACCGCCGCCATCAGCGCCGCCAGCACTCCAAAGCCCGAAGCCAGCAACGCAATCACGCGCTCCGCCGTCAGGTTGTTATCGATCTGCTCATCCATTGTCCGAAAAGTATCGAGCACGAGATTCGCATCCAGCGTCTGCATCGCGCGGCGAATCGTGCTCTCCGCGCTCTCCGGCTGCTGCCAGGTCCGCACATAAAACGTCATCGCATGCAGCTCCGGCGATTGCAGATATGGGAAGAACACCGTGCGCGTCACCGGCTCCCGCAGGCTGACATGCTTCGCATCCTTCACAACGCCGACGATGACAATGTCCGGCTTTACTCCTTTGCCGCCGCCGTTCGCAACGAAATGTCCAAGCGCCTGCTGCGGATCCCCAAAATAATGCCGCGCAAAACTCTCATTCACGATCGCCACTTTCTGCGATCCCGCCGAATCCTGATCCGTAAACACGCGCCCCGCCAGCAGCGGCATCTGCATCGTCGAGAAGTAATCCACGCTTACATTTGGCTGCTCGACCTGCATGTTCTCATCTGGCTTGTCTGCATACCCTGAAATGGTCACGTTGCCAGTCTCGTTGTCGTTCGCTAGCTCGGGATCGTTCGTCGCAGCCACCGCGCGCACTCCCGGCAAGCCCCTCAACGTTTCAAACATTCTTTGGTAGAGCGCAAACGTGCGATCAGGCTCGTATCCGGCCATCCTCGGGTCAACTCCAAAAGTCAGCAGATGATCCGTCGCAAATCCCGCGTTGACCGATCGGAGATTGTGTAGCGTACGTACAAACAGCCCCGCGCCCACCAGTAGCACGAGACTCAGCCCAATCTGCACCGCCACCGAAATCCGCCGGAACCGCAGCGGACCGCTCCGCGCCGTCATGCCCTGCTGCTTCAGAGCCGGCGCCAGATCGGGCCGCCAGAACTGCAACGCCGGAGCCAGACTGAAAAGCAAACTTGCGAGCAATGCCAATCCACAATTAAAGAGCATGATCCGCAGGTCAGGTTTCGCCGAAAAAGGCAAATCGCCCGTCCCACCGCCCCAGATCATCGTGATTAGCACCGAGGAAACTCGCGGCGCCAGCAGCATGCCAAACAATCCTCCGGCAAGTCCGAGCAGCAATCCCTCGACAAGTAATTGCTGAATCACCCGCTTCTGCTTTGCGCCGAGAGCGTAACGCACCGACATCTCACGAATCCGCCCCGCCCCGCGAACCAGCAGCAGGCTGCCCACGTTGGCGCAAGCCATCAGCGCCACCAATCCCACCATCCCCATCACAATCAGCAGCGGCATCTGCACATCGCTGCGCAGCGGTGAAAATCCCCGCGCGCCATCAAGCACAAACAACTGTGATTTATTAACAAACCGATCGCGAAAATTCTCCGATCCGCCCTTGATCTCCTTCAGTTCATCGCTGCGAATCGCCGACCACAGCGGACCAACTCCCGCCTCCGCCTGCTCGCGGCTCAATCCCGGCTTCAACTTCCCCACAATGTTCAACCAACTCGACCGACGATCCTCCAGATCCATGCTCCCCGGAATCACCTCCGCCTTCATCATCATCGGCACAAACACATCCGGCGTATCGCCCATCACCACGCTGTGAAAGCCCGGCGGCGCCACTCCCACCACCGTGAACGGATGCCCATTCACCAGAACGCTCTGGTTCAGAATTCCCGGATCGCTGCCAAAGCGCCGCTGCCAGTAACTGAAGCTCAACACCACGACCGGATTCGCATCCGCCACCACATCGTCCGCAGTAACAAACAAACGCCCCGCGGCCGGCTGCAGCCCAAGCACATCGAAATAATTTCCCGAGACCAACTCCGCTCCCACCAGGTCCGGCTGGTTATGCCACTGCACTCCCACCTGCGTAAAATCCGTAGCAATCATCCCACTGAAAACAGAATTGCGGTCGTGCAGGTCGCGATACATCGGATACGAAAAATAAAAATGCCCATCCGCCCGCGATTGCAGCCGCCCCGTGTTGCTCCCGGAATAATTCAAAATCACCAGGCGATCCACATCCTTCACCGGAAGGCTGCGCAGCAGCGCCTGATCGAGCAAACTGAAAATCGCCGTGTTCGCGCCGATCCCCAGCGCCAGCGTAATAATCGCAACCGCCGCGAACCCCGGCGACTTTCGCAACTGCCGAACCGCGTACCGAAAATCCTGAAGCAATCCGTTCATGCCCGTTCCTCACTCATAGCGCAACGCCACCATCGGATCGACCGACGCCCCGCGCCGCGCCGGCAGATAGTTTGCGAAAAACGCGACCGCTCCCAACAGCACCGCAACGCCCGCGAACGTCAGCGGATCGGTCGCCGAAATCCCAAACAGCATCCCCGCAATCAGCCGCGTCATCGCCAGCGAAAGCACCGTCCCCGCCAAAATCCCCATCAGCACCAGCATCATCCCCTGCTTCACCACCAGCGCGACCACATCCGGCCGTCGCGCTCCGAGCGCCATGCGAATGCCAATCTCTTTCGTCCGTTGCGCCACCGAGTACGACATCACCCCATAAAGCCCTATCGCCGCAAGCACCATCGCCACGCCCGCAAAAATCGCCAGCAGCAACATGCTGAATCTCCGCCGCTGCACCGAGTTCGCAATCAATTCCTGCATCGTGCGTATATTGGCCAGCGGCACATCTTTGTTCACGCTCCAAACCGCGCTCTGCGCCATAGAAGTCAAGCTCGTCGCGTCCGACGTCGCGCTCCGCATCGCCACAAAAACCGACGGCCACTGCGCCTGCCCAAGCAGTTGGTAAATCTCAGAGTGCGGAGCCGTATCCAGCCCCACGTGCCGCACATTGCCGATGACGCCAACAATTTGTAGCGTCAAATTGTCCGGTCCAAAATTTGTAAGTTGCCTCCCAATTGGATCCTGCCCCGGAAAAACTTCCCGCGCCAGCGCGTCATTCACGATCGCCACATTCAGCGAACTACCCAAATCGCTCTCACTGAAATTCCGCCCCTTCATTAACGGAATCCCCATCGTCCGAAAATAATCGGTCGTGCTGACGCGAATGTCCGCGCTGTAATCTTTGTCAATTCCCGGAACTTTGAAGCTGCGCCCACTATTGCCACCCGCCAGCGGCAACCGGCTCACTGCACCAACTGACCGCACTCCCGGCAATGCCTGAAGCCGCTGCATCACATCCCTATAAAACGCAAACTGCTGCGCCGCATTGGTCGACGATGGAAGCCCAACATTAAAGGTCAGCAGACGATCTGCATCAAAGCCCGGATTAACATCCATCAGCCGCGCGAAACTCTTCACCAGCAGCCCCGCCCCAACCAGAAGCACCAGCGACAATCCCACTTCCGCGACCACCAGCACCGAGCGGGTTCGCCCGCGGTTCGCCGTGCTCCCGCGCTCGCCCTCTTTCAAAAATTCGCTGGGATTCGATCGCGAAGCCTGCAACGCCGGCATCAACCCAAAAACAATTCCGCAAACAATCGAAGCCAGAAAGCTAAACGCCAGCACCTCCCGATTAATTCCGATCTCTTTGAACTGGCGAATCTCCGGCGGGCTCAACGCCAATAGCGACGGAACCGCCACCACCGCCAGCAACAGCCCAAACCCTCCTCCGAGCAGTGCGAGCACCACGCTCTCCGTAAGCAACTGCCGCAACAATCGCTGCCGGCTCGCTCCCAGCGTAGTTCGTATCGAAATCTCCCGCCCTCGCACCGCCGCCCGCGCCAGCAAGAGATTCGCCACATTCGCGCACCCAATCAGCAGCACCACCACCACCGCCGCCAGCAGCACCAGAAGCACCGGACGAATATCGCCCACCACATATTCATGCAACGGCAAAAAACTCACGCCGATCTTGTCGTCCTCATTCGGATACTGCTTCTCCAGCCGCCGCCCGATCGTGTCCAGCTCCGCGCCCGCCTGCTGCGGCGTCACTGCCGGCTTCAACCGCGCCCACACGTCGAGATAACTTCGATCTCTAAACTGCCGCGGATCCTTATCCGGTGCCAGCGGATGACTCGGCACTCCCCACGGCGAAGGCACCCACAGCTCGCCATAATCGTCCGGAGAATAATTCGGCGGCATCACGCCCACCACGCTGTACTGTTCTCCATTCAGCCGCACGTTCCGTCCAACCGTCCCGCGATCCCCGCCGAAGTAGCGCTGCCACAGCCCATATCCGAGCACCACCACGTGATCATTGCCCGCGTGTGCGTCGCTCTCTGCCAACCCGCGCCCCAGAATCGGATTGATTCCGAACAGCGAAAAAAAACTCGGCGTAACCATCGTCCCTTTCACCCGCTCCGGACGATCCCCCTCCGATAAATTCGCCGGCCATCCCCGCGACGCCGCCATCTCCGCAAACACCGAGTTCTGCGCCGCCCAATCCAGATAGTTCGCAGGCGACGCATCGGTACCCGATACACCCTGGAAAGTCTCAGCTACCTTCACAATGCGATCCGAATCCGGATAAGGCAGCGGATGCAGCAACACTTGATCGACCACGCTGAATACTGCCGTGGTAGCCCCAATCCCCAGCGCCAGCGTAATCACCGTGACGAAAGTAAACCCCGGGCTCTTGCGCATCTGCCGCAGAGCATAGCGAAAATCCTGCACCAGCCCACTCATGCGCTCGTCTCCGCCAGCAGCTTCTTCAATTCCTCTTCCGCCACAACCTTCCCGTCAAACAAATGCACTTCCCGCTGCGCGTGCTTCGCAAACCGCGGATCATGCGTCACCATGCAGATCGTCGCGCCTTCGCGATGAAGCTCCTGCAAGAGCTCCATCACCGCCTCGCCATTGCGCGAATCAAGGTTTCCCGTAGGTTCATCCGCCAGCAGAATCGAAGGCTTCCCACCGAGCGCGCGCGCCACTGCCACACGCTGCTGCTGGCCACCCGACAATTGCGATGGGTAATGCCGGACGCGATGCGCCATCCCCACCCGCTCCAGCGCCTCCATCACCCGCGCCTTGCGATCCGCCGCCGGCATTCTCTGTCGATAAGTCAGCGGCAACTCGACGTTTTCATAAACCGTGAGATCGCCAATCAAATTAAAACTCTGAAAAATGAACCCAATCTCCTGGTTCCGTATCCGCGACCGCTCCGCGAAATCCAGATTCTCCACCGTCTTCCCATTCAGCGAATACCGTCCCGCGGTCGGCGTATCCAGCAGCCCAATGATCGACAGCAGCGTCGATTTGCCGCAGCCCGACGGCCCCGACATCGCGACATATTCGCCCTTTGCAATCGACAGATGAATCCCCGAGAGCGCATGCGTCTCGATTTCATCTGTGTAGAAAACTTTGGTCAGATCCGAAATCTGTATCAGTGGCTGCCCCGCTTCGATCTTTGTGGCTTCGCTGCGTGCTGATTCAATCATTGCTGCTCCCTCGCTCTTTAAGTTTTTGTCTTTCGGTCAAGCCGGACGAATCGCCCCCGCCTATTCCAGCCGAATCCGATCCGTGTTATCCCACCGCGACATGTCCGACAAAATCACCGTGTCTCCCTCGTTCAGCCCTTCCATCACCTGAATCGAATTCACCGAAGCTCGCCCCACCTTCACCGGCACGCGCAAAGCTCCCTGCCCATCCGGACTAAGCTTGAACAAACTGATCGTGCTGTTCTCCTGCCCAAACGCAGGCCGTCCCACATAAAGCACATTGTCCAGCCGCTCCAGATCAATCGTCCCATCCACGCTCAAATCCGGCCGCGCGCCCTTCGGCAACTCACCCGTAAGTTTGACGTCCACCGTCACCGTTCCGTTTTGCACCGCCGGATCAACCCGCATCACCGTCCCCGCAATCACTCCGTTGTGCGTGTCCACCGAAGCCGGCTCGCCAATCTGCACATCCCGCGCCTGAGTCTCCGCCACCTTCAACGTCGCCATCAGATGATCCGGTTCCACCACCTTGGCCAGCATCGTTCCCGGCAAAACGTGTTGCCCCACCTGCAAGGGCAGGTCGACCAGCACTCCATCAATCCCCGCCCGCACTCTCAACGCATCCAATTGTTTTTGTTTAAGCTGATACAGCGTCCGCATCTGATCGACCTTCGCCTGCTGCTCCGCCATCTGCGACTCGATCGCCCGCTGATTCGCCGCCAGCCGCTGATTCTCCAGATCATTCCGCGTAGTCAACTCGTCCGCCTTATCCTTCGAAGACTTGTAAGCCAACCCAGAAATCACTCCCAGCTCGTAAAGCGCCTTGTCAGTCTGTGCCTGCCGCTGCGCCCCAGCGTCATCCGCATGAACCGTCGCCGCTCCCGCCTTCTGGTTCATCAAATCGCTTTCCAACTTCACCCGCAGATTCTGGTATTCCGCTTCCGCCGCCTTCAATTGCAACTGCGCATCGACCGCCGCCTGCTCCGTCTGCGGATTACTCATATCCAGCAAAATCGTGTCCGCCTTCACCTGTGACCCCGGCAGCATATGAATCCGCACCACCGTAGCTTCCGTTTCCGCCGGTATCTGCCGCACCGACTCCTGGCTCGGCACCAGCGACCCCAGTCCGCGCACCTGCCGTAGCATCGAACCGCGCTTCACCGCGTCCGTCCAAACCGTGCCGCGTTCCACCGTAGGAGCCGCCGGCTTCAGCCGCGAAACCCCCACCGAAACCGCAGCCACCGCAATAACAATGACCGCGACAATAACCGCCTGCCGGCGTCGTTTCTGAGTCTTAAATTCAGGCCGAGCGATATCCATTTCAATTTTGAATGGGCAAACGGGAGGCCATGTCGCGGACGACGGTAAATGCAAGAAAAACAGATGGTTGTGTTGACGGAGTGAACCAAGGGAAGGCTTCGTTTTATCCTGAAGCGGACGATGGTGTCCGTAACTGGACAAGCAGTGCGTGGGATCAAGCGCCCATAATCACTAAGTTCTATGCTATTCTATCCATAGTATGCTATTCATGCTATCATAATGTAAGTGACACAGATTTCCTTCGTGGACCTTCGTGCCCTCTGTGGTAAATGGTTTCCGCCGACTGCGCGACACTGCACGCAGCAGCCATAATTAGCGAAGGATCGCGAGGACAATGACCAATGCCGACAAAATCCGTCTCTACGGCGAGGAAAAGTATGTTTTGCACGCGCGCCAGAACAAACTCAACCGCTTCTCGATCCGAGTGGGCGACATTGTTCGCGACCTGAAACTTACCGGTCGCGCCCCTGCCGTCTGCAGCGCCCTGAAGACCAATGAGTTCCTGGAAAAGAATGACTTGAGGCTAGTCGAAACCACAGGCCCAAAGTCCGGCCAAAGCACCACCGTCGTCTACACCTACGAATTCAAAAACCCCACCGGCTCAACCCCTGCCGCCGAAGATTCCTGGACTTGCCTCCGTGGCGCCTTGAAAGACGTCTTCTCCGAATTAGGCGGCGGCGAGTCCTACCTTCGCGCTGAACGCAGCAACTTCCACCCGCTGAACATAAAGGAGGACGAGTGAGCCGCGTCTATTGGGACACGATGCTCTTCATCTACTGGCTGGAAGACAATCCGCAATACGCGCCCAGGGTAGACGCGATTCGCTCCCGAATGCAACAGCGCCGCGACCAACTCATCACCGGAGCCTTCACCTTCGGAGAAGTCCTAGCCGGAGCCTACCGCAAAGGCGCCCCGCAATTGGCCGACGAATCCCGTCGTTTGTTGCGCAACGTCGTGACCGAAGCAATTCCATTCACCCTCGAAATCGCCGACCGCTACGCACGCATCCGCGGAACCCCTGGCATCACGCCCGCCGACGCCATTCATCTCGCCTCCGCCGCACAGGCCGGCACCGACCTTTTCCTGACCAACGACAAAAGACTAGTCGGAAAAATCGTCCCCGGAATCCAATTCATCGCCTCCCTGGACACGGATTTGTTCTGAAGCAAGCCGATGCGCGCCAATGAATCCGCCTCAAAATGTCCACAGTGCAAGAGCGCAAGCTGCCCACCTAAACATCAAATACTCGATACACCATCGACGGATTCTGCGCTTGCAGCAAAGTGATCGCAACATTGTGCACCGGGATTCCCCCCGCCGTCCCGCCATCCAGCTTGCCATTATGAGCATGCCCGTGGAGGACCAGATCCGCCCCATGCCGATCAACCACCTCCGCCAACCGCGAACTCCCCAGAAACGGATAAATCTCCCTCGCCTCGCCATCCACTGTCGCCGCGATCGGAGAATAATGCAGCACCACCACTCTCTTCGTAGTCCGCAGCTGTGACATGGCGCGCTCCAACTTCACCGCCTCATCAATCCCCGCCCGAACAAAAGTCTTGACCTCCGCCTCGCCGAAAGCCGTCAGCAGCCCCCGCCCGAATCCGCCCACGAATCCTTTGGTCCCCGCAAACCCCACTCCATCGCGCTGATAAGTGCTCCCGTCAAGCACCTTCACTCCTCCCGCCACCATCATGCGCATCAACTCGTCCTGTTTATCGCTTTCGTAATCGTGATTCCCCAACACCGCAATCACCGGTACTCTCAAGCGAACGAAAGCATTCAACAGAGGCTCCATCTCGTCAGGCTGGCCAAAATTTGTGAGATCGCCAGCGACGACAAAAATGTCAGCTTCATCACGCACTCGATTCAGTTGTTCGTGCAAAGCCGCAAAGCGCTGCGGCGTAAAGTGCAGATCGGCAGTAGCAGCGATTCTCATCGGGATTTACTCTGATGCGTTCACGCGGACTCTCGCGCCTCAGGACACGCCTCGCACGCCGGCATAACAATGGTCGTCTTTAGCGCCGCGCGATATCGCGCCTGCACGTCTTCCAGCCCCCACTCCCTTACATCAATCGCGAAAATGCAGTCGTCAATCAAACTCCCGCGAAATTCCTGTTTCGCATTCGGATGCGCAAGCGCCGCCGTCAGCCGCCCAATCAGATCCCGCCACAAACTCGCCGGCACATAATCGCTGTGGCTCGGATAAACGTAGCGAAACAATAAAAGCGCCCACAACAAAACTTCCCAGTGTTCGCCCGCATGCCGCAAAATCCGCTCCCAGTCCAGCTTTCCGCGAGTCGCATAAATAATGTGTGCAATGTCCGCCCCATCAAACCGGTCCCGCCGCACCACAAAAAGTTTCGACGCCAGTTGTTCCTCCGGAGCCAATAACCGCGTCGCCACTCCCAACACCGTCGCAGGCAGAGAATGCTCGATCCACGAATCGTCGACCGTAATCGCCGCATTGCTCATACCCTGATCAGGTCGATAAAATAATTGCCCCGATACGCCTTCGCCAGCCATACCGGATCGCGAACCTCACATTCATATCCATGTCGCGCCAGGCACGCCAGTGCAGCCGATGCTTCTTCGGAAGTGAGAAAAATGTCGAGATCTTTCGTGTCGCGGCAGATTCCTGTGTGTTGCTGAAATGCAAACGCTCCTGAAACCGCAAACCGAATTTCGTTTTTCTCCGGCAGCCGAAGCGCCTTGCGATACATCGCCTCCTGCTTCCTGGCAAAAGTTTGCGGCGTAGACGAAGTGACAGTTCCACTTTCCGGCAGATGGCGGCGGCGTTTTGGCATGAGCCAATTTCGATGTGTTTTAGCAGGATGCGGTTGCCGTTTGCGCTCGCAAAGCCAGCATCAAGCTATGGCAAAGGCTGCAACACCGCGTTCCCTAAGAAAGGATTATCGAATTCCGTGCGCTCGCCGGTTTTCTTTCCACTCACGGGCAGCAGTCGCGCTGAGAGCGGCTTGTGCAGCCTCACCGCCAGTGTGGCCATATCCCCAATTATCTTTTCAAGTTGCTCTTGCGAAACATCGCCCGGCAAGGGAATCGTGTCGAGTCCCGTGCCGCAAATTGCCGAATACGCCAGCATGTCATCCACATTCAGCCGGCCCTCGCTCCAGCGCTGCGCCAAAACACTGTCCTCCAGAATCGGCAGCATCACCCCGGAATAACCCGCGTGCTGCACCGGCAGCCCGCGCAGAACACCCGTGATCGTCGCAACCGCATTCATCGTTCCACTCGAGCCAAATTGCGCATGAGTCAGATTTTCAATCGCCGCTCCAATCGAAACGTCTTTCATCGGAGCCGGAGAAAGATCCAGCCCCATATACTTCCATCCTGTCTTGCTTGCTATCTGCCGCGCAATTTCCTCGACTCTGCGCGCATGAACTCCCAGTGCACTTTCCAGCGCCTTCCCGGCCGCTGCAGGATCCGAAGCCCCAGCAAACGCCGCCGCAACCACATTCGTCGATTGCAGCCCCACCGCAAATTCTCCGCCTCCATCATTGTGATACGAGCCCGGGAAAAACGGCGCGTGTGCCGGCAGCATCGCTGTTGCCGCAAAGTTAAAATTCCCTCGGCTGTGCTCCGGTTGCTCCTCAAGATATTTCATCACCCGGGCGGCGGCCCGCACCGCCTCCCAGCGAATTCCATCTTCACCCGCCACGATAATGCTGCCGTTCAGCGCGGTCGTAGTGCTCAAGATTTCGCCCAGCAATTCAGACGAAGCACTGTCAACGCCAGCCGCCTGCATTGCCGGCCCAATCGACGCCGCAAAATTTTTCTTGCGAGCCAACGCGTCATAATCGCGAAAGAAAGCCAGCGCCTGCTCTTTCGAAAGCCCGCGCACGTATTCCGGAAAGGGCTGCGTCGTGATACGAATCGTCTGCACGTCATAGCCAGCCTGCTCAAACGCAGCTTTTGCTTGCCGCAACTTCACCAGCCTTTCGGCAATCTGCTCCTGGTAGCGGGTGCGATCCAACTGTATGAACGCGGTCACCGTCCTGACCTTAGGCACGGCCGTAGGCGTTTGAGCCAGCGCCGCACCCGCGATCGCCAAAAAGACTAAAGGCAGAACAATCGAAAATCGCGTGCGCAAAATATCCGCGCGTCGCGGCATCGCCGCGCTAGGCATGAAGAGCCTCGGAGGCAGAACAAAATACGACGGCAAAGTAGGACGCGAACAACACCACTTCCCAACCACGCGAGAACTCCCCCTCTAACAGCCATAACCTAAAAGCGGGTGCCCCACCCTTTCCGCGCACTTTGCGGAAGGGTGGGAACTGCCGGCCACTTACCAAGAGCACATAGCCAACCCACCAATTACTCCACCTCCAGATCCGCCTCAACCGCCGACACCGTCACCGGATCCACATTGCCTTCCTGCAATTTCTGATTAAGCTCGCGTAGTTTCGTCTGCTTAAATTTCTCCCAAGCCGCGATCCCCGCCTTCGCGCGTTCGCTCGATTCCCTATAAACGTCGATCGCCTGCGCCGGCACCTCGCGATCCCCACTCTCAACCGCGCGCAGCGCCGAAGCCAGCCCGGTGAACGCATCCTGCAACCCGCCCGGCTCCCAAGGAACACTTCCCTTGTTACTAACAATCTTTGAAACTTCCGCGAGAGCCTCCGCCACAGCCGATGAGAGCGCCGCGTTCTCTCCGCCTATCTTCTGCTGAACGCCCGTCAGCTCTTTCCGCACCGAACCAATCTCGCCCAGCGCCCGCCGCGCCTCCCGCGCCTCCGCAAACATCGTCAGCCCCAGCTCCAATTGCCGCTGCAATATCGCCGGAGTCGCCGTACACCGCGGGTCCATAACCACCTTCAGCATCCGATTCTGCACCCGTCCATCCACCGTCAACCGCACCTGATAGTTTCCGGGCACCACCTTCGGCCCGCTAGGATTCCGGTTCTCGTAATCTTCGTCAGCATTCGCTTCTACATTCCCCCACGCCAGATTCCAAACAAAACGATGCATCCCAGGCGTTTTCTCCAGCCCTTCCGGCTTGGGCAGCCACCGCTCCGCAATCGGCAGCGACGGTTGTTTTTCCGAATGCTTCACATCTGATTTCACATCCGATTTCACATCCAACGAATACTTGCTCACCAGCTTCCCCTGCCCATCAAAAATCTCCAGCGTCACATTACCCGTCCCCGACTTAAGAAAATAATCGATCATCGCTCCACTCGGAGGATTCTCCGCCGTAGGCTCCTCCGGAGGCAGCGGCGTCCCCGCAAAGAAATCGTTATCCACACGAACCGCCGTCGCCGGATGATAAAGCCAGAACCCATCCGCCTTCCGAGCCTCGGCCGCCTGCCGCAGCGGCGCAATATTATCCAGAATCCAGAACGACCGCCCATGCGTGGCGACAACCAAATCGTCGCCGTGAATCGTAAGATCGCGCATCGAACTCATCGGCAGATTCAGCTGCAACGGTTGCCAGTGATCGCCATCGTCAAACGACACATAAACTCCCGTCTCCGTCCCCGCAAAAAGCAGTCCCTTCTTCTCCGTATCCTCGCGAATCGCCCGCAAAAACGCGTGCCCCGCAACCCCCTCCGTAATCGCCTGCCAAGTCGCTCCATAATCCCGCGTGCGATAAAGATAAGGAGTCTGATCATCCAACCGGCTGCGATCGACCGCCGCATAAGCGACCGCCGGATCAAAACGCGAAGCCTCAATCATCGAAAGCTTGCTCCATGCGGTGAGTCCTCGAGGCGTAACGTCTTTCCACGTTTTCCCGCCATCGCGCGTAACGTGAATCAGTCCCGTGTCGCTCCCCGCCCAAATCAAATTTCGATTCAGCTTCGAAGGCGCAATCGTAAACACCACGCCATACCCACGCTCCTTAGCGTTCTCCACCGTAACCGGTCCCTCAGTTTTCCCCTGAGCCCCCGCCCCCGCCCCCGTAAGATCCGGGCTGATCGTCTGCCAATGCAGCCCGCCATCCACCGTCTTCATCACATACTGCGTTCCGAGATAAAGCGTCGTCTTATCCGCTGGCGACAGCACCAGCACCGGCGTCCACGGATCCCTATATTTGTGCAGATTAATTTCTGTGCCAAACGTGGGCATCGGCCAGGGGCTGACATTCTGGCTAAACCCCGTCTTTCGGTTAAACCGCGAAACGCCCCCGTAAGTCTCACTCAAATAAATAATGTTCGGGTCCCGCGGATCAGGCACCATATACCCGCTCTCGCTCCCACCCGCCGGAAACCAATCCCGAGGCGTGATCTGCCCATGATCGGTTCGGCTCAAAACCGCAGCGCTCCCGCTATCCTGCTGCGCCCCATAAACAACATAAGGAAACTGATTATCCGTGATCACGTGATAGAGCTGCGCCGTAGGCTGGTTGTACCAGGTGCTCCAGGTCCGCCCGCGATCCATGCTGACGCTAGTTCCCTGATCCGTCCCCAGCACCATGCTGGCAGAATTCTTCGGATCAACCCAAATCTGATGGTAGTCATCCCCACCCGGCGCCCCGCGCACAATCGAAATCGTCTTCCCGCCATCCTCCGACCGATACAGCGCAACATTCGGCACATAAAACACATCCGCATTATTCGGATCAATCGTGATCCCGTTGAAATACCATGCTCGACTAGTCAGCCGCGCGTCCGCATTCTTCAAAGTCCAAGTGTCGCCGCCATCATCCGACCGATACAGCCCCGCCTTCTTCGCCTCAATCAGCGCATACACGCGCTTCCCATCCGGAGCGACATCAACTCCAATTCGTCCCCAATCGCCATCAGGCAAACCATTCCCCTTAAGCTGCGACCAACTCTTCCCCGCATCCACCGACCGAAACAGCCCGCCCCCCGGACCATCTATCGGAGCGTAAGTGCTCCACGGCGGACGATGCGTATGCCAAGTTCCCGCAAACAACAGCTGCGGATTCCCCGCGCAAATCGCCAAATCCGAAATCCCAATCTCGCTCCCCGCATCGAGCACCTTATCCCAATGCGCTCCGCCATCCACCGACTTATAAACTCCACGCTCCTCATTCGGCCCATAAGCGTGCCCCAGCGCCCCGACATAAACAACATTAGAATCCCGCGGATCCACCACAATCCGGCTGATCTGCCGCGTGTCCTCTAATCCAATATGCGTCCAGGTCGACCCACCGTCCGTCGATTTATAAACCCCCATGCCCGAAGCGAGATTAGAACGAATGTCAGACTCGCCAGTTCCTACATAAATCGTCCGCGGGTCAGAAGACGCAACCGCAATCGCCCCAATCGACCCCACCGGCTGACCATCAAAAATCGGAGTCCAAACCGTCCCCGCATCCGTAGTCTTCCAAACGCCTCCGTTAACCCCACCAAAATAAAAAGTAGTAGAGTCGCCCGGCACGCCCACCACAGCAGCCGCGCGCCCCCCGCGAAACGGCCCAATCAGCCGCCATTTCAGCCCATTGAAAAGCTCCGCCGGAACCTGCCCCATCGCCGACCCGGCCACAAGAAAAATAAAAAAGAACACAACGACCTGACAACGAAAACACAATCCGAGTCTGTGCAAAGCAACCCCTCGCTGAATCTTCGTTCTTTAAAAGTCAATCTTCGAAGTTAATTCCGGATAGCCAGTCTACTGGAAGAAAACACTTTTCTCGAATTTCCTCTGTGAACCTTCGTGACCTCTGTGGTTAAAGCTCCCGCAAAGTGCGCGACGAACCTAAACTCAGCCGATTTCCCCGCGCCGCAATTTCTGGTACCCTGCACACATCTATGCGCTACCACATCATCTTTCTCCTCGTCGCAGTCAGTTCGCTCTTCGCCCAAACCACCCAGCCCATAGCCGACCGCGTAGCCGCCCAGAACGCCCTCTTCGAAGAGCAATACGAAACCGATCTCCGCAATTTTCCCGAGCGCGCCACCGCCTTCGGCGACTACCGCTACAACGACAAGCTAGCCGATTACTCGCTAGAAGCCATTGCCCAGCGCCACAAAACCGACGAATCGTTCCTGGCGCGCCTAAATGCCATCTCCACCACCGGCTTCTCCGATCAGGACCAGCTCTCGCACGACCTGCTCGTTCGCGTCCTCCAGCAGCGCATCACCGACTACGATCTCAAGGAATATGAAATGCCCATCAACCAGCAGGGTGGCGTTCATACCAGCCTAGCCGATCTGCCGCTCTCCGTTCCGCTCGACTCCGTCAAGCACTACGAAGATTACATCGCGCGCCTCCATCAGATCCCGCGCGTCCTCAGCCAGGTCACCGAAGTCCTCCGCGCCGGCATGAAAAACAAACTCATGCCCGTCCGTTTTCTAGCCGAAAAACTTCCCGTACAATGCCAGGGCATCATCGACGCCGACCCTTTCCTTCAGCCCACAAAAAAATATCCCGCCGGCATCTCCGCCGAAGATCAGCAGCGCCTCACCCAGCAGATCACCGACGCCATTAACTCCGACGTCATTCCCGCCTACAAGACTTTTGCCGCTTTTCTCCGCACCGTCTACGCTCCCGAAGGCCGCACCACTCTCTCTATCACCTCTTTGCCCGACGGCCAGCGCCGCTACGAAAACGACATCTACGCCCGTACCACCACCCACATGACAGCGGATGAAATCCATCAACTCGGTCTCCGCGAGATCGATCGCATTCAAGCCGAGATGCTGGTGATCGCCAAAAAAGAAGGTTTCCCCGACCTAGCCTCTTTCCGCGCCTCGCTAAAAACAAATCCCAAATACATTCCGACGTCCGCCGACCAGATCCTCGACGATTTCCGCCACTACATCGCTCAGATGGCGCCGAAACTTCCCGAGCTCTTCACCCTCCTCCCGAAGTCTCCCGTCACCGTCGAAGGCATTCCCGCCTTCCAATCCGCCGCCGCAACCCACTACGTCACCGGCACGCCTGACGGGAAACGCCCCGGCCGCGTAGTGGTCGCGACTTCCGACTTCGCGCATCGCTCGCTCATTGACGACGAGGCCATCGCTTATCACGAAGGCATTCCCGGCCATCACATGCAGCTTTCCGTTCAGCAGCAGCTCACCGGACTCCCCAAATTCCGCCTCCACGGTCTCGGCTTCAACGCCTACATCGAAGGCTGGGCGCTCTACGCCGAAGAGCTCGGCAAAGAAGTCGGCTTCTATCAGGATCCCGTTTCCGATTACGGTCGTCTCTCCTCCGAACTTTTCCGCGCCGTCCGTCTAGTCGTCGACACCGGCATCCACTCCAAAGGATGGTCCCGCGATCAAGTGGTCGACTTCTTCCGCAAATCCGGAGCAGTCGACGAGCCCACCATCCAATCCGAAACCGATCGCTATATCTCCTGGCCCGCGCAAGCCCTGAGCTACAAGCTAGGCCAGCTCAAAATCCGCGAACTCCGCGAGCGCGCCAAAAAAGAATTGGGCCCGAAGTTCGACATCCGCACCTTCCACGACGAGATGCTGGACGGCGGAACCCTCCCGCTCGACCTCCTAGAAGCGCGCACCAACAAATGGATCGCAGAACAAAAAGCAAAGTAACGCTGCGAGCGCGCAATGTGTCAGTTTGAATTTGCTTTGAAAGGGCACGGCTTCATCCGTGCCGTGACCGCCGCAAAATCAATAGCGGCATGACCAGTTTGCTGAAAAGCGCGCCTGTTGTCTTTGCTTCTCGTCTTTGCTTTTGGGTGGCGCAGCGCTTCAGCGCTGCGATAACAGCCTTGTTTTGATTGCGCCTTTAGGCGCTGAGGTTCCCTCTCCGGCGACTATGAAATCCTCTGCAATAGGGCGCCGAGAATTCCTCCAAGCCGCCGCTGCCGCCGCCCTGTCTTCAAAATATTTGCGAGGTCAGAGCAGCCCTCCGCGCTCCATTCCGACCACCAATCCAGCCGCCAAATCACCCCCGCTCCCAAAAAGTCTCCTCACTCCAAACGCCGACTTCTTCATCCGCAACCACTTCAAAACTCCCACCATCAACGAAGAAAAATGGACGCTCGAAATCGACGGCGCGGTCACCAACCCAATCAAGCTCTCCTACTCCGATCTCTTGCTAGCGACATCCGTCCGCCGTCCGCTAACCACCGAGTGCGCCGGAAATCTCTCCGGCGGCGCCGGCGTGAGCACCGCCATCTGGTCCGGCTTACCCCTCGCTGACTTGCTCAAGCAAGCCGGCATTCAAGCCAAGGCGACGACAATCATTTTTCACGGCGCCGACGCTGGCGACGCCGAAGGCATGCCCCCCGGAACCCACTACGCCCGCGCCATCCCGCTCGACAAAGCAATGGACGACTCAACCCTCCTTGCCTACGAAATGAACGGAGCCCCGCTCCCGCCCGAACACGGCTTCCCTCTGCGCGCCCTGGTCTCAGGCTGGTATGGAATGGATTCCGTGAAATGGCTGACCCGCATCGAGGTTTCGCAGGAGCCTTTTCAAGGCTACTTCCAGCAACAATATTACGTAGCGCTAAAGGCGAACGGCGATCGCCAGATCATCACTCGCATGCGCGTCAATTCCAAATTCCTCCGCCCCATCGAAGCCGAAGAAATTCGCTCCCAGACGTATCAGATCGAAGGAGTAGCCTGGGCCGGCGAGGCCAAAATCGCGAAAGTAGAATTGCGCTTCGACGAAAGTAGCCCCTGGCAGCCCGCCGAGCTAGCGCAATCTCCAATCCCCATGGTTTGGACCCCATGGAGCTTCGCCTGGAAAATCCCTCAGCCGCGCCCATACAAAATCGAAGTCCGCGCCACCGACGATCAAGGCAACAGTCAACCTCTGTCGCGCGATCCCGATCGCAAAGACGACTACGAACTAAACACTCCCCACCGCATTGCCGTAACCTCTCGGCCTTAGCTCCGATCCAACAAGGCTTTGGGAAGGTGAGTTTTACTCGTGCCAGAAGTCCATAAAGTTGAGCAGCTCAACTTTGCTCTTCGCTTTTGGGTGGCGCAGCGCTTCAGCGCTGCGATCACAGCTCCGGTTTGATCGCGCCTTCAGGCGCTGAGGTCACTCTCTAGCAGCATCTTTCAGCACTCTATTAAAACAAATCATCCTGTATGCTCTTCCCATTGCAATTCTTCAGAGGATTCTTCATGGGCCAAGACCATCATCTTTTATCCAAAATGCCCGAAGGGAAGGGAACCATCCCATCGTTCGCGCCGCCGCCCGTCGTTTTCATCCTTATATATGTCGCCGTGCTAGCCACGCCCGCCCCAGCGCAATCCCAAACTCTCGCCGACCTCTCCACGCAAGGAAAGTCCGCGCTAGCCAACCAGCAATTCGATCAAGCCGCTAAACTCTACGAGCAAATCGTAAAGCTCGATCCGCGCTCCGCCGAGGCCCACTCCAATCTAGGCTTCGCTCTCTATATGAGCGGCAACTATCAGCCCGCGATCGCGCAATTTCAAAAGGCTCTCGCGTTGGATCCGCGCCTCGATCGTGCGCAAATCCTCCTGGCCCTCACCTATTTCGATAGCGGAGATTTCAACCGCGCCGTCCCTTTGCTCGAAAAGGCTTACCAGACGCGGAAAGACGACCCCGTCGTAGTCGCCCACCTCGGCCTCGCCTACCTCCGCCAAAATTTAGACGACAAAGCCCTCACCATGCTCACCCACTGGGCCGAACTCGAACCAACCAGTGCCGACGCCCTCTACTTCAAAGGCAAGGCCTCCGTCTACGTCGCCTCCGATGCCTTCGATCAACTCTCCAAGGCCGCGCCTGATTCCTACCGCATGTTCCAATTGCGCGCCGAAATGCTTCGCCAACAAAATCTCACCGCCGCCGCTATCAACGAATACAAAAAAGCTATCGCCCAAAAGCCCGACGCCGCCGGCCTGCACTATGCCTTAGGTACGGTCTATCGTGACGCCGGCCGCCTAGACGAAGCTCTAGCCGAGTTCAATGCTGAACTAAGGATCACCCCCAACGACGCCATGACCGACTACCTCATCGGCGACATCTATATGCAGCAAAGCAAGCTAGAAGACGCGCAACAATACCTAACCCAGGCCCTTCAACTCCAGCCCGGTCTAGCCGACGCGCAGATCGACATGGCCAAGACCTATCACAACCAGGAAAAAACAGACGAGGCCGTGAAACTCCTCCAATCCGTACTCGCCTCCGACCCCACTCGCGAAGACGCCCATTACCTCCTCTTCGGCCTTTATAAAGAGCAGGGCCATATGGCCGAAGCGAAAAAAGAACTGCAAATCTTCGAAGACTTAAAGCGCAAAACCGCCGACCGCGAACAAAAAATGCTCCGCCTCGACTCCACGAATTAGTAATAGATATTTTCTCTGTGAACCGGAGCTTGCCCTGAGCGCAGTCGAAGGGTGTCCTCTGTAGTTAATGCTCTCGCAAATCGCACCAACACCGTGCGAATCCAACTTGACAAACCCAACCCTCGCTATTTATCTTTCTAAGCGCTTATTATTATCAGATAATTTCATCGCCTGACTTTCCACCCGAGGATTTAAACCGATGTCCGCTCAGCCCGTTCTAGCAGCCACTCTAATCCAACCCGGCAAGTACGAGGTTCGCGAGTATCCCCTCCCCGACCCCGCTCCCGGCTGCGTGTTAGTCAAGATGGAAATGTCCGGCATCTGCGGCACCGACAAGCACACCTACCAGGGATACACCACGCAATACGCCGGTGCAGGCGAAGGCAAGCACATCCGTTTCCCCATTATCCAAGGCCACGAAAACGTTGGAACCATAGCCGCCATCGGCGGAGACGGCCACTACAGCGACTTCGAAGGCATCCCGCTCCAGGTCGGAGATCGCGTCGTAGTCGGCGCCAACGTCTCCTGCGGCGATTGCTATTACTGCCGTCACGATTTCCCTTATTACTTCTGCCAGAACATGACCGACTATGGCAACAATCTCTGCGCCGCCGACCCGCCGCATCTTTTCGGCGGATGGTCGCAATACATGTACATCATCCCCGGCAGCTTTCTCGTGCGCGTCCCCGACGATCTGCCTTCTGAAGTCGCCGTTCTCACCGAGATCATGGCCGTCACCGTTGGCCTCGATCGCGCCAAACAAATGTCCGTTTTCCCCAGCGAAGCGTTCCTCTTCGACGACACCGTAGTAGTCCTCGGCGTCGGCCCACTCGGCATGTGCTTCCTGATGAAAGCCCGCATGTTAGGCGCCGGAAACATCATCGCCGTCGACCTCTCCGACTATCGTTTAAATTTCGCCAAGCGCCTCGGCGCCGACTACACGATCAACGGGTCGAACACAACGCTAGCCGACCGTTTAGATTTTGTCCGCAGCCTGACCAACGGTCGCGGCGCCGATATGGTCATCGGAACCGCCGGCGTTCCCCAAGCCTTCCGCGAAGCCCTCGACCTGATGCGCCTCGGCGGCCTGCTAGTCGAGGCCGGCAACTTCTCCGACCTCGGCGAAATTCCCATCAGCCCCCATCGCCACATCTGCGCGAAGTCCGCGCGAATTCTAGGCGTAGGTGGTGAAGAGCCCGCTGCCTACGGCCCCAGCATGCGCCAGATGGCGCGCTACATGGCCAATTATCCGCTCCGCGAATTTGTCTCGCACCGCTTTCCACTCCGGGATGTCGAGGCGGCGGTGAACAAATCAGTCGCCCCCGATTCCATGAAAGTGGCAATCATGCCGTGGGCTTGAAGTCGAATTCAGATTACGATACCGAATCAACCTGGCTGTTAAGGAGAATCTCCGATGGGAAAACTGGCAATCAGCGGCGGCGAACCAATTCGAAAAAAGCGCTTTGATCCCTGGCCGATTTATACCGACAAGGAGCGTCAGGCGCTAGAAGATGTCCTGACCAATCACAATTGGGGAGGCCAGCCTTTCCCCGGCAAACACGGCGACGCTTTCGGCAAAGCCTTTGCCAAATTCCACACCGCCAAATACGGCCAGACCGTCAACACCGGCACCGTCGCGATTCAAGCCGCTCTCAAAGCCATCGACATCCGTCCTGGCGACGAAGTGATCGTTCCCGCCTACACCTGGGAAGGCACCGTCGGCCCCGTCCTCCTTATCAATGCCGTCCCCGTTTTCGTCGACGTCGATCCCGACACCTATTGCCTCGATGCCAAATTAGTCGAAGCCGCAATCACGCCGAAGACCAAAGCGTTCCTTCCCGTTCATCTCGGCATGCGCTTCGCCGATCTCGACATCCTCGTCCCCCTCGCCGCCAAGCACGGCATCAAGATCGTCGAAGATTGCGCCCACGCTCACGGCGGCATGTGGCGCGGCAAAGGCGCGGGCTCCATCGGAGATCTCGGCGCTTTCAGTTTTCAATCCAGCAAACTGATCACCTCCGGCGAAGGCGGCGCCGTCATCACTAATAACCTCGAATATTTCGAGCGCGTCCAATCCTACATCAATACCGGGCGCCGCAGCGTCACCGACGAATTCCATCACCGCATGATCGGCTTCAATTACCGCCTCGGTGAATTCCAGGCTGCCGTCCTCAACCCGCAACTGGAGCGGCTTCCCGAGCAAGCCAAAGTCCGCACCGAGAACATGGAATATTTCGAGTCGAGCATGAAAAGCACCGTAGGCATCGGCCTCCTCAAGCCCGAACCCCGCATCACCCGCCTCGCTCCCTACGGCTACGTGCTGAAATATTTCGCCGAGCAGGTGAAAGATATTCCCCGCGCCGCCTTCGTAGCCGCGCTTCAACTCGAAGGCATCCCCTGCGACGGACTCTTCTACGAGCCCGTCTATCGCAGCTCACTCTTCCCGCTCGATCCGACAGACTATCCGGCTCTCAGTTGGGGACACCCCAAACCTCTCGACCTGCGCAACATGTATAAGTGTCCCGCAGCCGAGCGCGCTGCCTATCACGAAGCCGTCTGGTTCTCGCATCATCTTTTCCTCGGCGGAAAAGAAAATGTCGACAGCATCGTCGACGCTATCCGCAAAGTTCTCGACAACATCGAAGAGCTTCGCGGCCTCGAACACCGCGCCATCAAGGACCAGGGCCTAAGCCGAGCCGACCGCGAAAGCTGATCCCGAAAGGAAAGTGCAGAACGCCCCACGAAACAAGAAGACGAAAAAAGAAGAGGGAACTAGATGGCATCGGGGAAACGAGTCGGATACGCCGTAGTCGGCCTGGGTAGCATTTCGCAAGTAGCAGTGCTACCCGCCTTCGCGCACAGCAAAAAAGCCAAGCTGATCGCGGTCGTGAGTGGCGACAAAAACAAAGCCGCAAAGTACGCGCAGGATTTCCACGCCGCCCAATTCTGCACCTACGACGAATTTTCCCAATGCCTCGACAATCCGCAAGTCGAAGCCGTTTACATCGCGACTCCCCCCGGTGAGCACGAAAAATACGCCGTAGCCGCAGCCCAGGCCGGCAAGCACGTCATCAGCGAAAAGCCGCTGGCAGCAACCGTTGCGCAGGCTCGCAACATGGTCAACACCTGCCGCCGCAACGAAGTATTATTCATGACCGCCTATCGAAAATATTTCGAGCCCAGCAGCGTCATGCTCAAAAAGCTGATCACCAGCGGCGACCTCGGGCGCATCGATATCATCCACACCCTCTTCGCCGAGCTTCGTCCCTTCGGCGACAACTCCCCCGCCTGGCTCTTCTCGAAAAAATTGTGCGGAGGAGGTCCACTCACCGACCTGGGCGTCTATTGCGTCAACACAACACGCTGGCTGGTCGACGAAGATCCCACTGCCGCCACCGGCATTAGCTGGGTCCGCGAGCGCCGCCGCTACAAACAGGTAGAAGAAGGCGTCGCCTTCCGCCTCGATTTCAAAAGCGGCATCGTGCTGCAAGGCACCGCCGCCTACAGCGCCGCCTTCTCGTCCTTCGTTCACATTCACGGAGAAAAAGGTTGGGCCGAACTCGCTCCCGCCTTCGCCTTCGAAGAAGAGCGTCGCATCAGCGGCAAGATCGCCGGCAATTGGTTCGCCAAAACTTTCAAGCCCATCGACGAATTCGTCCTGGAAATCGACTATTTCGCCGACTGCATCCGAAATAGCCGCGAACCCGAACCCTCCGGCGAGCAAGGCCTCCGCGACATCATTATCATCGACGCGATTTATCGCGCCGTAAAGCAGCGCCGCTCCATAGCAATTAAATATTAGAAGTTATCTCACAAATCGTTTTGAAAGGGCACGGCTTCAGCCGTGCCGGCAAGACCCACTAAGAACGCGGCTCTTGCAGTTCGCTAATAAGTTTTGATTCAGTTTTTGCCCTGGGCGGCGCAGCGCTTCAGCGCTGCGATAAAGCCTGTTAACAACAGCGGCTTTAGCCGCTGAGGCAAGAGTCTGCGAGGAAACATCATGGCAAAGCTAGGCGTAGGCGTCCTGGGCGTAGGCACCATGGGCAAGCAACACGCATACAACCTCCGGCACCGCATCCCCGAGGCGAAATTAATCGCCGTCGCCGACATCGACCTAAATCGCGCCAAACAAGTCGCCGACGAACTCGAGATCGAACACCACTACAACAGCGTAGAAGCCCTGGCCGAGCGCAAAGACATCCAAGCGATCATCGTCGTAACTCCCGCAAAATTCCACGGCGCCGCGATGAAAGTCTGCGCCCACGCCGGCAAAGATATTTTCTGCGAAAAGCCCTTCACGCTCACCGTCGAAGAGGCCGATGAAATCCTCGACCTCACCCATCAGGCCGGAGTCCAGGTCCAGGTCGGCCACGTCCGCCGCTACGATCCTCCTAACGTCCGTGCCAAGCGGCGCATCGAAGCCGGCGAAATCGGCGATCCCGTCATCTTCAAATCGATCGCCCGCGATCCCGCGCCTCCGCCCGTCAGCTACATGGCCAGCGGCGTCAACGGAATGTTCTTTCAGGATTCAACCGTCCACGAATTCGATCTCGGCCGTTGGATCATGAACGACGAAATCTCCGAGATCCACGCCTACGGCGCCGTCCTCGTCTTTCCCGAGATCGCGCAATTCAACGACATCGACACCGCCCTGCTCAATATGAAATTTTCCCGAGGCGCGCTAGGAGCCGTCGAAAACTACATGCAATCCGGCTACGGATACGACGTTCGCACCGAAATCGTAGGCTCGAAAGGCACCATCATCACCGGATATTTGCAGCAGACTGCCGAGGTAGTTCTCACAGCAAACGGCGCAAAGACCGACGTCGTCGATCATTTCCTCGTTCGCTTCGCCGACGGATATCTCCACCAGATGCGCGATTTTGTCCAAACCATCCTCGCTGATCATCCCGTCAAAGTCGACGCCTTCGACGGCCGCCAAGCCGTAGCCGTGGCCGCCGCCGCCGAAAAATCCTACCGCGAAGCCCGCGCCGTACCCGTCCAAAATCGCAAGCGCACTTAACGATTTTGGTCGGCGCTGTACTTAACGATTTTTGAGTGGGGCAGTACTTGATGATTTTGGGTGGCGCAGCGCTTCAGCGCTGCGATAAAGAACCGCTTCGCGCATCGGCTTTAGCCGCTGAGGGAGACCGCTAATTATTCCTCTTCGCCGGCGCCGCCAGCACAAACTGCTGAATCGCGCTCCGGCTCCGCTTTATCTCTTCCTCATGCAACCGCGATAACTCCTGATACCGCGCCAACTCCGCCGTTGCCAAATCCAACTTATTCATCTGCCGATAAATCTGCCCCAATCGGTAATGCGGAATATCCGCCTTAGGATCCTCCCGTATCGCCTCGATATACTCGTCAACCGCCTTCTGCTCCTCTTTCTGCGCCGCGTACAATCCCGCCAACTCAATTCGCGCCGCCGCAAAATTCGCCCGCAACTTCACCGCCTTCTCCAAAAACGTCCGCGCCTGATCCAAATGACCCTCCGGCCCCTTGGCAAATTCCGCGCGAAATAAAGCCGCGCCATAATAAAACGCAATATCCGCATTCTGCGGATGCCCGGCCACCAGCCGACTCAATCGCGGCAAAATCGTCGCCCAATCCGCGGGGGACAACGAACTGAGCACCGTATTCCAAGCCCTCAAAACCGCTGGCGATTCCGAATCAATCTCCAGTGCCGTAGTAAATGCATCCGCCGCCTGCGGATACTCCCGCACCGCATAGTGACTGAACGCTAACCCTAAATATTCGCGCGCCACCTGCGGAAATTTCTGCGTCCCCACGCGATAGACCTCAAGCGCCGGCCCAAACGTGAAATGCGAAAGATATTCCATCCCGAGGTCGAAATAATAATCTTCATTCGAAGGCTCAGCCTCGACCGCCCGCTGATAATTCTCCACCGCCTCTACATACTTCCCCGCGCCCTCGTCCAACTCGGCAAGCATGTTGTAAAGCGCGCCCGACGGCCCTTTCCAGAGCGCCCGCCGCGTCAACTCAATCGCATCCGCAGACCTCCCAACATTCTTATAAGCAAGCGCCAGATTCAAAGTCGCCGTCTCGTTGAACTCATCCTGCCGAAGCGCCCGCTCCAGCAGCGGGATCGCCTCCGCCGCCGCATCGTGTTCCAGAAACAAAAGTCCAATCCCCAGATTCTGATTTGCGCTCAAGTTTTCAGGAGGGACTGGCAGTTTCTCCAGAGACGCCGCAGGCCCACCACCCGAACTCGCGGCACTAAGACTAGCCTGCGCCAGCGCCAGATAGATATCGTAAGAAGGGTTAATCGCATAAGCCTGTCGATAAGCTCGCGCCGCACCGGCATCATCGTGCAACGATTCAGCAATCGCCCCGGCCAGCGAGTAATACTTCACTGCCGAATCGGAATCCTGCGGCGCTGCGATCCGATCCAGAACCTTCTTCGCCGCCGCCGGTTTCTTCGCCTCATACAAAGCGTGCGACCATTCATAACCCGCCTGAAAATCGCCGGGCCGAACCGCCGCCGCCTTTTCCAGATACGACGCCGCCTCGTCATATTTCTGAAGCGCGTCCAGCGAGGTTCCCAATCCCAGCAAAGCTGTAAAGTTCCCCGGATCGCGCGCATGGCCTTCGCGGAAGTTCTTCGCGGCCTCCTCATACCGCCCCAGCTTCGACAGCAGCACGCCCAGGTTGTTGTACCCCATCGCCGATTTCGGCGATAGCCGTATCACTGCGCGAAAACTTTCCTCAGCTTCCGCATCGCGCCCCAGCTCGCTCGCCGCCAGCCCCTTGAGGTTATAGAGCGACGGATCGCGCACACCCGCCTGAATCGCCGCATCGATCGCCGCCAGAGCGTCAGCGCTTTTCCCCTGCTGCAGCAGTTCCAACGCCTGTTCATAAGCCGCCTGTGTCGACGCCTGATTTGCTGCTTTGGAATTTGCTTCTGTGTTGGAAGAAGCTGCGTTGGAATTCGCCGTGTTGGAAGTTCGTGCGCCTGAAGTTTGTGTCCATGCCGCGATCGCCATCGTAGACGAGCGCACCGTCACCGCAAAAAGCACGGCGACACAAACCCGCATGGCGATGCCACGATAATGCAAACTCAAAACGCTTCCTGTGAAACGATCCCTTTACCTTCCTGAATCACCACCAGCCGATTGACAGCCACGCGCTCAAAAGTTTCTTCCGCCCCGCCCAGCCAGCGCACTCGCACCCGCGCATCCTTAGCCGCTCCCAGCCCGAAATGAAGCCGCAAATCGCTCTGCGAACAAAAACTTCCTCCGCTTCGGACCTCCTGCACCTGCCTTCGCTCGCCCGCCTCAATCGACACTCGCGATCCAATCGCCGACCGGTTCGTCTTCGTTCCAATCAGCTTCACCAGCAACCACCTATTCGCCGGCGGCGATTGATTCCGCAACAGCGACGGATAATCATTCAAATTATTAAGCACAATATCGATTCGCCCGGTATTGAAGATATCGCCAAATGCCGCGCCCCGGCTGCATCGCGACGCCGCAAACGCCGGCCCCGCCTGCTCCGAAATATCAACGAACCGATTGCCCTCAACATTCCGCATCAAAATTAATTTGCTGTCCGTCTTCGGCAACTGATGATGCGTCCCCGCCCCCGGCGAATAAATCGACCCGCTGGCGATCACAATATCCGGACGCCCGTCATCATCAAAGTCGATAAAGCCCGTGCCCCACTTCACCGAAGTGGTCTCCCCCGCCAGCCCTGCCGGCACCGTCACATCCGTGAAAAATCCCTTCCCCTCGTTGTGATAAAGACTCGGCATCTCGTCCGAGAAATTTGTCTTGATAATATCGAGCAACCCATCGCCATCGTAATCCACCGAATCCGCGCCCATCCCACCTTGCGTCCTGCCGTTGGCGTCATAAGCAACACCAGCCAACATCCCGCTCTCGCGAAATGTTCCATCGCGACTATTCATGAAAAGCAAACTGGGGGTCGAATCGTCAGCCACATAAATATCCGGCCAGCCATCATTGTCGTAGTCGGCGACACAAGGCGTGAAACCGAACGTCGGCTCCGCCTTATGAATTCCCGCCTCCTCCGACACATCTTCAAAAATCCCCTTGCCATTATTTCGATAAAGAAAGTTCTTCGTCCCCTTCAGCCCCGCCACTCCATAAAGCACCGGCGATTGCTGCCCCATCAAAGCCGGATTGCTGTCATAAAGCAGCAAGCCATATAGATGATCCACATAATTACTGACAAACAAATCCAGATGCCCGTCCCGGTTGTAATCGACAAATGCTGCGCCAGTATTCCAGCGCTCCTCCGTTTGTATTAACCCGCACTCGCGAGTTACATCCGTGAACGTCCCATTGCCATTATTGTGGTACAGAATATTGCTTCCGAAGTAAGTCACGAATAAGTCAAGGTTGCCGTCATTATCGTAGTCGCCAACGCAAACACCCTGACCCCAGCCGTGCCGCACCAGTCCTGCCTTTTCGGTCACATCAGTAAATGTTCCGTCCCGATTATTGCGATACAGGTGGTTAGTCGGCTCCTTGCCCTTGGGAAAATCAATAAGTCCCCAGCCATTAACTACGAATATGTCGAGCCATCCATCATTGTCATAATCAAACAAAGCAATGCCGCCGCCCGTCGTCGATAGCAGAAAATCCTTACTCTCATGCCCCACCAGCACCGTCTTCGATAAAAGACCGGCCTCTTTAGCTACGTCGATATAGCGTGGGAAATAAGCAGGGGGAGCTGTCGCGGCAAAACTGCGGCGCAGAAATGTCGGCACCAGAGAGCCCGCTACGGCCGCCGCCAGATTCTTAAGCCACAGTCTCCGATTCATCGGATTGATTCTAAATCTGGGTTGGAGACAAGGAAAGGAAAACCAACCCGCCACAATCTAACCTCTGGCTTCATTGCGCACGTCAGCCAGATTCTTGCCAGGCCGCAGCTGAAACCCGCAAGACTCCCGCACATGCAGCTCCGGCGCAAGTTTTATAGTCCCGCCGCGAGTGGGTTCGTTCTTGATCCGTGCCAGCAGCATTTCCGTGGCCTCAAATCCAATCTGATATTTCGGTAATTCCACCGTAGTCAGTCTCGGACGAAACACCGCGAGCCACGGATAATCGTCAAAACTCACCAATCCGAAATCCTCCGGGCAGCGCATCCCCATCTCCTCCGCCGCCTTCAACAACCCAACCGTCATCAGATAGTTCGCAACATAAATTCCATCCGGACTTCGCGAAAGCAGCGCGTGCCCGCCGCGATAGCCCGACTCGATGCGATAGTCGCCCTGAATCACCAGCTCAGGTTCGTGCGTCAATCCATTAGCTTCGAGAGCGTCGCGAAATCCCTTCCACCGCTCCCGCCCATTGCTGATCGTCATCGGGCCGCCCATCAGTCCAATTCGCCGATGCCCCGCTCGCGCCAACTGGCACACTGCCTCATACGCGCCCTTGTAATCATCCGTCAGCACCGCATCCTTAGTTAAGTCGGGATAAGTCCGCATCAGCAGCACAAACGGAATTTTCGCGTCGTCGATCAACTGCCGCAGCGCCGGACGAAACGTCCCCGGCGCCTTCGTGAGCAGAATGCCGTCGACGCGCTTGGCCATCAACACCTCCAGGCATTCTTCCTCGCGCTCCGGCCGGTCATCACTATCGCACAGCAGAATGTTGTATCCATGCTTCTGCGCCGCATCTTCCGCCCCGCGCACCACCAACGGAAAAAATGGATTGGAGATATCCGGCACCACGATGCCGATGGTGTGCGTCCGCCGCGCCGCCAAACTCCGCGCCAGCAGGTTTGGCCTGTAGTTCAGCTTCTGAATCGCCGCATCCACGCGCTGCTTCAGCGCCTTGCCAACGTGACTCTTCCCGTTCACCACCGCCGAGACAGTGAAAACGGAGACGCGGGCTTCCTTGGCGACGTCGTAAATACTCGGCGCCTTATTTGCTTTTCGTTTACGTGTCTTTTTTTCTGGAGCCATATCTTCGGTCAATCAAGACCCAAAAAAAGGCCTTGGCGAAGTAACTCACCTGAGGATAGCAGAAGATCAGTGTAAGTAACTGCGTGGAACCCGCTCCGTGAGTTACACCCCAAGCAGCCGAAGATACTCCCGTCCCGCGATAGCATTGGCCAGAGGAGCATCCGCACCCACCCCGCCCGGCAGCACGTCCGCCTCCACCACCACCCAGCCCTCAAATTGTCCTTTTTGCAAAAGCGAAACCACGGTGCGGAAATCGATGTCGCCCCTCCCCAGTGGCGCAAAAATTCCGTGCCGCACCGCCGCGTGAAAATTCATGCGCGCAGTACGCGCCTGCTCCGCCTTCGCTTCATACACATCCTTCAAGTGCACGCACCACACTCGCGACACCTGCTTCTCCAGAAACGCCACTGTGTCTCCGCCGCAATACACATAATGCCCCGTGTCCAGACACAGACCCAGTTGATCGGACGGAAACAAAGCAAAAAGCCGATCGATCTCCTCCGGCGTTTCCACATGACTCCCCGCGTGATGGTGAAACGCTACTCTAAGCCCGACCGCCTTGCACAGCGCAATCACCGAGTTGATGGTGGCCTGCGCAGCCTCCCACTGCGCATCGTTCCATGACAACTGGTTTGCCTCGCGCCGCCGTCCCGCCGTCGCATTCCTGTCAGGCATCACTTTGTCGGAAAGAATCAGCAGCCGCGCTCCCGCATCGCTGATCAGCCGAGCCGAGCGCGCCACAAAAGCGAGTCCATCTGCGAGACTCCCTGGATTGCCCAGTTCGATATCCACAAACGCCGAACACAGCGTAAGCGATCGTTTAGCCAGTTCGCTCCGGAGGATAGGCGACTCGGCGGGAAGAAATCCGTACGGACCCAGCTCCGTCCCCGAGTATCCTGCAGCCTTGATCTCATCCAGCACCCTCTCATAAGGATAACCAGCCGGAAGCTCGACATGCTCCATGATCCCCCAACTGATCGGTGCATTAGCTACGCGAATCGCCATTCCCTCAATCCCTTCACCCTCTCATCATCTTTGTCATCCTGAGCGCAGCCGTGCCAGGAGCAAAGCGATTGGCTTGGCGGAGTCGAAGGACCTTGTGTTTCGCCGACACCGCCCCTCAAGCCGATAAATACGAACCATTTAGAACGCCAGCTTAAGCCCGAACTGAATCTCCCGTTGAGCATCCGGCAGAGTTTGCGTGATCGCCGCGCCGCCGGGCTGAGCCGGACAAGTCGATGAACCCACCGAGCAGCTGACGTTCAAGTATCCAACTCCGCTGCTTCCTCCGCCCGACCCCATATTCGGCAGCCAGAAGTTAGGATGGTTGAAGAGATTGAAGAACTCAGAACGGAAAGTGAGGTGAAATCTCTCGCTCAGCGCGAACGTCTTATAGATCGAGAAATCGAAATCTATATAATCGGGTCCGCGCAACACCGCCCGCTCCACCGTTCCAAACTCATGCGAGAAGCTTTGACCCGGCGCCAAAGGAGGCGCTTCAAAAGCAGCCTGATTAAACCAGCAATCCAGCGTCTGATGGCCGGGACGGCTGCACCCAAGCGCTGCCTGCTCGGCTACATCAAACGAGAAGTCATATGGATTGTGAATCTGATTCGGCCGCGGGTTCGCCGAGCCCGTATTCGTAATATCGCTGCCCATCTGCGCGTTAAACGCTTCGCCGCTGTGTATCGAAGTAACGCCGCTGACCTGCCAATCGGCGAGCGCCGCCTGCGCCACTTTGCTCGACGATCCCCCGAATTGCCTCCCCTTGCCATAAGGCAAATCGTACACATAACTGATCGTCAACTGGTGACGGAAGTCCGGGGTCGTCGGTCCTCTTTCCGCCGCGATATTATGCGCGTTCTGCACATCGCACTGCTGCACGTTGCCGTCGGCTGTGCCCAGCGATTTTGCATACGTATAAGACGCAAGAACATTGAATCCCTTCGAAAATCGATGCTCTGCCGAAGCCTGGAACGAGTTATAGAACATGCTCAGTCGCGCCACGTCAAGCGGCAGCACAGTCGTCAGAAAAGGCCGCACGTCGAAGTAAGGTCGCCCGTAGTTCCCCGTGTTCAAGGGATCCAACGCGGGGTTACTGCTGAAGTTCGTATCCAGCGGCTGCAAGGGTTGATTCAGATTCGAGGATTCATGATCGAAAAGGTTGCTGCTCTTCGAAGCCACGTACCCAGCCTGCACCAGCCAGTTCGAACCTAGCTCCCTTTGCACCGAAAGATTCCATTCGTAAATTCTTGGGATCTTCCGCACCGGCCCCGTAGTTCGCACCGTGCCCGAAGGGTTATCCGGATCCACCGTCGGAATGGTTGCTGGGAAGCCATTAGAAACCAACTGAGTCGCCAACTGGCTCGGCGACTCCCCAGAAGTGGGGTACGTTCGGTTGAGCGCAATCACCAGATTCGGCGGATTCAATCCCAGGTCGTCGAATATATTTCCCTCCGCCGCATAGAAGATGCCGAAAGCCCCGCGCACCACCGTCTTCGGGAGCGCCGACCAGGCAAATCCCAGTCGCGGCGCCCAATCGCGAAAATCAAAACCCACTCCCGCCCGCGGCACACCGTTCGGCTCGATCGACGACACAACAATCGCCGTCGTCTGATTAAAGTTCCCGACCTTCGGCCCATTCGCCGGCGAACTGACTTCATACCTCAAACCTAGATTTAACGTCAGGTTCGGACGCACACGAACATCGTCCTGTATAAATTCCGCGATGTCGAAGTAGCGCGTCGGATCGCTTCCATTCAGGTGATCCTGAAATGCGTATTGCGGAATTCCCAGCAAGGTATCGGCCAACGAGACCCCCGTGTAGTTTCCGCTGAACTGGAACCACCCCGAAGGCGCTGTCTGCTGAAAGAAATTTCTCTGCTGCCGCCGGAAGTCGCCGCCGAACTTAATCGTGTGCTTGCCATGAGTCCAGCTGACCGTGTCAGCCAATTGGAAAATATTTTCGACTATCGTCTCCGGAACCCACAACGAGTCGCCCAGTTGCTGATATCCCGAAACCGACAGCTTGGCCAATCCCGAACTGTTGCCGCCGCGATTGGAATTCGGAATGCCCAGAGCTTCCGTCGGATTCGTTCCCTCGTCAAGAGGCAACGTGCCGTCGCGATAGCGCACAAACCCTGCGCGAAAATCGTTGACCAGATTGGGCCGGACGATGCGCGTCAAGTCGGCGCCGAAGCTCTGCACCCGGTCCTTCAGATTGCTCGATCCTCCAGATTCGGCTCCCGCATCAACGCCCGGTAAGTATGACGGATTGGTCGCAACCGGCGTAGCGATCGCATAGTGAACGAAGAAACGGTCCTTGTTCGATATGTTGTAGTCGAAACGTGTCTCCACCGCCGTCTCATCAAACTTGTACTTTCCGTCATAGACGAAATTATTCGTGAGACTGGTATTTCCCGGCGTTGGCATAGGAAACAGATTCACAATGTTCTGTCCCGTGGTGTTGATATCATCGCCCGGAATTACATATGGACTCGTCGCGCCCGGGAAAGGCCCACCCGTGTAAGGGTCGACTAGAGGCACGCCCAGCGCCGTAAAATCTCCTCCTCGCTCCGCCACGGTCGGAACCGTACTGACGAACGGTTGCGCCTCGCGAATATCCGACCGCTGAATCGATCCAAAGATAAACATCTTATCTTTCACGATCGGACCGCCCAGCTGCCCGCCATATTGATTTCTCTGAAACGGCGTAGGCCCCGGCGCAAAATAATTCAGCGCATCCAGATGATTGTTGCGAATGAACTCCCACCCCTCGCCATGAATCTGATTCGTTCCCGTGCGCAGCTGAATGTTCACCATCGCGCCGCCGCGCCCAAACTCCGCGCTCATCGAGCTCTGCTCCACGCGGAACTCCTGAATCGAATCAGGCGGAGGCTGAATGACGACCGTTCCGTTGCCGAATTCGTTGTTGTCGAAGCCATCCAGCAGATAGTTATTGTCGAAGATGCGAAGGCCATTTACCGATAGAGAGTTGCCCGGCCGGTTATTGTCCGTCGATCCGGCCCCCGCGCTCGTTCCCGAAGCGCCCGCATTCGCGCCCGGCCCAAGATATGCCAGCTTGAAGAAATTTCGTCCGTTCAACGGCAGCTCCACAATCCGCTGCTCCGTTTCAATCGTCCCCAGCGAAGAGGTCTCCGTCTCCAGCAGCGGAGGCGCAGCGTCCACCTCTACCGTCTGCGTTACCGCGCCCACCTTCAGAGCTGAATCCACCCGAAGCACTTGTCCTATATCCAGCGTCACATTCGTCTGCACGACTCGCTGAAATCCCGCCTTCTCAAACGTCACCGTGTACTGACCAATCTTCAGCGGCGTAATGCTGTACTCTCCCCCGGCATCGCTAGTCACAGCAGTCGCGGTTGCGGTCGTGACTTCCGTCGCAGTCACCGTCACGCCCGGTACCCTCGAACCCGTCGCATCCGTAACCGTCCCGACAATGCCGCCCGTCGTCAGCTGCGCCATACCAGCCTGCGCTGCGAAAAACGTCAACACCGCACAGACCACCAGACTCGCTACGAAACAGGTGCGCTTCGCCATAGGTTTCCCCCTCCGGAAACACGGTGTGCTGTTCCTAGTCAAAAACGATTAGCCTGAATAAGCGCTTATCATATAGCCCCGTTACAGGCGCAATGTCAAGCGTTTTTTGCCAGACAAAACGCTTCAATACAAGCAATTGGAAAATTCGATGACGCTTAGCCGTTAGTCCCGATATGGCGTTCCCAGGCCGCGCAGAAACTCAAATGGGGCCTTTCACGCGTAAAAGCTTTTCGCGCTCAAGGTGATCTGTGCGGTCTAGCTTTTCCTGGTTTTGGCTTTTCCTAAGCTCCTGGCTTTTCCTCGCCTCATCCGGCTATCTTCTCAACCGCCACCGTCCGGTTCTCACTCGCCGACCGATAAATCGCCTCAATCGTCGCCAGGTCCAGCAACCCTTCCACACCGTCAGCCTTCGGCCCACGCCCCCGCCGTATACAGTCCGCGAAATGATCAATCTCCAACACAAATTCATCGATCACTTTGAATTTTTCTTCAAACCATCGTCCCTGAATCTTGCCAAACAACCGCCGCTCCTCTTCAAACGCAAATGCCGGATTCAATGCCGCCCACCCCTCGTCCCCATGCACTTGCACAAACGAAGCCGCCTTCGCGCTATAGCTCGAAGTTCCCTGGCAAACCAACCCCTCTGGATGCGTCAGCCGAAATGCGATGCTGTCTTCAACCTCCGCAAAACGCTTTGCATCATCCGTCCACGCATGCGCCGTTGCAGCGATCGGCGCCGTTCCCGCCAGCCAGCGCATGGTGTTGACACAATAGATACCAATATCCATCAGCGATCCGCCGCCAGCCCGCCGCCGCTTCAGTTGCCATTTCACTTTCGCTGGATCGACCGCCTCCGTATAAGTCGAAAACATGTGTCGCAACCGCCCGAGCTTTCCCGTAATAACAAGCTTCTTCAGCGCCACGCTCCCCGGCTCAAAATATTTGCGATAAGCGGTCATTAGAAGCACGCGATTTTCCCTGCAAGCCTCCACCATGCGCCGGCATTCTTCCACCGTGTTCGCCAGCGGCTTCTCGCAAAGCACATGCTTTCCCGCCGCCGCCGCGCGCATCGTCTGCTCTGCATGTTCTCCGTTAATCGAAGCAATAAAAACCGCGTCAACCTCAGGATGATTCAGGCATTGATCGTAATCTTCATACGAATAGCAATCTTTCACCCCAAACTTCGCGCCCATCTGCCTCGCCCGCTTCAAATCGTGACTAACCAGCGCAACCAGCTTGCCCTTCGCGCTCTCCCTGAAAGCCGGCAAAACCGAAGTCTCCGCAATGAACCCCATCCCCACCACCGCATATCCCACCCGCTTAGAACGAGCCACGTGCCATCCTTTCACTCAATCTAAAATCCGCCCTTTAACAGTCTGGTGAAAAACCTGCCTTTGCTTTTGGGTGGCGCAGCGCTTCAGCGTTGCGATCAAACCCTATTTTGAATGACGGCTTCAGCCGTTGAGGTTAGCTGCGGCCACCCACAAGTTTTCTAGCACACCCTACACCCCATCCGGATTCGGCAGCATGAAATCACGCACCAGCCCATCCAGATCATGACAAGCCGTAATAAACTGCCGCAGCGTCCGCCGCGTAGGCGCAAACGAATCAAATCCCTCCACCGGCAATCCGCCCTCCGTATAAGCGCCGCGAAAATCTGCAAATTTTCGCGACAATTCCTCCACAATCCTCGGCTCCACCGGCTCGTCAATCCGCGATCGCACCTCAACATCGCTGGCATTCAACCGCACCTGCCAAGAGTAAGGCGGAGAAATCACCACATTCCCTCCAATAAATTCGCTCCAGTGCATGTGATTGCGAAACGCCGCCGCCAGCAGCCGTATCCGATACCCGCGCTCGCGAAAAATCCTGTACGCCTTCTTAAACACCGCCACCCCAGCCCACTCCATATATCCCGGATCAATCGTGATCCCTTCTTTTTCTGCGACCGCCTTTAGCCAGTCATCCAGTCGTCCCACCATGATCGTGCACACCGGCCCCATGCTCGCAATGTCTTGGCCTTCCTTCTCGCGGCGCGACAGCCCGCGTTCCACCGCCTCCGCTACCGCAATGCACTGCGGCAACGTGAAACTAACCGTAGCGTTAATGCTGATCCCGCGATAAGTCGCCTCCTCAATCGCCGGAATCCCCGCCCGCGTCACAGGAATTTTCACAATCATATTCGGCGCGAGCCCGTCGAACTCCTCCGCCTGCCGCACGATCGCCTCTGTGTCGCGATAAAACCGCGGATCAGTCTGGATCGACAACCTTCCATTCCGCCCCCGCTGCGCATCAAAAATCGGCTTCAACAATCGCGCCGCATTCACCGAAATTTCTCGCACCAGCCGCCATCCAATCTCTTCCTCCGTAGCCGTCGGCAGCTCGTCAATCAGCACGCGAATCCGCTTCTTCCACGTCCCCATCTCCTGCTTCAGCACTCCCAGCACAATTACCGGATTGCAAGTCGCTCCCACCCCACCATGTTCCATCGAGTAACTAAGTTCCTTGATCGAGGCCGAGTCATTCCACAAGCAAGTCGGCGTCGATTGCGTCATCTCATGCAATGGACTCTTATAAGTAGTAGTTACTCGTGTCATGACTCCCTCGCACGATTCCCGGGGCGTCCGCCAGTTGCATGCTGACCTTCAGCGCCAACCCTGCAAGGCGCCGATTGAAGATAAGATTTCTCCGCCGCCACCGCCATCTCCAGCGCTCGCAATCCATCCTCGCCCGTAACTCGCGGAGCCCGATCCTTCAGTATGCTCTGCGCAAAGTCCTGCATCTCTGCCACATAAGCATCGTCAAACCGCGACAAGAAATGATCCGCCAGCCTTTGCGTTCCGCCCTCGTCCGTCAAAAAAGTCACCGGCGTCTGTTGCAGACTCCCGATCAGGATCGATGCTTTCGATCCCATAATCTCCGTCCGCACATCATAGCCATACACCGCCTGTACATACGATTCGATATTGCCAATCGCTCCGCGTCCATATTTCAGATTCACCACTCCCGCCACAATGTCGCCAAACTTCGCGATCTCCGGCCGAATCGCAACCGTCGCGTAAGCCTGCACCTCGCTAACCTCATCCTTCATCAGCCAGCGCGCCAAATCGAAATCGTGAATCGTATTGTTATAAAAAAGCATGCCATTCAGCTTCGAGGCATAAGAAGAAATCGGCGGAGCATCCTTATCCCGCCCAATCGACTTGAAAACCACCGGCTCGCCAATCTCCCCCGCCTCAATCCGCTTCATCGCCGACGCATAGCCCGGGTCATAACGCCGCATGAATCCCATCTGCAAATACACACCCGCCTTTGCGACCGCATCGAGCGCCGAGAGCGCGTCGTCAAGATTCAAAGCCAGCGGCTTTTCCGAAAGAATATGTTTCCCCGCCGCAGCCGCCGCCCGAATCGCTTCCGCATGAAATTTATCCGGAGTCGCAATCACCACGCACTCAATATCTTTGCGCTCCAGCATCTCGTCGAGCCCGGAAAATCCGTGCTCAATCTCCAACTCCGCTGCAACCCGCCGTGCCTGCTCGAGAGCAACGTCGGCCACTGCAATCAGCCGCGCCTCCGGCACCAGCCTCCGGATATTCTCCGCATGCCGCCTGCCCATCGCCCCCACGCCAAGCACGCCAATCCCTAACTTACCCATCCCATCCTTCTCCAAAAACTTCTCACCACCCCGACTTACCAATCCGACTTACTACTCGGAAGGCCAGAAATATCTTTCCTTCTTCTTACCCTCGACATACTTCTGCCGCGCCTGCTCGACCGCCTCCATCTCCGACACCTCGGCTATCGGAACGTCCCACCACGACTCATATCCGCCCACCCCGTCGTAATAATCCGTCTCGACCACCACCACCGACGTCCGCGTCTGCGAGACTAAGTCGGATAGCGCCGACGATAACTCCTCATAACTCCGCACCCGCACCGCATGCGCTCCCAGGCTCGCAGCATTAGCAACAAAATCCACCGGAATATTCGCGCCCGCGTTTCCAGAGTCGCGATACTGATACTTAGTCCCAAATCCTCCACTCCCACAAGCGCGACTGAGCCCACCAATACTGCCAAACCCGTGATTATCAAAAATCACAATGTTGAGCTTCACATTCTCCTGCAGCGTAGTAACAATCTCCTGCGCCATCATGAGATAGGATCCATCCCCCACCAGCACATAAACTTCTCGGCTAGGCTCCGCCATCTTCACACCCAGCCCGCCCGCGATCTCATATCCCATGCACGAATACCCATACTCCATGTGATAGTTCTTCGGATCGCGCGTCCTCCACAACTTATGCAAATCCCCCGGCAAACTTCCCGCCGCGCACACAATCACGTCGCGCGGACCAAGCTTCGAGTTCAGCAGCCCAATCACCTCACCCTGGCTAAGCGGAGGCCCATGCCGCCGCCCATAAATCCGATCAACTTCACCGCTCCATTCCGATCGCAGCCGCCCAATCTCCACCGCATAACTCTCCTCCACGCGGTACGACGAAAGCGCAGCGGATAACTCCTCCAGCGTCTCGCGCGCATCCCCCACCACCGGCAGCGCCGCCTGCTTCGCAGCATCAAACTCCGCAACATTAATATTGATCATCCGCACGCCAGGATTCTGAAACGCCGTCTTCGACGCCGTAGTGAAATCGCTGTGCCGCGTCCCAATCGCCACAATCAAATCCGCGCCCGCCGCCAGCCGATTCGCCGCCAATGTCCCCGTCACTCCAATCGCGCCCACCGACTGCGAATGATCGAAATTCAGCGCCCCCTTCCCCGCCTGCGTCTCTCCCACCGGAATCCCCGTGCGCGCCGCAAAGCTAGCGAGCGCTTCCGTAGCGCCCGAATAAATCACTCCGCCGCCCGCAATAATCAGCGGTCTCCGCGCCGATCGAATCCACTCCGCCGCCCGCTGCAACGCCGCCGCATCCGCCCGCGCCCGCGGCACTACCCAAGTCCGCGCCTGAAACAATTCTTCCGGAAAGTCATACGCCTCCGCCTGCACATCCTGCGGCAGCGCCAGCGTCACCGCTCCTGTCTCCGCCGGAGAAGTAAGCACACGCATCACTTCCGGCAACGCCGTAAGAATCTGCTCCGGCCGCTGAATTCGATCCCAATATCGCGACACCGGCTTAAAACAATCGTTGACCGACACATCCTGCGTCGAAGTCGACTCCAGTTGCTGCAGCACCGGAGCCACATTCCGCCGCGCAAAAATGTCTCCCAGCAACAGCAGCACCGGAATACGATTGATCGTCGCGCCCGCCGCCCCGGTCACCATATTCGTAGCGCCCGGCCCAATCGACGTCGTGCAAACCAGCGTCCGCAGCCGGTTGCTCATCTTGGCAAACGCCGCCGCCGTATGCACCATCGCCTGCTCGTTGCGGCATAAGTAATAAGGAAAATCGGGATTCTGCTGTAGCGCCTGCCCAATTCCCGCGACGTTCCCATGTCCAAAAATTCCAAAGCATCCCGCAAAAAAAGCATTCCGGCTGCCATCGCGCTCCACAAACTGCGCCGTCAGAAATCGTATGATAGCCTGCGCAGTAGTCAGCCTTTGCGTCATCTTTCAACCTCAACAAATTTTGGGCGTTGGCTCACTTTGCTCATCACCATAAAATTGTCATCCTGAGCGAAGCCGCGCCAAGAGCGAAGCGATTGGCTCGGCGAAGTCGCAGGACCTTGTGTTCCCCTAGCAGCTGCGAAACTTCGCCCCGCCAAATATCGATCGAGGCGACACCAAACTAAGGGCTTAGCACTTGGCCCAAATGCGCTTATGCAGAGTCCGAAATCCCTATGTAAACCTTCCCCGCCTCAACCTTCGTCGGATAGGTCTGCAGATTGACGCACACCGGCGTCCCCTGCGCCTCTCCCGTCGGAATCTCGAATTGTCCCTGATGCCGCGGACACTCGATGATCTCCCCCATCACCAGCCCGCCAGCCAGCAACTCATCTTCATGGGTGCACAGTCCATCCGTCGCATAGAATCCGCTCGGCGTGTGATAAACCGCATAGATCTTGTCGCCGTGCTCGATCTGCACCACGTCTTCCGCGCCGATCTCGTCAACCCCGCAAACCGCGTGCCACGTCATGGTCGTTTCAGGAATAGCGTCAGGCATAGTTTGTTTCCCCACCCACGGCAATCGTCGGCGTAGGCTCACCTACCGGCCGCACCGGAACTTCCCGCAAAACAAAATAATTCGCATCTCGCGATTGCTTAACCAATGCCGGAACAATCTCCCGAAACGCCTCGATCAACCCCGAATACGTGCGCGGCAAAACGTCCTCAACCCGCGCATGCAACCGAGGCAGCGCATGAAACGGCACCATCGGAAACATATGGTGCTCGATGTGGTAATTCATGTTGAAGTAGAGAAACTGAAACACCGGATTCATCTCCACCGTGCGGGTATTCAGCCGGTGATCGCGCACATTCTCCGCCAGCCCTGCATGTTGCGTAAGCGAAAACATCTGGTGCAGCCATCCCCCGTACAGTCGCGCCAGCGGACAAAACAGCAGCGGCAGCCAACTCCTTGCAGCAACCGACCACGCAATCATCCCCGCATAAATCAAAAGATAAGCACGCGACCACCAGAACATCTTCCGCCACTCGCTCTGCGGCACAAACTCCCGCGCCTCTTTTGTCGCCACCCCGGCCGCATGAAAAATCATCACCCGAAACATCTGCACCGCATCCGGAATCCACAAAAAATCCAGCAGCACCCTGCTCAGATTCGCCGGCCGCATCACCTGTATCTCCGGATCCAATCCCACCATGATCGTTTCCGTGTGATGCCGCGTGTGGCTCCATCGCATATACGTGCCTTCCTTCATGTTCATGATCGAGGAAAGCAAATAGAACGCCTCATTGAGCCATCGCGTCCGGAACGGCGTCCCATGCGCGCACTCATGCCACCGCGCATCGCACGAACTGTAAATCGTTCCATACAACAGAAACGCCGGGAGCACCCAATAACTTCCGACTGCCGCGTAAGCGAGATATCCGCTGCCCGCCAAACAGCCCAGCCACAGCCCGAAGTTGGCCAATCCCTTCCCATCCCCTCGCGCCATCAACTGCTTCAATTCCTTGCGCGGAATTTCCGGACGGTACCAATCGTCGAGCGCCTGTGCCATAACTCACGCCATTCTCAAATCAACTGCCCGATTCACTGAAGTCGATCACCACCGGTTGCCCCAACGCTTTCGTCTTCAAAACCACATACACCGTGCCCACAATCGTCCAGATCGCGCCCGCCACTAGCGTCGAATTCTGCAAGCCGAGAAAAATTACCAGGCAAAAAAGAAATCCCAGGCTAGGCACAATCACATCCAGCACCAAATGCTGATTGCCCGCCATTCCCGGAGAAAATCCAAAATGCTTGACCGCCGCCAGATTCACCGCCATAAAAGCCATCAGTGCGCCAAAATTCAAAATCTCAACCGACCGCTCCCACCCCATCGTCAGCGTCCCCACATAAGCGAGCACACCGGCGATCAGCACGTTATAAGACGGATTGCCCCGCGCAGCATTCAGATGTCCAAAAATTTTTCGCGGCAATACATTGTCGCGTCCCATGCTATAAAGCAGACGCACCGCTCCCAACAGACCCGCCAACCCGCAAGCCAAACTCGAAATCAGCAGCACCGCCCCAAATCCAACAAAAAGTTTGTACCCGCCCACGACGCTAGCCACATCCATAAACGCCGTTTCGGGATTCACCAGCGTCCGGTAATCCGGCCAAACTCGCACCGCCAGATAAACCTGAAATGCCGCGAACAGCCCCGTAAACACGCATACCAGCACCGAAGCCAGCAACACATTGCGCTGCGGATTCTCCACCTCTTCCGCCAAAATGCTGACCCCATCAAACCCTATGTAAACCGTAGCCGCCAGCGCCGTCCCCGCCGCAATCGCCCTCACGCTAAAAGTTCGCGCATCATAAATCGGCTGGCTCGAAATCAGCCCGATCACATGATGGTGCACAATGATGTACCAGATCGCCTCGCCGATAAAAACCACCATCACGATCGACATCATAAAAAGCAGAATTTCATTGGCGCGCGCCGTAGTCCGAATCCCAAACCAGCACAACAGCGTCATGAATCCCACAGCGCCCGCTGACAACAACGCGAAAGGAACATGCGGAAGGAGCCGCTGAATCGTAAGCGCGGCGTAAAGACTATTTTGCAGCGGCTGAAACAGATACTCCAGAAACATCGCCCAGCCCACGACGAATCCAAACATCGGATTGAACGCCCGGCTGGCATAGGTATAAACCGACCCGGCCGACGGATACACCGTAGCCATCCGTCCAAAGCTGACCGCCGTCGCAGTCATCGCCACCATCGCGGCCAGCAGCGTGATCACCGCGTGCCCATGCGAGAGCACCTGCGCCTCGCCAAACATCGGAACCACGGCGATCGGCGAAGTCAAAATCACGCCGTAATAAACCAGGTCCCAAAGCCCAAGCACCCGCTTCAACTTCGGAGTCGCGACGGTCGCAGCAGCCGTTCTCGATTCCACCTTGGTCCCCTGGCCCATCATCGCAGATGAAAAAGGGCGCTGACTCGATCCTTGCTCACCGAGTCAGGTCCATAAACCCGCTTTGAATGGGCATGGCTTCAGCCGTGCCGGTCCAAATCTCATTCCTCGCGGCTTCAGCCGCTGAGGGAGGCGCTTGGAAAATATGCGAAAGCTGATTCATGAAACACACTCCAAGATTCACAAAGAATCACCCGCCCTACACCATCGGCAGCCGCGAATCCGTTTCCTTCCACGTCGCCTTCAACCACACGTGCTGAGGATCTTCCGTCACCGCCATCACCCGCGAAGATCCCGCCAGAAAATTCAGGTAATAAATGTCATATCCCGGCCCCGCCACCACCGGATGATATCCGCTCCGCACCAGCACCGCATCCCCATCTCGCGTCTTCACCGTTAGCTCCGCCGCATCCTGCCCCGAATACAAATGTTGAAACGCAAACGCGTTCTCTTTGTTCATCCGATAGTAATAAATTTCGTCCAGATCGACTTCCGCAGGAGGGTTATGCACATCGTGTTTATGCGGCGGATAACTCGACCAGTTCCCCCCCGGAGTGTAAACCTCAACCACAATCAGTTTGTCTGCTGGAAATGCCGGCGTCATCACATCCACAATCTGCCGCGAAGCATTCCCGCCGCCCCGCAGACTGCTCACCACATCCTCGGGAGTAATCAGCCGCGGCTTTAATTGCGCCGTCGAAGGCACGCGGCATTCCGCAATTTCGCAAACCGTTTCGGCTGTAAAACTAACCGCATTGCCTGTGGGCAAATACACCGCATAAGGATATCCATCGAACACATTGTTCCGTTTCCCAATTCGCTGCGCGCCCTGCCCCCAATCCGCCAAGCACGTCCCGCCGAGCAACACAAACGCTGCTTCCTCGCCCTTCGTCTCCGCTCGATAAACATCGTCTGGAGCCAGTCTCCGTACGAAGAAACTCATCCACTCCCACTTTGCTTTCTCGCGCGGCAAATGAAGGAGCTCGCCCGCCCGCCCGATAGGCAGATTCTCCGAGTGCACCAGGGAATCGCTTTCGCTCATATCTTCTCCACGGCTACTACCTTGCTATTCTGAGCGGAACAGAATGATTCGCGAAGCGAATCGTTCTCCGGAGTCGAACGACCCTACTCATCCTTCACTGATCGATCCGCCCTAAACGCTCTATGCTCTTCACTAGTTCCGCAAAAAACCGTTATGACCGAGCCACTTTTATGCCGCGACGGCCATTTTTATCCCCACCCCGCTAACCGCTTTGACAATATGTCAAATACGGCTTATATTGTCAATCGCCAGTTCCAATATGCCGCCCCAGACTCGCGCTTCAAACAAACGATGTCCCTCCGGGGTATGTTGAGACGGGAAGACGCAGCGAGAATTGCTACCTGTATTTCGGCGCCTTCTTCGCCTACCTCGGTTGCGCTGGTTATGGCCTTGGTGGCGACCGCTTTCCCAAAACAGCGGTCTGGATTGCGCTCATTCTGGGTAAACGATTACTGAAATTGTCTAATATGGAGAAACCGACGCTACCATGCTTCAACGTTTAAGGGAACAAGTCCTCGAAGCCAACCTCGAACTCGTACGGCAGGGGCTTGTCCTCTACACCTTCGGCAACGCCAGTGGCATCTCCCGCGCCGAAGGTTTAGTCGTGATCAAACCCAGCGGAGTTCCCTATAAAGACCTGCGCCCCGATCATCTAGTCGTCACCGATCTGGCCGGCAACATCGTCGATGGCCATCTGCGGCCCTCCTCCGATCTTCCCACTCATCTCGTGCTCTACAACCAATTTCCTGAAATCGGCGGGATCGCCCATACTCACTCCGAATATGCCACCGCCTGGGCGCAGGCCCGCAAACCAATTCCATGCTTCGGCACCACTCACGCCGATTACTTCCACGGCGCCGTGCCTGTGACTCCCGAAATGTCCGACTCCGAAATTGCCGAAGACTACGAAAAGAATACCGGCCACGTCATCGTTCGCACTTTGCAATCAGCTAATCCGCTGACCTTACCCGGTATCTTGGTCGCCAATCATGGGCCCTTCGCCTGGGGTAAAGACTCGCGCGAAGCCGCTCATAACGCGGTTATTCTCGAGTCAATCGCGCGCATGGCATATCTCACGCTTGGCATTAATGCGACCGCACAGCCCTTGGGAACCGCCCTGCACAACAAGCATTACCTCCGAAAACATGGCAAAGATGCATATTATGGACAGTCCAATGGGCAACCCACGACTAATGATCGAGACCAGAAACAAAAACAGGAATCCTGAGCAGGAATCCTGACAAGAACGAACCATGATCTTGCTGCTCGCGACCGATGTTCCCGCCCACCTCGTCCGTCTCGCTCCGATTGATGTTGTCATCGTGGTTTTTTATTTTGCCCTCGTACTTTCGATCGGATGGTACTTAAAGGGCCGCGCCAACACCGGCGAAGATTTCTTCATGGCCGGCCGTGAAATGACGGCGTGGGTCGCCGGTCTCAGTTTTCTCTCCGCCAATCTGGGCGCCCTCGAATTGATGGGCTGGGCCGGATCGGCCTACCAGTACGGTATTCTGGCCACACACTGGTATTGGATCGGCGCCATCCCTGCGATGCTTTTCCTCGCGCTCGTCATGATGCCGTTCTATTACATCTCCAAAACCCACTCCGTTCCCGGCTACCTCAAACTTCGTTTCGGTGAGCCCAGCCGAGCCCTCTCCGCGATTTCCTTCGCCTTCATGACTGTACTGATGAGCGGCGTCAACATGTTCGCCATGGCCAAGGTCATGCAAATCGTCCTCGGATGGGATATCAATTTCAGCATCTGGGTCTCGTCGCTGACCGTCGCCATCTACGTAACCCTCGGCGGCCTGCGCTCCGCCATCTTCAATGAAGTGCTGCAATTTTTTCTCATCTGGGCCGGCGCTCTGCTCATTCCCATTCTCGGCTTATATGAAGCCGGTGGCTGGACCAACCTCAAACTGCAAATCGCGCAACGAGCATCGTCGGAATACGTTCATCTCTGGTCCGGTCTAGGCTCGTTCTCGACTAATCCCATGGGTATCAATTGGGTCGGCATTGTTTTCGGACTAGGCGCGATTCTCTCCATGGGTTACTGGACCACCGACTTCCTGGTCGTCCAGCGCATCCTAGCCGCAAAAGATATTCGCAGCGCGGAAATGGCGCCCATCATTGGCGCCGCCTTCAAGATGTTTGTGCCGATCATAGTAATTCTACCCGGCCTCATTGGACTGGCCGTCTTACCCGAGAAGTTAGTCCCGGAATCTGTAGCTACTGTAACTGGAGGCCACAGTTACAACGACGTTCTTCCACTTATGCTGGCACGTTACTGTGGTCCAGGCTTGTTAGGCCTGGGAGTTACTGCCCTGATCGCCGGTTTCATGTCCGGCATGGCAGGCAATGTAAGTGCCTTCACTACCGTGTGGACCTACGACATCTATCGTCCATTTTTCAACAGTAACGGAAGCGACCATCATTACGTCAACGTAGGCCGCTGGACCACAGTAATCGGCGTACTAATCAGCGTAGGGACCGCCTATCTCGTAATGCAATTTGCCAGCATCATGGACTACGTCCAGGCCCTATTCAGTTTCTTCATCGCCCCGCTCTTCGGCACGGTCGTCTTAGGAATGCTCTGGAAGCGCGCCACTGGCCCGGGCGGATTCTGGGGCCTGCTCTGCGGCACGCTTTCCTCCATCAGCATGTGGGCATGGGTAAAGGTCGATCCGGCGGCACTTCGTTACGTAGCGCTTTCTCCCCACGCCAAAGGCCTGGCGCAGGATATGTTCCAGGCCCTCTGGTCCTTTATCGTCTGTGTCATCGTTACCCTAGTCGTGAGTTTGGCGACGAAACCCTTGCCTGACACGGCATTGACTGGCTTAGTCTACGGCCTGACGGAAGTTCCCTCCGTCGGCGACATCCCGCTGTACCAGAAGCCGCTTTTCTGGGCAGCCATAGTGACCGTGGTGTTTTTCGTGCTCAATATTATTTTCTGGTAAAGGTTGTCAATTATCTGGAGGCAAGCGGCATGATTTCAATCTGGTTCTTCATCGGAATTTCGCTAGCCGTGAATGGCGCGCTGATCCTCGCCGCGGGCATCTATCAGTTGATCAACCCTCCGGCGAATCCCGGCGTGGTGCTTTTTCATTTGCACGCCAACGTATGGTGGGGAGCCGCATTACTCATATTCGGTTTAGCCTATTGCTTCAAGTTTGCGTCAAAAAGAAATTCCTGACTGATAAGTGGAGAGTAAGATGCCGTCCAATCAAAGAAAGATGGTAATGGGAGTTATCGTCGGGAACCGTGGCTTTTTTCCCGATCACTTAGCCAAAAGCGGCCGCGAAGAAATTCTCAGCGTGCTGCAAAAGGCCGAAATCGAAGCCGTCGCACTTACTCCACAGGAGAGTAAGTACGGCGCAGTCGAGACCCGCGAAGAATCCCGCCGCTGCGCCGACTTATTCAAGCGTAATCGCGACCGCATCGACGGAGTTATAGTCACTCTACCGAATTTCGGCGAAGAGCGCGCCATCGCCGACGCCTTGCGCCTCGCCGATCTCCGCGTTCCAGTCCTGATTCAGGCCACGCCCGACGATCCCACCCAGATGACGATTGCCTCCCGTCGCGACAGTTTCTGCGGAAAAATGTCGGCATGTAACAACCTTCGCCAATATGGCATTCCCTATTCCATAACCACGCTCCACACAGAAAGTCCCAGTTCACCCGAGTTTGCCAACGACCTCGAATGGTTCGCCGCAGTCTGCCGCGTAGTAAAGGGATTTCGCAACCTGCGAGTCGGCGCCATCGGCGCGCGCCCAGCCGCCTTCAACACCGTTCGTTACAGCGAAAAGATTCTCGAATCCCAGGGCATCTCCATCGAAACCCTCGATCTCTCCGAAGTCCTCGGCCGCATCGATCGCATGAAAGACAACGATGACCATGCGCAAGCCAAGCTATCCGCCATCAAAAAGTATGTAGACTCCAGCAGCGTCCCCGCGCCCGCATTGCTAAAAATGGCAAAGCTAGGCGCAGTCATCGACCAGTGGATGGCCGCAACCGAAGTCGCCATCAGCGCCGTCCAGTGCTGGACTTCGATCGAAGAAAATCTCGGCGTCGTCCCCTGCACCATCATGAGCATGATGAGCAATGAACTCCTCTCCAGCGCCTGCGAGGTCGATATTTGCGGCGTCCTCGGAATGCACGCCCTGCAACTCGCGTCTGGCGCCCCATCTGCCCTCCTCGACTGGAACAACAATTACGGATCGGATCCAAACAAGGCAGTCTGCTTTCACTGCTCCAATCTGCCCAAACATTTCTTCCGCTCCGTGAAAATGGATTTCCAGGAAATCATCGCCGGCACTGTCGGCAAAGAAAACACATTCGGCACCTGCGTCGGCCTCATCAAGCCCGAAAAAATGAGCTTCGCCCGCTTCTCCACCGACGACACTGCCGGAAGAATGCGCGGCTACGTTGGCCAAGGCCGATTTACCGACGACCCGCTCAACACCTTCGGCGGCGCAGGCGTTGTCGAGATCGCGCGCATGCAAAAGCTGCTGCGCTACATTTGCGAACGCGGCTTCGAGCACCACGTCGCCGCCAATCTTTCCGCGGAATCATCGACCGTCGCCTCCGCCGTCCACGAAGCCGTCACGCGCTATCTCGGCTGGGATATCTACTTCCACGGGCGCGATAACGGAGCCTGCTGATGGCCATCGTAGCGGGAGTAGATTTCGGAACTCTGAGCGTGCGCGTCTCTCTGGTCGATAGCGAACGCGGCATGCTCCAGTCCGCCATCCAGGAATATCCGCTCCATCGCAAGCGCGAGGATCCTGAATACGCCACTCAATCCCACGACGATCACATGCGCGCCCTCGCCGCCGCCACGCGCGAAGCGCTGAAAAAGACCGCCATTAGCGGCGATCAAGTCGGGGCTATCGCCCTCGATACCACCGGTTCCTCCGTAATTCCCGTCGGCAAAAACATGCAGCCGCTCGGTGCGTATTACCTGTGGTGCGATCATCGCGCCAAAGGCGAAGCGGCCGAGATCACCGAAGCTGCCCATTGCGAAGGTCTCGAGGCCATTCAATGGTGCGGCGGCGTCTACTCCTCCGAGTGGGGATTTTCAAAACTCCTTCACTGGCTCCGCCACAATCCTGATCAACGCAAAGATTTTGTATCCGCCTTCGAACACTGCGACATGGTCGCCGCCACACTCTGCGGAATTACCGATCCGAAAAAAGTTAAGCGTAGCATCTGCGCCATGGGCCACAAGTGGCTCTGGAATCGCGCGCTGGGCGGCCTTCCCCCCGAAAGCTTTCTCGTAAAGGTCGATCCTCTGTTGCAAGGCGTCCGCGAAAAACTCGACGGCGAATACACAACCTCCGACCAAATCGCCGGCGCTCTCACCGAATTTTGGGCAGAAAAGCTCGGCCTCAAGCCCGGCATTCCAATCCCCGTCGGCGCCTTCGACGCCCATTGGGACGCCATCGGCGCGGGCTGCCGCACCGATGATATGGTCAACGTCATCGGCACTTCGACCTGCATCATCGGCATTACTCCCTCAGTGAGTCTGGTTCCGGGAGTGTGCGGCGTGGTCGAGGGCAGCGTTCATCCGCACCGCACCGGAATCGAAGCCGGTCTCTCTGCCGCTGGAGACATCTTCAACGCCATCGCAACCCGCGCCGGCACCACTGTCCAAGCTCTAAGCGTCGGCTTGGAAAATTATCGCGCCGGCCAGACCGGCCTTCTCCGCATGACCTGGGATAACGGCGACCGCACCGTCCTCGTCAATCCCAACCTGCGAGGCATCACGCTCGGATGGAATCTCCAAAGCACCGTGCAAGATGAACTCTTCGCCGCCATCGAAGGCACCGCCTTTCACACTCGCGTAATCCTCGATCGCATGGCCGACCACGGCGTACAAGTCAAACGTGTGATCAACGCCGGCGGCATCCCGCAAAAAAACGACGTACTGAATCAGGTTTACGCCAACGTATTAGGCCACCCAGTGCTGGTTCCCAGCAAAAGCGTAGTCAGCCTTGGCTCTGCGATTTTCGCTTTTCTCGCAGCCAAGACTTTCCCAACCATCGAAGCGGCGCAAGACAAAATTTGCCCTCCGCACCGCACTTTTATGCCGCAGGAATCCGCGCAACGTATCTACGCCGAGTTGTATTCTTTATATAGCAAGCTATATTTCGCTTTGGGGCGGCCCGGAGACGATCCCCTAAGCGTCGTGCTTCCGAAATTAATTGCCGTGGCAGCGTCCGTGGCCGGTCAGGCCACGCATTAGAACTGTAAGGAGCCATAATGAGCGTTCAACAAATTCGGCGGGCGATCGCGATCAGCACCATGTTAGCGGCGGTCAGTCTGATCGCCACAACCAAGATCGCGGAGGCAAAAACAAAAGTAACCATTGAGCCGTTTGGAAAAATGCCGGATGGAACTGCCGTGGAAATTTACACCCTCAGCGATGTTGCCTACGAAGCTCGCATCACCACCTACGGCGGAATTTTAGTTTCGATGAAAACGCCCGACCGCAACGGCAAGTCCGCCAACGTAGTGCTCGGCTTCGACGATCTCGACGGCTACGTCTCCAACTTCAACGGCCCGTCCAACGCCTTCTTTGGAGCGATCATCGGCCGCTATGCCAATCGCATCGCTCACGCCAGCTTTACTCTCGACGGCCAAAAATACTCGCTCCCTAAAAACAATGGCGACAATACTCTCCACAGCGGCCTCCACGGTTTCAACAATATGGTCTGGAAAGCGAAGCCAATCGCCAACGGAGTGGAACTGACTTACCTGAGCAAAGACGGCGAGGCCGGTTTCCCAGGCAACCTCACCGCCACCGTGAAGTACACACTTGTCAAAGGCGATCTGCGTATCGACTACGAAGCCACGACCGACAAAGACACCGTTGTCAATCTAACCAATCACTCCTATTTCAATCTCGCCGCTCAAGGCGACATCCTGAAGCACGAACTCACACTCCACGCTTCCCACTTCACGCCCGTCGACGCCGGATTGATTCCCACCGGCGAACTGAAGCCCGTAGAATCCACTCCGTTCGATTTTCGCAAGCCCACCGCGGTCGGCGCGCGCATCAGCGCCAACGATGACCAGCTTCATCTTGGTCGCGGTTACGATCACAACTGGGTGCTCGACAATAAGACCGGAAAATTAACCGAAGCCGCTGAACTCTTCGACCCCAGCAGCGGCCGAGTATTAAAAGTTTTAACCGATCAACCAGGCGTCCAGTTTTACAGCGGAAATTTTCTCGACGGCTCAGTCAAAGGCAGAGGCGGCAAGCCCTATGAACAGCACGCAGCCCTCTGTCTCGAGACGCAACATTTCCCCGATTCTCCAAATCATCCAGATTTCCCATCCACCGAGCTAAAGTCCGGCCAGCGCTACCACACGGTGACGATCTTCAGCTTCTCTGCCCGCTAGAGCCCGCATTGAATTCGCGCTTGAGACAACCAATTCGCTGGTCCAGGCTCACTCGCGGAGAATGTTATGTTGCCATCTTTATTCTCACGATCCTCATCACACGGCACTACGCAGCCGCGCCCGTCGCATTCAAGTTCGGCATCAGCAAAAACTTCGCCCCCACCTCCAGCCGAACATGGTGCCCGGCAAGCGACAGCACCGAACTCCCCTCCGGCCCACCACCAACATTCAACTTCACACCCTTGATGCCAACCACCATCCCCGGCAACACCGCCGTCGGACCCTGCTACACAGGAGGCGAAACATAAACCGTCGCCACCGCCTCTAATGCAACTCCCCATCCCCCGGCGCCACATCCGGAGTATCCACCTTCCGCGCCACCGCCGGATTCCCCATCGCCGGAGCCGGCCGAAATTCCCCCGGATCTTTCCCCGCCAGCGCCACATTCATAAACTGCATCCATATCGGCAGCGCCGCCCGCGCTCCCGTCTCTTTATCGCCGAGCGATTTCTTCTCGTCGTACCCAATCCACACTCCGCAAGTCAGCGTCGGAGAAAACCCGACAAACCACGCATCCGTAAAATCGTTAGTCGTTCCCGTCTTCCCCGCCAGCGGATACGGCATCTTCGAGGCTGCCACTGCCGTCCCGTGCAGCACTACCTCCCGCAGCATCGAGGTCATCACGCGAGCCGTCCGCGAACTCACCGCATCTTTAATATCCGAAAAATCCTCCTCCAGAATGCGCCCCTCGTAATCCGTCACCTTCGTGATATATCGCGGAGCCACGCGCACTCCGTCATTCGGAAACACGCTGAACGCCGAAGTCTGCTCCAGCGGAGTAATCTCCGCCGACCCCAGCGCTACCGGCAAATACGCCGGAATATTCGCCGTCACGCCAAACCGGTGCGCATAATCGATCACCGTCTTAATCCCCACATGATCAGCCAGCTTCAGCGCCGGAATATTCCGTGACTGCGCCAGCGCCCGCCGCAGCGTGATCGTCCCCTCAAATTTGCCGTCATAATTGTGCGGAGTATAAGGCCCGGAAGCCGTCTGAAAAGTTACCGGCGCGTCGACAATCGTATCGTCCGGGCTCCCACCCTCATCGATCACCGCCGTATAAACGTAAGGCTTGAACGACGATCCCACCTGCCGCAGCGCCTGCGTCGCGCGATTAAACTTCGAGAGATTAAAGTCGCGCCCGCCCACCATCGCCTTGATCTCTCCCGTAGCATTATCGATCGCGACCAGCGCGCCTTCCGCTCCCGAATCCTCTTCCAGGCTGACGCGCGCTTTTCCGCCCGCATCCAGCGCCAGCACTTTGACATAAACAATGTCGCCGACGTGAAGCATCTCCGGAATCTTCAGCTTGGCCTTCGGTTGAATCCAGCTCATATCCGCCGGCACCAGCGTAGCCATATGCGCCCCAAAGCGCACATCCGCCGCGCCTGGCGAAACCTGCATCACCTGCGCGTGCACATATCCATTCACCTCCGGCCCTTGATCCCAATCCGGATCCTCATATTTATCGATCTTCTGCCCCTCCGCAATCACATTCAAAAGTTTCCCGCGCCAACCATGCCGCCGCTCGTAAGCCGCCAGCCCATCGAGCAGCGCCTGCCGCGCCGCCTTCTGCATATCCATATCAAGCGATGTATAAACTCGCAGCCCGCCTTCGAGCACCTGATCGCTCCCATACTTCGCTTCCAGATATCGCCGAATCTCCTCCACATAATGCGGAGCCAGCGCATTCTGATCCTTCTGTAAATTGAGCGCGAGCGGCTTGCTCTTTGCCTCCGCCGCCTGTGCCGCCGTGATCTTTCCGTCCTCGAGCATTGCATTCAGCACGAGATTGCGCCGCCTCAGCGCCCGCTCCGGATGCGTGATGGGCGAATAGTATTGCGGAGCTTTCGGCAATCCCGCCAGCAGCGCCGCTTCTTCCAATGTCAGTTTCTTAGCCGGTTTGCTGAAATAATATTCCGACGCCGCCTCATACCCGTAAGCGCCGTGCCCCAAAAATATCTGGTTGGCGTAAAGCGTAAAAATCTGCGGCTTCGTAAACCGCCGCTCAATCTGGATTGCCAGCAACGCCTCCTGCACCTTCCGATAAAACGACCGGTCCGGAGACAAAAACAAATTGCGCGCCAGCTGCATCGTCAGCGTCGATGCTCCCTGCACCTTCCCGCCCGATTCAATATCGCGATAAGCCGCGCCGATAATACGCCAAACGTTGATCCCCGAATGCCGATAAAAATCTTTGTCCTCAATCGAGATCAAAGCATTGCGCAGCACCTCCGGATAATCGTCATACGCTGCAATCACCCGCCGCTGCAAAGCAAACGTCCCAATTACTCTCCCCTGTCCGTCATAAAGCTCCGTGACCGAGCTGGGACGATAACGTTCCAGCTCTTCAACCTGAGGCAGATCAGTCGAATAAACCAATAGCAGCCCAACCGTCGCGCCCACCGCGGCCGAAAGCAGAACGAGAAATCCAAACAGCACCCGTCCCACAAGCTTCCGCCCGGCAATTTCAATCGCAGGAAGATGTTGGTAAATAATTTTCATCAGCGCGCCGAAACGCAAGTTTCAATGTTTCAGAGTTTCAAGGTTTTAAGGTGTAAGGTGTTTCAATGTTATCGCAAGCGCCAGCGACCAGGCTTCACATTCCGCGCGCAAAAAAAATCGCCCGCCAAAGCGAGCGATTATAAGACTTTGAAACCTTGAAACTCTGAAACCTTGAAAACCTGATTTTTACCCCTTCCGGTTCTTCAAAACTTCCAACGCCTTGTTCAGCTGATCGTCCGGCTGGTTCTTCGGCTTCTCATCCTTCTGCGCCGCCGATTTATCCGGAGCCGCCTCATCATCATCCGGCAATCCGCCATCATCCTCGGCCGCATCCGCCACCAGCACATTCGGCGTCACCGCCACATCTTGAATCGCCTTCCCGCTCGGCGAATAATATTTCGCAATCGAAAGAATCAGCGCCGAATTATCCGGCATCTCGATCAGCTTCTGCACCGATCCATCGCCGAAAGTCTTATCCCCCACCACGTCCCCGCGAGCATTCTCCAGAATCGCCGCCGCCACAATCTCCGCTGGCCCCGCCGTCCCCCGATTCACCAGCACCACTACCGGCAGCTTCGTGATGTCCTTCGAAGCATCGGCATTAAACGCCTCGCGCGGAAACTTCTGCCCCTGCAAATAAGTAATCGTCCCATGATCCAGAAACAGGTTCGCCGTGGCCACGCCCTCAGCCTCCACACCGCTAGCCGAGTTCCGCAGATCAAGCACCAGCTTCTTCGCTCCCTGCCGCTGCAGGTCACGAATCTTGTCAGCAATCTCCTGCGTCTTCCCCTCCGGGAACGCGTCCACCTGTATGTAGCCAACGTTATCCGCCAGCATCTTCTCGTTCACCGGAGGAATCGCAACGATATCGCGCGTGATCACAATCTTCTGCGGCTCCGCCCGCCGCGGCCGCACCACCGCCACCGTCACCGTCGACCCTACGTCGCCCGTCAATAGGCTGTGAATCTCAGCCAGCGAGATGTCGTGTGTGCTCTTACCCTCGATCGATTCGATAATGTCCTGGTTGTCGATCCCAGCCTTCTCCGCCGGCCCTCCCGGAATCACCGCCACCACCGCCGCATATCCAAAACGCTTCGAGACAGTGGCGCCAATATCCGCCTTCCCGCCACTCTTCGTCGTCTTGTAGTGCTTGTATTCCTCGGCCGACAAATAGCTCGAATTGGCATCCAGCGATTCCAGCAGCCCGTGCAGCGCACCATCCGTCACGCCCGCAATATTCGGCTCTTCTACATACTCCAGCCGAATCCGCGACAGCACTTCGCTGTACACCGACAACTGCCGATACGCCCCATCATTCGAAGACGCCCGCACGTTGACAAAACCGCCCACCACCGTGAACAGCAGAATCGCCAGCGAGCTGGCAATAATCGTGATCTTCAACTTCGTCGACATAATTTAATCTTCACTTCTTGATTCGGATTTTGCGACACAAAGCCCCAAGTTACCGCTATCACATTATAACTGTTAGGATGCGCCCACCGCACCAAGAGTTAAGTCCAGAATCGGCTACTCGTATCTGAGCCCCCCAGATGCTAAGCCCCTGCGTAAATCAAGTAGAATGATGTGTTTAGCTGGATGTATCGTAGCCGACGGGTTTTGTCCTTGCATCTGGGTGGCGCAGCGCTTCAGCGCTGCGATAAGAACTCCTTTTCAGTACCGGCTTTAGCCGCTGGGGGAGACTACCGAGCGCCCAACGAGTGTTCAGCAACCTCTTCAGCCGCCACCGCCAACGCCATTACGTTCGCCCTTCCAGCAACTCAACAATCTCCCCATGCCCCTTTTCCCGCGCAACCTCCGCCGCAGTCTTCCCCGCATCATTCGCTAGCGAAGCATCCGCCCCGTGCTCAAGCAACATTTCCACCATCGCTCTATCCCCATTCTGCGCCGCCGCATGAATCGGAACCCACCCTCCCTGCTGCCGCGCATTCACCGGCGCTCCCCGCTCGACGAGCAGCCGCGCCGCTTCCAGATTGCGAGCCAAGGCCGCCGAATGCAGCGCCATCACCCGAGTCGGATTCGCCGCCACCACATCGACTGCCGCTCCATGCTCCAGCAACAGCCGTGCCGCCTCAGGCTGGCCAAAGAAACACGCGAAGTGCAGTGCCGTAAAACCATCCTTTGAAGCCGAGTCGATCGAACCCCCAATCGGCAAATCATCAATACAACTCTTGAGCCGATCCAACCGCCCCAGCCCCGCCGCCTCGAAAATATCGAGCTTCTTCTTGCCCGCAATCAGTTCCGCCAAGTCACGCTGTCCGCGATAAAGACATTGCATCAGCAGGCTCACCCCCATAGCATCGCGCGCTTCAGAAGCGCCGGGATCCTGTTCCAGAATTCGTCGCAAACCATCCCCATCGCCCGCTTTCAAAAGCTCAAAACAACGCTGGAAGTCCGTCATAAAGCGCTCCTATTACTTAGCACTGCTAACGAATTATAGGATCCGCATTCCTCTTGTCAAGATAATTGTTAGCACCGCTAAGCATCCCAATGCTAAGCTTTTTGTCGTATGTCAGATTTGAAGAAGCCCAGCCGTTTCGAAGTAGCCGACCGCCTGCACTCCGCCGCCATTCATCTTCTCCGCCACGCCCGCAAGCAAGACGCTCTCGCCGGAGTCGGCCCCGCCCGCCTTTCCGCGCTCTCCGTCCTCGTCTTCGGAGGCCCCATGGCGTTACGCCAATTGGCCGCCGCCGAGCAAGTAAAAGCCCCCACCATGAGCCGCATTGTCGCCGGCTTGCAGGGCTCCGGCCTGGCGAAAATCGAGACCGACGCGCACGATGCGCGTAGGATTCGCGTGACCGCAACCGCGAAAGGAGAACGCCTGCTCCAGCAGGCAAGAACGCGGAGAGTACAACAACTAGCGGAAATTCTCAGCGAGGCGACGCATCGAGATCTAGATACTCTCCTGCGCGCAGCACAGTTAATCGAACAAGTAGTGAAGCAGGCCGCGGACAGGAAGCAATAAGCCGCGCGCTTCGCTCTCTTAGCCGATGCTGAAGAACTCTAATCGATCGGGCTTCGGGAAAGGCACGAGCTCACAGGCTGCGGAAAAACTTCCCGCGCGGCGGCTTTGGGTAAGGGCACGAGTTCCACTCGTGCCGCTAAGCCGCTGAAGATGTGTCCGCGCTTTAGCGCCTGCGGTCAGCTTCTAACTAGTTCCGTGAGTTTTTCAGCAGCCTGCTAGGCCACAGGATTACTCAACTTCCCAATCCCCTCAATCAATACTTCAACGACATCCCCAGCCACCACCGGCCCAACACCCTCAGGCGTCCCGCTAGCAATCAGATCCCCCGGCTCCAGTGTCATGATCTGCGAGATATAGCGAATCACCGTGCCCAGCGAAAAAATAAAATCGCGCGTGTTGCCCGACTGCCGTACCTCGCCATTTACGCGGGTTTCCACCTGCACGCCCTTCCACGGATTCACCTCGTCCGAGACCAGCGGCCCCACCGGGCAAAAAGTATCGTAGCCCTTGCCCCGCACCCACTGACTGTCTTTTTTCTGCAGATCGCGCGCCGTGAAATCATTCACGCAGGTGTAGCCCAAAATATAAGGACGCACATCTTCGTTTTCGTCCAGCCGGTGGCAGCGCCGCCCAATCACAACTCCCAGCTCACCCTCATAATCCGTGCGCTCAGAAATTGCCGGCCGCACAATCGTCCCGCCCGTCGCCAGCAAAGAAGAAGGCGGCTTAAAAAACAGCAGCGGCTCCGTCGGAACCTCATTGCCCAATTCGGCCGCATGCTCCTTATAATTACGCCCCACGCAAACAATCTTCGAAGGCTGCACCGGCGCCAGCAAATGAGCCTCGACCAGCGGAATCCGGTCCATCCGCCGGCTAGGCAGGCTCTCCACATCGCCGTCGCTATGGTGTGGCGGCTGGAGCAGCAGGCGCGTAATCTCTTCTTCCCCGCTGCCCACAACAGTTTCGACTAGCCCGTAATGGGCAGATCCGTTAAGCGCAAATCGGCAATATTTCATCGCACTTTCATTCAAACACAATTAAGCGAAATAAAAACACAACTCAGCGAAAAATCTGACTCGTGGCTAGCCCCAACTTTCCCCTGTGTCCTTGTGCCCTCCGTGGTAAAGCTCTCGCCGCGACCGCGCAGCTGTCGTCTACGGTACCGCCTCGCTAGTCTCCTCCGACCGCCCACTCTCATTTCCCCGCACATCCACCGCAGAAACCGAATACGTGTAAGTCTTGCCCGATTCCACCGCCATATCCCGATAAGCAGGCGATTTCACCAGCTCCAAATTCACCCTAACCATCCTCTCGCCCGCGCCGCCGCCCGTTTCCGATCGATAAACGTTGTATCCCGCCAAATCTGCATTCGTCACCGGAGCCCATATCAAATCAATAAACGGCTTCTGCCCCTCACCCGAATAAGCCGCCTGCAACCCCGTAGGCACCGACGGGGGAAACACATCATGCGCCACCACCCTCACCGGAGCGCTGTCATCCCCCTCCACTTGGACCTCGTCATCCGCCCGCTTGACGATCGTCACCGCAGTAACGCGGTAGAGATAAGTCTTCTCCCATTCAAAACTCGAATCCATGAAATGCACAACACCGTGCTCGAAAGCAACCTCGCCCGCAATCGTGTCCTTGCCCGTGCTTTCGTCACGCCGATAAACGCGATACCGAACCTGCAACCCCGGTGATTTCCCGCTCGGTTCATCAAAACATTTCTGCGTCTCGCCCGCAGCCGGCGAAGTACTGTTCGTCCCAGTAACGCCAGTCCAAGTAAGCTCCACGCCCTCGCCATTGAGCGCAGCAGCCACATCGCCCGGCGGAGGCAGCGTCGCCACCGCCGGCACATGCACGCGATTCGACAATCCAGCCCCTCGCGCGTTGCGGTTCAGCACCTCGACCGCATAAGTCAACTCCGCCGCCGGATCCGCTCGCAACAAATTTGCCGGCAGAGTATCCGTGTAGGCTTCGGGCGTCTGCTTATCGGGAGCAGACTTCCGCTCACTACGACGCTGCGCGACCGCCTTATGCGGCACGGCCGGCGGCGCCGGCAACAAAGCCGTGGGATTTCCGCATTGCGTAATTTCACTTTCAACGCTGCGGCAGACGAGCGTCGGCCCTATATAGCGCACACTCTGCCGGTCAGTAGTGAGAGTAGGCTCGCTCCAGTTGAGCGTAACGCGATCGCCCTTTCGGCTGGCCCGCAGATCCGTAGGCGGCTTGGGAAGCTCAAGCGACGGCGGCAGCGGAGGCCCAGTCTGCGCGCAACTGGCGAGTAGCACGCAGAGTGCCGCCATCGTGAAGAACTTTCCAGGCTGTGCTTTCATTCGGAAAAAAACGGAAAAGAAAAGAGTATCAGAGGCAGGAGTACAGCAGATCCCAGAATGAAGCAGACGAAAAAAATAGAGATCGTTGCCCGATCTTCCCTGTGAAACTCTGTGACCCCTGTGGTGAAGCTCTTCTACAGAATGTATCTCGACAAATCCTGATCCTTAACAATCTCGCTCAACATCTTCTGCACATAAGCCGAATCCACCGCGAACGTCTGCCCCTTTTTCTCCGGAGCCTCAAAGCTAATCTCATCCAGCACCCGCTCCATAATCGTGTGCAGGCGCCGCGCGCCGATATTCTCCGTTCCTTCATTCACCCGAAACGCAAAGCGCGCCACTTCTTCCAGCGCATCAGGAGTGAATTCCAGCTTCACTCCCTCAGTCTCGAGCAGCGCAATATACTGCCGCGTTAGCGACGACTTCGGCTCCGTCAAAATCCGCACGAAATCCGCCATCGTAAGCGACTGCAATTCCACGCGAATCGGAAATCGCCCCTGCAATTCCGGAATCAGATCGCTAGGCTTCGAAACGTGAAACGCCCCCGCCGCAACGAACAGTATGTGGTCCGTGCGCACCATGCCATAACGCGTATTGACCGTCGTGCCTTCGACAATCGGCAAAATATCGCGCTGCACGCCTTCGCGCGAAACGTCCGGCCCGTGCCCGCTTTCGCGCCCCGCGATCTTGTCAATCTCATCCAGAAAAATAATCCCCGAATTTTCCACGCGATCAATCGCAACGCGCGTCACCTGCTCCATGTCGATCAACCGCTGCTCTTCTTCCTGGATCAAATACTCGAAGGCCTCGTTGACCTTCATCTTCCGCTTCTTAGTCCGCTGGCCAAAAATGTTCGGCAACATATCCTTAATGTTGACGTCCATCTCTTCGACGCCTTGGTTCGAGATAATTTCAAACGACGGAAAATTCCGCTCCCGCGTTTCAATCTCCACCGTGCGATCGTCGAGCTTCCCTTCGCGCAACTGCTGCCGCAATTTCTCCCGCGTGCGATTCGATGATTCAGGCAGGCTGGTGCTGGCGTCAATCACCACGCCCCCAGACGACGATCCAGATGAGCCCGAATCCGACGGCCGCGGCGAAATCGGCGGCAACAAAATATCCAGCAGCCGCTCCTCCGCATTCAACTCCGCCTTATCCGCAACGTCCTCCAGCTTTTCTTCCCGCACCATCTCGATCGCAATCTCAACCAGATCGCGAATCATCGACTCCACATCGCGCCCCACGTAGCCGACTTCCGTAAACTTCGAAGCCTCAACTTTGAGAAACGGAGAATTCGCCAGCTTCGCCAGCCGCCGAGCGATCTCCGTCTTCCCCACGCCCGTCGGCCCAATCATGATGATATTTTTCGGAATAACTTCTTCCGCCATCTCCGGAGTAAGCTTCTGCCGCCGCATGCGATTGCGCAGCGCAATCGCCACCGCGCGCTTAGCGTCCTTTTGCCCGACAACATACTTGTCAAGCTCCGTGACAATCTCGCGCGGAGTCAGCTCATCGAGCGTGACTTGCTCTTCTTCAGCGGTTCCAGGTAAATAAATAGCCATAAAAAAAATTCGATCGCTATTCGTCCTTCGCTATTCGCGCCGGTGCGGATGGTGTTGCGAACGACGAACAGCGAACGACGCGCAGCTAGAGCTCCTCAATCGTAATCCTCTCATTTGTATAGATGCACATCCGGCTGGCAATCTTCATCGCTTCTTCGGCAATCTGACGCGACGAGAGCTGCGTGTGATCCGCCAGCGCCTGTGCCGCCGCCTGCGCAAACGGACCGCCCGATCCAATCGCCGCAATCCCCGTATCCGGCTCGATCACATCCCCCTGCCCGCTCAGCAAAAACGTGGCTTCCTTGTCCGAAACCAGCAGCAAAGCCTCAAGATGCCGCAAATACTTGTCCGTCCGCCAGTCCTTAGCCAGCTCCACCGCCGACCGCCCAATATTGCCGTGATACTGCTCCAGCTTAGCCTCGAACCGGCTAAACAAAGTAAACGCGTCCGCCGTAGACCCGGCAAAGCCGGCCAAAATCTTGTCCTGATAAAGCCGCCGGATCTTCTTAGCCCCATGCTTGATCACCGATTCGCCCAGCGTAACCTGCCCATCCCCAGCCATAACCACTGAGTTGTCGCGCCGCACGCAAAGCACGGTAGTAGATCGAATTCGGCGCGGTGCGGGAGTATCGCCGTCATTTTCCGTGGTCTTAACTACTAGAGAGTTCTTCTTCATGAGCGCAATCTTTGATTATAGCAGCGCACAAGCAGGCGAGTTTTGCTGTTGTATTTCCTTCGTGTGCCTTCGTGACCTCTGTGGTTAATGGTTTCGCCGACAGCACTTCGCTGATGGGATTATTCGTCCACTTAGGATTCGTCGTACCGATCGCCCGCAAAAGCTCACCGCCCCATCCTGTAAAATCCCTCTAGCGCACCCGGAGCCATTCCCCTTTGTCGTTCCTCGATCAACTCAATCCGCAACAACGCGAAGCCGTCGAAACCACCGAAGGCCCCGTCCTGATCCTCGCCGGAGCCGGCAGCGGCAAGACTCGAGTCATCACCTTCCGCATCGCCTACCTCATCGAAAAAATCGGCGTCATGCCCGAATCCATCCTCGCCATGACCTTCACCAACAAGGCCGCCGCCGAAATGGCCGAACGCGTAGAAAAACTAGTCGGCGGGCTTACCATCGCCAAACCAGTAATCTCCACCTTCCACTCCTTCTGCGTGCGCATATTGCGTCGCGATATCGAAGCCCTCCGAATCCCCTCGACCGTCCCCGGCCAGCTCCCCATCGGCCTGACGAAAAATTTCGTGATCTACGACGAAGCCGACCAGCAGCAGGTAGTCAAAGGCATCATGCGCCGCCTCGGCCTCGACGACAAACAACTCACGCCGCGTAACGTCCTCTCCCGAATTTCCTGGGCCAAGAATCACATGCTCGATCCCCAGGAAATCTATCTGCAATCCGCCGATCCAAAGACTGAAAAAATCGCCCACATCTTCGAGGAGTACCGCAAAGAACTGCTCAAAGCGAACGCCATGGACTTCGACGATCTTCTTCTCGAAGCCATGCGCCTGCTCAAATCGGTCGCCGCAGTGCGCGACTACTACAATCGCCGCTTCCAATACATTCTCGTCGATGAGTATCAGGACACGAACCGCCCGCAATACGAACTGATGCGCCTCCTGGCCGGCACCGCGCACAACATATGCGCGGTAGGCGATGAAGATCAGTCCATCTACTCCTGGCGCGGAGCCGACATTCGCAACATCCTCGAGTTCGAGCACGACTTCCCCGAAGCAAAAATCGTTCGCCTAGAAGAAAACTACCGCTCCACCCAAAACATTCTGGGCGCGGCGTCCGCAGTGGTCGCCAACAACGTCCGCCGCAAGGGCAAAAATCTCTGGACCTCCCGCCAAGGCGGAGCCAAACTCGGCTACTACGAAGCTCCCGACGGAGAAAACGAAGCCCTCTTCGCCGCCGACACCATCAACCGCTACGTCCGCCAAGCCGCCGAAAACGGAGACACCGCCCGCGCCGCCGTCCTCTACCGCACCAACTCGCAATCGCGATTGTTCGAAGAAGCGATGCGCCGCTACCAGCTGAAATACCACGTCGTAGGCGGATTCTCCTTCTACGAGCGCGCCGAAATCAAAGACCTGATCTCGTATCTCAAAGTCGTCCTCAACCCCGACGATTCCGTCTCCCTCCTGCGCGTAATCAACACTCCCGCCCGCGGCATCGGCAAAACGACAATCGAAACGATCGAGCAACTAGCGCTAGAAACCGGCCTCTCCCTCTGGGGAGCATTACGCGAAGCCATCACTCGACAGTTACTACCCGCAAGAGCGCTAGCCGCCCTAAAAAGCTTCCGCGATCTAATCGAAGACGCCCATGCCATGTTAGCCGGCACCTACGTAGACCAACTGGAACAAAGCGCCAAAACAACTGACGCCAATGTCCCGCAGCCCATCGAAAAACTGTCTGCGCAGGCGCCCAAGCCAGAAGTCTCCGACACCGACTTCGACCCCACCAACTTCAGTTTCGATTTCGGAGCCAACGAAGATACTCCGTCAAGCAGCAGCGATGCCGCCGCGAGTGACGAAGACGAGGAAGTGCAGGATGCCCGCCAAGACATCCCGCAGGAAGCCGACGCCGCAACCGCAGCCGACGGTTTCCGCGCCCCCGGAGCCGCCGCCAACACCGCTGAGCTTCTAAAATTCCTGATCGATCGCACCGGCTACATCAAGCAACTAGAAGAAGAGGACACGCCCGAAGCTTTCTCCCGCATCGAAAATCTCCGCGAACTGGTCAACGCCGCCATGGACTCCCGCGATCGCGGCGAAACCCTCGACCAGTTCCTCGACCACGCCGCCCTGGTCAGCGACGCCGACCAATACGACGAGCAGGCGCAGATCACCCTTATGACCCTGCACGCCGCCAAGGGCCTGGAGTTTCCGCTGGTCGTCCTGGCCGGAATGGAAGAAGGCCTCTTTCCGCATTCGCGCACGCTCATCGAGCCAGATCAGATCGAAGAAGAGCGCCGCCTCTGCTACGT